>JAVWJP010000001.1:0-252430 GCA_036638975.1 Hydrogenoanaerobacterium sp.
ATTGTACTACAATGCTTGAGAGGTTCTCAACTTTCATTTAACTTTACAATACGATTCACCCGTAAAGGAGGTAATTTACATGGAAAATAAACCTAAAGACGAGCTTGAATTAAACGAGCTTATTACGATGCCAATGCTTGCGCTGAGAGGTCTTGTGCTTTTCCCGCAGATGGTTTTACATTTTGAAGTTGGGCGCGAAAAATCCGTTTCGGCACTAAATGAATCTATGAAAACAGGGCAGCAGATATTTCTTGTTGCACAAAAAGATATAAAAATTGATAACCCCACAGTGAACGACCTTTATAAGGTTGGTGTAGTTGCAGAGGTCAGACAAATATTAAAGTCGCAAGGTAATACTCTGCGCGTTTTGGTTGCGGGTACTTACCGTGCGCAGCTTATAGAAATGGTAGATTCCGGCAAGCATTTGCAGGCTGTTATACAAAAATTCCCCCTTAAAATACCTAAAATAAAGCGAACTGCACTGGTTGATGCCTTGATGCGTACCGTTAAAGAGCTTTTTGAGGAATACTGTTTTTTAACACCAAAAATGCCGCGGGATATGGTTGTAAATTCGCTTTCTACCGATGACCCTGTTTACCTTTGCGAATATATAACGGCAAATATACCGCTTGAGGTAGAAGAAAAGCAGCGTATACTTGAAGAATCTGCTCCGTCAAAACGGCTAGAGCTTTTGGCTGGAATACTTGAAAACGAGAACAGTATTTTAGGGCTTGAACGCGATATTTATGACAAAGTAAAAGAGCAGATAGACCAAAACCAGCGCGAATATTTTTTGCGCGAGCAGATGAAGATAATTTCTGACGAGCTAGGCGAAAGCGATTCTCCCGCAGAAGAAGCTGATGATTATTATAAAAAAATATCAGCTCTCAAGCTGGACGTGGAATGCGAAAAAAAGCTTATGCAAGAGGCAGACAGACTTTCGCGCCTGCCAAGCGGTACGCAAGAGGCGGCGGTGCTACGTACATACCTGGACACCTGCTTAGAGCTGCCGTGGAACACCGTTACAAAAGAAAAAACAGACCTTGTCCGTGCCGAAAAAATACTTAATGCTGACCATTATGGCCTTACAAAGGTTAAAGAGCGCATATTGGAGCTTGTTGCGGTTCGCAGCCTCGCACCCGACATAAAGGGGCAGATAATTTGCCTTGTAGGGCCTCCCGGAGTGGGTAAAACCTCTATAGCCAAATCTGTCGCACGTGCACTGGGGCGCCGTTATACCCGTGTTTCGCTGGGTGGTGTTCGTGACGAATCAGACATACGCGGGCATCGCAAAACCTATGTCGGCGCAATGCCGGGGCGCATAATAACAGCTATAAAGCTTGCCGGAAGCAAAAACCCAATATTGCTTTTGGACGAAATTGATAAGCTGGGCAACGATTTTAGGGGCGACCCTTCCTCAGCACTTTTAGAGGTGCTCGATTCCGAACAAAACAGCGCTTTTCGTGACCATTATATAGAGCTACCGTTTGATTTAAGCGCTGTGCTTTTTATAACAACTGCCAACGACCGCGACGCTATACCCGCACCGCTTTTAGATAGAATGGAAGTGGTGGAGCTTAACAGCTATACCCGCGAAGAAAAGTTTAATATTGCTAAAAAATATTTGGTGCCAAAGCAGACAAAGCGCCATGGGCTGGGCACAAAAACAATTAAAATAGCCGATGATGCACTGTATGCCTTAACGGATAATTACACCAGAGAAGCCGGTGTAAGAAACTTAGAGCGCACCATAGCTTCGTTGTGCCGCAAGGCGGCTAAAAAAATAGTTGCCGGCGAAAAATCTAAAATAAACATTACCAACCAAAATATAACCGACTTTTTGGGCGTGCGCAAATACAAGCCCGAAATGATAGAGCAAATAAACGAAATAGGTCTTGTAAATGGCTTGGCATGGACGTCTGTCGGCGGAGAAATGCTACAGGTTGAGGTTGCTATTCTTGACGGAACAGGCAAAATAGAGCTTACGGGGCAGCTTGGAGATGTAATGAAGGAATCGGCGCACGCCGCAATAAGCTACATTCGTTCGCGCGCGGCAAGCTTTAATATAGAGCCGGATTTTTACAAAAATAAGGATATTCATATACATATTCCGGAGGGAGCAATACCCAAAGACGGTCCATCGGCGGGTGTCACCATGTGCACTGCGGTTATATCGGCGTTAAGCGGCATAGCTGTGCGCTGCGACGTTGCAATGACAGGTGAAATAACCTTGCGCGGGCGCGTGCTGCCTATAGGCGGGCTTAAAGAAAAAACAATGGCGGCATATCGTGCAGGCGTAAAAATAGTAATTATACCCGCCGATAATGAGCCGGACATTGCCGAGCTTGACCCTGTTGTTACAAATAATATTAAGTTTGTACCCGCAAAGCAAATAGATACTGTCCTTAAAACTGCCTTGGTTTCGTCCTGCGAAAACCAGAAAAAAGCCCCTGTGCTGCCTGTTGTAAAGCAGGCTGAGCACGCTTTAATTACACAATAATAATAATAAAAGAAGGTAGCCCAAAATGAACTGGAATAAAGTAGAGTTTGAAGCGTCCTACGGTCTGTTCTCGCAAATTCCGCCTTGTCAAACTATAGAGATAGCTTTTTCGGGGCGTTCCAATGTGGGTAAATCTTCGCTTATCAATAAAATTTTTAACCGTAAAGCTATAGCCAGAGTAAGCTCTATGCCGGGTAAAACCACCACAATAAATTTTTTTAAGCTTGAAAATGTTCGCTTTGCAGATTTGCCGGGCTATGGCTATGCAAAGGTTGCAAAGAGCGAGAAAACGCGTTGGTCAGAGCTTATAGGCAACTATTTGCACAGCGACAGGGCAATTGTGCTTGTGGTACAGCTTGTGGATATGCGGCATGAGCCAACAAAAGATGATTTACAGATGATAAACTATTTTATAGATTCTGAAACTCCTTTTATTGTAGCGCTTACAAAGGCAGACAAATTAAGCGCAAGCGAGCGTAAAAAACGCCTTGCGGAGCTTAACAGCGAAATACCCTGTGCAGGACAGGTGACAATGATAGTTACATCGGCAGAAAACGGCGAGGGCACAGAAGATATTCGTAAAATAATTGAGGAATTGACCCTTGAGCCTTATACACCCGCCGAAGAAGAAAATGTTTTTTTGGAAGAACAACGCGCAGAAGAAGACGGTACGAAGCTTTAGGAGGTAAAAATATGTTTGTTTCAGAGTGTCTTAACATTAACAGTGAGGGGCATCTTACCATAGGCGGGCTTAGCACGGTCGCCTTGGCGGCAAAACACGGTACACCGCTTTATGTCATGGACGAGGACAGTATTCGTGCAAATTGCCGCAGTTTTAAAAGCTCTATAGAAGAAAGCTACGAGGGCGGGGGCACAGTGGCTTTTGCAAGCAAGGCTTTTTGCTGCAAGGCTATTTGCAAAATTGTTATGGAGGAGGGTCTGGGGCTTGATGTTGTTTCGGCAGGGGAGCTTTATACCGCTATTTCTGTCGGTTTTCCGCCTGAAAAAATATATTTCCATGGCAACAATAAAACTCCAAACGAGCTTAGCGATGCACTGCAATATGGTGTTGGCAGAATAGTTGTAGATAATTTAACAGAGCTTGAGGTGCTAAGCCGCATAGCTCTTGCCATAGACGGTAAAACTGCAAATATTCTTTTGCGGATAAAGCCGGGTATAGATGCACATACGCACGATTTTGTGCGGACAGGGCAGATAGACAGTAAATTTGGTTTTGCGCTGGAAACAGGTGAGGCAATGTTTGCTGTAAAAAAAGCACTCTGCACACAGAATGTATGCTTAAAAGGCGTGCATTGTCACATAGGCTCGCAGATACTTGATGTAGAGCCGTTTGAGCTTGCCGCCGAAACCATGTTAAGCTTTTTAGCCGATGTTAAAAAAAGCACCTGTGTGGAGCTTGGGGAACTTAATTTGGGCGGTGGCTTTGGCATAAAATATTTACCGCAGACTGCTTTTGTGCCTTATGGCAGCTACATGAGCCGTGTTTCGGCTGTGGTTCATAAAAAATGTGACGAGCTTGGTCTTGCGCTTCCTCATATCATAATAGAGCCGGGCAGGGCAATTGTGGGGTGCGAAGGAATTACGCTTTACACAATAGGCGCTGTAAAGCATATTCCCAATATACGCACCTATGTTTCTGTAGACGGCGGTATGGCAGACAACCCGCGATACGCACTTTATAAGTCTGAATATCAGGCGATTATCGCAAACAAGGCAAATAAAATATGTAATACAAAGGTGACGGTTGCGGGCAAGTGCTGCGAAAGCGGAGATTTGCTGGGAGAAGGAATGATGATACAAGAGCCGTCACCGGGAGATATTTTAGCCGTACTTTCAACGGGCGCATATAATTACTCTATGGCGTCCAATTATAACCGCTTGCCAAAGCCTGCTGTTGTAATGGTTTGCGGTGGCAAAGAGCGAATAGTGGTTAAGCGCCAGAGCTTTGATGAGCTTTTGCAAGATGATTTGCTTTAATAGTTAAAAAATTACCAAAAATAATAAAATTTTGTACTTTACTGTTTACTTTCACAGTTTAGTATGTTAAACTATGTGTGGATATAAACCCGTAGTACAGATTGACAGATTTTGGAGGGCATACTATGAATTCAAAGTTAAAAGATATAAATGTTGAGATTCTTTTTAATGCAGTGCTTTCATTAAAAAACATGGAAGAATGCTATGACTTTTTTGACGACCTTTGCACCGTGCCGGAGCTCAAAGCACTTTCGCAGCGCTTGCAAGTGGCAAAAATGTTGGACGAGCACAAGGTTTACAGCGATATTGTAAATGTTACAGGTGCTTCTACAGCCACAATAAGCCGCGTTAATCGCTCGCTTAATTATGGTTGCGACGGGTATCGCATTATTTTTGACAGAATGAACACCGAGCAAAAGGGTTAGGCTATGGCATATACTTGTTTCGCAACTTATTATGACGGCCTGACGGGTAACGTTTCGTACGCTGCTCGTGCGGGCTATTTTAGCGCCCTTATAAAAAAATATGCGCATGACGCAAATATACTGCTGGATTTAGCTTGCGGCACAGGCAGCCTCTCGGCTGAGCTTTTAGCCTTGGGCTACGAGGTAATAGGTGTTGATGTTTCTTCAGAAATGCTGGCTGTAGCCACGCAGAAGGCACCCGCAGCACTTTTTTTGTGTCAAGATATGACAAAGCTGGATTTGTACGGTACTGTGGATGTAACCGTTTGCGCATTGGACAGTTTAAACCATTTAATTACGCTTGATGCGCTGCAAAAAGCGGTGGATAAGGTAACTTTTTTTACCGCACCTGACGGTATTTTTATTTTCGATGTAAACACTGTTTATAAGCATAAGAGCGTATTGGCTGATAATACTTTCTTTTATGAGAATGAAAACTGTTGTTGCGTTTGGCAAAATGAATACAGCAATAAAAACCATATCGTAAATATAGAGCTTGATTTTTTTGTAAAAGAGGGCAGACTTTACAGACGAGAAAGCGAAAGCTTTGCAGAACGTGCCTTTACAGAAGAAGAACTTAGCTCTGTACTTGCAAAGGCGGGGCTGGAGGTTTTGGCGCTGTACGAGGGAGATACTTTTAATGTGCCAAATGACAAAACCGAAAGAGCCGTATATGTGACGCGCAAGCTTCCACTGCACCGAGGCGGCATAACAGCCAACAACACAGATACAGCAATATCAAATGAAGCGGAGGAAATAAAAAATGAGCACACTCGTTCGATATATATCAGAAGACGGGGGAATAGTATGCACGGCGCTTGATTCCACAGAGATTGTGTCCAGAGCCGAATATTTTCATAAAACCTCGGCGGTTGTAACAGCAGCTATAGGCAGGCTTGCTACAGCCGCTGCAATAATGGGTTCTCAGCTTAAAGGCGAAGATGATTCCGTCACGGTTCGCATAGCCGGTGACGGTCCTATGGGTACTGCCATAGCTGTTTCCGATTCGTCAGGGAACCCGCGCGTTTGTGTGCAGAATAATATTGTGGAATTGCCGCTTAATCAATATGGAAAGCTTGATGTAAAGGGTGCTGTTGGTACAAACGGTTACTTGCAGGTTATAAAAGATATAGGTATGAAAGAGCCGTATATGGGACAAATTCCCATAGTTTCCGGCGAGATTGCCGAGGACATTACAAGTTATTATGCTACCAGCGAGCAGCTTCCGACAGTTTGCGCTTTGGGTGTTTTGGTAAACCCAAATTTAAGCGTGCAGGCGGCGGGGGGGTATCTTTTGCAGCTTATGCCCGGTGCTACCGATGAAGAAATAGAGCATATTGAAAGCAACATGAAGGATATGCCGGCAATTTCGGCTATGTTTGCACAGGGCGCTACTCCGCATGATGTTTGCAAAAAAGTTATGCAGGGCTTTGCGCCACAGCTTTTGGACGAAACTCAGGTGGAATACAAGTGCAATTGCAGCCGCGAGCGTATAGAGCGCGCTCTTATATCTTTAGGCGCGCAAGAGCTTGAAAAAATGGCGCAAGAGCAGCCTAAAACACAGGTGTCATGCCATTTTTGCAATAAAATTTATAATTTTAACAGTGATGAAATTCGTTCGCTTATAAATAATTAGTTTATGCAAATAAAAAGATACCCACCACAAACCGTATTACTAAAAGGTTTGTAGTGGGTATCTTTTTTGGAGGCGCCACCCGAAATCGAATCGGGGATAAAGGTTTTGCAGACCTCTGCCTTACCGCTTGGCTATGGCGCCATATTACTTATATATTCATATGGAGCGGGTTACGAGGTTCGAACTCGCTACCTCCACCTTGGCAAGGTGGCGCTCTACCAAATGAGCTAAACCCGCAAATGGTGCCTTCGGTCGGAATCGAACCAACGACACGAGGATTTTCAGTCCTCTGCTCTACCAACTGAGCTACAAAGGCATGGGAAAAGTGGGGCGCTGCCCCACAATGGAACAAGAAAACATGAGAACCGAGGCTGCATAGTATTTTTTAATGGCGACCTGGATGGGGTCTACCCGCGCCGTAGAAAACCTGCCACAGGTAGCTTTTCTGTCGCTAAATCTTCGCCTTGCGGCTCTGTTTAGCTCCACGGCTGTTCGCTCCCCATCGCTGGGGCTGCATAATATTTTTAATGGCGACCTGGATGGGGATCGAACCCACGACCTCTAGCGTGACAGGCTAGCGTTCTAACCAGCTGAACTACCAGGCCAAAATGTGGTGGGAACAACAGGGCTCGAACCTGTGACCCTCTGCTTGTAAGGCAGATGCTCTCCCAGCTGAGCTATGCTCCCACACCACAGTGCGCGTATTACAGCGACGAGATTTATTATACTATATACTCTTTAGATTGTCAATGCTGTTTTTGCCTTTTTGCAAATTTTATACAAATTACATAGCAAGCATATTTGACACATAAAGTGCAATCAAGCATACAGCCTAAGTTATATTGCTGTTATATAGCTTAGCTATGCGGCGCATTGCAAGCTCGGTTGCCGCCTTGTCACCAAAGGCTGTAAGACGTAGGTAGCCTTCTCCGCATTTGCCAAAGCCTATTCCAGGTGTGCCAACAACTCCGCATTCGTTAAGCAGCTTGTCAAAAAAGCTCCACGAGTCTATGCACTGTGGGCAGCGTAGCCAGATGTAAGGCGAATTTTTACCACCGCTAAAGCTTATATCAAGCTCGCGCAGGGTGTTTGTTATAATAGAGGCGTTTTTGCGGTAGACACCGAGGTTTGCTTTTACCTGTGACATACCGGCTTCTGTTAAAACGGCGGCCGCGCCGCGTTGTATTATGTACGAAACCCCGTTAAATTTTGTCGCTTGTCTGCGCTGCCACAGCTTTTTTAGACTTACCCCATTTATATTAAGCCTTTGCGGTACAACTGTCCACCCGCAGCGTGTGCCTGTAAAACCCGCCATTTTAGAAAATGAGCATAGCTCTATGGCGCATGATTCCGCACCGACTATTTCGTATATGCTTCGCGGCAGATTTTCTTCGGTAATGAAGGCTTCATAGGCTGCGTCATATATTATAACGGCGCTTTTTTCTATGGCATAATTCACCCATTTTTGCAGCTCGCCTTTGTTATATGCTGCTCCGGTCGGGTTATTGGGCGAGCAAATATAGATGATATCGGCATCAATATTATCATTTGGCATAGGTAAAAAACCATTGTCTTTGTTTGCCGCAAGGTAAACTATTTTTCGCCCCGATATAATGCTTGTGTCGACATATGCGGGGTAAACAGGGCTTGGAATAAGCACGGTGTTATTTTCATCAAACAAATCAGAAAGCCCGCCTATTGCACTTTTTGACCCATCATTTATAAAAATATCATCTAATGGCACATTTGTACCGCGAGATTCATAATACCCCGCAATGCCCTCACGCAAAAAGTCATAGCCTTGCTCCGGTCCATATCCGCGGAAGCTTGCCTTACTGCTCATTTGCGCCACAGCCGCCTGCATAGCCGCTACAGCCGCCATGGGTAAAGGTAGTGTGACATCACCTATTCCCAGACGAATAAGCTTTTTTGTGGGGTTTTCTGCCGTATATTCCGACACCTTTTTTGCAATGTCATAAAACAAATAGTCTTGTGTAAGGTTCTCAAAATTTTTGTTAAGCCTCATAGCCTGTCCTCACTTTTGCCGCCTTAAAAAAATTGCTTTATCAATATTCAGCCATGCAGTGGATTAAAAGGTCGCAGGTTATTTCTCGCCAATTTGCAATTTGAACTGAATTTTCATAAAGAAAGGTGACAATTTCTAAAGTTTCTTCTTTTGAAGATGAAATTCCTGTAAGAAAATCGTGCTCACAGCTGCCGTTTTCGTCAACATATATTCCAATGCCGTATTGCGAAATTCCGTTCTCCTGTGTTTCAATCATGCCATAGCTTATTTGCTTGCTGCTTTGCAGTGTACCAATCTTAGAGAAGTTTTTCTTATAAAGCGTAATTGTATTTTCCATTTTTTGGCTTCCTTCCTTGTCTGTGCTAATTTATCTTTGCTAAACAAAACATATGTAGCTTTATAATAAATTAGCAGTGACACAACAAATAAATTCCATTTATTTACATTTTAGCAGAAGTTATTTTGATTTACAACGGAAACCGTTCGCCTTTTTTTGCATACACTTTAAATATTATAGCACAAAAACGCGAGTCGGCAAGACGATTAGCTTTTACTGTGTAACTTTATGGAGATTTTTAAAATTTTTTGGCGAACGAAATTTATATTTGATGCAACAATGCGGTATATCATAATCAAAGCGCAAAGAGCGGCGAGGTGCTTTAGGTATGCTTAACCGTTTAGCTGGATTCACTATTAAACAGTTTTTAAAAAATTGTAAACAAATTTAACTTTGCTTGCTTTTTCTTGTTGTTTGTACTATAGTGATATTAGCACTCTGGTACATTGAGTGCCAGAGAATATTATAAGGGTGGAATATAAAATGGCAAAACAACAATTTAAAGCAGAATCCAAACGGCTTTTAGACATGATGATTCATTCAATTTACACTCATCGCGAAATATTTTTGCGCGAGCTTATATCCAACGCAAGCGACGCAATGGATAAGCTCTATTATAAATCTCTAAGCGAGGGCATTACAGGTCTTTCGCGTGACGATTTTGCAATAAATTTAACTGTCGATAAGTCAGCTCGTACCATAACTGTGTCTGACAACGGCTGCGGAATGACAAAAGATGAGCTTGAACAAAACCTTGGAACAATTGCAAAAAGCGGCTCGCTCAACTTTAAAAAAGAGAACGGAGATAGCGAAAAGGCCGAGGATATTGACATAATAGGGCAGTTTGGCGTTGGCTTTTACTCTGCCTTTATGATAAGCGATGACGTTAAGGTTATCAGCCGCGTCTATGGCAGCGACGAAGCATTCTGCTGGCAATCGGAGGGTGTAGAGGGCTATACTGTAGAACCCTGCGCAAAAGACGGGCACGGGACAGATGTTATTTTGAGGGTAAAAGAAAACACCGATGAAGAAAATTACGATGAATTTTTAGAGCCTTATCGCTTGCGCCAAATAGTAGAAAAATATTCCGATTATATACGCTACCCAATAAAAATGGAAGTAGAAAAACGCCGTCCTAAAGAGGGTGCAGAGCAAAAAGAGGGCGAAGCGCCAGAGTACGAGTCATACACCGAAACCGAAACCTTAAACAGTATGGTGCCGCTTTGGAAGAAAAACAAAAACGAGATAACAGCCGAAGAAACCAATAATTTTTACAAAGAAAAGTTTCACGATTATGAGGACCCCGCCCGCACAATATACAGCAGTACAGAGGGCAGCGCTACATACAACGCACTGTTGTTTATACCTTCTCGTGCTCCTTACAATTTTTATACGCGTGATTACGAAAAAGGCTTGCAGCTTTACGCAAACGGCGTTTTAATTATGGACAAATGCGCCGATTTATTGCCCGATTTCTTTAGCTTTGTGCGCGGTCTTGTCGATTCACAGGATTTAAGCCTTAATATTTCCCGCGAAATGCTACAGCATGACAGGCAGCTTAAAATTATAGAGGGCAGGCTCGAAAAAAAGATAAAGAGCGAGCTTTTGTCTATGCTTACAAGCGAACGCGAAAAATATGAAGCTTTTTATAAAAACTTTGGTTTGCAGTTGAAATACGGAGCTTATTCTGAATATGGTGCTCATAAAGAGCTTTTGCAAGATTTGCTGATGTTTGTTTCTTCAGCCGAGAAAAAGCTTGTAACTCTCACAGAATATGTCGGACGCATGACAGAGGAGCAAAAATATATCTATTATGCTTCCGGCGAAACTGTCGAGCGCATTGCGGCACTTCCGCAGATAGAGCTGCTTCGTGAAAAGGGCTTTGAGGTGCTTTATCTTACCGATGATGTCGATGAATTTGCGCTTACAATGCTGCATGAGTTCAGCGGAAAAGAGTTTAAATCGGCAGCGTCCGGCGACTTGGGTCTGGAAACTGATGAAGAAAAAGATGCTGCAAATAAGCAAAACGATGAAAACAAGGCGCTTCTTGACGAAATGAAGTCCGATTTGGGCGACAAAGTAAGCGGAGTAAAGCTTTCGGGCAGACTAAAAAGTCACCCTGTTTGTCTTTCAAGCGGTGGCGAAATTTCACTCGAGATGGAAAAAGTTCTTAACGCAATGCCAAACGACCAAAAGGTGAAGGCAGAGCGTGTGCTGGAAATTAACGCCAATCACCCCGTGTTTAAAAAGCTTAAAGAGCTTGAAGGCACCGACGCCGAAAAGCTAAAGAGCTATACTCAGCTTTTATATACGCAGGCGCTTCTAATAGAGGGGCTGCCGGTTGAAGACCCTGTGGCTTTCTCTAATCAGATATGCGACCTGATGAAATAAACAGTAAAAAAATTATCCATATCGCCCTCTCATATGCTTGCAGCACTTGAGAGGGCGATATTTTGTTAAAATTTTCGTCACAGGTTTAACATTTTTGTGCTGAAAGATGTTTTTTTGGGATATGATGTGATATAATAAAAAGAAAAAATGTTATTTAATCTATGTTAGGAGATGAGGATTATAGTTACTATAAAGTCAAAAGATGTAATTTCTATTATTTGTAAAACGCTTAATAAGGTAGATGAACGTCTTGTAAACCATGGTGAACGTGTAGCATATGTAATTTACAAAATGCTAAAGTATGAAGGCGGTTTTTCTAAAGCTTTTATGGATCGCGTTGGTCTTTTGGCTGTTATGCACGATATAGGCGCATATAAGACAGATGAAATTGACAGGCTTGTGGAGTTTGAAACAAAAAATGTTTGGCAGCATTCTGTTTATGGCAGCTTGTTTTTAAAAAAGTTTTCTCCGCTTGCCGAGTTTTCAGATATAGTACTTTATCATCATTTGCCATATGACAAATTTGACAAGATAGAATGTAAATACAAACAAATAGCGATGATGTTTTCTTTTGTGGACAGACTTGACATATATATGCATAACAACAATTTTATGGTAGAACAGCGAGAGGGCGCAGTCTTTAAAGGCTCTGCTTTTTCACCTGATGTGCTTGAGCTTTTTTATGCCGCAAATAACGAATATGGTATAATAAATAACCTTAAAAACGGCAGCTATTTGACTGAAATTACAGAATACATAGAGAGCTGTGAATTTACCGAGGACGAGATAAATGCGTACCTTAAAATGCTGGCAGTTGTAATAGATTTTAGAAGCGAAGCCACAGTTTTACACACGATAATGACAGTCAATATAAGCTTGGAGCTTGTTGATTTTATGAATATAGATGAGTATGGCAGACGAGCGGTTTATTACGGCGCACTTTTGCATGATATAGGTAAAATATCAACACCGCTTTCAATACTGGAAAACCCGGGTAGGCTTACCAATGAGGAAATGCAGGTTATGAAGCTGCACGTTTCTGTAAGCGAAGAAATATTAAGACCGTATATTAACAGCGAAATATGCGATATTGCTGTGCGGCATCACGAAAAGCTGGACGGAAGCGGATATCCTTACGGGCTTAAAGCGGATAAGCTTACGCCTTGCCAAAGAGCCGTTGCGGTTGCCGACATTTTAAGTGCTCTGACAGGTGTACGAAGCTACAAAAACGGTTACAGTAAAGAGCGCACTGTCGGTATTATAAAGGGTATGGCTGAGAATAACAAAATTTCAAGGGACATCGCCGATATTGTTCTTGTGCACTACGATGAAATAATGAAAAATGCCGAAGCCCGCAGTAAAAAAATACGTGATATATACAGCAGTATAAGCGAGGAATATGAACCGCTTTTTGTAAAATGTATGGCACTTTAGACGTTTTTTTACATATTTACTACTTGTTTTACTTGTGTAAATAAGATTTTTATGCTACACTTATACCTGTTATACGGGGTCTTTTTAATACATATATTATAATCGGAATGAGGTTTTTATAGGTGCTTACTTCGGCAAAAAATGAATTTATAGAGTTTATGATGAGCGCAGATGTATTGCGCTTTGGTGAGTTTAAAACAAAAAGCGGAAGGCTTTCTCCTTACTTTGTAAACACCGGCAACTACCGCACAGGTGCGCAGATTGCCCGTTTGGGAGAGTTTTATGCGCAGTGTATAAACGAAAGCTGCGGCGAAAACTTTACTGCAATGTTTGGCCCTGCATACAAGGGCATACCGCTTGTTACCTCGGCGGCGTCGGCTCTTGCCACCAAATATGGTATAAACAAGCCGTTTTTTTTCAACCGTAAAGAGGCTAAGGACCACGGAGAGGGCGGCGCGCTTGTTGGGTATAAGCCACAGGACGGCGACAGCGTTATAATAATAGAGGACGTTATTACTGCCGGCACGGCGGTAAGAGAAACAATGCCGGTGCTTATGTCGGCGGCAAATATTAAAGCTGAGCATATGTTTATTTCGGTAAACCGCTGCGAGGTGGGGCAGAACCCAAATAAAACAGCGGTTATGGAAGTAAAAGATGAGTTTGGTATAAATGTTCATGCCATTGTAGATGTGCGTGACCTTTGTGAATATCTTAAAGAGCATGGCGGTTACGCCGAGGTTCTTTCTGCTATGAAAGCTTATATTGAAAAATATTGCAGATTTTAGGGAGGAAAACTAATGACTTGTACAAAATGCGGCGCTAATATGCCTGATTCGGCTCTTTTTTGCGCACAGTGCGGTGCACCGATGCAGCAACAACCGGCAACACCACAAGAAAATGCACAGCAGCCAATTCCAACAGAAGAACAACCTATGCCTGATGCAGCACAGCGGCAGGCAGAAGAAGCTTCTTCCGAAAACAGTCAGCAGAGTAACCCAGAGCCTGCACCAAGCTATGACGAGTTTGCACAGGCTGCAAATGCCGCGCAAAACCAAAACCCGCAGCAAGAAGCCCCGCCGCAGTACAACAACTACAACACACCGCCGCAGTACAACCGGCAGTACAGCTACAATCCCTCACAGCAGCCGCCAATGGGTGCTGCGCCAATAAACAGCACTACATATTTAATTTTCGCCATATTGGTTACAGTTATGTGCTGTCTGCCTTTTGGCATACCTGCTATAGTTTACGCCGCAAAAATTGACAAGCTGCAAGCTATGGGAGATTTTATGGGTGCTAAGGCCGCCGCAAAATCCTCTAAAATGTGGACAATTATTGCTGCTGCAACTATTTTGGTAGGTATAATTATTTATTTAGTCGTGATGCTCTTGGGGGTTGCGTCCTTTGGCGCTTACGGCGGAACTTTTAACTACTAAATGAAAAAACGAGTTATTATTGTTTTGGCAATATGCGTCGCGCTTTTTTTGGGCGCGGCGCTGCTTTTTATAAGCCCGCAGGGCGGTACGGGCATACCCTGCATGGTGCACTTTTTTACAGGGTTTTATTGTGCGGGCTGCGGGGCTTCGCGCGCTTTGCGCAGTGTCTTGCATTTGCAGTTTTACAGAGCCTTTAGGTATAACCCCTTGTTGGTTGTACTTTTGCCGTTTATAGCGGTTTATTTTATCGCCCGCATAATAGATTATATAAAAACAGGCGGCAATCATATAGATGCGCGCCTGTCATTTAAAGCTTTATTAATCGTTGCGGTCTTAATTGTTGTTTACAGTGTTTTACGCAATTTACCGTTTTACCCGTTTACATTGCTTGTTCCAACGGTTTTGCCTTAAAGCGATATTTCATTAAGCTCAAAGGTTTTTTGTAAAGCATCAAGTGTTTCGTCCAAGTTGTAGCTGGTAAGCAAAAGCGAAATATCAACCTCAGAGGTTGTAATCATAAGTACCTGCGCACCTGCGCCGGCCACAGCCGAAAAAACCTTTGCGGCAACGCCCTCGGTGTGACGCATTTCTTCGCCAAAAAGCTGAATTTTACTGTTGCTGCCTGTAACAAGTGGCTTAAATTTGGGATATTTTTCTGTATAATTTTTAATAAGCGAAAGTACCTTTATAAGGTCGTGCCCACACACAGTGAATGAAACACTTATTTTGTCGCCGGTTGGTGCTGTCTGCGAAATCATATCCATGTTTATTCCGGCAGCCGCAAGGGTTGTAAATACATCGGAAATAAATTTTAGGTCTGAGCCGATTCCGTTAAAGGTTATTAAAGAAATGTCATCGCATACAGATATTTTTGTTACACCTTTCATTGCAAGCACTCCGCCTTTCTTTTAAAAAAATTATAATTCCGCAACTAGGTCGCTCATGTCATACATACCCGCGTGCTTTTCGGCAGTAAACATTGCCGCGTTTACAGCGCCTGTGGCAAATACCTCTTTGGACATGGCGCTGTGAGAAAGCGTTATAATTTCGTCCTGTCCCGCAAATATCACTTCATGCTCACCCGCTATTGTACCCCCGCGCACCGAGTGAATGCCTATCTCGTCCGTACTGCGTTTTTCGTGGATATTGTGCCTGTCATAGACAAAGTGGTAGCGCCCGTTTTGCTGTTCGTTTATGGCATTTGCAAGCATTATGGCTGTGCCGCTAGGCGCATCTACCTTTTGGTTGTGGTGCTTTTCTATAATTTCTATATCGAAGCCCTGCCCTAAAACGGCAGCGGCTTTTTTTGCCAGCCCCGCCAAAAGGTTTACCCCAAGTGACATATTAAACGAAAAGAACACGGGTATAAGCTCTGAGGCTTTTTTTAAAAGTGCAAGCTGTTCATCGTTAAGCCCTGTTGTTGCCATTACAAGCGGTGTGGCTGTGTGTACGGCATACTCGGTAACAGAGCTGCAAAGTGTCGGGTGAGAAAAATCTATAATGCAATCGGCGGCAATATTGCACAGGGCGGGGCTTGTAAAAATGGGGAAATCATCATATTTGGCACTGTTTATGTCTATGCCAGCAACAAGCTCGCAGTCGTTGCGGTTTTTTATGCTTGCCGCTATAACGTGCCCCATTCGTCCGTTTGCACCCGAGAGTATAATTTTTTTCATATAAACATCCTTTTGCTTTGTAATCATTTTAAAAGTCCTAATGCGGAAAGCTCTTTTTTAAGCATTGCGCATGAGCTCTCAGAGCATTCTATAAGCGGAAGCCTGCATTTGCCTGCGTTCCAGCCGCAAAGGTTCATTGCTTCTTTTACCGGCATGGGGTTCACGTCAGAAAACAGCGCATTTATAAGTGGAAGAAGCTTTAGCTGAAGCGCGGTGCTTTCGGCAGCTTTGCCATCAAAAAACAATTTGCATATATCATGTGTTTGCTGTGGCATAACGTTTGCTAAAACTGATATTACACCCTTGCCGCCAAGTGCCAATATTGGGGTTATTTCATCGTCATTGCCCGAATATATGGCAAGGCTTTCGCCGCAAGCCTGTGCTACCTGTGCAATTTTAGAGATATTTCCGCTTGCTTCCTTTGTTGCCACAATGTTCGGGTGTTTGGCAAGCTCGGTGTAGCTTGCCACAGAAATATCCATACCTGTGCGGCTTGGCACATTGTACAGTATTATAGGCAGCGCGGTTGCGTCGGCAATTGTGTTAAAGTGGCGCACCAGCCCCGCCTGAGAGGTTTTGTTGTAGTACGGTGTTACTTGCAGCAGAGCATCTGCCTTTACTGCTGCTGCTTCTTTAGAAAGCCATATGGCATATGCAGTGTCGTTGCTGCCCGCTCCCGCAATGACAGGTACGCGCCCCGCAACGTGGTCTACGGTAAATTCGATGGCTTTAAGATGCTCCTCGTCACTCATTGTAGAGCTTTCACCTGTTGTGCCGCAAATTATAATTGCATCTGTGTGGTTGATAAGCTGAAAAGATATTATGCGTGAAAGTTCATCGTAGTTTATAGAACCGTCGCTGTTCATCGGCGTTATAATGGCGACACCTGAGCCTGTAAATATTGTCTTTTTCATTAAAAAACCCCTTTTCTGTTTTAATCGAGGTATCCCTTAGCGGCTAAAAGCTCGGCTAAAAGTATTGCCCCGCCAGCTGCGCCGCGTATGGTGTTGTGGCTTAAACAAACAAATTTGTAGTCATACTGCGTGTCCTCGCGCAAGCGCCCTATAGACACAGCCATGCCGTTTTCAAGCATACGGTCGCACTTTGCCTGCGGACGGTTTTCTTCTTCAAAATAGTGTAAGAATTGTTTTGGCGCAGACGGCAGAGAAAGCTCCTGCGGCTCACCCTTAAAGCTTTTCCAACAGGCTTTTATTTCGTCAATAGAAGGCTTTTTGTCAAAGCTTACAAAAACCGCGGCTGTGTGACCGTTAGAAACAGGTACTCTAAGGCACTGCGTCGTAATAGAGGGAGAAGTGGCGGGGATAATTTCATCTCCTACTATTTCCCCCCACACCTTTAAAGGCTCGCAGTTGCTTTTTTCTTCTTCGCCGCCTATAAACGGTATGAGGTTATCAACCATTTCGGGCCAGCTCTCAAAGGTTTTGCCCGCGCCGCTTATAGCCTGATAGGTGCAGGCGAGCACCTTGCTTATTCCAAAGCCCATAAGAGGTGCTAATGCGGGTACATAGCTTTGTATAGAGCAGTTTGACTTAACCGCAATAAACCCGCGCTTAGTACCCAAACGGCGGCGCTGGCTAGCTATAATTTCTGCGTGTGCGGCATTAATCTCAGGTATAATCATGGGCACGTCGGGTGTCCAGCGGTGTGCCGAGTTATTAGATATTACAGGGCATTCTGCTTTTGCAAAGGCTTCTTCAAGCGCTTTAATATCATCTTTTTTCATGTCCACGGCGCAAAAAACAAAGTCTACCGCCGCCGCTATTTTGTCAACCTCGGCAGCATTTTGTACCACCATGTTTTTTATTCTTTCCGGTATAGCTTCGTCCATGGACCAACGCTTGCCGACTGCCTCTATGTAAGCCTGCCCCGCAGAGCGTTCACTGGCTGCAAGCAGTGTTACCTTAAAGTTTGGGTGCCCCTCTAAAAGTGTTATAAACCTTTGCCCTACCATGCCCGTAGCACCAACTACACCTACGTTAAAACTTTTCATAATAAAAGTGCCGCCGCTTTTTTTAATTTGCCGCGGCATTGCCCACCCTTCGTTTTTTATTGTTTTTTGCCTTAAAATGTGAAATGTCTTTTGGATAAAACACTTAAAGTAAAAAAACCGGTTGAAAACCGGTTGCATTTGCCATATAATAGAGCGTAGGCGTCTTTTTAGCCATAGCACTATCCGGTGTTATTCTATTAGACTATATTAGCATTTTGGCTTATTCATGTCAATTATTTTTAGTTTTTGCGGCAATTCTATTTTGAATAATAAAGAACTATAGATTTTCCTCTATAATGCAATTGGCTTTGCAGCCGCTTTTGCAGAACGATTGCCATTTCCGCTGCTGCATATTATAGCGGAAGAGATATATCGTTATTTTGTTTTGAACGGAGATTCAGTTAATGAAAACCTCAGATTTTTTCTACGAGCTCCCGCAGGAGCTTATTGCCCAAACCCCCATAGAACCACGCAATCAGTCGCGCCTTTTGTGCTTAAACGGTGACACAGGCGAGCTTTCGCATCATCATTTTTATGATTTGACCGAGCTTTTAAATGCGGGAGATGCACTTATAATAAATGATTCCCGCGTGCTGCCGGCAAGGCTTTACGGCAAAAAAAGTGAAAGCGGCGGGGGAATCGAGGTTTTGCTTTTAGAGCAAAAAGAAAAAGATGTGTGGGAGGTATTGGTGCGCCCTGGCAAAAAAGCAAAAACAGGCGCAAGCTTTGTTTTTGGCGACGGTGCTTTGAAGGGTGAAGTTTTGCAGACCGTAGAGGGTGGCAACCGCCTTATGCGTTTTACCTATGCCGAGGGCGAAAATTTTTATTCTATACTTGAACAAATCGGACAAATGCCGCTTCCTCCGTATATTACCGAAAAATTAAAAGATAAAGAGCGCTATCAAACTGTATATTCGCACGAGATAGGCTCTGCCGCCGCACCAACAGCGGGGCTTCATTTTACAAAAGAAATGCTCATGCAGCTTAAAATAAAGGGCATTAAAATAGCTTGTGTCACACTCCATGTCGGGCTGGGCACCTTTCGTCCTGTAAAGGTGGACGACCTTACTAATCACCATATGCACTCCGAGCATTATCATTTGCCGCAGGAAACAGTTGATGTTATAAAAAAAGCGCAGGCAGGAGGACACCGTGTTATCGGAGTAGGCACTACGGTGTGCCGTACGCTTGAAAGTGTGGCTGCAAAGCACGGTGGTCTTTGTGCTGACGACGGCTACACCGATATATTTATTTACCCGGGCTATGACTTTAAGGTGCTCGATTGCCTTGTTACAAACTTTCATTTACCGGAGAGCACGCTTATAATGCTGGTTTCGGCTTTTGCGGGCTACGAGCACACTATGAACGCATATAAGCTTGCGGTAGAAGAAAAATACCGGTTTTTTAGTTTTGGGGACGCCATGTTTATAACGAAAAACCATACAGGGCAGAAGCTGTAAATATATTTTTACATTCTGCTTATATAACAAAGCTTTATGTATAATAAAAAAAGAAAGAGGACATTATGGCTAAGTATACTCTTTTAAAAACCGAGGGCGCAGCGCGGCGCGGCAGCTACGAAACGGTGCATGGCACTGTGCAAACACCGGCTTTTATGAACGTTGCAACCTCTGCTGCCATAAAGGGCGGAATTTCATCGCCGGATTTAGTTGAGTTAAAATGTCAGGTGGAGCTTTGCAATACTTACCACCTGCACCTGCGCCCCGGAGATGAGCTTATACACGAGCTTGGCGGGCTGCACAAATTTATGAACTGGCAGCGCCCAATACTTACAGACAGCGGCGGTTTTCAGGTTTTTTCGCTTGCAAAGCTGCGTACCATAAAAGAAGAAGGCGTTTATTTTTCGTCGCATATAGACGGCAAAAAAATATTTATGGGTCCTGAGGAGAGTATGCAGATTCAGTCACATTTAGCCTCCACAATTGCTATGGCATTTGATGAATGTATAGAAAACCCCGCAACGCGCGAATATACGCAGCAATCGGTGCAGAGAACCACACGCTGGCTTAAACGCTGCAAAACAGAGATGCAGCGCCTTAATTCGCTTGACGGCACGATAAACCGCAGTCAGCAGCTTTTTGGCATAAATCAAGGCAGCACATTTAGTGATATACGAATAGAGCATATGAAAGAAATTGCCGATTTGGATTTGGACGGATATTCCATAGGCGGGCTTGCGGTAGGTGATACTGCCGAGGAAATGTATGAGGTAATAGAGGCTATAGAGCCGTATATGCCAAAGAATAAAATCAGGTATCTAATGGGAGTGGGCACACCTGTCAATATCATAGAGGGAGTTTATCGCGGTGTGGATTTGTTCGATTGTGTAATGCCAAGCCGCAATGCGCGACATGGTCACCTTTTTACTTCTCAGGGAATCCGCAACCTCATAAACGAGAAATATGCGCATGACGACAGGCCTCTTGATGAAGCTTGTCAGTGCACCTGCTGTAAAAACCATTCGCGGGCATATTTGCGGCACCTTTTTAAGGCAAACGAAATGCTGGCAATGCGCCTTGCGGTGCAGCATAACTTGTTTTTTTACAATACACTTATGGAAAAAATTCGTGCAGCATTGGACGCAGGTACCTTTGACGAGTTTCGTGCCGAGCAAGTGCCTATATTGGGCGCAAGGATATGAAATATGCGCGGCAGCGTTGCGCGTTTTGCTCTTTTGTGGTATAATAGCCGCATACGTCTATTATACTTTTATTTACATTCGCCGCCTATGGCGATGCGAAATTATACCATAACGCTTTGCTTTTATGGTATAATAGCCGCAAACGTCTATTATACTTTTATTTACATTCGCCGCCTATGGCGATGCGAAATTATACCATAACGCTTTGCTTTTATGGTATAATAATTAAATATTTATTAAGTAAAATAATTTGTGATATTCTTTAAAGCCGCAACAGAGGCAGGCAGGCTTTAAAGCTTCTGCTTTGGGCTTATTATTAAATTGGTATATTTTGGAGGAACTATGATTACAGTAACCGACTTAGCGCTTTCTTTTAATGGGCAAAATTTATTTTCAAATGTAAATCTTTTTTTTCAGGGCGGGAATTGTTACGGAGTAATAGGCGCTAACGGGGCGGGTAAATCTACATTTTTAAAGATACTTTCGGGCGAGCTTGAGCCCACTAAGGGCGAAATCTCCATACCTCAAAAAACACGTATGTCAGTGCTGAAGCAGGACCATTATGCCTTTGACAGCCTCACTGTAATGCAGACGATATTGCAGGGCAACAAGCGCCTTTACGAGGTCTTAGAGCAAAAGGACGAGCTTTATAATAAAGCGGAGTTTACCGAGGAGGACGGCAACAAGGCGGCAGAGCTGGAGGGCGAATTTGCAGAGCTTGGCGGCTGGGAGGCAGAAACCGACGCGGGCAAGCTTATGCAGGGCTTGGGGCTTGATAACATGACGCTTTACGCGGAGATGGCGGCGCTTTCAGAAAAAGTAAAGGTAAAGGTGCTGCTTGCGCGCGCCCTTTTTGGCAGCCCTGATATTATCTTGCTCGATGAGCCTACAAACGGGCTTGATATTAAATCTATAAACTGGCTTGAAGATTTTCTTTTAGATTACCCCGGAACTGTAATAGTTGTTTCGCATGACAGGCATTTCTTAAACAATGTTTGTACGCATATAGTAGATATAGACTTCACAAAGATTCGTATGTATGTAGGAAACTACGACTTTTGGTATGAATCAAGCATTATGATGCAGCGCCTTATGAATGACCAAAAAAAGAAATCGGAAGATAAAATAAAAGAATTGCAAGCATTTATACAACGCTTTTCTGCCAATAAATCAAAATCCAAGCAGGCAACCAGCCGTAAAAAGCTTATAGATAAGCTTACCGTTGAAGAAATGCCAAACTCATCGCGCAAATACCCCTATGTCGGTTTTGTGATGGACAGAGAGCCGGGCAAAGAAATTTTGGCGGTGGAGGAGCTTTCTAAAACCGTTGACGGTGTAAAGGTTCTCAATAATATTTCTTTCCGCGTGGGTAAGGGCGACAAAATAGCCTTTGTCGGCGAGAGCGAGATAGCCACGACCACACTTTTTAAAGTGCTTATGGGGGAGCTTGAGCCGGACAGCGGCAGCTTCAAGTGGGGTATTTCAACAACTCAGTCGTATTTTCCGGCTGATAACACAGCTTTTTTTAATGATTGCGATTTATCCGTGATAAAGTGGCTAGAGCAATATTCAAGTGACACGCACGAAACCTATCTGCGTGGTTTTTTGGGTAAAATGCTTTTTTCTGGCGATGATGTAAATAAAGCCGTAAAGGTGCTTTCCGGCGGAGAAAAAGTGCGCTGTATGCTTTCTAGAATGATGATGTTCGGCTCCAACGTGCTTGTGCTGGACCAGCCCACCAATCATCTCGATTTGGAATCCATAACAGCCGTAAACGATGGTCTTATAGATTTTAAAGGCGTGCTGCTTTTTGCATCTCACGACCATCAGTTTATACAGACAATTGCAAACCGCATTATAGAAATAACCCCTGAGGGCTGCACAGATAAAATATCTACTTATGACGAATATCTGGAGGACAAATAACCACTTATTGTTTTGTGAGGTGACATAAATGCCTGAGGAAAATGAGCAAAGCTTTGTAACACCGCAGCCAAAGAAAAGACCATCGGGTTTTGCGGCTTTTGGCGTAGCCTTACTGTGCGTTGCGTGTGTATGCGTGCTGGGCTTTGCTGTGCTGGGTGTGTTTTCGGTAGTAAGCGGAAGGGCTGTCTTAGCGCCTAAAAGCTCTGCCGGGCAAGTATCACAGCCGGAGCCTGAGGAGCTGCCGCTTTACGAGGGGCTTAAACTTAACGACAAGCCGCAGGCGGCAGGCGATGCTGCGCCGCAGGGTGCTTTTACAACAGAGCAGGCTATAGAAAAAGCAATGCCCAGCGTTGTAACCGTAAAAGTTTCTGCCACTATGCAGGGTATGACAATGGAGGGCATAGGCAGCGGGGTAATTTTTGAAAAAGAAGGATATATTATAACGAATGCACACGTTGTAGAATATGCAAGCGGTGTGCGTGTGGTTTTAAACGGAAGCAAAAAAGAGTATGCCGCAAAGGTAATCGGTTTAGATACCAGAACAGATATTGCGGTAATAAAAATAGATGCCGAAAAAGAGGAGCTTACGCTTGTCCCTGCCGAGATGGGTAATTCCGACAAGGTAAAGCTTGGCGAAAAAGTAATTATAATAGGTACGCCGCAAGAGATAAATTTGGCAGGTACTGCAACTCAGGGCATAATATCGGGTCTTAAACGCGAGATTAATGTCGGCGAAATTCATTATACAGACCTTTTGCAGCTAGATGCCGCAATAAGCCCCGGCAATTCGGGCGGAGCTTTGATAAATGCAAACGGACAGGTTATCGGTATAAGCTCTACAAAATATATAGCAACCGGTGTAGAGGGCTTGGGCTTTGCAATATCAATTAATTCGGCAAAGCCTATAATAGACGAGCTTAGAACCGCAGGTAAAATAAAAAGCCGCGTGTGTCTTGGCTGTGTTTCGCATGAGGTTACCGAGGATTTATCCAGGCGTAAAAGAATGCCCGTAGGAATATATGTGGAGTCGTTTAAGGCGGGCAGCAATATGCCTTTAAGCGGAGTTTTGGCAGGTGACGTCATAACACAGATTAATACCACACCTACAGCCACCTTTAATGATGTTTTATTAGCAATAAAGGGTAAAAAAGCGGGAGAAACAGTGCGGTTAAAAATAAACCGCTATGATACTGTCAATAATAAAAATAAAGAGCTTGAGCTTACTGTTGCGCTGATACAGGATATAGAACAGCCAAGCCCGTATGAGTTTTTTAAAGAGCTTTTTCCGGAGGATTGGAACACTCCGGAGAGCGAGGGAGAGCCACCGCCGCCAAAAACCGAGCGTTTAAGCAAAAAATCATCAGCCTTGCTCTAATTAATATTTAAGTTTGGGAGATGACATAATGCAAAAAAAGACACGCCCCTTTGTTTCTGCCATAATAGTTGCCGCAGGCAGCGCCAACCGTATGGAGGGCATAGACAAGCAGCTTGTAGAGCTTGGCGGAATGCCTGTTGTCATAAGAAGTATTTTGGCATTTGAGCATTCTAAGATGATTGATGAGATTATATTGGTCACCAAAAAAGAGAATATAGCTGTGCTTAACAGACAGGTGCGCGATTTTTTTATAAACAAGGTTAAGTTTATAGTCGCAGGCGGCAAAACACGGCAGGAGTCTGTTTTTTGCGGCGTAAACTGTGTTGATGACCGCTGTGAATATGTTGCCATACATGACGGTGCGCGTCCGCTTGTGCTGACGGGTGCTATAGAAAATTGCCTGGAAGATGTTTTTATACATAAAGCGGCGCTTTTGGGTGTAAAGGTAAAGGACACTATAAAAGAAGTAGATGACGACAGATTCGTAGAAAAAACAATACACCGCGCAAAGCTTTATATTGCACAGACTCCTCAGATATTTGAAATAGAGCTTTACCGCAGAGCGATGCAAAATGCGGACGAAACAGGCAGCGATTACAGCGACGACTGCCAGCTTATAGAGGCTATAGGGCAGCGCGTTTATGTTTCTCGCGGGCATTATAACAATATAAAAATAACAACGCCCGACGATATTTCGTATGCACAGGCACTTTTGGAGCAGATGGAGGGCTGAGATGAGAATAGGGCATGGCTATGATGTTCACCGACTTACTGTTGGAAGACGGCTTGTTTTGGGAGGCGTAGAAATTCCGCATGAAATGGGGCTTTTGGGGCATTCTGATGCCGATGTTCTGACCCATGCAGTGATGGACGCGCTTTTAGGAGCTGCTGCTATGCCCGACATTGGTGTGATGTTCCCTGACAGCGACCCTGCTTACGAAAATGCAGACAGCATAATGCTGCTGCGTGAGCTTATGAAAAAATTTAAACAAAACGGCTGTAAAATATGTAATATAGACTCTACTGTTGTGGCACAGCGCCCAAAGCTTGCAGGCTTTATAAAGGCTATGCGGCAAAACATTGCCGATGCCTGCGAAATTAGCTTTGATGATGTGAATGTAAAAGCAACTACCGAAGAAGCACTGGGGTTTACGGGCAAAGAAGAAGGTATAGCCGCATATGCGGTTTGTCTTATAAAAAAGGAGGAAACAGCATGAACTATAAACTTATTGTAGACAGTTGTTGCGATATGTTACCGGCCTTAAAGGAGAAAATATCCCTTTCGGTGGTTCCGCTTTCGATGAAGCTTGGCGACATGGTGTTTGTAGATGACGAAAAGCTTAATATACCCGATTTTATTGCAAAAATGAAGTCAACAAAGGTAACTGCACGTTCATCGTGCCCCTCACCCGGAGATTATGCCGATGCCTGTGCAGGTGCAGACACGGCTTTTATAGTTACGCTTTCGTCTAATCTTTCGGGCTCGTACAACAGTGCCGTTGCAGGCAAACAGCTTTTAGAAAACAAACCCTGCGAGGTTCATGTTGTAGATTCTAAAAGTGCTTCTGCGGGCGAGCTTTTGGTGGCTATAAAGCTTGCCGATGATATGAACAAAAAGCTTGAAAACAGCGAAATAGTAAAAAATATAGAAGCCTTTGTAAAAGAAATGAAAACTTTTTTTGTACTCGAAAATTTAGATAATCTTATAAAAAACGGTCGTATGAGCAAGATTGCGGGCACAGTGGCATCGGTTTTGGGTATACGTCCTATTTTAGGCTCTGACGGCAACGGAAATATTGCCTTTTACTCCAAGGCACGCGGGACAGATGCTGCTATAAAAAAGCTTGCCGACACCATAGGCGAGCATTGCTCCGATACCAGTAAAAAAACACTTGTAATAACGCATTGCAACAACATTAAGCAGGCAAACAGGCTTAAAGAAATGGCAGAGGCGTTGTATTCGTTTAAAGAAATTTTAATAGCACCGACAGGCGGGCTAAGCAGTATGTATGCAAATGACGGAGGAATAGTTATAGCCTTTTAATATAAAAAACCGTGTGCACTGCGGTAAAAAATCTCTTTGCGGCTTATGGCTTGCAGAGAGATTTTTTTGTGGCGAAAAAATTTTTACGGCATAAAATAGTAAGACAACTGATAAATAAAAAATTAAAACTAAAATTTCTAATTGTAATATAGCAAAATGCTGCGTTTCAAGCTAGACAGGGAGGTATAGTGAAAAGATGGAGAAAAGTATAATAATAGTTAAGTCTATTACCTACGCAATGCGCGGGCAACAGCTTCTTAATAATTATGGAGTAAGCGCATATCTTGAAAGAAATATAGGCGCGGCAAGCAAGTACGGCTGTGGTTACAGCTTGCGTGTGGCAACTGCAGACACACAAAATGCCGCGGCTTTGCTGCGTTCCGCGGGTATTCGTGTAGTAGATATTTTGCCTTTGGACGGTGCGGGTATATGATATATTTTGATAATGCAGCCACAAGCTACCCAAAACCAAAGCAGCTTATGCGCGCATACACCGAGTATTTAAGCTTTTACGGAGCCAACCCCGGCAGAGCGGGGCACGATATGTCGCTAAAAACCGCAGAGCAGGTGTACAAAACCCGCGAGGCTGTGGCAGAGCTTTTGGGGGCATTTACGCCCGAAAACGTGGTTTTTACACAAAACTGTACACATTCGCTTAATATTGTATTGAAAGGGCTTTTGCAAAGCGGCGACCATGTGGTAATTTCAGACCTCGAGCATAACTCGGTTTTGCGACCGGTTTATAAGCTGTGGCAAGGCTCTTTTGTAGATTATACTATAGCAAGTGTGACAGAGGGCGACGACGATGCCACCGTAGAAAGCTTTAAAGAAGCCATGCGCCCAAATACAAAGCTTATAGCCTGCACACATGGCTCTAATGCCTTTGGTATAAAGCTGCCTGTAGCACGCCTTGCACAGCTTGCGCATAAATACGGAGCATTTTTACTTGCCGATTGCGCTCAAACAGCGGGCACAGAGCCGATAAATATGATGGATATGGGTATAGATTACCTTGCCGCACCGGGGCATAAGGGGCTTTACGGGCCAACAGGCACAGGAGTACTTCTGGTTTCGCCAAATGCACCGGTTCTTAAAACTATTGCCGAAGGCGGCACTGGCAGTAACTCTATGGAATACACACAGCCGGATTTTCTACCCGATATGCTTGAAAGCGGAACGGTAAATACAGCGGGAATAATAGCTTTGGGTGCGGGTATTTCTGCAATAAAGCTAAAGGGCACAGATAATATCAGCAGACAAGAATTGCTTTTGGCACAGCAGCTTTACGATGGCATACAAAAAATAAACGGAGCCGTGCTTTATACAAAGCGCCCAAGCGCAAAACACCATTTACCGGTGCTTTCGTTTAACATGGACAACGAGCATTCGGAGGAAACAGCAAAGCAGCTTAATGGCTATGATGTGGCTGTGCGGGCGGGGCTGCACTGTGCGCCGCTGGCACATAAAAAGATGGGAACGCTGCAAAAAGGCACTGTCAGGTTAAGCTTAGGAATGTTTAATACTGAAAAAGATGTAGAGGAATTTTTAACAATTCTAAAATTATTGAAAATTAACGGCTATAAGCATTGAAATACGGCGCAGATGTGTTAAAATATAATAGTTAGTATATAAAAAGCACTTCTGCGCCGCAGTTTTTGCGCGTTTAGTCATATAATTATAACAATCTGAAATAAAGGATGTTAAAAATGGACACGTTTCAGTCACTGGATTCCTTTTGGACTTCATTTGTAAGCACAGTAAAGTTAATAGGCCCTTTAGAAATATTAGATATGCTCGTTGTAGCATACCTTATCTATAAGCTCGCTCATCTTATGAAGGAAACCCGTGCCGCACAGCTTGTAAAGGGGCTTGTGGTGTTTGCCGCCGCATATCTTTTGGCTTTTTTAACACAGATGCAAACCGTGCTTTTTATAATGCGATATCTGCTTGAAAACGGTCTTATACTTTTGGTGGTTGTTTTTCAGCCAGAGCTTAGGCGCGCGCTGGAGCAGATAGGGCGGAGCAAGCTGCCCATAGGGTTGTTTTCGGCTCATGCCGACAGCGAAGAAGTGCTGCGCTTAAAATGGCAAAAGGCAATTGCAGCAGTGTGCGAAGCCGCCTCGTCGCTCTCGCGCACACAGACAGGCGCTCTTATGGTTTTAGAGCAGCAAACAAAGCTTGGCGACATAATAAAAACAGGTACGGTAATAGACGCAGACCCCAGCGCCGAGCTTATAGGCAACATATTCTTTACAAACTCGCCTTTGCATGACGGAGCCATGATTATACGCGCAGGCAGACTTCATGCAGCAGGGTGTTTTTTACCGCTGTCCACAAATTATGAAATAAGTAAGCAGCTTGGCACTCGCCACCGCGCCGCTTTGGGAATGAGCGAAAATTCGGACGCTATAGTTATAGTTGTGTCCGAAGAAACAGGCTATATATCTGTTGCCAGAAACGGAAAGCTTAATATTAATCTTTCTGTAGACCAGCTTCGCAAAATACTTGATGATGCTATATTAAAAGCGGAAAGAGATGACAAAGGCGAAAAACGGACAAGCTTTTGGAAGGGGAAGAGTAAATGAGCAAGCTAAAAGAAAAAATGCAAAAGCTCTTTCTAAATAATACTTTTCTTAAAATAATTTCGCTGTTGCTTGCATTTATAACCTACGTTATAGTTGCTATTTCTGTAAACCCGATAAAAGAATTTACAGTAAAAGATATCCCTATTATAATTGATAAAAATAACCCTATTATTGTAAAACAAGGGCTTAATTTATTAAGCGAGGACATTACGGTAGCGGACGTTAAAGTTTCCGGCAAGCACTATATTGTAGCCAATCTTTCTGAAAAAGACATTGCAATAAATGCTTCGTTAAGCAATGTTTCGGGTGCCGGCTCTTACGATTTAACACTTGAACCTGTAAGTAAAACCGACAAGGATTTTGATTTTGTAGGTGTGACACCGCGTGTTGTCAAGGTTAAGTTTGACAAGCTTTTAGAGCGTAAGTATGTAGTGGAGCACGAGATAACAAACTTTATGGTGCCGGACGGCTATATAAGGCTTGACGAGCCGTTGGTTACGCCTGCCGAAATAACCATAAAAGGTCCGGAGGCAGAGCTCGATAAGATATCCCGTGTGGTGGTGCGCACAGACCTTGGCAATGAACCGCTTAGCAAAACTACAGTTTTACAGCTTCCTATAGAACTGCTTAATAAAAACGGAGATGCTGTAAAGCCCGAGGAAATTAAAACCGACACGCTAAATGCCGATGTTAAGCTTATTATTCATAAGACAAAGCGCGTACCTCTTACGATAGATTTTACAAATGTGCCGCAAAACTTCCCTAAGGACGACCTTTCTTACAGAATCTCCAACAAGGAAATTTGGGTGGCGGGTGTCGCAGAGCAGATAGATAATTTAAAGAGCATAAATGTCGGATACATTGACCTAAAAACTTTAAGCCCTGAGAATAATGTCTTTAATTTTGATGTTGTGCTGCCGGTAAGCTTTACAAATATAGAGCACATAGAAAATGCCACGGTCGAGTTTAATCTTGACGGCATGGCAGAAAAGGCTTTTTATGTAAGTGACCTTAAAGTACTTAATGTTCCCGCCGATATTGAAGTAAAATTGCTTACCAAACAAATTAAGAATGTTACGGTTGTTGGGGATAAGGCTACTCTTAATAAGCTTACGGCAAGTGATATTATAGGCGAGATAGACCTTTCGGATCGCAAAATTACCGCGGGACAAATTGAAATGCCTGTAAAAATAACAGTGCCGGGCAAGGGGCTTGTGTGGTCTATAGGCAATTATTCGGCTATAGCAACTATTAAAGAAAAATAAATATATACGCGTAGGCGGCATTCTTTTGGTGCCATAAAGGTAGGTTAATGCCATGCCTTTGGGCTGAGAGTGCCGCCTTGTTTAATCAAAACAAGAGGAGAATAAAATGATAGTAGTAACAGGTGTAAGAGTCGGAATATCGGACGGTGAGCAGGCAGCTATAGAAAAAGCAACGGCGGAGCTTGATATTAAGCGTGTCGCAATTAAGTCAAGCTATATAATAAAAGCATCGGTAGATGCAAGACGGCGCACAAACATGAGTATGGTCTACTCGGTTGGCTTTGAGCTTGAAAGCCAGCGCACCGAGGCAGTGCTTGTCAAAAAGTTAAACAAGCCAAATGTAAGTATACGTCTTAAAACCGAGAGCAAGCTTGTGCACGGTACAACGCCGCTTTGCAGCCGTCCTGTTGTTGCGGGCTTTGGCCCTGCGGGTATGTTTGCGGCGCTTACATTGGCGCAAAATGGTTTTTGCCCCATAGTTTTAGAGCGCGGCGGTGATATAGATGCGAGAGTTTCGGCGGTTGAGGGCTTTTGGAAAGGCGGCAGCCTTGATACTCAAACCAATGTGCAGTTTGGCGAGGGAGGTGCGGGGACTTTTTCTGACGGTAAGCTTACCACCCGCATAAGCGACAGCCATTGTGACGCTGTTTTGCGTGAGTTTGTACGCTTCGGCGCACCTAAAGAAATTTTATATAAGGCAAAACCGCACATAGGCACAGATAAGCTTCGCGATATAGTAAAGGCAATGCGCAAGGAAATAATACATCTAGGCGGAGAAATTCGTTTTTTAACACAGCTCAATAATTTTTCGCTGACACCCGCAGGGCTTGAGGGTGTAACTGCAAACGACGACGAGTTTGCAGCACAGGTGCTGGTGCTGGCTGTTGGTCACAGCGCCAGAGATACATTTGCGCTTTTGCAGAAAAAAGAAGTGGCACTTGAGGTAAAGCCGTTTTCTGTCGGAGTGCGCATAGAGCACTTACAAAAAGATGTCGATAAAGGGCTTTTTGGCGAGTTTTCGGGCAATAATGCTTTGGGCAAGGGTGAGTATCAGCTTTCGCACAGGCGCGGAGAGCGTGCGGTATATACTTTTTGTATGTGCCCCGGCGGCGTTGTTGTGCCTGCTGCGTCCGAAGACGGCGGTGTTGTGGTGAACGGTATGAGCGAATATGCGCGAGCGGGCGTAAATGCAAACTCGGCACTTGTTGTGTCGGTTGATAAAAACGATTTTGGCACAGACCCAATGGAAGCAATAGCTTTTCAGCGTAAGCTTGAGCAAGCTGCTTTTGCAGCGGGCGGCAGCGACTATAAAGCACCCGCACAGACGGTGGGAGATTTTTTAAAGGGGCGTACCGGGCTTAACTTGGGTACGGTGCAGCCGTCTTATGCAAACGGCGTAAAGGCTGCAAATATGCTTGATATTTTTCCTCAGCAAATAATTGATATGATGCGGCTTGGGCTGGTTGTTTTTGGAGGAAAGCTAAAATGTTTTACGGCATTTGATGCGGTACTTACGGGGGTTGAAACACGCACTTCTTCACCTATACGCATTTTGCGTGATGAAACCGGTGAGGCACAGGGCACACAGGGGCTATACCCGTGCGGTGAGGGTGCAGGCTACGCGGGCGGTATAATAAGCTCGGCGGTGGACGGAATAAAAACTGCCGAAAGCATTATTGCAAAATACAAGCCGGAATGGTAGAATAATATTAATGGGTTATCTTTAAAAAATAAATACTTAAAAATTAAGCAGTTACTGCCTTTCGTTTGCAAGCGTGGGGCAGTAACTTAAATTCATTTATATGGGGGCAGGAGTATGGAAATAAGAAAATGGCAGATGTCAGACATAAATAAAGATAAAATTCGTGCTCTTGCAAAAGTAACCGGTTTAGATGAGCTTATTTGCGAAGTTATGGCGGCACGTGGCTTTAAAACCGAACAGCAATTGCAAGAGTTTTTTACCGATGAACTTTATTCGCCATTTTTGCTGCCCGATATGGAAAAGGCGGCAAAGCGCGTGCAGAAGGCTATAGACTGCGAAGAAAGCATTTGTGTCTATGGCGACTATGATTGTGACGGAATAAGTTCTACTGTACTTTTATATACATATTTACAAAATATGGGGGCAAACGCTTCGTATTATATACCCGATAGAAATAACGAAGGCTACGGCATGAACATGAAGGCTGTAGAAACTCTTGCATCGCGCGGGGTAAGTCTTATTATAACGGTGGATAACGGCTCATCTGCTATTGATGAAATAGACCGTGCAAATGCACTGGGTATGCAAGTTGTTGTGACAGACCACCATAAGCTGCGCGAAGTCCTGCCAAATGCCGTTGCTGTGGTAAACCCACACAGAAGCGATTGTACAGCGCCTTTTAAAGAGCTTGCTGGCGTTGGCGTTGTGTTTAAGCTTATATGCGCTATGGAGGGCGGCGGCGGGGCAGAGCTGCTGGAGTATTACGGAGATTTAACTTGCATTGGCACTATAGCCGATGTTGTTCCGCTTACGGGGGAAAACCGTACAATAGTGCGTTACGGGCTGGAGCGCTTGCAGTTTACAGATAGCGCAGGCATACGCGCCTTAATGCAGGTGGCGGGGATAGGCGAAAAGCCTGTAAGCTGCGAAAATGTTGCATTTATGCTTGCACCGCGTATAAACGCCGCAGGCCGCATGGGCTGTACCGAAAAAGCAGTGCAACTGCTGCTTTGCGAGGACGACGACGAAGCAGCGGAGCTTGCACTTTTTATAAGTGAGCAAAACAAATTGCGCCAGTCTGTAGAAGCAAAAATAATAAAAGATATTGCAGAAAAAACGGCAAAAGAGCCTAAGCTTTTAATGGAACGTTTGCTTGTGCTTTGCGGAGAGGGCTGGCACCACGGGATAATTGGAATAGTCTGTTCTAAAATTACAGAGCGCTATGCAAAACCCTGCTTGCTTATTTCTGTAGACGGAGATGAAGCGCGCGGCAGCGGTAGGAGCGTAGAAGGCTTTTCGCTTATAGATGCCGTGGCAGACTGTTCAGAGCTGCTTACACGCTACGGCGGGCATAACATGGCGGCTGGCTTTTCGCTAAAGACAAAGCAGCTTGAGGCCTTTAAAGCACAGCTTTTGGCAGATGCAAAAAGAAGCTTTGCTATTATGCCCTCGCCTTCTGTACATATAGATAAAATTATTACGCCAAAAGAGTTGAGCATAGAAAATATAGCAAAGCTAAAGATATTAGAGCCATTTGGCATGGGCAACGAAGCACCCGTTTTTGCCATAATGAACCTTAAAATAGAAGCCCTTTACTCTATAGGAGCCGACGGAGGGCATTTGCGTTTGCGCCTTAGCAGCGGAAGCGGAAGCTTTTATGCGGTATATTTTGGTATGCCGCTTAGACGTTTTGCATATAAAGCAGGCGAATATATAGACATTGCAGCACACTGCGAAATTAGCAGCTATAACGGCGAGGAACAAGTTACCGTTAAAATAAAAACGGTGCGTCCGGCAGGGCAAAGCTGTGACGAAATATTAAAAGGCAGGGCGCAATACGAGGGCTATCAAAGGGGCGAGGGCGCAGAAAAACCTTTGGTGCCAAGCCGCGACGACATTGCGGTAATATACCGCTTTTTGCGGCAAAACGGTGGCTTTTGCGGTGAGCCGGAGCAGCTTTATTTAAAGGCAGCACCTCAAATGAGCTACTGCAAGCTGCGTTTGGCACTTGATATTATGGCAGAAATGTGTCTTATTAATTTAGATTTTTGCGAAACAGGTGTTAAAGTAGAAGTTTGCGCCATAAATGGCAAGGTGGAACTTGAAAATTCGCAAATTTTAAGGCAACTTATAAATAACTGACAGTTTTTTTTATTTACAAAACGGACATAAAAGGGTACAATGTAATGCACGGAGGTGATGGTATGAGTGAGACTGTAAAAACTGCGGCAGAAGAATTTGAAGACCTTATGGTTAAAATAAAAGCAACGGGTAAGCCTTACGATATTCCCGTCATTATACGTGCATTTGAAACCTCGCGTTTGGCGCACGAGGGGCAGATGCGTCTTTCTGGCGAGCCATATGTGACGCACCCTCTGCACGTTGCCGAAATTCTTGTGCAGCTTGGCATGGATACCGATACTATTGTAGCGGCACTTTTGCACGATGTTGTAGAGGATACTTCTGTTACCACAGACATGATAAAAAAGCAATTTGGCACCGATGTAGCCCTTTTGGTGGACGGTGTAACAAAGCTTGGCAAAATACCCTTTGCCTCCCGCGAAGAGCAGCAGGCAGAGAACGTGCGAAAAATGCTTCTTGCCGTTGCAAAAGATGTTCGTGTAATAATAATAAAGCTTGCCGACAGGCTGCATAATATGCGTACACTCGATGCCAAAGAGCCGCAAAAGCAGCGCGATATTTCTTTGGAAACCATGGAGGTATATGCGCCGCTTGCTCATCGCCTTGGTATACGCGGTGTCAAAGAGGAGCTTGAAGATTTAGCCCTTAAATATTTAGACCCTGTTGCTTATCAAGAGATAGAGCATATGCTGGACCTAAAGCGCGAGCAGAGAAACCAGTTTATAGAGCATATAAAAAAGCGTATAACAGAACGGATAGTTGAGCAAGACGGTAAAAAAATACACCTTGAGGGTCGGGTAAAAAGCGTTTATGGCATTTACCGCAAGGTATATATAAACGGACGCAACTTTGATGAAATATATGACATATATGCGGTGCGCATAATAGTTGATACCGTGGTGGATTGCTATAATATTTTGGGAATAGTCCATGATATGTTTCGCCCCATACCAAACCGTTTTAAAGATTATATATCCACCCCAAAGCCTAATATGTACCAGTCGCTTCACACAACGGTAATAGATAAAGGCGGAATACCGTTTGAAATTCAAATCCGCACATGGGATATGCAGTATACTGCGGAGTACGGCATTGCCGCACACTGGAAGTATAAAGCTGGTATTTCGGGCAAGGACAAGCTGGAGGAACGCCTTGCGTGGGTGCGCCAGCTCTTAGAGGTTCAGCAGGATTCCGAAGACGTAGAGGACATTGTACGCTCTATTAAAACCGATTTAGCCCCCGAGGAGGTTTTTGCGTTTACCCCGCGCGGTGATGTAATAAACCTGCCCGCAGGCTCTACCATAATAGATTTTGCTTACGCTATACACACGGCAGTTGGCAACCGCATGGTGGGTGCAAAGGTTGACGGGCGCATGGTGGCTATAGATTGTACCGTAAAAACAGGCAATATTGTCGAGATTATTACGACTAAAAACCAAACTCAGGGTCCCAGCCGCGATTGGCTGAAGATAGTAAAAACAAGCGAGGCGCGCAACAAAATTCGCTCTTGGTTTAAAAAAGAACGGCGTGAAGAAAATATAGCCGAGGGCAAACAAGAGCTGGAGCGCGAGTTTAAGCGCAACTATATAAGCCTACCTGACGAGCAAATGAAAGAGTTTCTTTTGGACATAGCAAAACGGCAGCACTGTGCAAGCCTAGATGAGCTTTTTGCGGCTATAGGCTATGGCGGGGTATTGCTTTCGCGCATTATGCCGCGTATAAAGGACGATTTTCAGCGCAATTACCGCATAGCGGACGATGCAAAAATATTGTTGAAGCCAAAAAAAGAAACAAAGGGACAAAGCGGAGTAATAGTAGAAGGCTTAGACAGCTGCCTTGTTAAATTTGCACGCTGCTGCAACCCGTTGCCGGGTGACGATATAGTTGGCTTTGTGACACGTGGCTTTGGGGTTTCAATACACAAGCGCGACTGTCAAAATGTGCAGGGAGCCATGCTTGACGAGAGCCAGCGAGAGCGCTGGGTTCGCACCAGCTGGTCTGACCATGTGCGCGAAACCTTTAAATCTACCATAGAAATTTATGCCGTAGACAGACCGGGCATGATAGCCGATATAAGCATAGCACTTGCCAATATTCATATACCAATGCACTCGCTTAACGCGAGAGAGGCAAAGGATAAACACGTTGTTGTACAGATAACACTGGGTATTTCGGGGCTTGAGCAGCTTTCAATTATAATTGCGCTGTTCAGCAAGATAAGCGGGGTTATTTCGGTAGAACGTGCAAAACAGTAGCGGAGGTTATGTTATGAAAGCGGTTTTACAGCGTGTGGTCAGTGCCGCAGTAAAAATAGACGGAGATTGTGTCGGTAAAATAGAAAAAGGAATCTTACTGCTTTTGGGTGTAGATGAGGGCGATACCAACCAAGAGTGCGATTTTTTGGCTCAAAAAGCGGTAACGCTGCGTATTTTTGAAGACGAAAACGGTAAAATGAACAAGAGCCTGTGCGATATAGGCGGAGAAATGCTTGTGGTTTCGCAGTTTACTTTGTGTGCCGATTGTAAAAACGGACGCCGTCCCTCATTTATTCATGCCGCACTGCCTCCTGTTGCCGAAAGCCTTTATCGTAGGTTTACAGCAAGGGTAAACGAGGCAGGTATAAAAACGGCGAACGGGCGTTTTGGCGCCGATATGCTTGTTACAATAAACAATGACGGACCTGTGACGATAGTACTTGACACAAAAGAAATAATGCCGCAAAAAAATGTATTAGGAGCATGAAATATGAGAATTGATACAATGGTTTTGTGCGAGCTTTCGACAAATTGCTATATTGTAAGCACCTGCAAAAAAAATTGTGTGCTTATAGACCCTGCTGCCGATGCGCCGAAAATAATAAGCTTTTTACAAAAAGAAGGGCTTACACCAAAATATATTTTTGTCACTCACCCGCATCACGACCACATTGGGGCTGTAAAAGAGCTTCAAATGTATTTTGGTGCAAGGGTTGTAATAGGCGAAATTGATAATAAGATAGTGGAGGACCCGCTGCCTATGTACGGCGAGCGCTATTTATGGAAGGTAAAGGACAAACTTTTTAAAGCCGATATTCTTGTAAAGGACGGCGATGAGATAGCTTTGGACGAGCTTATTTTTAAGGTGATGCTTACCCCAGGGCACACTGCGGGAGGTGTTTGTTACCTTTGCGGAAACGAGCTTTTTGTGGGTGATACTTTGTTTAAAGAAGAAGTGGGCAGGTGCGACCTATACAGCGGCAGCTTGCCTGCCATGCTGCAATCGGTAAAGCGGTTGGCAGAGCTACCGGGGGACTATAACGTTTACCCCGGCCATGGTGAAAGCACAACAATGGAGCACGAGCGAAAATATAACCAATACATAAGAAAGACATATTAAATGAAGCTTTATATATTTGGACATGACTATAAATATGAGGTAGAGGCGCTTGTGAGAATGTTTTTTCACGGCGTGAGCATAGATGTAATAACAGGAGAGCCACCAAATAATGAAGCCGAAAATTATGTTTATACAAAGGCAGTGCGCGGTGGGCAAAGCACAGCGCTTTTTGTAAAGGCACAGCTTGCGGGCAGGACGGCGGAGAAAAGCGCAGAGCTTTTAAATGCTTCACACAGCTTTGATGCGGAGTGTGAACGGGTTTTTGCGGTGCTTTTGTATGATATACTTACGCCGCTTACAGGTGTGAAGCTAAGTTGGGGTGTGCTTACCGGTATACGCCCTGTCAAGTTTGTACATAAGTTTCATTCCGAGGGCAAAACAGATGATGAAATTCGCGATATACTTCAAAAAAAGTATTTGGTGACACCGCAAAAAACCGAGCTTCTTCTGCAAACAGCCGCAAAAGAAGCCAAGGTGCTTTCGCTTTCACTTCCTCAGTCATTCAGCCTTTATATTTCAATACCTTTTTGTCCCAGCCGCTGCAATTATTGCTCGTTTGTTTCGCACGATATTGAAAAAGCGGGCAAGCTTGTGCCGCAGTATGTAGAGCTGCTTATAAAAGAGATAGCCTATACTGCGGAGCTTGTAAAAAAAATGGGGCTGCGCCTTGAAACAATATATTTTGGCGGTGGGACACCCACAACATTAACGGCAAAGCAGCTTTTAGATGTTATGAGGGCTGTTTCCGATGGCTTTGACCTTTCAAATTTGCGCGAATATACTGTAGAGGCGGGGAGACCCGATACCATTACAAAAGAAAAGCTGGAAGCTATAAAGCAAATGGGGGCAACGCGGATAAGTATAAACCCGCAAACCATGAACGACAGCGTGCTTGAGGCTATAGGGCGCAGGCACACGGCACTGCAAACAGTGCAGGCGATGAGTCTGGCAAGAGCTGTGGGGCACAAAAGTATAAATATGGACATTATAGTTGGGCTGCCGACAGACAGCTACGAGAGCTTTTGTGATACCATGGAAAAAGTAATTGAACTTTCGCCGGAAAATATCACTCTGCATACCCTTACGGTAAAGCGTGCGGCAACCCTTACAGACGATAATTCGACGGAATATAAAAAACAAAGCGCCGTTGTTGCTAAGATGTTAAATTACGCCGCTATGCGCTTTAAGGCGGAGGGCTACAGCCCGTATTATCTTTATCGACAAAAAAACACTGTTGATAACATGGAAAACGTAGGCTACTGTAAGGACGGGCACGAGGGGCTTTACAATGTTTTTATAATGGACGAAACACATTCTATAATAGCCCTCGGAGCGGGCGGGGTTTCAAAGCTTCGCAGCCCACACAGCGAGCTTATAAACCGTATTTTCAATTATAAATTTCCTTATGAATATATAAGCCGATTTGACGAAATATTACATCGTAAGGACAAAATAAGTGAATTTTACGTCAAAAACCCCATATAAAATTATATTAAACCATAAAATTGCATAAAATAAAAAAATATTGGTTTTTTGTTGCAACAATTGTTACATTGGAATATAATATAGGCAAACGAAATCATTAATAAGGAGGCAGCAAATATGGATACATTTGATGAATTTCTTGACAAGGCAAGAGGTCTTGTAGACCTTGCGGGCAAAAAAACAGGTGAAGCGGTAGAGTTTGCAAAGCTTAAACTAAACCATGCACAGCTAAATGGCGAGATTCAAAAAACTTACGAAAAACTTGGTGCGTTTGTCTACAAATTTAAGAAATCCGGCGATGAAAACGACGAGCTTATAGCTACCTGTGTAAACGAGATTGATGGTCTTATAGCTCAGCTTGATGCTATTGATGTAAAAATCAACGAAATCAGAAGTGCTGTTAAGTGCCGTCAGTGTGGTGCTGTAAACGATGATGAAGCGGTTTATTGTGCAAAATGCGGTGCAAAGCTAGAGCAGCCTGTAGAAGAAGCTGAGCAAGATGAGCCTGAAGAAGCACAGCCGTCAGAAGATGAATATGTAGATGCACAGGAAGAAACGAAGGAAATTTGAACCTGAAAAGTCCTATATTACAAATAAATAAATGCGTTTACAAAAAAAAGACAAGCAAAAGCTTATCTCCCCTTGTTCTGTCACAAACCTGCTGTGAAGCTACAAGGGGAGTTTTTCTTTGATTCAAAGGCATTTAGTAGCTTTTTTATTAAAACTATCGCAAATAGTTTTAATTGCGCGTGTGCGTAGCACGCGATTTAGATAAAAATTAATAAAACAGGAACTGTTTTATTAAAGATAATGCACGTAAACAAGTATGTAAAAACTTTTTCAGTAGTGTTTTTGGCTGTATTTTATGTAATTTTTTTGTTTTAAATACATTCAATTGAAAAAAAAGATATTTTAATCACCTGAAATGGTAAAAATATTGTAAAAACACTTGAAAAAATAAGAGCAATAGGGTAATATAAAAAGAGTCACTTATAATAACCGTCACAAAATAGCGCAAAATAACAGTGATGTTCAAAACATTAGTAACAGATTATCAAAACATCTGTTTCAATAATTTTTAAAAAATACGGAGGCTATTAACAATGACCAAGACAGATTTAATCAGCATGGTTGCACAAAAATCAGAGCTTACAAAAAAAGATAGTGAAAAAGCAGTGGTAGCGGTTATCGACGCAATAACAGAGGCTCTTGCCAACGGAGAAAAAGTGCAGCTTGTTGGTTTTGGCACTTTTGAAGTTAAAACTCGTGGAGCAAGAATGGGTATAAATCCAAGAACAAAAGAAAAAATGCAAATTGAAGCTTCTAAGCTGCCTTCTTTTAAAGCAGGCAAAGCACTTAAAGATTCCGTAGCCAAATAATATAATAATATAATAAAAGGGGGTGCCTATGGCATCCTCTTTTTTAAATAATTTAAAAGGAGCATCAGTATGCGATTAGATAAATATTTAAAGGTTACCCGTCTTATTAAACGGCGCACTATAGCCAATGAAGCCTGCGACGCCGGAAGAATAGCCGTAAACGGTAAACCACAGCGTGCGTCGTACGATGTGAAGGAAAACGATGTTTTAGAAATAAACTTAGGCACACGCCCGTTAAAAGTGCGTGTTTTAAGCGTAAGCGAATATGCAACAAAAGAAGATGCTGCTTCAAACTATGAGGTTATATAGCTGCCGCGTCATAAATACTGCCTTTTTCGCATAGTCTTGTAGTAATCATTACGGGAGGTGTGCGAAATGGCAGAAGAAAAAAAGCTTATAAAAATGCCGCATAATTTAATATTGGAGGACCGCCGAACGCTTACTGTTTCTGGCGTAGAAGATATTGACAGCTTTGATGAAGAAAATATAGTGCTTTTTACAGATATGGGGGAGCTTACGGTAAAAGGCGAGGGTCTGCATATAAATAAATTAAGCGTCGATACGGGAGAGCTTAATGTAGAGGGAGATGTGCACTCTCTTATTTATACAAACGATGAACCACGCCGCAACGGAGGTTTTTTTGCGCGTATGTTCCGATAGAGAGCGGCGCGTATGATAGAAGTAAACACGCAAACAGCTGTTTTTTTATATTCGCTTATTTTGGGGTTTTGCTTAGGTCTTTTTTACGATGTCTTTCGCATTTTTCGACTTGCTATTTGTCACAGCAGTGCTATCATATTTTTAGAGGATATTTTTTATTTTGCTTCCTGCGCCGTGATAACATTTTTGTTTTCGATATCGGCGCTAAACGGTCATGTTCGTGTTTTTTTAGCTGTGGGTGAGCTTTTAGGGGCAACAATTTATTATTTTTCTGTAGGCGTTTTAGTAATGCGCGTTTCAAAAAAAATAATTTCCTGTATAAAAGCTCTGCTTTTATTTTTATATAGTGTTTTTATACGCCCAATTTTACTGGTAGGCAGCTTCATTATGCAAAAAATAGGTAAAATATGTAGCAAAGCGGCTAAAAAAGTAAAATTAATTCGCATAAAGGCAAAATATAGCTTGAAACAGCGAAGCATTTTAGTGTATAATCTATTTGTTAGGGGTAAGTGCGCCCACATGAGAAAAAAGACGTAAAAAGTGAGGTGACATATGCTGTGCGAAAAGAAAAAACAAAGCAATGCGGTAAATCGGGCTTTTTTAAATTTGCTGTCTGTGTGTTTGTGGTATATGTCGCTTATATGTTGGTGCAGCAGCAGTTTGAAATTCACTCCAGACAGGTTGAGCTTACGACTATAGAAGCACAGGTTGAAGTGCAAAAGCTTAAAAATAAAGAAGTAGAGCGACTGCTTGCAGGCGAAAGCAAGCAGTATGTAGAGCGGCTTGCAAAGGACGAATATGGTTATGCGTATCCTGATGAAACCATATATATAGATACCTCCGGCTCGTAGCCGGCAGGACATATAATATTAAGGAGGCAAATGTTTTCATATGCAGCTTGAAGTAGGAAACATCTTGGAGGGCAAGGTTACCGGAATTACAAAATTTGGCGCATTTGTAGAGCTACAGGGAGGCAAAACCGGCATGGTTCATATCTCTGAGGTTGCCGCCACATATGTCAATGAAATTTCAGAGTACTTAAAAGAGAATCAAATCGTAAAGGTAAAAGTTCTTTCTATCTCTCCGGAGGGCAAGGTGAGCCTTTCAATTAAGCGTGCTTTACCGCCTCCTGCACCGCAGCCACGGCGTGAAGGCCCCAGAATTGATAATTTTGACTGGAATGCAACAAAAGGCAAAAGCGATAATTTATCCTTTGAAGATATGATGAATAAATTTAAGCAAACAAGCGACGATAAAATGTCAGATTTAAAAAAATATACCGATGTTAAGCGCGGAACCGGAAACGGCGGGCGTCGCGGCAGCAAGGGGTAGAACATTAGAAGCGCTCGCTTATGGGCGCTTCATTTTTTTAAAAAACTGTGCCAAACGGCAGAACGGAAGAAAAATATGGTAATAATAAATGCTAAAATTTATACAATGGCGGGCGAGCCTATAGAGCAGGGGTATATTCGCACGGAGGGTGCTGTTATTGCGGACGTTGACAGTATGGAGCGTTATATTCCTGTCGATGGCGAAGAAATATTGGACGCCGTAGGTGCAGGTGTGTACCCAGGCTTTGTAGATGCACATTCACATCTTGGTATGTGGGAGGATTCCACTGGCTTTGAGGGCGATGACGGAAACGAAGATACAGACCCATGCACACCGCAGCTTCGCGCAATAGACGCGATAAACCCCACTGACAGGGCTTTTGCAGAGGCATATGCAGGTGGCGTTACAACCGCTGTAATAGCACCGGGCAGCTCAAACCCCATAGCGGGCAGAGTTTGCGCCTTAAAAACAAGGGGCTGCTGCATAGACGACATGATAATAAAAGATAACCTTGCCATGAAGCTTGCTTTAGGTGAAAACCCAAAGCTTACTTACCATTCCAAGGGGCAGGCTCCGACTACGCGCATGGCAACGGCAGCGCTTATTCGCGAGCAGCTTGCAAAGGCGAGGAGATACATGGAGGACAGAGAGGCGGCAGCCGAGGACGACGAACTGGAGGAGCCTGAGTTCGACTTTAAATGTGAGTCAATGCTTCCGCTGCTTCGTCACGAGATGAAAGCGCATATACACGCACACCGCGCCGATGATATCTGTACCGCAATGAGAATTTGTAATGAATTTGATATAGAATATGTGCTTATTCATTGTACAGATGGTTATACACTTGCAGAAAAATTGGCGGAATCCGGCGCTTGTGCCGTAGTTGGTCCGCTTATAAATGCACGGACAAAGCCGGAGCTTGCAGGGCAGAGCCTAAGCAACGCGGGCGAGCTGGCAAAGGCTGGCGTAAGGCTTGCCATTTGTACCGACCACCCCGAGCTGCCAGAGCAATATTTGGCACTTTCGGCGGGTCTTGCTGTGCGCGGCGGGTTAAGCTACGACGAGGCGCTAAGAGCTATAACTATAACGCCTGCCGAAATATGCGGCATTGCCGACAGAGTAGGAAGCATAGAGGTTGGAAAAGATGCTGACTTAGTAATTTTCTTTGGCGACCCGCTTTCTGTTTACGCAGCACCAAAGCTGGTAATAATAAATGGAGAAGCAAAATAGGACGTGGCAAAGCCCTTGTATATTAAGCAGAAATGTGATATACTGTAACTAGGTAAATTATATATTTTACCGGAGAACAACATAAAAAAGGGGCTGAAAAAATGAATATTACCATAAGCGCAAGAAAAACAACGGTGAAAGATTCATTTCGTGAACGCTGTGAAAAAAAGCTGAGCAAGCTTGACCGCTTTTTTGCCGATGATGTCAAAGCAGGTGTAGTTATTACAAATGAGCGTGAACGCGAAACCGTTGAAGTTACTATACATTCTCAAGGCATGGTATATCGCAGCGAAAAAACAGCAGATGACCGCATAGATGCCCTCGATGCAGTGGTTGATAACCTTTTTAGACAAATTGTAAAAAACAAACAGCGCCTTGGCAAACGTGTAAAGGGAGAAGCTTTTACAGCTTCGGAAACCGACTTTTTAGAGCAGGATATCGGAGATTATCAGGTTGTAAAGACAAAAGCCTTCCCCATGAAGCCTATGGAGATAGACGAAGCTATTTTGCAAATGAATATGCTGGGGCATGAGTTCTATATGTTCCGCAACGCCGAGGATAATGAAATAAATGTTGTTTATAAGCGCAATAGCGGAGATTACGGAGTAATAGAGCCAAAGGCGGAATAAGCTTTTTTGGCGTTACCCTAAAATAATCGTGTTAATAAAAGATGCGGTTTTGCCGGTTTGCTTCGGTAATGCCGCTCTTTTTTATGATATTTAAACAGGCACCCTTTATAAATTTAGGGTAAAATTACGGCAGATATGCAATAAAATCTGCCCTATCGAATTGGAGTAGAACATGAGTAAAATTAAAATTGCGTGTCCGTGTATTTTTGGTCTTGAGAGCGTTCTTTCTGCCGAAATCAAAAAACTGGGTGTTCAAAGTGTAGAGGTAACAGACGGCAAGGTGACCTTTGTCGGAGATTTTGACGATGTAGCAAGGGCAAATATATGGCTGCGCACAGCAGAGCGCGTCCAGATTGTTTTGGGCTCTTTTCGCGCAGAAAGCTTCGAGGAGCTTTTTCAGGGTGTTATGAGCTTGGATTTTGAAAATTATATTCGCAAGGAAGATGCTTTCCCCGTAAAAGGCTGGGCGCTTAACTCTAAGCTGCACAGTATACCGGATTGTCAGTCTATAGTAAAAAAAGCTATAGTAAAGCGGCTGGAAAGTAAATATAATATTACTTGGTTTGAAGAAACAGGCAGTAGAATCCAAATTCAGTTTTCTATTATGAAGGATATTGCCACAGTGTTTTTAGACACCAGCGGGGTGGGTCTGCATAAGCGCGGGTACCGCCAAAATGCGAGCATTGCACCTATAAAAGAAACTCTGGCGGCAGGAATAGCAGACCTTGCGCGCATACGCGGTGACAGCCTTGTTTACGACCCGTTTTGCGGCTCCGGCACCATGCTTATAGAAGCGGCGCTGTATGCTTTAAATATTGCACCGGGTATCAACCGCCGTTTTGCAGCGGAGGGCTGGGGTATTTTTGACAACAGCACATTTAAAACCGTGCGCCAAGAGGCACTTGAACAGATAGACAGAAACGCAGAATTTAAGGGCTACGGGTACGATATAGACAAAGAGGCTGTAGAACTTACACAAGAAAATGCACGTAAAGCCGGCGTTGCAAACCGCTTTCAAATATCGCAGCAGGATATTTCTGATTTTTACACCGAGGAGCCACGCGCAATAATTCTTACAAACCCGCCTTATGGAGAGCGTATGCTCGATGTAAAAGAAGCACAGAAGCTTTACAAAACAATGGGAGAGGTATTTGAACGCCGTAAATTTTTAAGCTACTATATAATAAGCCCTGACGAACAATTTGAAGATTTATTCGGTTCAGGTGCAGACCGCCGCCGCAAGCTTTATAACGGCATGATTAAATGCCAGTTATTTATGTATTTTAAAGGGCACCCAAGTGAAAATGCAGAGGCTGAAAAGCCGCGCATAAATGGTATGAATGCCTTTGAACGTCCGGAGGAAGCAGCAAAAGCCGAAGAAATTACTACTGCTTTAGATTCTGACAAAAATGTAGCGGTGGCAGAGGCTGTTGCGGACGGGGTTTAAAATTCTGCTTTTAAAATAACGCTGCTTAATACTTGACAAAAGACAAAAAAATTGATAATATAGTTGCAATGTAATATGCTAACACCTTGACGGGGAATATTAACCAAAAATACGTTTTGACAGAGAGCCGCATAAGCTGAAAAGCGGCAGATGTGTTTTGGAGAACTCGCCCCCGAGTGGCCAACCAAAAGGCTTTTTGCCCGGTAGGCTTGGACGGATTCTTCACCGATATAGGGAGAGCAAGCTTGTTTTGGCTTGGCAGAGCGGCACATTTTGTGCAATAGAAGTGGTAACGCGGAAGTATAGCTTTCGTCTTCAGTAATGAGGGCGAAGGCTTTTTGTTTTGCTTTTATACCCATAAGTTTATTATTACAATATTTGCGGCATAGCCGCAGGGAGGTTTACCCGTGAGTGAATTAATATCTATTACAATTGGCAAACAGCTTGAGAAAGTGGCGCGGGAGTACCCCGATGATGAAGCTGTAAAGTACACCGACAGAGCTTATACAAGAACATGGGGCGAGTTTAATGCAGAGTGCGACAGAATAGCAAAGGGCTTTTTGGCACTTGGCGTGCGCCGCGGAGATAAAATAGCAATATGGGCGACAAATGTACCGCAGTGGCTGCTTACGCTTTTTGCAGCGGCTAAAATAGGTGCAATACTTGTCACCGTTAATACATCGTATAAGGTATTCGAGCTTGAATATTTGCTAAGGCAGTCCGACACTAAAGTACTTGTGCTTATAGACGGCTTTAAAAAAACCAGCTATATAGATATTATAAACGAGCTATGCCCGACGCTTAAAAGCTCCCCGCAGGGGCAGTACCACAACCCGTTTTTGCCGCTTTTAAAAACAGTGGTTTATGCGGGTGAGCAGCCGCAGGCACCGTGCGGAATGCTGCACTGGGACGAGCTTTATACACTGGGAGAAAAGATAAGCGATGACAGCCTTGCTTTTGTGGGCGACGGGCTTAGCCCGCATGATGTTGTAAATATGCAGTACACCTCGGGCACAACCGGCTTCCCAAAAGGGGTTATGCTTACACACTACAACATTATAAATAACGGTAAATGTATTGGCGATTGTATGCGTTTTTCGCATGAGGACAAGCTCTGCATTACAGTTCCGTTTTTTCATTGCTTTGGGTTGGTGCTTGCAATAATGGCTTGCATTACACATTCTACCGCTATGGTTCCTATAGACTCTTATAACCCTGTAAAGATAATGGAGGCGCTGCAAAACGAGGGCTGCACGGCGTTTCACGGTGTACCCACAATGTATATAGGCATTTTGGACCACCCCAATTTTAAAAATTACAAATTTTCACAGCTCCGCACAGGTATTATGGCGGGTTCTCCGTGTCCAATCAAGGTAATGCGTCAGGTGGTTGACGAAATGGGAATGAGCGAAATAACTATTACATACGGGCAAACAGAGGCATCTCCCGCTACTACCATGACCAATACCGAGGATTCCATAGAACGCAGGGTTTCTACCGTGGGCAAGGCAATGCCATTTGTAGAGGCAAAGATTATAGACCCAGAAACAGGTGTAGAAATGCCTGTGGGACAGCCGGGGGAATTTTGCTCGCGCGGGTATAACACCATGAAGGGCTACTATAAAATGGAGGAAGCAACACGTCAGGTTATAGATGAGGACGGGTGGCTGCATTCGGGAGATATTGCAACAGTTGACGAGGACGGATATTATAAAATAACAGGACGCATTAAGGACATGATAATACGCGGAGGCGAGAATATTTACCCAAAAGAAATAGAAGATTATATTTACACCCACTCCGCCGTTTTGGACGTTCAGGTTATAGGCGTGCCTAGCGAGCGATATGGCGAGGAGGTTATGGCTTGCGTTATATTAAAGGAGGACGAAAGCCTTGCCGAAGATGAACTTAAAGCATATGTAAAAGAGGGCATGGCGTTTCACAAAATCCCCAGCTATATTCAGTTTGTAAAAGAGTTCCCAATGACTGCAAGCGGAAAAATTCAAAAGTTTAAAATGCGAGAAAATGCCATCGAGTTTTTACATCTGCAAGCTTCCGAAAATGAAAATGTATGATAGTAAGAAGATGATTTTGTCTATTGTGCACTAATATAAGCCTTAATCGCACCCGGAAGTTAGCTTTTTTCATAATTGGCAAAAAAGCTTAAAAAATGTTATAATGAATAAACTTACACGTATGCTTATAACTATTTTTTTACATAGATGTATTATACTTTGGGAGTGTGAACGGGCTTGACTAAAAGTGAAAAGCAAAGGCTTTGTATGGGCTGTATGTCGGTTTTAGACGAGGAGGGCAAATGCCCTCGCTGCGGATATTTTAAAAACTCAAAAAGCTCCAGCAGAGAATATTTACCGCTTCGTACCGAGCTTATGGGTAGGTACCTTATAGGTAAGTTGCTTTCTCAAAATGGTGAAAGTGCTGTTTATTTAGCTTACGATTTGGCAGAAGAATGTAAAATTTATGTTTCTGAATATTTTCCTACAACATTGGCACGGCGCAATGAATCAGACAGCAGTGTCTTTGTAAAAAACGGCAGAGAAGCCCAGTTCAAGTCACTCCTTTACGATTTTATTGAAAATGCCGAAATTTTGCATGGTATATCTGCAAAGCATGGCGGAATTGTACCGGTACTTGATATTTTTAACGAAAATGGCACAGCGTATATAGTTTATCGCTACATACAGGGACAAACATTGGCAGAATATATACAAGAAAATGGCGGAGAACTTACGTGGACACAGGCAAAGCATATGATAATGCCGTTTTTAAAGATGATTTCTATATTAAACCAAAAGGGTATAATACACAGAGGAATTTCGCCTGACACCTTGCTGGTTGATATAAAAGGCAGACTTTGGCTTTTTGGCTTTGGCTGTTCGGCTGTTCGCACAGGCGAAAGCGAGCTTGATGCAGAGCTTTTTGATGGGTATTCTGCGCCGGAGCAATATGCAGCAAATGGCTGGCAGGGGACGTGGACAGATGTTTATGGAATTTCTGCCGTGCTTTACCGTATGCTTACAGGTACTTTGCCTGTTTCGGCAGAGCTGCGCAAGGAGAAGGATTCGCTTTATCCACCTAATATGCTTAACCGTGCCATACCGCAGAATGTTTCCGATGCCATTGATAATGGAATGATAATTCAAGTAGAAAAGCGAACACCGTCTGTTGACAAGCTTGTGGTGGGGCTTTTAGAGGCTGCCGATTCCAACACAGCAGTTTTTAGCACAGGTGACAATGCTTTGCATGGGCAGGAAGCACAAAGATCTGCTTTTTTAAATATACCGTTTTGGCTTAAAGTAATGCTAATTACCGTAGTATTGCTTAGTATAGTTATGATTTCGGTTTATTTTGGCGTAATACGCCCGCAAACTATGCGAGATGCAGCGGCTTCGTCACAGGCGGCGGCTTCTTCATTGGCAGAAGAAAGAAAAATAGAGGAAGAACGCCTTGCAGCAGAGGCAGAAAAAGCAAAGGGAACTCCTATACCTAATTTTGCCGGTCAATTTGCAAAAAGGGTGCAAGAAAACACCGGCTACAGTGACAAGTATATTTTTTCGATAGAACAAGATTACAATGAGGACGGAGTTGCACCCGGGGTTATTTATGACCAATTGCCGTCGGCAGGCACGCCTATTCCCGATGGAAGGCGCAGCGTGGTGCTTTATGTAAGCAAGGGCTCGCGCATTGTGCCAATGCCATATCTTATAGGCAGTACCATAGAGCTTGCAGGGCGTACTATGTCCGACCTTAAAATATTTACAGATGTGCGATATGAAGAAAGTGAAACGGTAGAGCCGGGCCTTGTCATACGCGCCAGCGTAGAGCCGTATGCCGATGTTACAAAGGAAAAAGACATGGTGTATATTTATGTCAGCAAAAAGGCAAGCGTAAGCAAAAAAGAATCTTCTCCGGACGAAATATGGATAGGTCCGTGAATACAGAAAGAGGAAGTTTAAATGAAAATTGCTTTTTCAACCTTAGGCTGTCCGGGTTGGTCGTGGGACGAAATATTTGCAACTGCTAAAGATTTAGGCTTTGACGGTATAGAAATAAGGGGCGTAGGCAGCGAAATTTATGCCCCTAAAATAAAGCAATTTTTGCCGCAAAACCTAGATAATACTATGCAGCGCCTAAAAAACGGTGGGCTGCAAATTTCAATATTAACTTCAGGCGCGGTGCTGGGCTTTGGCGATGCTTCTTCTGCGCAAAAGGAAGCTGAGGAATATATAAATCTTGCCGAAAAAATGGGTGTAAAGTATGTCCGCGTGCTTATTTCCGGCGCACCAAGGGCGGCGGATAAAGAAGACCTTACAGCGTGCGCGGCGGTTTACCGTTTGCTCTGCGAATATGCCGCATCTAGGGGCGTGACTCCGCTTATAGAAACAACGGGTAAGCTTGCAAGCTCAGAAAAAATGCGAGAATTTATGGAGCAGGCTCACGAAAACTCGGGAGTATTGTGGGATATTCACCACCCGTACCGTTTTTTTGAAGAAGCACCGCTATACACCTATAAAAATATAGGAAAATATGTAAAATATGTCCATGTGAAGGACTCTATAGGTACGGCAGATGACGTCAAATATCGCATGATGGGATATGGTGATGTCCCTGTGCTGGATACCTTAAAAATACTTAACGATAACAATTACGACGGCTTTATTTCGCTGGAATGGTTAAAGCGCTGGAACCCCGATTTGCAAGAGCCGGGTATAGTTTTCTCTCATTTTACAAATTACATAACTGTTTTAACAAATCAACTGTAAAAATAAAAGCAAGCGATGCTTAATAACATCACTTGCTTTTATGTATATATAACTGTACTTAGTTTATATTGTCTGAGAAAAGCCCTTTTGTGTTGTACATATAAACGCTTAGTGCCAGCCCCAGCCCTAAATATGTTGCAATTACAGACGAGCCGCCCGCCGAGAAAAACGGTAGCGTTACACCTATGACGGGCAAAACAGTTAGGTTCATGCCTATATTTATTATTGTTTGCGAGGACATCATGGCAAAAACCCCAATATAAATATAACGTCCAAGTGCATCGGGGCAGCGATGAGAGTTAAAAAGTAGCCTCATACATACAAGTGTAAGCAGAATAATTATGCTCATACAGCCAACAAAGCCTATTGCTTCTCCGGCAAACGAGAATATAAAGTCATTTTGCATTTCGGGTACATAGCGGTGCTCCCCTGTAAATATTCCTTTTCCCCATACACCTCCGGAGCCTATAGATATATTTCCTCTATATTGCTGATAAATATATTTGGCATATTGAGGGTCGTCAGGGTGCAAAAGCGCTAAAAAGCGCATTTTCTGGTCGTAATTCATAATATTGCTAAACCATACGGCGGGTAGCCCTACCGCTACTGCCGCAAGCGCCGCTCCTACAAACTTCCACGAAAGCCCCGCAGAAAAGAGCATAAAAGCAAATATAAGTGCAAATATTAAGGCGGAGCCGTCGTCACCTTGAAAATGAATGAGCAAAACCGGAACAGCACCATGCAGGCATAACAAAATTATATTTTTAGGCGTATTAATATCGTCTTTTACACGAGAAAGATGATATGCAAAGGACATTATAAAGCTTATTTTAAAGAATTCTGATGGCTGTAAATTTACACCAAACAGGTTAAGCCACGCTCTGTCGTCTACACTGTCGTTTACTTGCTTGCCCAAATATGTAAAAGTAAGACCTACTAAAAAAAGTGCCAACGGCACATGAAGCTTCCACATTTTTGCTATAAAGCGGTAATCTATTTTAGAAAGTATCACAGAAAACACTATACCTATGCCAATTGCTGCTACCTGCGTAATTACCGTCCGTTTTTCTATATATTCATTTGCGTAAAGACCCGAAAGCAGTAAAACACTAAGACCCGAGCAAGCAAGGCAAAAGCTGACAAGCCAGTAATCGGTGTTTTTACAGTAATTGCCTATGGCAGTTAAGATTTTTTTCATTTTTTATTTTCCTTCTGCGTGCGCGTATAGTTTTTTTAATACCTTTTAATTATAGTATGTACCATTCAAAAAGGCAACTATTAAATAAATTTAAGAATAATGTTAAGTCTGCGTTGTAAAGCATTTTAAAAATGTGATATAATAACTGTAGTTGTGTTTTGTTATTTAACCGCAATATATAAATTTATTACAGGAGGCGCTATTTTTGCTTACCGATATAGAAATTGCACAAAGTGCAAAGCTTTTACCGATTGTAAATATTGCCGAAAATATTGGGCTTTTCTCGGACGAGCTGGAGCAATACGGCAGATATAAGGCAAAGATTTCTGAGGACGTCTACACAAGGCTTGCAAAAAAAGATGATGGTAAGCTTGTCCTTGTGACAGCTATTAACCCCACACCCGCAGGCGAGGGGAAAACAACTATGACGGTTGGTTTGGGGCAGGGCATGAAAAAAATAGGTAAAAACGCAATTATTGCACTGCGCGAGCCGTCTTTGGGCCCTGTATTTGGCATAAAAGGCGGTGCTGCCGGCGGCGGATATTCGCAGGTAGTACCAATGGAGGACATTAACCTGCATTTTACGGGGGATATGCACGCCATTACAGCGGCAAACAACTTGCTTTGCGCTATAATTGATAATCATATGCAGCAGGGAAACCTTTTACACATAGACCAGCGCCGTATTTTGTTTAAACGCTGTCTTGATATGAACGACAGAGCATTGCGCGATGTTATAGTGGGGCTTGGGGGTAAGGCAAACGGAGTGCCACGCGAGGACGGTTTTCAGATAACAGTGGCGAGTGAGGTTATGGCAATACTTTGCCTTGCCAACGATTTGACCGACTTAAAAGAGCGTTTAGGCTCTATTTTGGTTGCATACAGCACAGAGAATACTCCTGTTTACGCCAAAGATTTAAAAGTAAACGGTGCTATGGCAGCGCTTCTAAAGGACGCCTTAAAGCCAAACCTTGTGCAGACCTTAGAGAATACCCCTGCACTTATGCACGGAGGCCCGTTTGCTAACATAGCACATGGCTGTAACTCGGTGCGCGCAACAAAGCTTGCCTTAAAGCTTGCCGATTATACAATTACGGAAGCGGGCTTTGGCAGCGACCTTGGAGCCGAAAAATTTATGGATATAAAGTGCCGTTTTGCAGGGCTTGCACCGTCATGTGTAGTTATTGTTGCTACGCTTCGCGCCTTAAAATATAATGGCGGTGTGCCAAAAGCCGAGCTTTCAGGCGAAAATGTAGAGGCGCTGCGCCACGGGCTTTGCAACTTAGATGCCCATGTAAAAAATATGCGTAAGTATGGAGTTCCCGTTGTGGTTGCAATAAACCGCTTTGCTACAGATACCGACGCGGAAATAAAAGTCATTGCAGATTTTTGCGAGAGCATAAAGGTTGAATATGCGTTGGCGGAGGTATTTGCAAGGGGCGGCGAGGGTGCAAAGGAGCTTGCAAAAAAAGTTGTTGAGGCTTGCGATAAACCGTCAGAATTTAGGCTGCTGTACAAGACAGAGCTGCCTGTAAAAGAAAAGGTTAAAATTATTGCCGAAGAAATATATGGGGCGGACGGTGTTACATATACGCAGCAAGCAGAAAAAAAGCTTAAAGAGATAGAAGCACTGGGCAAAAGCGAGTTGCCTATATGTGTTGCAAAAACGCAATATTCGTTGTCGGATAACCCTGCAAAGCTGGGGCGTCCCTGCGGCTTTAACATAACCGTTAAGGATATTAAGCTGTCGGCGGGTGCAGGGTTTATTGTTGTATACTGCGGCGATATTATGACTATGCCCGGGTTACCTAAAACACCGGCAGCAAACCTTATAGATGTCACTGCCGACGGACATATTACAGGGCTGTTTTAGCTTTTAGAGGGGCGATATTTATGCTTAGCTGTCACACAAAAAGCGCCGCAGAAACCGAGGCCTTTGCAAAAAAACTTACTGCGCTTTTGCGACCAAACGATGTTTTGGCATTTAGGGGGAGCATGGGCATGGGCAAAACAACCTTTGTGCGCGGGCTTGCCGAGGGGCTTGGCGGCGCAGAGGTATCAAGCCCGACCTTCGCCATAGTGCACGAGTACAAATGTACACCAAAGCTTTATCATTTTGATATGTACCGCATTACAAGTATTGACGATTTATACTCTACGGGTTTTTTCGATTACCTTGAAATTGGTGCGATAATGGCTATAGAATGGAGCGAGCTTATAGACTGTGTACTACCGGCAAACACAACCACCGTTACCATTACAAGCTGTGAAGAAGCTGACGAGCGCGACATTGCGGTGGAGGGTGACAGCCGTTTTACACAAAAAAACTTTGAACAGGGCGGTGACTGCACAAATTGAAGATATTAGGGCTGGAATGTTCGGCACAGGCGGCTTCCGCCGCTGTTTATGAGGACGGCCGTCTTTTGTGCGAAAGCTATGTTGACGTAAAGCTTACCCACAGCGAAACACTTTTGCCAATGCTGGAGGCTATGCTAAAGGCGGCAGCACTTAAAATTTCTGACATAGACTGCTTGGCGGTTACTGTCGGTCCTGGCTCTTTTACAGGGCTAAGAATAGGAATTTCTGCGGTAAAGGGAATTGCATTTGCCCTCGATATACCATGTATCGGTGTTTCTACGCCGGAGGCTATGGCGTATAATCTTATGGGACAAAGCTGCACTGCCTGCTGTGTTATGGACGCACGCTGCAAACAGGTGTATGCCGCGGTGTTCGATATAGAGGGCGAAAATGTGACGCGTATTTTGCCAGACGAAGCTGTAGCTATAGATGTCTTAGGTGAAAACCTTTTAAAGATGAACTGTAAAAAACCTTTGGTTTTAGTTGGAGATGGTGCTGTATTGTGTTATAATAGCTTTGGCGAAAAATGCAGTGCAGCGTTAGCGCCGCCGCATTTGCGCTTTCAGCGCGCATCAGGCGTGTGTGCCTTAGCTGCACAATGCACCGAAAATGCTGTTACGGCAGATGAGCTTGCACCGGCATACCTGCGTTTACCGCAGGCAGAGCGTGAGCTGCTTAAAAAAGAGGAGAATAAGACATGATAGCTATTGGAAGTGACCATGGCGGCTTCGCTTTAAAGACCGAGCTAATAGCATGGCTTGAACAAAATGGTTTTGATTATAAAGATTTTGGCACTTATGATGAAAAAAGCTGCGATTATCCTGACTACGCTTTGCCTGTCGCAAGGGCAGTTGCAGGCGGCGAATGTAGGCTTGGCGTACTTTGCTGTGGGACAGGCATAGGCATTTCTATAGCGGCAAATAAAGTGCATGGAATACGCGCCGCACTGTGTGCGGATTATTTCAGCGCAAAATACACCAGAAAACATAACGATGCAAATATTATCTGCTTTGGCGGAAGGACAATAGGCGCGGGGCTTGCGTGCGAGCTTTTAGATGTTTTTTTGCATACGGAGTTTGAGGGCGGGCGTCACGCTGCGCGTATTAAAAAAATAACTGATATTGAAAACAATAGCACACACTAAAATTTAACGCGGAAAACCGCAATGGAGGACGAAAGAATGGCTAAAACACTCATTATGGATCACCCGCTTATCCAGCATAAGATTTCTCTTATGCGAGATAAAAACACAGGTTCTAAAGAATTTAGAGAGCTTGTTTCGGAAGTTGGAATGCTTATGTGTTACGAGGCTACGCGCGATTTGCCGCTTAAAGAGGTCGAAATCGAAACTCCTATAGCCACTGCCAAAACAAAAATAATCTCAGGGCGCAAGCTCGCTTTTGTGCCCATATTAAGGGCGGGGCTTGGCATGGTTGACGGTGTTTTGTCACTGGTGCCTGCCGCTAAAATTGGTCATATCGGTCTTTATCGTGACGAAAAAACGCATTTGCCTGTTGAATATTACTGCAAGCTTCCGTCAGATATTAACGAACGTGATGTCATAGTGCTTGACCCAATGCTCGCCACAGGCGGTTCTGCTATAGGCGCTATAGACCTTATAAAAAAACATAATGTAAAAAGCATCAAGTTCATGTGCATTATAGCGGCACCGGAGGGCTTAGAGGCACTGCAAAAAGCACACCCAGATGTACCTGTTTACTGTGCGGCACTTGACAGGTGTTTAGATGATGACAAATATATTGTCCCGGGGCTTGGAGATGCCGGCGACAGAATATTTGGTACAAAATAATAAAACATTAAAAGAAAGGGCTGGTTTACAGCCCTTTTCTTGAACGGAGAAATAAAATGAAAATAATGGCAGTAGATTTTGGTGACTCTAGGACAGGGCTTGCCGTGTGTGATAAAACCGAGTTTTTAGCCTCACCTATAGGTGTAATACAAGAAAAAGATTTTGACACCTGCGTACAAAAGGTTTCGTTTGCAATACAAGAATATGATGTGGGCGAGGTTGTTATAGGTCACCCAAAAAACATGAACGGAACTATCGGTGAACGCGCCCAAAAATGCGAGCTGTTTGCACAAAAGCTGGGCGAGCTTACAACGGTTCCCATCAAGCTGTGGGACGAGCGTTCAACAACTGTTTCGGCTATAGGTTACCTAAACGAAACCAACACGCGCGGTAAAAAACGTAAGGCTGTCATAGATGCTGTGGCGGCTACCATTATTCTTGAAAGCTACATGGCATACCGCAAAAACCAAAAAGAGGAGAAGCAATGAGAGAACCAAAATGTACAGAAGATTCACTTACAGAGCAAATTCAAATTATAATGCCGCAGCATATAAACGGTGCAGGCAGGCTGTTTGGCGGGCAGCTTGTAGAATGGATAGATATTGTGGCGGGCGTGGTTGCGCGCAGACATTCGGCGTGTAATATTATAACTGCCGCAATAGATAATTTGCAATTTAAAGCGGGTGCGTTTGTGAATAATACATTGGTGCTTGTGGGGTATATCACTTATGTGGGCAATACCTCTATGGAGGTGCGTGTAGACACCTATGTTGAAAAGCTAAGCGGCGAAAGGCGCCCCGTAAACCGTGCTTATCTTGTTATGGTAGCGTTGGATAATGACGGCAACCCAACCGAGGTGCCGGGGCTTCTTTTGCAAAACGAAGGCGAACGAGCCGAGTGGGAAGCGGGTATGCGCCGCAGCGATTTGCGAAAACAGCGCCGTAAAGAGGGCTACTGATGCTTACATTACAGCTATTTAGTAGAATAAGAGCATACTTTATTAGCTGCAACTTTGCTGTATGCGGTTTAACTGCGGTCACCGTGCTTTTATCGGTTAAGCTTAGACAAAATTTGTAAGATTATTTATTTTGTGGGTTTTGCAAAAAGTTCTTTTAAGCCCATGATAAATAAAAAAGACGCAAAAAGCTTGCTTAAAATTACTTCGTCAAGCAATTTGGCAAAGAACAGCCCTCCCCATACTCCCAAAAGCCCAAATAATATAAAAATAACGGCAGAGCGGTAGTTTATAAGCTTGTTTTTTGCATGAAAGCAAACCGACACAATTGCTATGGGGACAAAGAATAAGAGGTTTATGCCCTGCGCAGTCAGTTGGTTTACCTCCGCAAATGCCGTGAGATAAAGCAGCAGCACTGCGCCTCCGCCCACTCCCAGCGCCGCCGCAAGTCCTGCCGCCGCAGATGCCAGCAGCATAAAAAATATGTTCATAGCAGCAGCCTTACGGCGGCATACAAAATGAACACGGCAAATATTTTTCTAAGCCAAAAATCGGGTATTTTTTTAAGCAGCACAGCACCTGCCGCCGCTCCTAAGATGCCGCATGGTAAAAATGGAATAACTTGCAAAATATTAACATCTCCGCGTTTTATATAAAAATAACAGCTTACCACAGAGAGCACTAAAGTCACTAAAATTGCGGTGGCGTGTGCTTTTTTTACATTTCCGTCAAGCTTTAAAAGCATTGTTACGGCAACAATACCCCCGCCCGCACCAAAAAGCCCATTTAATAAACCAACTGCCGCTCCGCCTGCCGCGTGTATTAAGAAGCTCAAGCATATCCCTCCGTAAAACTTTATGATAACCTATAAATATTCTTCCGTAAGTGCTTCTATATATACAAAAAATAAATTGATATGCTTATGGTTAAAGCTTTGGGGACAGCGGTAATACTTGACTAAAAAAATCGCTGCTACAGAATAAAATCTGCGGCGGCGATTTTTATATCTCTATTATGTCGTTAATAAGCTCTGCCGCAAGCAAATACCCCGCGACAGGCGGTACAAAAGAAATACTTCCCGGAGAGTGCCTGCCGTTTTCGCTGCTTGCAAGCGCTTTAAGTGGCGGCTCGTCCGAGTATACAACTCGAAGCTTGTCGACTCCGCGTTTTTTAAGTTCACGCCGCATCACCTTTGCCAGCGGGCAGAAGCTACCGGCGGTTTCAGAAATATCACCTGTTTTAAGTCTTTGCGGGTTTAGCCTGTTGCCTGTGCCAAGGCAGCACAGAAGCTTTATGTTTTTTTCTTTACAGCTTGCGGCAAGGTGCAGCTTTGCGGTAACTGTGTCTATGGCATCTATAACATAATCAGGTGCAAAATCATAAAGAAAACCGCTGTTTTCGGGCAAATAAAAATAATCCGCCGCTGTAATTTCGGCAGAAGGGTTAATTGCACGCAAATGCTCTGCGGCAATTTTGGCTTTTTTAATGCCTGCATCTTTTTGCGTGTAAAATATCTGGCGGTTAAGGTTAGTTATATCAACAGTATCACTATCAATAAGCAATAAATGCCCTATACCGGCACGGCATAAGGCTTCTGCCGCAGCACAGCCAACTCCGCCAAGACCCAGCACCGCAACACGCATATTTTGCAGAACCGCCATGTTTTTTTCGCCTAAAAGCAGTTCTGTTCTTTGTAGAAAATCAGCCACGTAATGCCCCTTTTTTAAAAAAATAGCCCGCCTTGCCGTTGATATGGCTTATTAAAACCCGTCATATGGACAGGGTGGGTAAGTCTTCCTTTTGGTGTCACGCTCCCTGCGTCCGCATATGCGGGAGGTCTGCAATCTGCCAAAAGAGTAAGAATCCCGATTAATAAGTGTTGGATTATAGATGCCATATCTGTCGCACAAGGCAGGGAGTTTATTTGTTTTTGATGGCAAAGCGGTTGAGCCTTGCACAAATACATATCAGTCTTGCTGTGTAATACTATTCCTCGGTGAAGTCGTAATATTCCTCAAGCCGCTCCATAAATATAGCAGAAATTTTATCAAATTCGGCTTCGTCTTCAATTGCAGCCAAAAATTCTTCTTCGCCTTCTGCCTGTACTTTTAAAATAACAAGCTCGCCGCTGTCACTTTCTAATGCTTCTTCGTCCTCTACAGGCACTAAAGCCATGTAACGGTCGTCTTCTTCTTCGTAGGTGTCAAGTATCTCAAAGTCGTGGTCTGTGCCCTCGTCGTCCTGCAAGGTTAAAATATCCGGTCCGTATTCCATCTCATCTTTTTCTTCGTTATCGTTCATATATAGTCCTCCATTATTGTGCAGCCGCGCACTTTAATATTTGTGTGTGGTGCCAAAATTACCGCCGCTTGCGGAGTACTCTGTTTTCTATTTACATATTATAATAAAAGTCTGCCTTAGTCAATCAAAAAGTAATTTTAATACTTATTTAATAAAATATTTTTAATTTATTTAAAACTTCTATTGACATTCACTATAAAGAGTGGTATATTAAAGATACAGAAGAGGTTAATGATTAACACAACACAGAAAGGGGCGATTCCAATGTACGATGAAGCAGAACCAGTTTATTTTTCCGGCTGTGTGTCCCGGTTGGAATGTGCAGCCGCTCTTAAAACATAACAGCACCTTGCTATGGAAGATGAGTCGTTTGGTTCAAATGAACAAAACGGTCAAGCTTCAACTAAAATGGCAGATAGCCTAAAGCAGGTAGTGTTGTGTTTAGGGAAATACTAAAAAAGAATAGTGCGTAAATACAAATTTTAAATATGGAGTTTTTTATCTAACAATAAATGTAAAGGCTTGAGTCCGATGAAATAAGTTATTTGTTCTAAAGACGTCAAAATAAACGTAAAGGTTTGAGTCCGATGAAATAAGTCATTTTTTCTAAAAGACATCAAAATAAACGTAAAGGCTTGAGTCCGATGAAGTAATCAATTTGTTCTAAAGACGTCAAAATAAACGTAAAGGTTTGAGTCCGATGAAATAAGTCGTTTTTTCTAAAAGACATCAAAATAAACGTAAAGGTTGAGTCCGATGAATTAGTTATACCACAACTTAAAAATTTATATAAATAGTACCTTTCTAGCGTATTCATTTCTATAAATTCGTGAAGATGACTCCTTAATAGTATTTTTTACTTTTCATTTAAGTGAGAGCCCGCGGCATAAAGAACCGTGGGCTTTTGCTTTTTGTAAAAAAACACTTGCTACACACGGTTGTATGCTTTATAATAGTAACTACCGATGAAAAAATAAAGGTGGTTCTTATGAATAAAAAAATAAATGCTGCAATAATAATTTTTACACTGCTTAGTTTGCTTACTGGCTGCGGCAAAGAGGCGACTGCCTCATCATCTTCCGTGTCATCAAAAACTCCTGAGGAGCAAATATTGGCAAATGCCGAAATAACAGATGATATGATTAAGCTTGTACAGTTTGCCGAGGGCACAACTGCTACGGAAGAAGTGACTGTTTCAACAAGCATTGGTGATATTACTGTAGTGTTGTACCCCGAATACGCACCAAAGGCAGTAGAAAATTTTTTAGCTCTTGCAAAAACAGGCTATTACGACGGGCAAAAGTTTTATCGCCTTGTAAACAACTACATGGCACAGGCAGGTGACCCGACGGGTATAGGTACCGGTGGAGAAAGCAGCTTTAAAGACGAAGGAGGAAAACCCATTGGCTTTCCGTGCGAACATTCTATTAACCTTTGGAATTTTAAAGGTGCTATTGGTATGTTCCCTTCAGCAGAAGGGCTTAATGACAGCCGCTTTTATATTGTGACAAACAGCAAACTAGATACCGAAACAATAAGCTCAATGATGGCTGCAAATTTTCCTAAATCGGTGCAGGCGAAATACGAAGCTCATGGTGGTGCACCATGGCTTGACGGTAAATACACGGTGTTTGGACAGGTAACCGAGGGCTTTGATATTTTAGATGAGCTTTCTATCGCAAAAACAAACGCAGATAAGCTGCCGCTTACAGACATTATCATTAAAAAAATTAGCGTTAAGGCAAAGTGAAAAAAGGGTATCATCGTTTTTGATGATACCCTTTTTAAAATTCCGGTAGGTTATTAGCGCTTACTTTTTACTCTCAAGAGTTTCTTTAATTATATTCTCCATGCGCTCCTTGTCCATTTCGCCCGAAACATATCCGTTTATGATAAGTAAAACACCACCGGATTTTATGGTGTAGCGCAAAAGCTTTTGCCGTGTCTTAATAAAATCGAGTACTTGAGTGGTAAAAAGCCCCAATGCCAAAAAAGGCAACATATTTTTACAGTATACCACTATTCTTGCACTTTTAAATAGAGCTATTTTATAAAATTTTTATTGTTATGGCGCGAAAAATGCGGTATAATGTTATTTGTTTGGGGTCTTTATATAGAGCATCTTGCTAAGAAATTTTAGAGAAAGCGGTATGTGAAAATGAGTATAGTCGAAAAAGATTTTGGTATTACGACAAATGGCGAGCCTGTAAAGCTTTATACAATTGCCAATAAAAATGGCGCGGCTCTCAGCATTATAACTTACGGCGGGTCTATACAATCGCTTAAAGTGCCCGATAAAAACGGTAAAATGACAGATGTTGCGCTTGGCTGTGACAATATAATGGACTATGAAAAACAAGATGCTTCATTAGGGGCGCTTGTAGGTCGTGTGTGCAACCGCTTAGAGGACAGTGAGTTCACACTTGACGGCGTACAATACAAGCTTTTTGCAAATGATGGCAGAAACCACTTGCACGGCGGCAAGGTGGGCTTTAACAGGCGTGTGTGGGCGGCAAAGCCTGTGGGCGAAGCGCTGGAGCTTACTCTTGCCAGTGCGGACGGTGAAGAAAATTACCCGGGAAACCTTAATGTAACCGTAAGCTACAGCCTTTCTGACGATAATGCGGTTACTGTAGATTATAAAGCTGTCACCGATAAAGCAACGCCTGTAAACTTTACAAATCATTGCTATTTTAACCTTGCGGGGCAGGGGAGCGGAACAGTGCTTGAGCATATGCTGCGCCTTAATTGTGATGAATTTACAGAGAACAGCAACGAGTGCATTCCAACAGGAGTTATTCTGCCTGTAGAAGCTACTCCGCTTGATTTTAGAAATTTTCACGCTATAGGAGAACGCATAAATGATGATGATATAAACCTTAAAAATTGCGGAGGCTACGACCATAATTTTATTATAAATACTGACGGAAAAACTTGCCTCAAAAATGCCGCAGAGCTTTACAGCGATGTAAGCGGTATATCCATGAGCGTACATACAACACAGCCTGCCGTGCAGCTTTATACCGGAAATTTTATGAATAATCTGCCTGCAAAGGGCGGCAGGAGATATTCAAAGTATGATGGTGTCTGCCTTGAAACTCAGCATTTTCCAAATGCGATGAAATGTGAAAACTTCCCCACAATAGTTTTACGCCCCGATAAAGCTTACCACGAAGTTACGGTATTCGGTTTTGGGATTAAATAAGTATAAAATTAGCAGTTTTCACTTGCCAAAACCGCTGTAAATTAAAAAGTGAGGCGGAGGATTTTTGGTAAATTATTAAGCGAGGAGCTAAGATAATGCTTATAAAAAACGCATGGATAGTTGACCCTGCAAGCGGTATAGACGAGCCGCTGGATATTCTTATAAAATATGGGTTTATTACAGCGGTGGGTAAAAACCTTGAGGCATTTGGTCCTGTTATAGATGCCAAGGGGCTTGTTTGCTGCCCGGGACTTTGCGATATTCACGTCCATTTGCGTCAGCCGGGTTTTACGAATAAAGAAACAATAGAAACAGGCTGTAAGGCGGCGGCGGCAGGTGGTTTTACCGCGGTTGCCTGTATGCCTAACACTTTACCTGTGGTGGATACCCCTGAGCTTGTGGCGTTTATAACGGCAGAGGCAACTAGAGTGGGGCATTGCAAGGTTTACCCTGTGGCGGCGGCAACAAAGGGGCTTTTGGGTGCAGAGCTTACAAATTTTATAGCGCTTAAAGCGGCGGGTGCTGTGGGTATAAGTGACGACGGAAGACCTGTTGAGAGCGCTGCAAAAATGCAGGAAGTTATAAAAAAAGCTACAGAGTGCGGGTTGCTTGCCATAAGCCACTGCGAAGATTTAAAAATAATAGACGGCGGAATTATAAATAAAGGTAAAATTTCGGAGGAACTTGGCGTAAAGGGCATGGACAGGGCAAGCGAGGACACAATTACAGAGCGCGAATGTGCTCTTGCAGAAGCCTGCGGCGGGCGTGTTCATATAGCTCATGTTTCAACAAGGGGCTCTGTGGATATTATACGAAAAGCAAAGGCGCGCGGCGTAAAAGTTACTGCCGAAACTGCTCCGCATTATTTTATGCTTACCGATGAGCTTTTGAAAAGACGCGATGCAAACTTTAGAATGAACCCGCCGCTTCGCGAGCAAGAAGATGTAGAGGCTGTGCTTGCAGGTGTGCTTGACGGTACAATAGACTGTATAATTACCGACCACGCACCGCATACGCAGGAGGAAAAGAAAAACTTTGAAACCGCGCCAAATGGTGTAATAGGGCTCGAAACTTCTCTTGCGGCTGTTTTGACGGTGCTTTATCACCAAAAAAAGCTTCCACTTGTAAGAATAGTAGAGCTTATGTCGCAAAACCCGACAAAGCTTTTGGGTATTTCGGGCGGCTCTCTCTCGGTAGGCTCGGTTGCGGATATTACTTTGTTTGACCCCAACGAGAGCTGGATTGTGCACTCTGAAAGCTTTAAAAGTAAGGCGCGCAATACTGCTTTTGAGGGTATGACGCTTAAAGGGCGAGTAAAATATACGGTGTTAGACGGCAAAATTGTATATAAAGATGAAGACTAAAGACATTAGCAGTATTTTTATATAGCTATTTTATTTAAAACCGGCAACTTTAAAATTAAATTTTGCTTTAATTTACCGAGTATTGATAACAGAAAGAGGGACGTAAAATGTCATTAGACAGGCTTATTTTAAAAATTGTAGAAACAGGAAACCCAACGGTTGCCGGCTTAGACCCAAAGCTCGAATACATACCGAGTTATATTATCGACAAAAACTTTAAAGAATATGGCGCGGGTCTGCGCGGTGCATCTAGGGCAGTGCTTGAATATAACATGGCAATAATAGATGCTTTATGTGATATTGTGCCTGCTATTAAGCCACAAAGTGCATATTATGAAGCCCTTAGCTACTACGGAATAAAAACAATGTGCAAGACCATAGCATATGCAAAGAAAAAAGGTATGTTTGTTATAACAGACGGCAAACGCAATGATATAGGCAGTACCATGGAGGCATATGGAGAGGCGCATTTGGGCAGAACTGTGATAGGCGAAAGAAGCTACGAAGCTTTTGGCGGAGATGCTTTAACTGTAAACGGATATCTTGGGACTGACGGTATTGCCCCGTTGCTTGAGATATGCAGGGACGAAGACAAGGGCATTTTTGTGCTGTGCAAAACCTCAAATAAGTCGTCCGGAGAGCTACAGGACAGGCTTATAGACGGCAAGGCTGTTTACCGCTTAATGGGTGAAATGTGCGAAAAATGGGGCAGCGATAGCATAGGAAAATATGGTTATTCATCTGTGGGGGCAGTTGTTGGGGCAACGTACCCTGCACAGCTTGCAGAGCTTAGAGCTGCTATGCCGCACAGCTTCTTTTTAGTGCCGGGCTATGGCGCGCAAGGCGGCGGAGCGGAGGACGTTTTGCCTGCGTTTGATGCGAATGGCTTGGGCGCTATAGTTAATTCATCACGCGGGATTTTATGTGCATGGAAAAAAGAGGGATGTGACGAGCACGACTTTGCACAGGCGGCAAGGCGAGAAGCACTGCGCATGAAAGAGGATATAACAAGGCATTTGCCAAAAATATCGCGTTAATACTTTATAGCTTAGTTTAATTTTATATAAACGGGGTGCGGCACTTTGCGCCGCTGTGAAAAGGAGAGTATATATGCAGGAAGAAAAAAAAGCGTGGTTAATTTTGCAGGACGGTACCGAATATGAGGGGCAGTCTATAGGTGCATCAGGTACTACTACAGGCGAGCTTGTTTTTACTACAGGCGCAGTTGGGTGTCAAGAAGCAATAACTTCGCCGTCGTTTTGCGGGCAGATTATTGTACAGACATTTCCGCTTGCCGGTAACTATGGTGTTAATGATGAAGTAAACGAAGCCGCAAGTGCCACAGCGGCGGGCTATGTTGTGCGCGAATGCTGTGACGCTCCATCAAATTTTCGCAGTAAAGGCACGCTTAGCGAGTTTTTAAAGTCACAAAATATTATAGGAATACAGGGCATAGATACTCGCGCCCTTACTATACATTTACGCGAAAACTCAAACCTAAACGGGTGTATTACAACTATAAAGCACGAGTCGATTAAAACAACAGATTTAGCTGTAATAGCCGCTCATAGACAGGTAAAGCCAATAGAAAAAGTAAGCTGCCATGCCGTAGAAGCTGTTGAGGGGAACAATGGCAAATATGACGTAACCCTCTACGACCTTGGCTGTGATAAAAGTGTTATAAGCTGCTTGCAGAGTGCGGGCTGTAACATTACAAAGCTACCTTACAATACCCCGCTTGTAAAGGCTTTAGAGTCAAAACCTGATGGTATAGTATTTGCGGGTGGACCGGAAAGCTTTAATGAATATGAAGCCGTGGCAGAAAATATAAAGTCTGTTTTAAGTGCAAAAATTCCGCTGCTGGGGCTTGGCAGCGGGCATCATGTAATGGCGCTTGCGGCGGGCGGCAAGCTTAGCCGTTTGGCGCAGCCGCACCGCGGAGCTAACCAGGCAGTACACGATGATGTATTGCAAAAGACCTTTGTTACCTCGCAAAATCATGCTCTTGCTGTGGACGAAGACAGCCTTTCAAGCGACATTGCAACGGTTTTTTGCCGCAATGTCAACGATAAAAGCTGTGAGGGCATAGTCTATAAAACAGCACCTGCGTTTTCCATTCAGTTTTCTCCCGAATGCTTTACAGCTACCGCAAATACGCATTATTATATAGATAAATTTGTGGCTATGATGAATGAGGGGGTAAAATAAGTATGGGACTTCGTAACGATATAAAAAAAGTGCTGGTGATAGGCTCAGGACCGATAATTATAGGGCAGGCGGCAGAGTTTGACTACGCCGGAACACAGGCCTGCCGCGCACTTAAAGAGGAAGGGCTTGAGGTAGTACTTATAAACTCTAACCCTGCCACAATTATGACAGATAAGGCAATGGCGGATAAAATATATATAGAGCCACTCAATTTAGAGGTAGTTAAAAAAATTATAGAAATAGAAAAACCGGATAGCGTGCTCTCTACCTTGGGCGGGCAGACAGGGCTTACACTCTCAATGCAGCTTGCAAAGGAGGGATTTTTAGAATGCCATAATGTAAAGCTTTTGGGAGCTAAGCCCGAAACGATAGACAAAGCCGAGGACAGACAGCTTTTTAAGGACACAATGGAGCAAATAGGCGAGCCGTGTATACCGTCTAAGGTGGTGCAGACCTTAGACGACGCGCTTGCGTTTGCCAAATTTATAACGTACCCTGTTATAGTTCGTCCTGCCTTTACAATGGGCGGGACAGGCGGCGGCATTGCCGAAACAGAGGACGAGCTGCGCGAGATTGCCGAAAACGGCTTGCGTCTTTCTCCTATCACGCAAATTCTTGTCGAAAAATGTATATCGGGCTGGAAGGAAATAGAATTTGAGGTTATACGTGACAGCTGCGGCAATTGCATTACGGTGTGTTCTATGGAAAACGTAGACCCTGTGGGCGTGCATACGGGCGATTCTATAGTGGTTGCGCCCGCTGTAACGCTTTCTTCACACGAGTACAATATGCTGCGTACGGCGGCTTTAAACATGGTCAATGCGCTTGGTGTAGAGGGCGGCTGCAACTGCCAGTTTGCGCTGCACCCTACAAGCTTTGAATATGCCGTTATAGAGGTAAACCCGCGCGTTTCACGCTCGTCGGCGCTTGCTTCTAAGGCAACGGGTTACCCTATTGCAAAGGTTGCAACAAAAATAGCGGTGGGTTATACGCTTGATGAAATTGTAAATGCAGTAACAGGCAGTACCTATGCCTGCTTTGAACCTGCCATAGATTATATTGTTGTAAAGTTCCCAAAATGGCCCTTTGACAAATTTGTTTATGCAAAGCGCACGTTGGGAACCCAGATGAAGGCAACGGGCGAAGTAATGAGCATTGGCACAAGCTTTGAACAGGCAATGATGAAAGCGGTGCGCTCTATAGAGCTTGGCACGGACACAATGAACCTGCCAAAGCTTGCGGCGCTTGGTACAGATGAGATAGAGGCAAGGCTGCATAACTGTGACGATGAACGTATTTTTGTGGTTTATGCGGCGCTTAAACGCGGCATAGCACCAAATATTATACACGAAATTACAATGATTGATATGTGGTTTTTAGAAAAACTTCTGCATCTTTGTGTGCTTGAAGAAGGGCTTGTAAGCGGCGAAATTACCGAAGAAAAATATTTGCAGGCAAAAAAATACGGCTTTTTAGATTCAACCATAAAAAAACTTTCAGGGCAGGAGATACTCCGCCACAGAGCCGCAAGCTATAAAATGGTTGATACCTGCGCCGCCGAATTTGCCGCAAAAACGCCATATTTTTACTCGACCTTTGACAACGAAAATGAGGCTGAAAAATATATTAAAGAAAACCACAGCGGTAAGCAGAAAATACTCGTGTTCGGCTCCGGTCCTATAAGAATAGGGCAGGGGATAGAGTTTGATTATTGCTCTGTGCATTGTGTGTGGGCACTTAAAGAGGCAGGCTGCGAAGCAATAATAGTTAATAATAACCCCGAAACCGTTTCTACTGATTTTGACACGGCGGATAGGCTGTATTTTGACCCTCTTACACCGGAGGACGTGGATTCTGTCATAGAAACCGAGCAGCCTGATGCCGTTGTGGTGCAGTTTGGCGGGCAGACAGCTATAAAGCTTATAAAGTATCTTACCAAAAAGGGCATTAAAATTTTGGGCACTTCAGCCGACAGCATTGATGCCGCCGAGGACAGAGAACGCTTTGACGAGCTGCTTGGTCGCTGCAATATACCACGCCCCGAGGGGCACACCGTTTTTACCTCCGATGAGGCTGTAGCTGCCGCCAACAGCTTAGGTTACCCTGTACTGCTGCGCCCTTCATATGTTTTAGGCGGACAGAATATGATTATTGCGCATAGTGATGCCGATGTCATAGAATATATGGCAATTATTTTAACCCAGCATTTGGATAACCCTGTGCTTATTGATAAATATTTGATGGGCACAGAGGTTGAGGTTGACGCAATATGTGACGGCAACGATTATTTAATACCGGGTATTATGGAGCATATAGAGCGCGCCGGAGTTCATTCGGGAGATTCGATTTCTGTCTACCCCACGCGCACACTTTCAAAGCGTATACGAGATATACTTGTTGATTACACAGGCAAGTTGGCGCGCGAGCTTAAAGTTGTGGGGCTTGTAAACATACAGTATGTTGTGTATGAAGGAATGGTATATGTCATAGAAGTAAACCCGCGTTCGTCGCGAACTGTACCGTATATAAGCAAGGTTACGGGCGTACCTATGGTAGAGCTTGCCACAAAAATAATGCTGGGTGCAAGCCTTAAAAGCTTGGGCTTTGGCACAGGGCTGTACCCTGAGGGCGAATATATTGCTGTAAAAGTGCCTGTGTTCAGCTTTGAAAAGCTGCACGACCTTGACACACAGTTAGGTCCCGAGATGAAATCTACAGGAGAAGTTTTGGGCATTGCCAAAAGCTTTGAAGAAGCACTGCTTAAAGGGCTTGTAGCAGCAGGGTATAAGCTTAAACACAGTGGCGGGGTTTTGCTTTCTGTTCGTCACAGCGACCAGCAAGAGCTTGTTGCTATAGCAGAAAAATACGAAAAACTGGGCTTTACGCTTTATGCAACGTCAGGTACTGCACTAAACCTAAACAGGCACATGGTTGCAGCAAATGCGGTGCGTAAGCTTGGCGAGGGCAAGCCGGACATAATAGACCTTATAGAAAGCGGCAAAATAGATTATGTAATTTCTACCTCTGCAAAGGGGCGCGACCCGCATAGAGATTCGGTAAAGATTCGCCGCAAGGCAGTAGAGCGCTCTATATGCTGCTTTACGTCACCGGATACCGCAAATGCAATGGCAGATTGTTTGGCTACAGGTAAAGGCATTGACGACATGCACTTTGTAGATATTACAAAAATATAGTAGCATAACAAAAACCGCCGCTCATTTTACAATGGGCGGCGGTTTTTTTAAGTTTTTTTAAGCTTCCTTTAAAGCGCGCTCCAGCCAAACACTGGCAAGGTCTAAGGCGTTGTAAAGCCCCTCTTTTTCGCTTTTTTTAATAATTCTGTCCTTGGCGCGAATGTCAAGGTCTGTTAATAGAAGCTGTATGCTTACTTTTTCCGCAAGCTCCATGTCTGTTTGCTCATCTTTTACGGTGCTTAAAATTTGCATCATAATTACGCATTTGTCCTTCATGCTGCCGTAATAAATGGTGTTTCCCGAACGGACAAGGGGCTTACCCTTATAAGTCAAATATTCTTCTGCCATGGTGTAATGTCCTCCTTGCGTTTAGTCGTTAAGGTATTCTTTAACAAGCGCCTGCAAAAGCTCGTCGCGGTCTATGCGGCGAATTAGGCTGCGGGCGTTATTATGGGTTGTAATATAAGTTGGGTCCTCCGAGAGTATATAACCTACAATTTGGTTTATTGGGTTATAACCCTTTTCACGCAGAGCATCATAAACAGCGGTGAGAGTGTTTTTCATTTCGTTTTCGTTGTCTTCGTGAATAGAAAATGCTATAGTAGGCTCGTGTGCAGGCATAGGCTCATGCATGATTCAACCCTCCATTACTTTATATATTATAGCTAATACTAGAATACACTAAAACAGCAAGATTATCAAGGCTAAAGTTATAAGCTTAATAAAAATATAACATTTATTATGCTTTTGCTGTGCTTTTTATGAGCGCAGCTCTGCCCCCAGTGCAGTAATTGCTTTTAGAACTCTTTTCATTACAGCGTTTGCATCTTCGTCGGTTAGGGTTTTGTCCTGTGCGCGAAGCAAGATGTTGTAAGCAACGCTCTTTTTGCCCTGCGGAACCTGTGCACCGCGGTAAACGTCAAATAGCTCCAGCGCGGCAAGCTGCCTGCCGGCAGACTCTTTAATAGCCTTGTATAAAGTAAGGACCGGTAGGTTTTCGTCGCACAAAACAGCTATATCGCGTGTGGTTGCAGGGAATTTTGGGAGCGGTTTATAAGCTTTTTCGGGTGCGCGGTGTGCAAACAGCATTGCTTCGTCAAGCTCTGCAATGTACGCCCGTGTGCCTATTTGGTAATTCTCAAGCACAGTGGGGTGTATTTCGCCTAAAAAGCCCAAAACATCATTGCCTAGCATCAGCTTTGCACAGCGCCCGGGGTGAAAAGATGGGTTTTCTTTTTCGGGAATAATATCATAATCATAGCCGCCCAAAGTAGCTAAAAGCGTTTCGGTTATGCCTTTAAGCTCATAATAATCTATATTTTCGCCGTAGCACCCTAAAACGATTTTTTGGTTTTCGTCAGGTAGCTTGTCCGGCGCTGTGGGTACATATTCGGTAGCTATTTCAAAAAGTCTTGCGGTGGCATTGCGGTTGTTATAATTCCGCGCTAAAACTTCAAGCATAGAGGGAACGGCGGTTGTGCGCATTACGCTTGTGTCCTCACCCAGCGGGTTGCTTATTACAACTGAGTTTCTAAGCGGGCTGTCGGTTGGCAGCGCTATTTTGTCGTAATATTTTGGACTTATAAAAGAGTAGGTCATAATCTCGTAACAGCCCTGAGCCAAAAGCGTTGCGGATATTTTTTGTTCAAAGCGCTGCAATGATGTAAGCTCTGCCTGAGCTGTGCCTCGTATGGCAGTTGCGGGTATTTTGTCATAGCCGTAGATTCTTGCAATTTCTTCGGCAAGGTCAGCCTTGTGCTGTAGGTCACCTCTAAAAGAGGGTATAGTTACAATATCATTTTTGTCAACGGTGCAGCCCAAGCTTGTTAGGATATCAAGCATTTTGCCGTGCTCAAGCTCTATACCCAAAAAGCGGTTTATCCATGAAGCCTCCAGCGGGATTTCTGTTGGAGTTTTTGCACTGTTATTTACGTCTATGATGCCCTCCAAAACCTCACCTGCCGCAAGCTCCTCTACAAGCTGGCAGGCACGCAGTACGGCAGGGACACAGGTTTCAGGGTCTAAGCCCTTCTCGAACCTGCCCGATGCCTCGGTGCGAAGCCCCAGCTTTTTAGAGGTGGTGCGAACAGACGAGCCTTTAAAACAAGCACTTTCAAAGATAATGGTGTTGGTTTTGTCTGTTATGCTTGAAAACTCACCGCCCATTACACCTGCAACGGCGCTTGGCGCTTCAGCGTCTGCAATAACCAGCATTTCGGGCGTAAGCTTGCGTGTTACGTCGTCAAGGGTTACAATTTCTTCACCCTCGTAGGCGTTTCGCACAGTAATTTTTTTGCCCTTTACAAAGCTGTGGTCAAAGGCGTGCATTGGCTGTCCATACTCAAGCATTACGTAGTTTGTTATATCTACAATGTTATTTATAGGGCGGACACCGCAGGCGCGCAGACGCTCACGCATCCACCGCGGAGATGGGGCAACCTTAATGTTTTTTACTGCCTTTGTGACATATCGCGGGCAAAGCTCTGCATTTTTTACTTCTACGGTTAAAATATCGTTGATGCTGTCACATTCGTGTACAGGCTTTTTTTCGGACAGCAAAAGCGGAGTGTTAAAAGTAACAGACGCCTCGCGAGCCAGCCCAAGCATAGAAAGACAGTCGGGTCTGTTTGGAGTAATCTCAAATTCAACACAGGTGTCATCAAGCCCAATGGCAGAGCAAATATCCTGCCCGATTTCGCAGGGCTCCTGCAAGATAAATATGCCGTCCTCTATAGCATATGGAAAATCGTGTTCTGTAAGCCCCAGCTCTGAGAGCGAGCAGAGCATACCGTTACTTAAAACACCGCGCAGCTTCCCCTTTTTAATAATCTTGCCGTCCGGAAGTACTGCTCCGTCAAGGCACACGGGTACCATGTCACCTTCGTTTACATTGCTTGCACCGGTTACAATTTGCACAGGCTCATCTTTACCGACATTTATCATGCAGATTACCAGCTTGTCTGCATCCGGGTGTTGAGTAACGCTTAGAACCTTGCCTACAACTATGTTTTTTATGCCGTCGGCTTCGTTTTTGTAGCTCTCTACTTTAGAGCCTGACATTGTCATTGCCTCGCAAAAAGCACGAGAACTCATATTTTTATCAAGGCTTACATAATCGGCAAGCCATTTCATAGATAAATTCATTTCTGCTCCTCCTTAAAATTGGTCTAAAAAGCGCAAATCATTTTCGTAAAACAGCCGCATATCGTCAATGTTATAGCGGCGCATAACAATTCGCTCCAGCCCCATTCCAAAGGCAAAGCCGCTGTAAACCTCAGGGTCTATGCCGCATATTGAAAGCACCTTTGGGTGTACCATGCCACAGCCCAAAATCTCTATCCAGCCCTCGCCCTTGCAAAGACGGCAGCCTTCTCCGTGGCAGGCAAAGCACTGTACATCAAGCTCTGCCGAAGGCTCGGTAAAAGCAAAATGGTGCGGGCGGAAGCGTACAACAGAGTCTTCGCCGTAAAGCTTTTTCACAAATATTTCCAGAGTTCCTTTTAAATCTGCCATCGTTACACCTTTGTCAACTACAAGCCCCTCAATTTGGTGAAAAAGCGGTGAGTGAGTGGCGTCAACGGCATCACTGCGGTAAACGCGTCCCGGCGCCATTATGCGTATAGGCGGCTTTTTTTGCTCCATTGTACGCACCTGCACGGGCGAGGTTTGTGTGCGCAAAAGTATATTTTCGGTTATATAAAAAGTGTCCTGTGTATCGCGCGCGGGGTGGTCCTTTGGCATATTAAGTGCTTCAAAATTGTAGTAATCGTATTCAACCTCAGGCCCTTGTGCAATATCAAAGCCCATACCCATAAAGATATCCTTTACTTCATCTAAAACAAGGCTTAACGGGTGCTTTTTGCCAAGCGGGCGGCGAAGCCCGGGCATGGTGACGTCTATTGCCTCTGCGCTAAGACGCGCCTGTGTACCCGCCGCTTTAAGCTCGGCTGTGCGAGCCTCAATACGCTCCTCCAGTGATGCACGAATCTCGTTTGCAAGCTGCCCTATAACAGGGCGTTCTTCGGACGAAAGCCCTCCCATTTGTTTTAATATTGCAGTAAGCTCGCCTTTTTTGCCCAAAAATTTTACGCGAATATCGTCAATTCCTTTTAAGTCACCCACAGCTTCAATTACTTCAAGCGCGTGGCTGCGAATTTTTTCCAGTGCTGCTTTCATGGTGTATCCCTCCAATTTTTTAAGTTACAACAAAAAACGCCTTCGCCCCTAAAACATAGGGACGAAAGCGTAAACCTCCGTGGTACCACCCGTATTTCTGCCATACTGTTCGACAGACACTTATTTAGCCTTTAACGGGGCAGGTCGTCGTGGCTTACTGCAAGCTTCAGCCATGCCGCTTACGGGCGAACTTCGTTTTTATGCCGCATAAACACGCTTACAGCCGATGGCGTGTTCTCTCTGTATGTGCTTATTAAAAACTACTTTTCCCGATCATTGCGTTATCTCTTAATACTATACCATGTCATATGCTTTTTTGCAATAGTTTTTTGCTTTTATAAGGTGATTATGCTATAATTCAGTAAAAGTATTATGAAAAATGAGGCTTAAAAATGACTCTTAATACAGGTATAGACATGATAGAAATAAAGCGGATAGAGCACAGTATGCAAAATAAGAGCTTTATAAAACGAGTATTTTCGCAAGAAGAACAGGTGCTTTTGGACGGTCGGTTTGGCTCTGCGTCCATACAGACTGCGGCTGCAAATTTTGCGGCAAAAGAAGCTTTTGCAAAAGCCATGGGCAGTGGTATCAGCGGCTTTGCATTAAATGAGGTTTCGCTTTTACGTGACGAGCTCGGTAAGCCATATTATGTATTTGACGGTGCGGCCTTAGAGCTTGTAAACAAAAATGGTTTTACATTTTCGGTAAGTGTAACACATACAAAGGAATATGCAGCAGCCGTTGCGGTAGCGTATACGGAATAATGCTTTACAGTAATAAAACTTTCTCTCCGGAATATATATAAGAGGGGAGAGTGGTATTATAAAAAGAATTATTTATGTTCTTGCAGTATTGCTTTTGTTAATTTTTAATTTGGCTTGCTGTAAAAAAAAAGATACACAGGAAAGCGCCTTTACCCTTGAAAACCAATTTTCAAGCGATGTAGCGGTAAAATATAAGGATATAAGTGCTTCTCTGTCGATGCAAAGCTACGGTGCGGGCTGCTGCAAGTTCGTTTTTTTAAGCCCCGAGGCTTTAAACGGAATGTCGTTTGAATTTACTCCTGAGGCAATAAATATTGGCTATAAAACACTGCATACCTCTCTTAGCCCGCAGGCAATGCCAAAAACTGCTATTTGTAAGCAGCTTATCACTGTCCTTAAAGCCGCAACGGGGGAGGGAGTAAACAAAAAGCTTGCTGATGGTATGTCAATATTAAGCGGAGCTCTTGCAGGCAGTGAGTTTATTGTGCGTGTAGATAAAAAAAGCGGTAAAATCATAAGCTTAGAAGTGCCAAATGAAAAATTCGAGGCTGAATTTTCAGATTTTTGTTTTATAAAATAGCTTTAACAAACATATTTTTTAATTAAAGCTGTATGTGAGAATGTTGATTATTATTTTGGTTTAAAAAAGTTAAAAAAATATTTTACCCCGCAGAATAAAAAACTGCGGGGTATTTTTATGCTGTTTTTGCCATTATAACAACAAAAAGTCATGTTTTATCATGAGCTATTGTTAGCAAAAATGGCATCAGGTAAATATAATATTGTAAACGTTGAGAAAAAAATTAAAAAAATCAACGTTGGCGCGTTTATTTACCGCCAAGGATGACAACAATAATATACAGCAGTGTAAGTTTATTACAAAATTTTACTGCGATAAAGTTTAAAATGTCGGAGTGATTTATGTGACTGTTAAACGCGGAGATATTTATTATGCGGATTTAAGCCCCGTTGTGGGTTCAGAGCAAGGCGGCGTGAGGCCTGTGCTGATTGTGCAAAATGATGTAGGCAATAAGTACAGTCCTACCGTAATAGCCGCTGCAATAACAAGCCAAAAAGAAAAATCTAAGCTTCCGACGCATATACCGCTGGAAAGCCAAAATTGCGGGCTTGCCAGAGATTCGGTGGTGCTGTTGGAACAGATTCGCACTATAGACAAACGCCGTCTTAAAGAACGCATGGGTAAGCTGGACGGTGGCTCGATGAACAAGGTTGATAAGGCACTTTATGTGAGCTTTGGTTTAGAAGAAGATGAACCTAACAGGCTTACATAGAGAAGCAAAAGCACCGCGTCAAGGCAGAAAAACTGCTGTGGCGCGGTGCTTTGTGCATTATCATCGGTTATTGTAGTTTGCCATAAGGTGCGCACATTTGTTTATGTCGCCGCACCCAAGCGTTATTACAAGGTCGCCTTCGGTTGCGTTTTTCATAACATAATCGGCAATTTCTTCAAAGCTTTTAAACCAAACGCTGTTTGGTATCTTTGCTGCCAAATCTGACGTGTAGATATTATAGGTGTTTACCTCGCGGCTGCCCATAATCTCTGACATTACAAGCTTGTCGGCAATAGAAAGCACACGCGCAAAATCATCAAGAAGCAGTGCTGTTCTAGAAAAAGTAAACGGCTGGAACACCGCCCACACGCGCTTAAAATCCATTTCTTTTGCAGTGCGCAGGGTAGCCTCAAGCTCTGTGGGGTGGTGGGCATAGTCATCTACTATGGTAACCCCGTTTACTGTTGCAAGTACCTCAAAGCGCCGTGCAACGCCGCCGAAGCTTAAAAGCGCCTTGTGCAGGCACTCCGGCTTTGCACCTACGGCAAGCGCCGCCGCGCAGGCTGCAACGGCGTTAAGTATGTTGTGCCGCCCGGGTACTTTAAGCTCTATATGTTCTATTTTTTCTCCCTTGTGCATTAAATCGAACTCTGTATGAATACCCTTGTTGTAGCGTATATTTGCGGGATAATAGTCGTTCGTTTCTGCTCTGCCAAAGGTAATTATAGGTTTGTCTACACCTAAAATAGCTTTTTGTGTGTTCTCATCGTCACCGTTTACTATAAGAAGCTTAGAGGTTTGCATGGCAAAGCGGTGGAATGACGCAATAATATTTTCGAGAGAACCGAAGTAATCGAGGTGGTCAGAGTCTATATTAAGTATTACGGTAATATCGGGTGAGAGCATTAGGTAATGGTCAGAAAATTCGCACGATTCACATACCATTACATCACCGCCGCCCATTCTTCCTCCGCCACCGATAGCGGGCAGCTTACCGCCTATAAATGCGGCGGGGTCAAGCCCTGCTTCAAGGGCTATTTGTGTTGTCATTGCCGAGCTTGTTGTTTTGCCGTGGGTGCCGCATATACATATGCAATTGCTGTATTTTTTTGTTATAATCCCAAGAAGCTCTGCGCGCTCTAAGCAGGGCACACCGCAAGCCTTTGCCGCAACAAGCTCAGGGTTATCCTTTAATACTGCGGCAGTATATATAAGTAAATCGGCTCCATTTATGTTTTCGGCACATTGCCCAATGCACACAGGTATATTCATTTTTTCGCGTTCATAGCTTACAGTGTCGGTTTCGTTGTTATCAGAGCCTGTTATGTTGTAGCCAAGCCCGTGTAATATTTGCACAAGAGGGAACATTCCAGAACCGCCTATACCTATAAAATGTATATGTTTTTTGCCTTCAAGAATTTTTTCGTCTGAGTCTGTCATAATTTAAGCACCTCTGTAAATAAAATAAAACCTATAAATACTATTATAGGTTAAAAAGCAAAAAAAATAAACACTATTTAAAACTTTTTATTATAAAAAAGAAATATTTTCCTTAATTTGCATAAATGTAAAGAATTTTTGCGATAATATCCATATATATAAAAACAACAAAGGAGCTTACAAAATGAACATTACAGACATCAGAATAAGAAGAACATATCAAGATACAAGGCTTAAAGCACTGGTATCGGTAACGGTGGATAATGACTTAGCCGTGCATGACATTAAGGTGATAGAGGGACCTGAACGACTTTTTGTGGCAATGCCAAGCCGAAAGGACGATAACAACATTTTTAGAGATATAGTTCACCCCATTACGCCCGAGGCAAGAAATAAAATGGAAAGCGCAATTTTAAACGCATATTGCAGCTATATACAGGCGCAAGAAAGCGCTGCTGCAAAATAGTGCCGTTTATGTAACCATTAAGTGCCCGCCCTCATAGATATGGAGACGTTTTTATATTTAAAAAATGCGCGGCAAAAGCCGATATTTTGTTCAACACCGTACCCGCAATGATACTAGATGAAGAAATATTGGCTGTTTTGCCGCACAATTGTCTGGTAATAGATTTAGCCTCAAAGCCCGGCGGGGTGGATGAGAGGATTGGAGGGGGGGATAAATGGTATACAAAGTGCAAATAATTCACTGTGCATCATATTATTATTCATTGACCAGTATGAAAATAGCGCAATATATTGGCTACATCTTTTAACCTCTTTAAGTTTAACATAATATACACAAGTATAAATCCCAAGTAACATAAAAAGCCAACAGTTATACTACACAGGTTTACAATGACTAAAAATACTGTATTTACTACAATATCACGTACAAGCACTATATCAAAACATAGCCCCAAGTTATTTCTAAGCTTGCTCTCTGCATAAATCTCAATAAATGCAGTTGTCAATCCGGTGATTGCTGCAATGAGATACACAGTATTAACCGACTGGTTTAGCTTGCAAATCAAAGATATCAGCATAATACAGCAGAAAAATAATACCCCCGACGAGTTGATTCGCAGCATTTGTTTTTCCATTCGCAGCACACGAAAATATGAATTGGTAATGATATTTGTTTTAGCCTGCCACGTAAGCATGGCAAAAAAAACTGATAGATATGGTAACATCGATGCATATTTTGGAAATATTAATCCAATCAAAATATATGCCGGAAAATACGCCAATAGTGCAAGTACATTAAAGTCAGTTATATATGCGCAAATTTTTTTAAAATATATTGGTAATAACTTAGTATCAATTCTTCCAAGCGTTGGGTACATTACCGTAGAAACTGCAACAACCGCCACCATAATAACATTAATGATGGTCATTCCAAAAGAATAGTAGGCATACTGGGACACATCTTGGGTGTATTCAATAAACATTCTTCCTATACCAGTAATAAGCATGCTCATTATTTGAGCAATCATTAGCATACTGCCAACTTTAATATTGTCTATGAATTCGACAAAACCCACTCGTAGGGATGCCTGTTTCCCTACTAATAAGTCTTTGCATAGAATACACATAGCAGTAACTGAAATCAACTTAGTAGTGAAAACGAAATACACTAAGAACTGATATTGGTCTTTTCTTAAGAAAACCAAAGCTAATGCCCCAACAAGAATACTCACAGAATCTACTGCGGAAAACAGACTATGACGCTTGATTTGGTTAGTAATCAAAAAGACATAAATCATTACTCCGTTTAGTCCCATCATAACTATACTCATAGAAACAATGAGCATAACAAATGATTTTTGCGAATCCTGAATATTTATAGAAAATATGAATACGCCCGCCGAAAACAGGGACAGCATAGCAATATAAAACATCATTGAGCTGCGTAACTTTTCAAAGGGAAGCTCTTTATAGTTGTATTTTCCGTATTTGAGCAAAATTCCGTCATTGAATCCAAGGTAGAAAAATCCGATATAGCTGATATAAAACAGATACATCTGCCAGTAAGCATATGTTTCAACAGTTAAAACTGATGGTACAATTAAGGTCTTTAATACGCCAACAATCAGAATCACTATTTGAGATATGAACGAATACTTAATATTATGGATTCCCTTGGACAAAGCTTCTTCTGCCAACGCATCGTCTCCTTACATTACTCTGTTACTTCTTCAAAGGTTGTGTTTTGCAAAAAATTACGTAGCACAGCACACATGCTATAAATTCAATACATGGAAAGAGAAATCCCAACACCTGGTTGTTTGCAGGGATGAACAAGGCCATAATAGTTAAAAAAACAAAAATCAATTTTGCAAGTGCATTTTGATCTATAAGTGAAACTCGATAAAAATATGCAAACACAAATCCAAATACCAACATAAACAGTATTACGCCGTACAGGCTTAAGTCGTTTCCTATCCAAACGTATAGGCTGTGCCAGTTAACTCTAGGATCCCAGCCGAACTGAATGAGTCGGTCACTATAAGTAAATTGACTGATGTTAAAAATGTATTTATCTATATATTCTTGTAAAAACATACTTCCGCCCAATCCAAACATAGGAATCCATGGGATGGTGGTTGCCAAAGAAAAAGCATAATACCCTTGTGTGACATACAGTGCTAGCAGTGCTATAGGCTTTTGCAGTACAGCCGGCAAAATCTTAAATAATGCACAGTCCCTTGTAGGGAAAATTCCTCCTACAGGATATTCCAGCCATGCATCGCCTGAGAGTCGACTACCTATTGCCTTATTAAAGAACAATAAAAATATTGTTATACCTACAACAAGCACACTTGTGGCAATGATTACTTTTTTACGGTCTATCTTATTGATATATAAGTGCGACATCATAGCTAACGCAAAAAGCACAACTGCCGTTATAACTAGATCAAAAATGCCCTTATTAGTACCAGTGCCAATCCACTTTGACACTTCTAAGATTAAATTTACAAGTAATATGCTACGAAATGTTGTTGATAGCTTTTTAAAATAAATTAACCCCAGCGGTATGGCGGCAAAAGCAATCAACGAAGTTGCCAACAAAAATAATGTTAGACCCTTACCACCAAAATCAACAAATTCCTGACTGAACTGGTAATGATATACCTCTGCAGGGGAACGAAGTCCGTGCATAACCCGTTCAAAAAGTTCGGTGATATTGACTATTCTTGGCAGACCAAAACGCCTAGTAATGGTCAATAATAGAATCGGAAGGTTAACCACAAGACAACATTTAGTAATGATAGACATGGTATTATCCATATTTATGGTTTCCCTAGAACAGTATTTCATTTTCATACAAGCGAAATATCCCAAAATAAATGCCAAATGATAAGCCGCAATCAAACTCCAGAATAAATTGGGGTTCTTAGTAGGCCATGGATATGGCCCAAATTGGTATAAAACCAGCGTAACAAGTAAATATATCTCAATTGCAATTAGCGGCAAGAACAAAATAATCTTTTGTTTAGAGTCTATTGGGTTACGCACACAAGTGTTATTCATCATCACACCTGCTCTTTAACAGAAATACCAACTAAACCTAAAATTGGTTTGGCTTTCAGTATCGCTACATCAATTAATCTATTTAGCTTAGAAAACGTTACTGACGAATATGTTGTTAGCAGAATAATCCCTGTACAAGTATCTAAAGCTTTTAAGTCAAGTGCGGTTTCATGTTTCACTAACATTTCGCTTATTGATGATGAAGAAAATTCGTTATTTGCTTGGCTGAACACAGTGTGACTTAAAGTTTCTCTAAGTATATCTGCAGACTGATCGCCCTGTACTACACACAATATTTTTTGTCCATCTGCCGCCATGCAATTAATTTTTCGGAGCAATAACTCTTTGCAGACTTCATATTTCAACTCGTCGTTCGAGAAGAAAATATTATAAATTAGACGATCAATGCCAGAAAATGCAAAGCGTTTCTTCTTAGTGTTCACAACGTAGATCTCTCCTAGTGTGGATATATCATAGCCATTCTGTAAATCCTCCAACCCATAAATCTTGGAGGATAAAATAGTTTGCCCCAATACCAGCAAAATACCTATCATAAATCCGCACAGCAGTCCTACAGCTATGTAAAATGATAGCTTAGCAAGCAATTTGAGGTTCGGTTTATCAGTTCCCTCTGTTGGCATAGGAGGCTGAGTGACCTGTCGCTCTAACTGAGTCAACTGTACGCTAAGTTCTTTCTTTTGATCCTTAGCGGCTGCTACAGTATTTTTCCATGTTGCATCCCTCACTACAGTAGATGATGTATCTGTGAGCTGTAATGTGTGAGTAGGTCCATCGCCATTGATACTTCTTGCGAACAGTTGAATTTTATCTACCATAGCATCTCTAATGGCAATGTTCGTCTTCGCATCAAATCCACTAACAGAAAGCAATATAGAATTGTAGTTATGCGACTGCTTAACCAAATCGCGTAGCTGATAACTATCAATGCCCAGTTTTAACTGCATATTTAGTTCATCATAAGTAGTCAAGTTATTGATCATAGCATAATACAAATACTTTATTTCTTCTAATTTTACTGAGTAAAGATTCTGTTCGTATGTGGCATCACTTCCATCATCTGTTAATGGTGACTTCATGTTGATTGCAAAGAGCGCCTCGGAGTGGTTTTCTTCGTCATCAGCCAAGTTTTTCTCCACTTGTAGTGCAAGTAGTGCATCTATCTGCGCGGCTTTTTTTCTAATCTGGGATATTTGCCGTTCCAATATTTCTACTGTGGTCTGATGGGTTTCAACACCAACCTCTTGTGTTGTATTTAGCACTTCCTTCGCCACACTTACTGCTCCTGCAACAACAGCAAATATCAGCATTACGACTACTATAGTACGCCATTTTTTCAAGCTTTGGTAAATTAACGTTTTAAAATTAATTTGATGAGTCATGATGTCTCTCCTATTATACTTTTAATCATTTTTACAATTTTTTCGCATTGCACTCTAGGGTTTTTCTGCTTCAAAATGAATTTATATGCTTTTTCTGCCAATTTGTTCCTTTCTGTCTCCGATAATTCACAAACTTCTTCAAGTTTTTCAGCCAATGCCACATCAGATTCATCTTTGGGGTACAGCACCACTTCATCGTATTCCGGCGGATTGCACGGCAGGTAATGTGCAACATATGGCTTTCCAGATGCCAGACATTCCAAATTTTTGCTGGCAAAGCTATACTTGACAAATTCACCTGAAAAAACTCTTGGATTTACCAGTACTGTCGCTTTTTTTTGATGCTCAGCTACCTGCATGGGGGTCAGAATACCCAAATAGTGAATACGCGGGTATTGTTGGGAATATTGCTGTACAAGCTCTGCCTCATCTCCGTTTCCTGCAATTTCCAATACATAATTTTCATGTTTAATTTGTGTAAAAGCATTTAACAAATGGCGTATTCCATATTCTTTAATCAGTGCGCCGGCATAAAAAATCGTCTTTATCATAGATTGATCATTGTCTTCCAAAAAAGGTTTTGCGATCGTATAAATACCTTCTACAACGCAGTGGGGTTTTTCTTTCACCCCAAGTGCTTCTGCAATCGGTTCTGTACAAAGGGCAAAGGTATCAAATTTTGAAGCCAGACAATCTTCCAGTCGATTTACCCATCGAATCAGTACGCCCTTAAAGCCTTTTGTGGGATTTACAATGCCATATTGCCCATGGATATCCCCAATCATGTCGCACAACACAAGACGGTCGGGGTATAGTCTGCGCGCCATCAGCATGGGAACCATTATTTGAATATAGCTGTTATACGTAAGCAAAACAACTTTTTGCCCTATTTTTTCTTCTTTAAGCACGTGCTTAATAGCAAAAAAATTATGAATGATTTCAGTAATCAAGTTCAGACCGCTTAAATTGATAAACCCAATATGCACATTTTCCTGTTTTCCGTTATATGAAAAAAAGCATTTATGAAAAAAAATCTTAGGATAGTCTGGATAACTCCTGAGCCGTGGTGTGTTAATAATTATCACGTCACAGCCATTGGCAATCAAGCCGTCGACAACGTTCATCTGCACATGGTGGGATGACACCGGATTTGGTGCCTTTGATCTTTTGATATCATTCTCAATGTCCGGAAAAAGTGAAAACAAACAGCAAATTTTCATATAGTATACCACCTATCAATTGCATTCAATGGTTGGATATTTGCTCCTTTGATTGCAACATTCACTTCCTTATATGTTCAATTGGCTCGAAAGCCAAACTCTTATCTCTATTGAATAGCAGCACACATTCTCTGATACATTTCAGGTAGGCTAACCAGCGGCCGCCATCCCAGTGCCATTATTTTTGATGTATCTAAATACAGATAATGGTTTGGCGGATATTTAGATAGGCTTGTTTTATCTAGTGGTTTAATCAATATCGATGACTTTTTTTCTTGCTTCAATGCTTCAGAAGCTATCTCAGCCATTTGCTTTATAGAGCAATAAGTTTTTTCATTGGCAACATTGTATGCTTCTGCGGTTGTTCCGCTAAGCAGTATCGTAATGATAGCAGCTACAGCATCCATAGTATATACGTACATTCTTTCACTTGAACCATCAGTAAGTAGTACAATATCATCACCGCACTGTGCGTTGCGTGCAAATTGAGCAAAAACACGGCTATCGTTTTGTTCTATTCCAGGACCAAATGTCTGTGCAAGTCTAGCGATTTTCACATTTGTGTTAAATTCGCTAGCATAAGACACACAGATATTTTCTGCCATTCTCTTGCTTTCAGGATAACAACTACGAATTTCAAGAGGATTAACATAATCCACGTCGTTTTCTGTAAGCACGTGTTTTACTTTAGGAGACCCATACGCCTCCATACTTGATAAGTATACCATAGCTTCGACATCTTTGTTTTTTGCTATTTCGAGAATGCCAATTGTCCCGTTAAGCGTTGTTTTAATTGTTTCAACCGGAGCGTTTACGAAGGAAGCACTCGCTGTGATACTTGCCCCATGGATTATAAAGTCCAATTTTTCATCTATTTTGTGTAAAGTGCAAATATCAGAAACAATAAACTTTAGGTTAGTATGTTCAATTAATATTTCTTGGAATTTTTGCCTTGCTTTTTCTATGTTTCGTACAATGGCAAGTATATGCACGTTTACTTTATGCTTTTCACAGGCATAAATAATAGCGCCTATGGCAGTTTGCCCTATCAGACCGGTTGCACCAGTGACAAGTACGGTTTTTCCTTCAAACCTAGTCCAATCGATACTTTTACAGCTAGATATATTGTCCAAATCTTCCTTATAAACTGGTGTTTCAATCCACATGGTTTTTACTCCCTATCCAAAAATCTGTAGGTTTTCGCGAGCATCAACAATTGCACGAAATATATAAAAATCACTTGGCGTGGTAATCTTTATATTCTCTATTGGTCCCTCAACCATATGTAAAGTATGTCCATAGTATCTCATTAGACTGGCACTATCTATAAAATCTAACCGGCTCTCTGAAATTGCATTTGTATGTGCCTGAAATATGTCATCAAGATAGAAACTTTGAGGTGCTTTTGCCACAACAACCTTGCTTCTTTCAAAAATTTCACCCAATGTGTTGTCATCATTTTGAACTGCTACAGTTTCCACAACGTGGGATACCGTAATTGCATTTCCATTATTTTTTACCGATTCAATATTTTTCGAAATAATATCATGGTTTATAAGAGGTCTAACACCATCATGTATTAATACTATAGAGTCATTTGGGTATTTTTCATACAAAACGGCTGCTCCATTATAAATTGACTCCTGACCGCTAGCACCTCCCGGTACAATTTGCACCACCTTCTTTATAGAAAATTTAACCAGCAAATTGCTTAGATACTCTATCCATTGTTCCAAACATACTACAACAATAGCATCTATCTCTTTATGACTCTCAAAATGTTCGATTGTATATATTATAATTGGTTTGCCATGTAACTCTAAGAACTGCTTTGGGAGTGTTTTGGAATTCATACGCTGCCCTGTACCACCTGCGAAAATAATTGCCGCATTCATTACTGCTTCACCTCTATAACCTTATTATTCCATATACTTTTCCATTATTTTGCATAAATTTTCGCAGCAATGACCATCTTCAAAGTTGTGCATCCATTCAAAATAATACTCAACATCAGATATATACTTTTCAAGATTAAAGTTCTCAATATTATTGACAAGTGCATTGTTAGTCTCCGCTAATGGAAAAGGCCAACTGGAGGGCTTGGTGTATAACCCCAAGTTGCTTTCATATTCCGCTATGTCCTTTGCGAAGATAAAGCACGGCTTTCGTGTCTGCACAAAATCCCACATAGTAGAGGAATAATCGTTAATCAGTACATCTGCTGCACACATCAAATGCTGAATATCGTCATACGAAGACATATTTATAATATTATTGGGCAAATCACTTAGTAGAGTTTCAACACTTGGGTGCAGTCGAATTGCAAAGACCCACTTTCCCCCAAACCTTTTTTCAAGGGACTTAACAACTGCGTCAGCATCTATTTCATATGGACCTAGCTTGTGAGAAAGAAAAGAATTCTCCCCAGAGGTTCTATAGGTAGGTGCATATAGAACGATATGGGTATCTGGCTCTATGTGATATTGTTTTTTAACAGCCTCAGAGATATCTAAATAATCCGTAAAAAATATATCATTTCTGGGCATGCCTATCTCTAATACTTTTTTACGGTCTATTAGCAAGCTTGAGGCTATTATATCGGTGAAATAGCTGTTTGAGGAAAGAAAATATGTTGTTTTTGCTTCGGTTAGTTTACAGTCCAGTCTGTAAAAGAAATTGTCTGTAGTATCCAACCCCATTTTTTTATACGCACCACCGCCGTGCCAAGTATTAATAACTATTTGCTCTTTGCGGAACGGCATATAAGATATTGCTCCGCTAGTGGTAACAAAAAACTTTGAAGTTAGAGCATAATAATAGTATTTTAAGCTCCCTAATTTGACTACAACTATACCTTTTTTCTGTATTGCACTTCCATCCACATCTTTCCCTAAAGGATAAATTATTTGAAATCTATTGGGATAATGAAGAAGCATGTATTCAGCAAGATATTTCGGATTGCAGGAATACTTGGCATCAAAATTTAAAATATTGTTTAGCAATAAAACTCTATTTTTCTTTATGGGAAACAACCTAAGTGGATAAAGCATAATTAACATTATAAGTTTTAGAGCAAACCTAAGAAATGGTAACATACCACACCTCTATACTATCTTATATTTCTTCTTTCGATACCAACAATTTTTGCCAAGTTTCTCGCCCAGTGAATGAGTGTAAAACCATTTTTGTAGTCTTTGTAGGTTTTATTTTCTCCCTGCATGAGCTTTTTAAAGTCACCTACCGAAATACCCATCTCTTTACAAATAAACGCCATATCTTCCATTGCCGTTTCCTCACTATAAGGCGGGTGGGATAATATTTCTAACGCATCATCGCGTGTTAGCTGTCCTGTCAACACAAGGCTCGAAAAATGCGCCCGGCGCTTATCATACCCAAATTTTTTTGGCAGCCAGTATCCCTCATAAAAACGAGTAAAAATGCTTTCAAAGTGCTTGTTGGCATACGGCTCCCAGTCGAATTCCTCTTGTAGGGTTGCAATGACATCTTTTTTGAAATATGGTATTAAATCCAATACCTTGCATACCTGAACACCTTTTGCATATCTGTAGTACAGCCGATATTTAAACATGCCGCAAAATTTCATATGCTTTATAGGACGAGTACCAAACTTCTTGTGAATATCCTTAATAAGTTTTACATCATTTTCGTGCACCCACTCATTCGGCTCCCTAACACATTCGGTGGAATTATTTCCACCCGTTAAAATATATTTAAATCCTTCTTTAGCTGCAAAATTATAGAGAGATGCAAAAATCATATGATCCTGTGGCGTATCCTGATAAGGTACCTGAGATTTAAAGAAAGCAAGCTGCAAGTCCATCATTTCATCATGATCAATCTTTTCATAGTGTACATCTACGCCTAAAGTATCAATGATTTTCTTTATATTACTATTGGCAACATCAAGATTCCAACAGGTATCAACAGCAAAAATCAACGGGCGAAGTCCCCATTTTTTTACTGCACAGTATGCAACATAGGAACTGTCCACACCACCGCTTAACCCTATAAGACAGTCATACTTTTTCCCTTTACCGTCTTCTTTTATTTTTGCCAACAGCTTTTCCAACGCTGCCGAATTTCCATTAGGATCCCAGTGCGGCTGAATATTTTCATGGAAATTATGACAATGGTCACAGATTCCCTTATCATCAAAAATTATTTTTGAATCGCTTGTGTCCATTACACAATTGGTACAAACCTGATATTTGCGTTCTGACTGCATTTATTTTTTCCTCCATACCATTTTATCTACAATCCCAGTGTAGCTCTGAATTATCTTAACAACCTTGTTAGATACATCTTCCGTGTAGTACGGCACCGGTATACCTAAATCACCATTTTCTATCATATCTACCGCTGTGTCAACAGCCTGCAAAACTTGCTCGGTGGTTATGCCTGCAATAATAAAATCGCCTTTGTCAAGTGCTTCTGGGCGTTCCGTAGAGGTTCGTATGCAAATAGCAGCAATAGGATATCCCTTTGAAAGAAAGAAGCTACTTTCCTCAGGCAGTGTTCCGCTGTCACTGACAACTGCAAAAGCATTCATCTGTAAGCAGTTATAATCGTGAAAACCTAATGGTTTATTTTGAATTACTCTTTTGTCAAACTTAAATCCACGTTTTTTTATATAATTAGCACTTCGTGGGTGACAAGAATATAGAATTGGCATATCATATTTTTCAGCCAAGGCATTGACTGCGCTCATAAGACTTAAAAAATTTTCTTCTGTATCAATATTTTCTTCTCTATGGGCAGAAAGCAAGATATATTTACCCTTTTCGAGGTTTAGCCTGTCTAGCACATCACTTGCAAGTATGTTATTAAAGTTGCTATTGAGCACTTCTGCCATAGGTGACCCTGTAACATAGGTTCTCTCCTTTGCAGTCCCCTCACTGTTGAGGTATCTTCTTGCGTGCTCGCTGTAACACATATTAACATCAGAAATATGGTCAACTATTCTTCGGTTTGTTTCTTCCGGCAAACATTCATCAAAGCACCTGTTGCCTGCCTCCATATGAAAAATAGGGATATGCAGCCTTTTAGCGGATATAGCTGAAAGGCAGGAGTTTGTATCTCCAAGAATCAGAAGAGCATCTGGTTTTTCTTCCACCATCAGCTTATATGACTTTGAAATTATATTTCCGATAGTCTCGCCTAAATCCGAACCAACTGCATTGAGGTAGTGGTTTGGCGCGCGCAAACCCAAATCATCAAAAAAAACTTGATTTAGTTCATAATCATAGTTTTGACCTGTATGCACTAATATCTGTTCAAAATATTTATCGCATTTTTTTATAACGGCAGAAAGGCGTATGATTTCTGGCCTTGTGCCTACTATGGTCATTATTTTAAGCTTTGCCAAATTTATCACACCTTTTCATAGTAAGTATCCGGATTTTGTGGATCAAAGCACTCATTGCACCACATGAAAGTTACCATATCTGTTTCACCGATATTTTCAATATTGTGGGTATATCCTGTAGGAATATCCACAACTTCAATTTTTTTGCCACTAACATGATACTCTATCACATCGTTATTGTCAATTTTGCGAAAACGAATTATTCCTTGTCCGCTTACTACAACAAATTTTTCATTCTTTGTATGGTGCCAGTGGTTGCCCTTAGTAATGTGTGGCTTACTTATATTAACAGAAAATTGCCCACTTTGTGTAGTTCGGATTATTTCTGTAAAAGAGCCACGTTCATCTACATTCATCTTCAGAGGATAACTAAATTTATCGGTTGGTAAATATGATAAATATGTAGCGTGAAGTTTTTTTGTAAATTCATCTGCTAGATTCGGTACTAAAAGACTTTGTGACATCTCCTTAAAAGAATAAAGCAAATCCACAATTCTGCCAAGGGTTACAGTATGTGTAACCGAGACCGTGCAAAAGGATTCACACATAGATGGATTACCATTCAGTGCAGCTATAAACTCCTTAATTACATCATCTATGTACACAAGTGTCATAACTGTCTCTCTGTTATTGACTGTTATTTGCAGACCATTAGCAATATTATTGCAAAAGGTTGCTACCGCACTATTATAGTTTGGTCTGCACCATTTTCCAAACACATTGGGTAGGCGGTAAACAAGAACTTTAACACCTGTTTCCCTCGCATAAGCAAAAAGCAGGTCTTCTCCAGCTTTTTTTGACTGCCCATATGGATTATCCAACTCCGCCTGAATAGATGAGGTGATGAGTACAGGAGAAACATTATTATGCTTTTTTAATAGATTAAGCAAAGTCGATGTAAATCCAAAGTTTCCCTGCATAAATTCTTCTGTGTTTTGCGGTCGGTTAACGCCTGCAAGATGAAATACAAAATCACATGCGGTGCAATAACCATCTAGCTCAGCCTCACTTGTGTCAATGTCACATTCAAATATATTGGTGTGTACAATATTTTTAAGAGTTGCAATTAGATTTTTACCGACAAAACCTTTTGCACCTGTAACTAAAATTTTCATTAATTCAGCCCTACTTAAACAGATTAAGCTTCAGCAAAAGCTTTTTCATATCCTCTACATCGAGTCGTTCCGTATTGTGTGACGTGTATTGGTCAATGGATTCTAGATTTTTATCGCCTTTATTAAAGTAGTTATCATAGTTTAAGTTTCTGTTGTCCGCATGAATTCTATAAAATCCAGCTAAGCTTTCAGCCCTAAGCATTTCTTCGGTTGTAACAAGCACTTCATACAGTTTTTCACCATGTCTTGTGCCAATGCAGGTGTATCCAACATCGCTGTTCTTTAGCTCTAAAACAGCCTTTGCAAGGGTTTCAATGGTGGCAGCAGGTGCCTTTTGCACAAATAAATCACCCTGCTCACCATTGTTGAATGCATATAAAACAAGGTCAACTGCATTTTCCAGTGTCATCATAAATCTCGTCATATCAGGATTAGTGATGGTGAGTTCCTTACCTTCTGCAATCTGGTCACAAAACAATGGTATTACACTACCACGTGATGCCATTACGTTGCCATACCTTGTTAAGCAAAGCACCGGGTCGCCATCTACCATCTGTCTGCTTCTAGCTATAACATTTTTCTCCATCAAAGCTTTTGTCATACCCATAGCGTTAATAGGATATGCCGCCTTGTCTGTTGACAAAAAGATAGCCTTTTTAATATGGTTTTCTACACATGCTGAAATAACATTATTACTTCCTACAACATTTGTTTTCACTGCTTCCATTGGGTAGAACTCACAACTAGGTACCTGCTTTAGTGCGGCTGCGTGAAATACATAATCTACACCTCTAAACGCACCTATAATCGAGTTGTAGTCTCTTACGTCACCTATATAAAATTTTATTTTGTTGCTCACCTGTGGCATTTTAAGCTGAAACTCATGACGCATATCATCTTGCTTTTTTTCATCACGCGATAATATACGTATTTCCTCAATGTCAGTATCCAAAAATCTGTTGAGTACCGCATTACCAAATGAGCCGGTACCTCCTGTGATTAGTAGTGTTTTATCTGCAAAATTTGACAATATAATTACTCTCCTTCAAGAATATTCAGCAAGTGACGCATGAATATTTCCTTCGTATAGTTTTGCTCATAGAATTTTCTTCCGTTTTTTCCTTTTGTTTTATAAAAATCAAAGTTGTCAATTACTTTCGTCATGGACAACGCCAGTCCATCCACATCACTAGCTGCAACCACTTCACCGCAGTCAGATTCTTCTATCATTTCTCTACCGGCACCATCTATAGCTGCAACAATAGGTTTACCTGCGCACAGATATCCTTGTGCCTTAGCAGGCAGTGTTTTCCCTATAAAATCTCCACTGCGTAAAGTAAGCAAGAAGCAATCTGTAATTTTATAAAATTGTTTCATTTCTGATAGTGGATATCTTCCGTGAAAAATTATATTGCTATTGAGGTTAAGCTCAGTAGCAAGCTGCTTGCAGTTCTCCAGCTCAGAGCCATCTCCAACAATATGTACCATAAAGTGCTTATCAACGTTAATTTTTGCACTTGCCCGTAATATTATATCAACGTTTTGTACTGAACCAATATTGCCTGCAAATACAAAATCTATACAATCGTTATCTTCGTATTGGCATGCTATATCTGCATAGTCATCTTCTGCATGCTGCGGTAAATACACAATTTTTTGGTCATCTACGCCACATACAGTTGTAAGATAGGAGCGAAATGGAGTTGATGTGATGGCTACAATGTCACATTGGCGATAAATCCACCCACTGATCCACTTGACTGCTTTGAAAATGGGATTGCTTTCTTGGATTCCCCACGCTTTCATTGACTCTGGCCATAAATCGCAACAATATAGCACCAATTTTTTTTTTGTGCGCTTCTTAAAGACTATCGCAGGAAGTGCCTGAAAAATAGGTGACATCCCATATACAAAAATACTATCCACATTTTTATCTGCATATAACGCATATAGTGATGATGATAATGAGAACGAAAAATAATTAACCATACGCCACATTATCCCTTGTCGTCGTGCAATCGTTGGCACTCTTGTAATCTTTACTCCATTTATGGTTTCATGCCGTTTTTTTAACCACCTGTATTCTTGCGGGATACGAGAAGTAGTATAGTCTGGCAGACCTGTCAAAACACTAACTGTATGTCCTTGTCTCACAAGTTCTGATCCAATATCATTAATACGAAAATTATCCGGATAATAAAACTGACTAACTACCAAAATTTTCATTTATTCACCTAAAACACCTTTCCCATATAGTAGCTACTCAGCCCTTCAATTACACGTTCTAATTATTCTCATACATTTCATTGATACTGTCTTCAAGGCTTAAGTGATGGACATTGGCGAAGATTTCTGATAATGATTTGTCATAAGTCAAAGATCCAAAAACCTTATTAATTGGGGGAATCGACTTAGCCATTATCCTGATTACTCCGTTAAACAGCGATGTTGTGTGTATCTTTTTACCATTCGCTTGCGCTATCAGTTTAACAAGTTCAGTTGTGCATACATACTCGTGGTTTTGTGGAAACAGTATACCATCGCATTTTTCATCAATAATATACTCAAGTGATTTGCACAAATTCCCAATATATAACATACTTCTACTGTTTTTTATGTCCGGAAAAATTGGTGATACCATAGCTAATTTAGCTAATTTCGGGAAATTCCCCTTGCAATTTCTGCCGTAAATCATCGGTGGTCGTATGATTGACACGCAGAAGTTCGCTTCATTAATTTTTAAAATTATATCTTCTGCTTCTAATTTTGATTCTCCATACGCATTATATGGACACGGCTTCGAAGATACGTCAATGACATTTAAACCTTGAGGATAAACACTCATTGTACTTAATAGAATAAACTGAGTTACTCCTGATTGATGAGCTTTATCAGCTACTTTTATAGCTAAATCGCGATTAACTTTAAAATATAAATCATGATTCTCTGGTGTTTCTTCTATATGCACAATTGCAGCCACATGTAAAACCACATCATATGGTGAAAAGTCAAAGCTTTCCCATTTATCACCTCTGACATCCAATTCATCAACTGTATATTTATCTGGAAAACTGGCTACATAATTAACAAAATTAGTGCCAATATAGCTATCCTTGCCGGTGATCAATATTCGCTTCATTTTTTCTCCTCCACAGCCTGCTTACCTTGCTCTAAGCCACTGGTACCACCCTCAACTACACCTTTGGCCTTAAAAACATTGGCAACCGTTAGTAATATAATTTTAATATCAAAGAAAAAGCTGTTGTGCTGAGCATAGTCACCATCTAATTTAGCCTTTACCTCAATTGGCAATTCATCTCTGCCATTAACCTGTGCCCAACCCGTTAGTCCAACCGGCACATTATTGGCACCATACTTGTCCCGCTCGGCAATCAGGTCATCTTGATTCCATAGTGCTGGACGCGGACCAACTATGGCCATATCGCCACAAAAAATGTTGAATAACTGTGGAAGTTCATCTAGACTGGTCTTCCGAAGAAATTTACCTATTGGAGTGATGTATGCATCTGGATGATTTAGCAAATGAGTAGGCATATCCTTAGGCGCATCAATATACATCGTACGGAATTTTAATATCTTAAAAAATTGCTTATTCATTTTTATGCGCTTTTGCTGAAAGAAAATCGGTCCTTGTGAGCCGCATTTGATGCAAACAGCAATCAGTAATAAAATCGGTAATAGTATTATAATGGAAATTCCAGATAAAATAATATCAAAGAGCCTTTTGAAAAACAGATACATATTTTCCCTCTCATCTCTTATTATTCACAGCTTCTTTTTCTGCCGTCTTCACAACAAACGTCGGCACCAGCTCATGTAAATTTCTAACAACTTCCGCAGTTTCATTGCCATAAGCTATAGGCTTAAATTTATCTAAAAAGTTAAACAGATAGCTTGGCGAAATATCGATTGGTTCTCCCACAAATATTTTTTCGTTGGTGGTTTTTTTAAGCCCTTCTTCACCCATTAGCAGTTCTTCGTAAAGCTTTTCGCCCGGACGCAGACCGCTAAATTCAATTTGAATATCCTTGTATGGCTCCAGACCGGAAAGCCTAATCAGATTTTCAGCTAACTCCAGAATTTTCACAGGCTCGCCCATGTCCAGAACGAATATTTCCCCGCCTCTTGCCATCTCACCCGCAGTAAGTACCAAGCTCACCGCTTCCGGTATGGTCATAAAATATCTGATGATATCTGGGTGTGTCACCGTAACCGGTCCACCGGCTTCTATCTGGTTTTTAAAGAGGGGAATGACCGAGCCGTTGGAACCAAGCACATTGCCAAAGCGAACTGCAACAAACTCGGTATTGCTAATCTGATCCATGCACTGGATAATCATCTCACAGGTGCGTTTGGTTGCACCCATAATGTTAGTGGGGTTCACCGCTTTATCGGTAGAGATCATAACAAAGCGCTTGACACCATATTTGCTTGCACATCGTGCGGTGTTAAGCGTACCAAAGATATTGTTTTTTACTGCTTCTTCCGGTGCTGTCTCCATCAATGGAACATGCTTGTGCGCAGCTGCATGATAGACTACCTCCGGACGGTATTTATTAAACAGCTTGTCCATCTTGCGGGTGTCACGAACCGAGGCAATTTCTGTATGCAAATTTAGCTTGTCACCATACTGTCTAACAAGCTCCTGCTGTATATCATAAGCACTATTTTCATAGATGTCAACAATGATCAGCTTTTTAGGATGCTGTGCAGCAATCTGTCTGCATAACTCTGACCCAATGGAGCCGCCTCCGCCTGTGACCATAACCGCTTTGTCATGTAGGTAGGCAGCAGGATTTTTACCAACGTTAATAACATCTCTGCCCAACAAATCTTCAACACTGACACTGTGGAGCTGCGAGATAATATCGGTAGTGTCTGTCACAAACTCATATAAATCCGGTACTTTTTTCAGCTGACATTTGGTCTTTGCGCAAATATTTACAATACGCTTGCGCTGCTTAGTGGTAGCCCCGGGAATGGCAAGAATAATGACTTGTATCCCGTGCCGTTCAACAAGCTTTGGAATATCTACACACTTACCGGAAACATGAATTTTCTGAATTGTCCGGTTCATCTTATTTGGATCATCGTCCACCATGCAAACTACTTCATATTTACTCTCAGCTGCACGGTTAATATCTTGAATAATCTGATTGGCTGTATAACCTGCACCCACGATCATTGTTTTCTGCGCATTTGAACTGATTTTCCCGCCCTGGGTCGTCGTCTTGTATGCTCGGTATGCCATACGCATTATTAATGTTGACATACCGGAAATCAGTGCAGACAGGAGATAAATTGAATAAGGCACCCGATATGCTACTAGCGGTGGACGCAAAAGCAAAAGCGTAATAACAACAAAAAGCGCAGAGGATATCAGTGTTGCTACGCAGCATTTAAAAAATTCGTGAGCCTCTGCATATCTCCAAAGGCTTTCATACATTCCGGATAATAAAAATACGATAAAGAAAATAACGGCATATATTCCCCAACTGATAATAAGTGTGGGGAAATATGCGTGCAGTGAAATACGCCCCATAAGTGCCGACCACGTAAAAAGATAACAGACCGATATTAGTATAATATCAGCCAACATTAATATTAGTTTTCTATATTTATTTTTGAAATTTTTAATTGACTGTAGTAAATTAGACATATTTGTCCCCCAACATATTACTTAAATGAAGTTCATTATATCATAAAAACTTTATTATTTCAACCTATTTTGCACCAATATGTAATTTTAAACGCATATTGCAGCTATATACAGGCGCAAGAAAGCGCTGCTGCAAAATAGTGCCGTTTATGTAACCATTAAGTGCCCGCCCTCATAGAATATGGTATGGCAAAGACGAAAGCCTTTTTCATGCCAAAGGCTATGGGGGTGTTTTTATGCTGCAAAAGAAAAAATTGCAAATAGCTGTTCTTGGCGGAGATTTACGCCACGCACATCTTGCCAATACATTATTGCGCGAGGGTTTTAACGTGGCGGTATTGTGTATGGAAAAAGATGTTTATCTTGAAAAAGAGGTTGAGCAGGGTGAAAATGCAAGAGCGGTGCTCACAAAAACCGATGTAGCAGTATTGCCGCTGCCCGCAACTATAGATAAAATTAATATAAATGCCCCTTTTTCTGATAAATTGCTTAGTATTCGTGACGTGCTTTTGGATATTCCAAAGGGTTCACTTGTACTGGGCGGAATGCTTACTCCTGATATTATTGCAAAGGGAGAGCAGCACGGTCTTGTAATGCTTGATTATTTAGAGCGTGAGGAGCTGGCGGTGCTTAACGCTGTACCTACAGCCGAGGGCGCGGTGGCTATAGCAATGAGAGAGCGGGCAAGCACGGTTTTTGGCAGCAGATGCCTCGTTACAGGCTATGGCAGGGTTGCAAAGGTGCTGGCACGGCTTTTAGCTGCAATGGGGGCAGGGGAGGTTACAGTAGCGGCGCGTAAGCCACAGGACCTTGCATGGGCGCGGGTGAACGGCTGCAATGGCATACATATCTCTAAAATAAAAGAATGCGCGGCAAAAGCCGATATTTTGTTCAACACCGTACCCGCAATGATACTAGATGAAGAAATATTGGCTGTTTTGCCGCACAATTGTCTGGTAATAGATTTAGCCTCAAAGCCCGGCGGGGTGGATTTTGAAATGGCGAAAAGATTGCGTGTAAAAACGATATGGGCGCTTTCGCTTCCCGGAAAGGTTGCACCCATTACAGCAGGAGAGATACTAAAAGAAACCGTAATAAATATTCTTACGGAGAGGGGATACATATGTTGAATAAAATAAAAATTGGCTTTGCGCTTTGCGGCTCTTTTTGCACGTTTGGACGTATATTGCCGGAAATAAAGCGGCTTGCTGAAGCCGGTTATGATATTTACCCTATTATGAGTGAATATGCCTTTGCCACAGATACACGCTTTGGCACGGCTTTAGATTTTGTAAAAGAAATTGAAGCTATTTGCGGTAAAAAAATAATAAGTAATATAAATGATGCTGAACCTATAGGCCCCACTGCTTTGCTTGATGCACTTATTGTTGCTCCATGTACAGGGAATACCCTTGGTAAGCTTGCCTGCGGAATTACCGACACATCGGTAACAATGGCGTGCAAAGCACATTTAAGAAATGCTCGCCCACTTATAATAGCTGTATCGACTAATGACGGTCTGGGCGCTTCTGCGCGCAATGTGGGGCAGCTTCTTAATGTTCGCAATGTTTATTTTGTGCCTTATGCGCAGGACGATTGTATGAAAAAACCCGCTTCACTTGTTTCTGATTTTACATTGATAGAGCATACGCTTGAGTATGCTTTAAAAAATGTGCAAATTCAGCCTCTTATAAGGTAGAGGGTAAAAAAATTAAAAGAGCTCTGTAAAATATGTGTCTTACATATTTTTACAGAGCTTTTATCCGCTTAATTCTTTGTGCTTTATTCACTAAAAAATAATAAAGGCTACCTTAAAATTTTACTGTTTATATAAAACACCAAATTTATTTACAGAAAGTTGAATTTTGACAGAAGCTATGTTATAATAACTTAGCATATAAATTCCACAAATATTAAGGAGGATATCATGAAGAAACTTTTAGCAATCGTTTTGGTTCTCGCAATGCTTGTCGGTATGACAGCTTGCGCAAGCAAACCGGCGGCAAATGCAGGTGCTGCTTCAAGTACCGCAGATGCAGGGGCTGCCGCAAAAGGCGGAAAGTACAAAATAGCTATTATCACAGGTACAGTTTCTCAAGGCGAAGAAGAATTCCGTGCAGCGGAGAAGCTTAAAAAAGACAATCCCGATATGTATGTTACGGCAACATATCCCGATAACTTCTCTAAAGAGCAAGAAACCACCATATCAAATACATTAAGCTTAGTGTCAGACCCTGACGTTAAGGCACTTGTATTTTTACAGGCGGTTCCGGGTGCTTCTGCTGCTATAGCAAAAGCAAAAGAAATTAAACCGGACCTTCTCGTTATCGCAGGCGTTAGCGGCGAGGATCCGGGCACAATATCTCCTCAGGCAGACGTTATCTTAAACGCTGATGAAATTGGAATGGGCACAACTATTATGGATCAGGCAAAAGCGCTTGGTGCAAAAACCTTTGTTCATTATTCTTTCCCACGTCATATGTCTGTTGCAACACTTGCTGCAAGACGTGATGGTCTTAAAAAACGTGCGGCAGAGCTTGGCATAGAGTTTGTAGAAGCCAATGCACCGGACCCAACAGGCGACTCGGGTCTTCCCGGCGCACAGCAGTTTATTCTTGAAGATGTTCCAAAGATGATAGAGAAATACGGCAAAGATACAGCATTTTTCTCTACAAACTGCGGTATGCAGGAGCCACTTCTTAAGAGCGTTCTTGAGGGCGGAGCAATTTCTCCTCAGCAGTGCTGCCCAAGCCCGTTCCATGGCTATCCCGGCGCACTCGGAATCGAAATTCCGGACGATAAAGCCGGCGATGTAGATTACATCATTGCCGAAGAAACAAAAATCATCACCGAAAAAGGCAATCCGGGACGTATGTCCACATGGACTGTTCCTGTAAATATGCTTTTTGTAGAAGCAGGCGCAAAATATGCACAGGCATATCTTGACGGCACCATTAAAGAAAAAAATGATATGGAAGCCATGATTAAGATTTGCTCTGAAATTGCAGGCGGACCTGTTACAATGAACAAGCTTCTTGAAGACGGTGTTACTTACGACAACTACTACACCTTGCTTGGTCAGTACTACACCTTTGGTGAGGCAAAAAAAGCAGCTTAATAGTTAAGCTTTTGGCAAATATTTAAAATAAAATGCGCCACAGGCGGATACTGAATTCCTGTGGCGCATTTGTTACTTTTATAAGTTATACCAATCACATAAAAAAGACTTCTTCTTTTTTAGCGTCGGAGGCGCGGCGCACATTTGATAAAATGCAAGAGTTTTTGTTGAAGATTAGTATTAAAAAATTGAAAAGGCTAGGCGGCGATATATCTTGAAAGAAAACATCCCTATTCTTACGATGAAAAATATTAAAAAAGCATATTATGGTAATAAAGTGCTTAAAGGCATATCACTTGAGGTTATGCCGGGAGAAATCCATGCGTTGTGCGGCGAAAACGGAGCAGGAAAATCGACGCTGATGAATATTTTATTCGGTATGTCGGTTATACATAGTACAGGCGGCTATGAGGGCGAAATCTCTATGGACGGTCAGCCTGTTTCAATAATGCACCCATCGGACGCTATGAAGCTCGGTATAGGAATGGTACATCAAGAGTTTATGCTTATACCCGGTTTTTCCATTGCCGAAAACATTAAGCTTAACAGAGAACCGCTTCAAAAAGGTGCTCTTAGTGCGGTGTTTGGCAAAAAATTACAAAAAATCGACGAGAAAAAAGTAGAAAGCGATTCGCGCAAGGCACTGGATAAGCTTGGCATGGAAGTAGACGAGCATTTGCCTGTAGCGGGGCTTCCCGTTGGCTATATGCAGTTTATAGAAATTGCACGAGAAATTGATAAAGAAAATATTCGGCTTTTGGTTTTTGATGAACCAACTGCTGTTTTAACTGAAAGTGAAGCTTCGAGTCTTTTAGCTGTTATGAAAAAACTTGCATCTGAGGGTGTCGGTATACTTTTTATTACCCACAGGTTAGATGAAGTTATAGATGCGGCAGATAAGATTACTGTCATGCGCGACGGAACATGGATAACAACGGTAGATAAAAAAGACACAACAATAGAGAAAATAGCCGAGCTTATGGTAGGCCGCGAGATTGATTTGACACACAAAGAAGCCGCAGACGAAAAAGATAAATCTAAGATAGCTATTTCTATACACGATTTAAAAGTGACCATGCCCGGCGAAATTGTACGCGGAGTAAACTTAGATGTTTATGAAGGCGAAATTTTGGGTCTTGGCGGGCTTGCGGGGCAGGGGAAGATAGGCATTGCAAATGGGCTTATGGGTATATATCCAACCTCGGGTGAGGTGCTTATAGATGGCAAAAAGCTTACGCTTAACAGCCCTAAAATGTCTATAGCAAGCGGTCTTAGCTTTGTTTCTGAGGACAGACGCGGTGTTGGGCTTGTACCCGATACTTCGATAGAGCTTAACATGGTGATTCCGGCTATAGCAAACCAAAACCGTTTTATCAAACGGACAGGTCCTTTTTCGCAGGTAGATACAAAAGAAATGCGGGCAACAGCGCAGGATTATATAAAGGATCTTGATATTCGCTGTACAGGCTCTACACAGGCTGTAAAGCGCCTTTCCGGCGGAAACCAGCAAAAGGTTTGCATTGCCCGTGCGCTTATATTAAAGCCTAATGTTCTACTTATTTCAGAGCCGACACGCGGAATAGATATAGGTGCAAAAAGCCTGGTGCTTGACACAATAGTTAAGCTTAATAAAGAGTTTGGTCTTACGGTTATTATGACCTCATCAGAGCTTGCGGAGCTTCGCCTTATATGCGATAGAATTGCTATAGTAACAGGCGGAAAAATACTACAAATTTTGGCCCCTACAGCGTCCGATTCTCAATTTGGGTTGGCAATGGCAGGGCATTTGGGAAAGGACGGTGCGGAGGCATGAACAAGACAAAAGATATTGTAAAGAAGCTGGGCTTACCGCGCATAATAATCGTTGCTTTTTTAATTGTACTTTTATTTACAGCTTTGTTTCAAAAGCAAAATATGAGCACCTTAATGTCTGACGTTTTAGTGCGTTTTGGCATGAACCTTATGCTTTCTCTTGCTATGGTGCCGGCGGTTATGTCGGGCACAGGCATGAACTTTGGCTTGCCTGTCGGTCTTTTATGCGGCGTTTTGGGCGGTCTTATGAGCATACAGTTTGGTTTTAGAGGCTGGGTAGGCATCTTAGCTGCACTGCTCATCTCGCTGCCATTGGGTGCTGTTGCAGGTTATCTTTACGGAAAGCTTATAAATGCTGTGCGCGGCGATGAAATGATGGTAGGTACATATGTGGGCTATGCCGTTGTTTCGCTTATGTGCTTGGGCTGGCTTAAATTGCCGTTCGACGACCCTGCCATGGTGTGGCCTATAGGCGGCTCTCAGGGTGGGCTTCGCTCCACAATAACACTTACCGATAACTACGATGCTATACTTAATGATTTTTTATCGTTTAAAGTTTTTGGCGTGACAATACCCACAGGTATGATATTGTTTGGTATTGTAATGTGCTTTTTTATGTGGCTGTTTATGCGCAGTAAAACAGGCGTTAATATGAAAGCTGTCGGAGATAACCCGCGCTTTGCAGTTGCTTCCGGCATAAGCGTTAATAATTCTCGCATGATTGGCACAGTTCTTTCTACAATCCTTGGTGCAATCGGTATTATAGTTTATGCACAAAGCTTTGGCTTTTATCAGCTTTATAATGCTCCGCTTAATATGGCTTTTCCGGCTGTTGCTGCGGTGCTTTTGGGCGGTGCAAGTGCTAAGAGCTGCAAAATTTCTCATGTATTACTTGGTACTTTTTTGTTTCAGGCATTGCTTACTATAGCTATGCCTGTTGCAAACCAGCTGCTGCCTGAGGGTGGACTATCGGAGGTAATAAGAATTGTTGTTTCAAATGGTATTATCTTGTATGCACTTTCGCAGACAGGAGGCGATGACGAATGATTAAACAAAACAATTCTATTGTGTCAAAGCTAAAGAGCTTTATAGTTGCAAATATTGTTCCTATCATTTTTATTATAGTTTGTTTTTTAGGGGTAATTTACTCAGGCACTTCACCTGCTATTATATTAATGGACGTTATTGCCCGTTTTGACAGAAACGCGTTTCTTGTTATTTCATTAATTATTCCGATACTTACAGGCTTAGGGCTTAACTTTGGCATAGTGCTTGGCGCTATGGCGGGGCAAGCTGCACTCTTTTTAGTTTGTATCATGCGTTTAGAAGGGCTTACGGCAATAATTTTAGCATCAATCATTTCAGTTCCTATAGCAATTGTGTTGGGCTGGCTTACCGGTAAGCTGCTTAACAAAACAAAAGGGCGCGAAATGATAACGAGCATGATCTTGGGCTTCTTTGCAGGCGGTATATATCAGTTTATATTCCTTTTTGCTTTGGGCGGAATAATACCTATCAATGCAAAGGGCATTATGCTGAGTACGGGTGTAGGTGTGCGTAACACAATAGACCTTACCAATATGAAATATGCTATAGATGATATTTGGCGTATGGACATTTTTACTGCGATTATTATTTTCTCCGTAGCATTTTTGGTAATAGGGCTTATAAAGCTTTTTTACAAAAAAATTAAAAACTTTAAGGTTTTTGCTCAGATTGGGGTTTGTACGGCGGGGATAGTTTTGGGTATTCTTGGGAACGTACTCGATTCTTTAAAAAGCTACAAGCAGTTTTGCAGTATACCGATGGTTTCGTTTATACTCATAGCGCTTTTGTGTATGTTCATACCGGCTTTTCTTAAAACAAAGCTTGGACAGGATATGCGTGCCGTTGGGCAGGATATGAAGGTAGCGTCTGTGGCGGGTATAGATGTAGACAAAACAAGAATTACCGCAGTGTGTATTTCGACTGTTTTTGCAGCCTTGGGGCAGATAATATTCTTGCAGAACCTCGGCAATATGAGTACATATAATGCACATGAGAACGTAGGTATGTTCTCGGCTGCGGCGTTGCTTATAGGCGGTGCTACTGTCGAAAAAGCAACTGTTGGGCAGGCTATTATGGGTACTATACTTTTTCACCTGTTGTTTAACGTTTCTCCTATGGCGGGGCGCAATATCTTTGGCAGTGCCGAAATCGGCGAATACTTCCGCGTGTTTATAGCATATGGAATTATTGCGGTTACCTTGGTGCTGTATGCGTGGAAAAAGGTTATGCAGGCAAAAGAAAAGAACAAGCTTCTGTAAGCTTTTGGGTTTTATGCAAGCGTCGGTTCAGTATGAATCGGCGCTTGTTTTTTAATGTTATGGCAGTGGTATGTTTCTTTTCTTTGTGTTATAATATTTGCAAGTACTTATTATATCGCAAGCGCCTATTATATTTTACGGCTTGCTTACATATATTGATATATACATTATATATAATACGCAGGGAGCTTTAATGTGGATAAATATAAAAAACTAATTTCAAATACAATGATTTTTGCCATCGGAACCTTTAGCTCAAAGGTGCTGGTGTTTCTTCTTATGCCGCTTTATACCCGCGTGCTCGATAACACCGCCTATGGTGTTGTAGACCTTATAATGCAGACAGGCAATTTACTTATACCCATAGTTTCGGTGGGAATAATAAACTCTGTAGTGCGTTTTGGGCTGGACGAATCTGTTCGCAAAAGCGATGTATTCTCCACAGGGCTTCTAACTATTTTATTCGGCTTTTTTCTCCTTGTTTTGTGCAGACCTTTGCTCGCCTTAGTGCCAAACATAAAAGACCACACATTGCTTATCTATCTTTTTGTTTTAATGGCGTGTCTTCGCTCGCTTTGTTCTCAGTTTACCCGTGCGCGGGGGCTTGTACGGCTTTTTGCCTTTGACGGTGTTTTAAGTACTATCACTACTATAGGCTTTACGGTGCTGTACCTCGTTGTTTTTAAATGGGGTATAGACGGCTATGTTATGGCAATTTTTTGTGCGGATTTTCTTTCGGTTATTTTTCTTTTTATAAGTGCTAAGCTTTATCGGTTTATAAAAATAAGAAATCTCAATTCTTCTGTGCGTTTGGCAATGTTTAAGTATTGCATACCGCTTATTCCAACCTCTCTTTTTTGGTGGATAATGAATGTTTCGGACAGATATATTGTTTCTGATATGTTGGGCGTGCATACAAATGGTCTTTTGGCAGCCTCATATAAAGTACCGACAATGATAAACCTTATTTCTTCTATTTTTATGGACGCATGGCAGATTTCGGCAGTGGGAGAAAAAAATGTGCTGGAGCGAGAACGCTTTTTTACAAAGGTGTTCCGAACTTACCAGTCACTGCTTTTTACAGCAGCTTCGGGGCTTATATTATTTTCAAAATTTATAACAAAAATTCTTGTTTCTGACGCTTTTTACGGCTCTTGGAAGTTTATACCGTTTCTTGTAATGGCAACAACATATTCGTGTCTTGTTACATTTATGGGCTCGGTATATATGACAGAAAAAAAGAGCGTGTTTGCGTTTGTGACAACAGCAGTCGGTGCACTTTTAAATGTTGGTTTAAATATTTGGCTTATACCAATTTTCGGCGTAAACGGTGCTACCTTTGCAACATTTTTGGGCTTCTTTTTGGTCTTTGCTTTACGTGCAATGGATACGCGTCGTTTTATAAAAATTCGCTTTAATGTGTTTAAGCTTATATTTAATACCGTAATTTTAGGAGTACAAAGCTTTATAATGATATTTGAAATAAAATATTGGCTTTTTTATGAAATTGCTTTTACAATTTTGATGATTGTTTCAAACCTTGGTGCAATTTTTGTAACAGTAAAAAAGCTTTATGGTAAATATAAAAAATAACAAAAAAGCGCTGTCAATCGGTTAAATTAAGCCGGCTGACAGCGCTTTTTAATAAGTTGATTTTACTATTTTTATAGCAGGGGAGTGTCTACTTTTTTTTGCGGTATTTGTCTACAACCTTGTGCATGGCGTCCCACTGTTCTTCCATTTCTTTTACAAGCTTAAACTGTGTGCGCGCTCTGTCAAGGTTATGTCCTTCACGGTGTATTTTGTAATATACATCACCTGCAAGATGGTCGGTTAAAAAGCGCGAGCCGCATTCGAGTGTAATCATCTTGGCGCTTTCAGGCAGATTGTCAAGCTCGTTTTCGGTAAGCACATCGCCTAATATTTCAAGATAGCCCTTCGTATATATTTCAAATAAGTCTATTTCAAAATGCACCTTGTCAAGGTCGCGTTCGTCCTCGGCGGCGTGTGTTGCACCAAAGCGAATGGAGTCACCAAAGTCATAAAGAGAAAGCCCGGGCATGACGGTGTCAAGGTCAACAATGCAAATGCCATCTCCGGTCTTTTTGTCCATAAGTACGTTGTTAAGCTTGGTGTCGTTGTGTGTAACGCGCAGCGGAAGCTCACCTTTTTCAAGCTTGTCTACAAGTAGATGAGTAAATTCTTCGCGCTCAAGAACAAAATCAATCTCTGGCTTTGCACCGGCAGCACGGTTTAGCTTGTCGGCAGAAAGCGCCTCTTTAAACTGACGTATACGGTCCGGCGTATTATGAAATTTTGGAATTGTTTCGCGCAGAGTTGCCGCAGGGTAATCGGCAAGCAGTAACTGAAATTTTGCAAAAGCACGCGCGGAATTGTAAAAATCGGTACTGTTTTTTACTACTTCTACTGTAATTGTATCTTCGATAAAAACGTATGCACGCCAATATTCGCCAAAGCTGTCAACATAGTAATATTCACCGCTGCGGGTTGGCATGAGGTTAAGAGTTTCACGCATAGGGTCGCCGCCCGCTTTTTTAATAACTTCTTTTAAGTAGTGTGTAACACCTATAACATTTTCCATAACATCTTTTGGTTTTTTAAAAACGCTGCTGTTTATGCGCTGTACTATGTATCGTGTAGTGCTGCCGTCGGAATTTTCAAAATATGCGGCAAAGGTGTCGTTAATGTGCCCGTTGCCGTAAATTTCCACTTTAATTTTTTTGCCGTCAATAGCAAAGGAATCAACCGCTTTTGAAAGCAACTCGGAAGATATTTCGTTCATTTTGCGCCCTCCCATAATTTAGCGGGGTATACCCCTGCGTTTCTCATTTGTTTTATAGCCTCTACAACTACCGGTTTGTCCTCGCGATAGGTTACACCATACCAGCGGTCGGTGGATTGCAGCACTTTAACGGTAGCTGTGCCGGTGCTTACCATTTCTCCTACAACGCTTGGCAGAAAATACTCGGCTTTAAGCGGGTTTGATGCAGCTTCACCGTTTAAAAATGCGGGAAAATCTTTTTCTATAACATCAAGTATTGTTGGAGCAAAGCCCCAAAGATTCATAGAAACGGTGCTGCCTGCAGGTATAGTAGCCCAGTTTTCGCCGTCTTCGGTATACTCGGCTTTACTCCCGCGCTTTTCAATGTGAGTGCGCTCGGTAATGCCCTTTAAGTAGCCGTCCTCGCCGGTTACGCATACTCCGCGCGCAACGTGTCCATGCTCTGTAAGCGTGTTTTCAAGCGTGTAGCCAACCATGGTGTAGTCGGTTGAGGTTGTATCGCAGTCTTTTAAAAAGTTATAAATAAGCTTAAACGCATCTTTTCCATAGTAGTCGTCGGCATTTATAACCGCAAACGGTGCATCAATGCAGCTTTTACAGCAAAGCACCGCGTGCGCCGTGCCCCATGGCTTTGTCCTTTCAGCAGGCGCATTAAAGCCCTGCGGCAGCATTGCGTCAATCTCTTGGTAAGCATAGTGCACGTCCATAAGCTTTGATATTCTGTTGCCTATAATTTCTTTAAAATCGTCCTCAATTGCCTTTTTTATTAAGAAAACTACTTTTTTAAAGCCGGCATTGCGGGCATCAAAAAGAGAAAAATCTATGATAATTTCTCCGTTTTCACCAACAGGGTCAATTTGTTTAAGACCGCCGTATCGGCTGCCCATTCCTGCTGCCATTACAACTAAAATCGGCTCTTTCATTTTGCGCATCTCCGTTTCACAATATTATAACTCTAATTTTAGCTGATATTATTGATAAAATAAATACCCAAACGCTCATAATATTTGCACAATAATACAAGAGCGGCAATAAAAGTTTATTTTTCAGAGCGTATTATTACCGATGAAGCATATTCAGATGGTGTCATACCTGTTATTTTTTTAAAATGCCGCGAAAAATAATGTATAGAGCTGTACCCTAAATCGTTGGCTATTCCTGTAAAATTTAGTGTACCCTCGCGTATTTTCTGTTTTGCTGCTGTTATTTTCAGTCGCCCGTAATAATCCATTACACCGCCGCCGCTCTTTTCTCTAAATATTTTTTGAAGATAAGAACGTCCCACTAAATTGTCATGGCATACATCGTCAAGCGTTATATGGTTGCGAACATTTTCTTCAAGATAAGCAGTAATTTTATTGAAAACATCGCTTATTTCTTTTTCTTGAAATGACGAAGTTATTTTAGTACTTGGCTGCTGCTGGTCACCGCGTCGTATAAGTAAAATAAGCATAAGCTCAAGGCAAAGCTTTATCATTTGCTCGGAGGCAAAGGGCGTGTCTGTCCGTTTTTCAAGCATTCTTAGGTCCGGATTGCTTAGCGGTGACGAAAAAGTTTGCTTCGCTTCGTCCAAAATAGAGCCTAAAAGATTACGTTCATTATCGCTGATTGTAAGTATTTTTTCTTCAAAAAAGCGTATAGCGGGGGAGCTGCATTCAAAAGATATTACAATGAGATTAGGCGCTACACGGCCATTTGCCCACAGGTTATGAAATTCCATGGGCTTATGGAAGATTATGTCACCTTTTTTCAGGAGATAACGGGTTTCTCCTGCGGTTACTTCAACCTCACCCTTGTCAACATAAAGCAGCTCCCAAAAATCGTGCACCTCGCCGCTAAAGAAGTAATCGCTTGTGTATTCAAAATAATGAACTGTAACAAGCTTGTCTATTATTATTTCTTGTTCTAAATCGGTACTTGTATAGCCCATGGGCAGTCCTCCTATTTGCACTATTCTTCACATAAAAACATCTGTCCTATATAAGCAGAAAATGCTGTTTCTACCCTTTTATACTACACTATTTGGTGTTCTATTGCAAGGTTTTTACATAATTATTGTATAAGCTGTGAAGCAAATTGTGCAAATTTAATACAAAAAAGGCTAAATAAATTATCAGCTTTTAATGTTATTATAGACTAAGTTGATTAAAGATATGTCCTTGTTTTTGTTACCCAAGGCATAGCTTGCCTTAAAATATCTAACCAATAACTTAGGAGGATTAGAAATGAAAAAAAGATTACTCTCGTTACTTTGTCTTACTCTTGTAGCGGCAATGCTTCTTACAGCTTGCGGCGCACCGGCAGCGTCTTCTGCAGCACCTGCAGCACCGGCAGAATCCAAAGCATCTGAGGCTGCACCGGCAGAGCCTGCAAAAACAGGCGAAAAAGCAAAGCTTGTTTATTGGACAATGTGGAACGAAACTGAGCCACAAGGTAAAGTTCTTGGCGAAGCAATTGATGCTTATTCCAAGAAGACCGGTGTTAAAGTAGAAGTACAATATAACGGTCGTGATATCCGTAAAACCCTTCAGCCGGCTCTTGACAACGGCACTGTAATCGACATATTCGATGAAGACGTTGAGCGTGTAAACGGCACATGGGGCAACTACCTCCTCGATTTAGAAGAGATGGCTGCAAAATCATACGAAGCAACAGGCGGCAAGCCATTTACAGATGTTGTAAGTAAAACACTTATAAATCTTGCCCGTTCATTAGGTCCTAACGGCAAACTCTCTACCATTCCTTACCAGCCATCTACATTTGTTGTAATGTACAACAAAGAGATATTTGAAGCTGCCGGAATTAAAGAAATGCCTAAAACTTGGGACGAGTTCCTTGCAGTTTGCGAAAAAATTAAAGCTGCCGGCAAAACTCCTATAACTGTAGATGACGCTTACATTGGCGCTCTTACAGGTTACCATCTTGACAGAATTATCGGTAAAGATGCAACAGTGGCACTTTCTACAAGCAAGAGCTGGGACAACCCCGGCGTGCTCAAGTTTGCACAAGACTGGGAGAACATGGCTAAAAAAGGCTATATCTCTGCTAAAGCCGCTGCAAACGTATTCCCACAGGGACAGCTTGAAGAAATTGCAACAGAGTCCACAGCAATGTACTTAAACGGCACATGGCTTCCTAACGAAATTAAAGACACAGCAAAGCCTGATTTCAAATGGGGTTCATTTGCATATCCGGCAGTAGCACCGGAAGGTGACGGTCCTGAGGCGAACAACTTTGGCGCACAGTGCATCGGCATCAACAAAGCTACAAAATACCCACAAGAAGCATTTGATCTTATCGTTTGGCTTACAACAGGCGAATGGGATAATAAGCTTGCCGCAGAATCTATGGGCGTACCTATGGGCAACGATTCCACATGGCCTGTACAGCTTGCAGATGCTAAAGTAGTTCTTGATTCCACAAAAACAAGACTTCCTTGGGCTTGCGGTATGGAAACAGACGCTGACGTTCATGCAAGAGTTAAAGAAAACTTCCAGAAGCTCATATCCGGCACAATTGATGCCAATGGTTATGTAAAAGCTATGAAAGGCTAATATTCTTTAATACAAAACAGCGCACCCAAAAGCAAAGATTATGTATTTATAAGGGCGGCGGCATCGTATATACGCTGCCGCCCTTTTTTTATGATTTTATTCTCTTGCGGTAAATAGCCCATAACGTTCAAAGAATTAGGGGGGTCTGTATGAAAAAGAACAAAACCATGATGGTCGTCTTTTTGACGCCTGCTGTGCTAAGTTATCTTATTGTGTTTTTTTACCCGACGCTTCGCACAATTATTATGAGCTTTTTTAAGGTGGAGGGTGTTTCTGACCCTGTTTCCACTTGGAGCTTTTTTGGTCTTGGCAACTTTAAAACAATATTCACAACTTCGCCTCTTTTTGTTCAGTCAATGGTAAATATAGGCAGAATATGGCTTATCGGCGGGATAGCCGTAATGCTTTTGTCACTGATGTTTGCTGTTATTCTTACCAGTGGTGTACGCTGCAAAAGCTTTTTCCGTTCGGCAATCTATTTGCCCAACGTAGTTTCGGCAGTGGCAATGGGAGCTATGTGGATTAACTATGTCTTTAATGCCGATTTTGGACTTTTTAATAAAATATTTGGTCTTTTCGGTTTTAAAAATACCCTTTGGACAGGTCCTGACATGATATTTTGGAGTATGCTTATAGCATATTGCTTTGGTATGGTAGGCTATCATATGCTTATTTTTATGAGCGGTATAGAGCGTATTCCGGTAGATTTTTATGAGGCCGCCACTATAGAGGGTGCCAATGTATGGAAAAAATTTACAAAAATAACCCTTCCGCTTTTACGCGGAGTCATTCGTACCAATATTGTTATGTGGACAGTAAGTACAGTCGGGTTCTTTATTTGGAGCCAGGTGTTTTCACCTGTAAACCTAAGCAGCGGTACAGTTACACCAATGGCTTATATGTATGAGCTGGTGTTTGGTGCAAGCTCGTCTGCCGTTACTGTAAGAGATTCCGGTGCCGGTGCCGCTATAGGTGTGGTAATGACGCTTATTGTTGTAGTGGTGTTTATGTGTACAAACTTTATTGTCAAAAATGACGATGTTGAACTTTAAGAGAGGAGGCACGATTATGGCAAAAGAGAAAAAAATGAAACAACCAATTAACTGGAAGAAAGAAGCAATACTTGCACCCGGATACATAATAACAGGGCTTTGGGTGCTGTTTACTTTTATGCTTATAGGCTGGATTTTTCTTGCATCGCTTTCTACGACCAGAGAAATTTTTACAGGTAATATTTTCGCATTTGAATCGGGCTTTCACTTTGAGAACTATGTAAAAGCATGGAAAACCAATAAAGTTTCGGTTTATTTTATGAACTCCTTGCTTTACACATTGGTGTCGTGTTTTTTAGTGGTGTGCGTTTCTGCGCCCGCTGCATATGTACTTTCAAGATTTAAGTTTAGAGGTAACGGGCTTATCCAAAATATGTTTGTGGCAGCGTTGGGCGTTCCTGTTATAATGATAATTATGCCGCTTTTTGCTGTTGTTTCATCTCTTAAACTTACTAATTCAAGGGGACTTTTAATATTCCTTTACATTTGCATGAATGTTCCGTTTACTATTTTCTTTTTGGTAACATTCTTTAAAAACCTCTCTGTTTCGTTTGAGGAGGCTGCCGCAATAGATGGATGCAGCCCTATGAAAACATTTTGGGTCATTATGCTGCCGCTTGTTCAGCCGGGCATAATAACCGTAACAATTTTCAACTTTATTACTATTTGGAACGAATATTTTATGGCGCTTATATTTGCAAATAACTCTAAGCTGCGCCCTGTTGCGGTTGGTCTTTACTCTATGATACAATCCATGAAATATACCGGTGACTGGGCGGGAATGTTTGCATCTGTAGTTATCGTTTTTTTGCCGACATTTATACTTTATATTTTCCTTTCGGAAAAAATTATCGCCGGCGTTACAGGTGGAGCTATAAAGGGTTAAATCCAAAATGGGTTATGAATAATTTTGCGGTATTGCGCTGCAAGGAGAAGCTCGTACCTGTCGGTGCGGGCTTCTCTTTTATGATATTATTAATTTTTATTTAAGACGCGTGCTACGCACATACGCAATTAATAACAATAGCTAATATTTAATCATTTTTTTGTCAATCTTATTGTTAATTGCATCATTAAAGTGTATTATATTAATTATCAGAACAAGGATTTTTAATATCTGATGCCTAATATTAGCTGAACTTTTTGTATAAATAAAAAATGAGGAGAAACCTTATGAAGCCATATTCTTCTACCCTGCGTTTACCGGCGGCACTGCCAAAAGCTTTAAACCCCTTGCCGCCGTTTAGGGCAAGGGCGCATAATAAAAATTTGATTGATGCCGGGCTTTTGCCACAGGAGCTGACAGGCTTTGGCGATGAAACAGGTTTTTGTGCACTTCCGTATACAATGCAGGATAATTACAACAGAGAGCTTACAGAACAGGAGCTTGCTACTGTTGTGCTTGAAAACGACTGCTTAAAGGCAACTTTTCTTGCCGATTACGGCGGCAGGCTGTGGTCACTTTACGATAAAAAAGCAGGACGCGAGTTACTTTTTAAAAACCCTGTATTCCGCACGGCAAACCTCGCAATACGAAATGCGTGGTTTTGCGGAGGAATAGAGTGGAATTTAGGACAGTATGGGCATAGCTGCCTTACGTGTGAACCAATGTTTTTTGCTGCTTGCACAGATGATTGCGGCAACCCGTTTTTGCGTATGTATGAATATGAACGTCAAAAGTGCCTGTTTTTGCAAATAGATTTTCATTTGCCGCAGGGTGCTTCGTACCTTGCCGCCCACGTTCAAATTATGAACAGTAAAAAAGAAGCTGTGCCTTTGTACTGGTGGACTAATATAGCAGTACCCGAAAACCGCAATGTCCGTGTGCTTTCAGGCACAAAAGAGGTTATTTATATTTGCCCCGAAACTCAAAAGACAGAGGGTGCAGTGCATGGCTTTGCGCACGGAGAAATGCCATACCTTAAAACGCTTGGTGGGCTTGATGCAAGCTATCCTAAGAACCTGCCATATTCCAATGAGTATTTTTTTCAAAACCCCGCAAGTCTAAAAAACACTTGGGAGGCAGCTTTTTATGATGATGGAACTGCTTTTTGGGAGCGCTCAACACAGCAGTTAAGATATCGTAAAATGTTCTGCTGGGGCAATCACACAGGCGGTAAGCATTGGAAGCGTTTTCTTTCAGACGATGAAAATGGGGATTATATAGAGATACAGGCAGGTCTTGCACCTACACAGGTTCATGGTGCAACAATTGGCGGCGGCAAGGTAGTAAGCTTTACACAGGTGTTTGGCGGTTGTACAATGGACAAAAAAACGGCATCCGGCGAATGGGAAACGGCTTGCGACTATGCCTATGATGAGCTAGATAAACGACTAAGCAGTGAGGAGCTGCAAAGGATTGATGCTGCATTTTTGGCTTTAAGTATTGTGCGTCCTGACGAGATTTTGCATGAAGGCAGCGGTTGGGGTGCGCTTGAGGCTTTGCGCGATGAAAATATAATACCTATGGGAATGATGTTCCCCAAAAACACGCTTGGTGTTTTGCAGCAGCCATGGACAGAGCTTTTGCGGACAGGTGCTTTTCCGGCTATTGGAGAAAACGAGCAGCCTACCTCTTGGCTTACCGACAAGCGGTGGCTCGGTATACTTGAAAAATCGCTTGAGAGCAAGGCTAATCAAAATGCTACGGCATACCTGCATTACGGTGTTATGCTTATAGAAAACGATTGTTGGAAGGAAGCTGTCGTGGCATTGCAGCACTCGCTTAATATTCTGCCAAGTGCCATAGCACACCGCTGTATGGCACAGGCTTTAGAGGAGCTTGGAAGGGGCAAGGAGGCATGCGAGCAGATAGAAGCTGCGGTTAAATTAAGCGGAGAAAATGCAAAATCATTTTTTTCAGAGGAATATATTTTGCTGCACAGTGCAGAGGGACAATGGGAAAAAGTGTGGGAGTTTTACGAAAATTTGCCGCCGCAATTAAAACAGGGCGAGCGCATACGGCTTAATATTGCCGAGTCTGCTTTTGAACTGGGCAAAACCGAGTTTTTGGACGAATTATTCACAGAATCGTTTGCAACTATGCGCGAGGGCGAAAGCGCCCTGCTTGAGCTTTGGTATAAAAGGCAGGCACAGCTCTTGGCACTGCAAAATGCCTGTGATGATTATCGTATGTATATTGACACTGCAAAGGCCGAATGTATACCACCATATAACTTTGATTTTCGTCAAACCCCATAATATATTTTTTAGGAGGACACAAAAATGAAGCATACAACAGGGCGCGTTACAGTGCCCACCGATGCCGATTTTGCAGAGCAGACGGTAAAAATTATGAAGCGTTGGGGAGCCGACGCAGTGCGCGATTGTGACGGAACAAAGCTTCCCGCCGAGATTGCAAAATATGCCGAAAAAGTTTACACTACATATTTTTTAACTCGCGGCGACCAAAACTGGGCAAAAGAGCACCCGGAGGAGCTGCAAGAGCTGTACGTGATGAGCCGTTTTAATACAGCATTTTCTACTGCGTTGGATATAAATATAATGGACGGCTTTTTTGCGCAGCAGCTTTCGCCGGATACCTTACACGACCCCAAAAAATGGTGGGAGGTTATAGACCGCACGACAGGGGAGCTTGTACCGACGGAAAAGTGGTCTTACAATGCAGAAAGCGGTCTTGTCAGCCTTAAAGATATAACGCCTTACCACGAATATACGGTAAGCTTTTTGGTTTATGCAATATGGGACCCTACGCAGATGTATAATCATATTACAAATAATTGGGGAGATAAACCTCACGAAATGCCATATGATGCACGTTTACCGCGTACGCAGGAGCATATTTTGCAGGTGCTGGAGCAATGGTTAAGCGAAAACCCAACGACAAATGTTGTGCGTTTTACTACTTTTTTCTATCATTTTACTTTAGTATTTAATTCGCTGGCAAAAGAAAAATTTGTCGATTGGTTTGGCTATTCGGCAAGTGTAAGCCCCGCCTGCCTAGAGGCATTTGAAAAAGAAAAGGGCTATGCCTTGCGACCGGAGGACATTATTGATGAGGGATATTATAATTCTGCATTTCGCGTACCAAGCAAAAAATATTTAGACTTTTTAGATTTTCAAAACAAGTTTGTATGCGAGCTTGCTGCAAAATGTGTCGATATGGTGCATAAAAGCGGCAAAGAAGCCATGATGTTTTTAGGTGACAATTGGATAGGAACAGAGCCGTACAGCGAGCATTTTGCAAAGCTTAATATGGACGCTGTGGTAGGCTCGGTTGGCGGCGGAACAACCTTGCGCCTTATTTCGGAAATACCAAATGTAAAATATACAGAGGGCCGCTTTTTGCCGTACTTCTTCCCCGATACATTTCACGAGGGCGGAAACCCCGTGGGCGAGGCAAAAGAAAACTGGCTTACTTCTCGCCGCGCAATTTTACGCAAGCCTGTAGACCGCATAGGCTATGGCGGGTATATGCAGCTTGCCGCGCAATTCCCCGACTTTATTGCATATATCGAGCAGGTATGTGAGGAGTTTCGCACACTATATGATAATATAGGCGGCACAAAACCATATGTTGCACCATTTAAAGTGGCGGTGCTTAATTGTTGGGGTAAGCTTCGCAGTTGGAGTACCCATATGGTGGCGCATAGCTTGTGGTATAAGCAAATTTACTCGTACTTAGGCGTGTTGGAAGCACTTAGCGGTATGGCGTTTGACGTAAGCTTTATAAGCTTTGATGACATTCGTAAAGACACGCAATTACTCGCGGGATTTGGTGCGGTAATAAATGCAGGTGATGCCGAAACAGCTTTTTCGGGCGGAGAAAACTGGGCAGATTCGACTATCACAGGTGCAGTGCGCGCTTTTGTGGCACAGGGCGGCGGTTTTGTGGGTATTGGACAGCCGTCGGCACATTTAAAACAAGGACATTTTTTCCAGTTAGCGGGTGTCTTGGGTGTAGATGAGGAGCTTGGTTTTTCACTTTCCACAGATAAATACAATAAAACAGAGCACAAGCATTTTATACTTGAGGGCAACGGAAAAGAGCTGGATTTTGGCGAAGGTATGAAAAATATTTATGCTCTTGACGGCACAGAGGTTATAGTAAACCGCGGCGGAGATATACAGTTGGCTGTAAATAGCTTTGGTAAGGGCAGAAGTGTGTATATAAGCGGGCTTCCGTACAGTCATAAAAATGCGCGCCTGCTTTACCGTTCGCTTTTTTGGGCGGCAGGGCACGAGAACGAGCTGCACCGCTGGTTTAGCCAAAACCCGGCTACCGAGTGTAACGCTTACCCTGAGCGCAACCTGTATTGTGTAGTAAATAACACAGAAGAACCGCAGGAAACAACTGTTTATAAAGGTGATGGCGGCAGTATTTGGCTGGAGCTTAAACCATGCGAGGTTCATTGGGCAAAGATAGACCCTATAAAATAAAAGAAAACGCCCTTGAAAATGGCTTTTAAAGTCATTTTCAAGGGCGCTTTTTTAAGTTTTTTGAAAGTTGATTTGTCACAGCTTTTTAAAAGTAATGCTGATTTTTATATAAGTGAAAACAAACCGTATGAGAGTATACCCATAATTATTCCGCTTGCCATAACACCAAGGGCAATGGCAATAAACGAAGGCCAAAGCTTTAACCTCAACGTTGCCGCAATAAGCGAGCCTGTCCATGCGCCTGTGCCGGGTAGGGGAATTGCCACAAAGCAAAACAAGCCAAATAGCTCTACTTTGCCAATTTTACTTGCTTTTTCTTCGCCCTTATCAAGTATTTTTTTAAAGAAAGGACCAATTTTTTTAAACTGCGTAAGCCAATTAAGCACTTTTGTTGAAAAAAATATGAGAAACGGCACAGGTAAAATGTTGCCCAGTACACAGATGGTATAGTTGATCCAAAAAGGTATCTGATAGCCTGCGCCTATAGGTATTGCACCGCGCAGCTCGACTATTGGCAGCATAGAAACTAAAAAGACAAGTAAAAATTTGTTAAGCTTCACTTATTTAACCCCTTTGTTATAGTTGTTACAATAAAGTATAGCTTATTTTGCTTTTTTATGCAACTGCTTTTTTTGGGCGCAGCTCAATATACTTCCAAAGCAGCACGGTAACTGCTGTTGTAATAATTATTTCGGGTATCATGTAGCTTCCGTTATAAAGAATTGAGTGAAGCCAAACCGGAGTGCCCTCCGGTGCGTAAACGCCCCATATTAAAATGCCCGAGAATATATGGCAAATGTAACGCATTACTGTAACACAAGCGGCACCTGTGCCTGCCCCTATAAGAGGGTGGCTTGCCATAAATGGCTTTGCAAAGACACTTGCAAGACCTAAAACGGTATATGCTATAACGTAATCCAGCAATATTACCAGCAAAAACCACCAGAAGGTTTCTGTCGGCGGCGCCGATATTCCACCTAACAGCATTTGTATAAGGCTGCCTACAAATGCTGTCAGCAGCCCCCATTTAACGCCGTGACGCAGGGATATAAATACTATAGGTACCATTGCACCAAAAGTGAGAGAGCCGCCTTGCGGCATTTGCATCGGCGGTATCAGCTGTAGCACTGCAGATATTGCCACCATAAGTGCACATTCCGTTAGAATGCGCGTTTTGTTTTTTGCTTCTGTCATTAAAAGTTCCTCCTGCATATTTTTTGAATAAGAATACAGGAAAAAAACACCACTTCGCATAATGCAAAATGGTGTTAGTAATTTTATATAATCACTACCTACGCCAGCATTATCTGGGTCAGGTTCAACACCGCATATGGAAGCTATGCGGCATAAGGGACCTAAACGTCAATTCGTTTCATCTCAGCCGAGGTTACTCAGCGCCCCTGTATTCTTTTCGTCAGTAATCATATCGCATTATAAGACAAATGTCAAGCTTTATTAAAAAAAGCAAAGTAAAACTGAATTTTTTCAAGTGCTATTAGTTGACCACAGATATGCCATAATCGCATAAATGGCGTACGCAGCATTCGTTACATTTTGGGCGGCGCGCTACACAAACGGCTCTGCCATGCTGTACTGTGCGGTGGCAAAAATTGTTACTTTCAGAAGCAGGCAAAAGCTCGCGTAGCTGCAATTCACATTTATATGGGTCTTTAGTTGTCGTAAGCCCCATAAGGTTTGTAAGACGAATACAGTGGGTATCACATACAACAGCGGGCTGTCCAAAAATGTCACCTAAAACGAGGTTAGCGGTTTTGCGTCCAATACCCGGCAAGGTAAGCAGCTTTTCCATAGTATCGGGGACTTTGCCGTCAAAATTTGCAACAAGAGTTTGTCCCAAGCCCAGCAGGCTTTTTGCTTTGGTTTTGTAAAGCCCACAGCTTTTTATAAGCTCCTCAACATCGGTAAGTTCTGCATCTGCAAAGCTTTGTGCAGTAGGATATTTGTCAAAAAGTGCAGGTGTAACCATGTTTACGCGTGCGTCTGTACATTGTGCCGCCAAGCGTACCGAGATAAGCAGCTGTAACGGGTCTGTGTATTCAAGCGAACATTGAGGGTCGGGATATTCGCGCTTTAAGCAGTCGATAATTTCTAATGTGCGGTTTTGCAGAGCTGTCATAATAACATTCCTTTATTTTTCTTTTGCGGTTTTTTGTATGCTTCCATAATACTCTATTTTTACAATATCAGCTTTTTTAATCGTAATATTTTCAGCCGTTCTGCCGTAATCGGGCAGGGTTTTTGCAGCAAAAGCGGTGCTGTCATCTAAGGCTTCACTTATCGCAACACGTCTGCCGTCGCGCAGCAGTACTATGTCGCGTTCTCCAAGGGTATAATCTGCCGGAATTGTCCCGCCATTTTCTTTAAATTCAATGTTTTTTTTGCGACCGACAAACCATAATATTACAAAAATAAGCGCTAAAAGCGCCATCGTTATAATTATATAATTAAGATAGGCGCTAATGTCCTTGTTCATAAACAAGCTCCTTTTGTCTTACCCGAAGCGGCGTAAAAATTTTGGGCGAAACCATAAAATATATGCCGAAATAATGCGTGTTAATGCGATATCGAACACAACAAAAACAAAGTTGCCAAGTGCAAGCGTAATAATACCCGTATATCTGCCGAGGTCACCCATTTCTGTCATTACTTCAGGCATTTTAAGTACATAAATCATCATTAAATATGCGGCTATTATGCAAATATTAAAAAGTACAATTTTTATACTCCACTGTATTATGCGTGACGGTATTTTCTCTAAGCTGCCCTTTAATATAGGGTAAAAGCCAAGAAAAAATATGAAAATAAAAGCGGCTGTTTTGTCAGGTGCAATAAGAAGCGACAGTATTGACACCGCTACATATACAACTAAAGCCCATTTTGTGCCGCATTCAATAACCATTACTACCATAAGAAAGCCCGCCGCAGCCGGTACGGCATAGCTTAAAAACGGTAAAATTCCGGTCATCATCATTAGAATAATGCAAAGAGCAGAAATAAGCCCGCCCAATGCAACTTGAGAAGATTTCTTAAGCATAGCTGCCTCTCTATCTGCTGTGCCGATAACGGCTTAACAGCAATTAATTAAATCTCCGCCCATACATTCGCAGCAGCAATCGGCACAAATTAAAGAAGAGCACATATCACAGCCGCTGCACCCACCAGCGGCAGGCGTTGTGGTGCGGTATGGACTTGCATTTTGGTTTGTACCGTTGTTTCGCTGCCACATCATTTGGTTCATTGCGGCACGATATTCTGCGTTTTGCGGTGCCATATTTACCGCCTGTGCCATGTTGCGGTAGGCTTGGTCTAACCAGCCGCGTGTGTATAGTACACTGCCTTTTAAAAAGTACCATTCGGCATCACGTTGCGGCGCGGGAACTCCATCTAAAAGCTCAGCCGCATCTTCAGAACGTCCATTTTGTATCATTCTGCGAATATCGGCAAATTGAGAAGATGAGGTACCCCCGCTATAGCCGCCTGCATTACTGTTGTAGCCGCTTCCGTTTTTGCGCTGCTCCGATATAGCATCGTAAGCTTCGTTAATTTCTTTCATCTTTTCCGACGCCAAATCAGCCAAAGGATTATTGGCATAGTTGTCGGGATGATATTTGCGCGCCATCTCACGATAAGCTGTTTTTACTTCATCATCTGTGGCAGTTGGGGCAATACCCAGCACCTGATAGGGGTCTGTCATTTGCGTAAGCTCCTTTTTTCATCAACTAGGTTGAGAGAATTTTTAAGACCTAAATATATAATGTTGTCCAGTATGGTTTTATATCGTTTTAGCTCCAAAAGCTCATAAGCTTTGGCAATCTCGGCGGCTGTTTGGTTAAGCGTGTATGTGGCAGACTGTATAGCAGAAGACAGCTTGTCTGATGCGGAACCTTCTGCCTGCATTAAAAAGACATTGTAGTTTCCGCTTTTTTTATCGTCATCAAGGTCGTCAACGGCATCTATAAGGTATATCCAGCGCCCCAAAAGGTAACCCATACGCTGTAAAACACGGCATTCGTTTTCTTTTGTACTAAGCAGTAAAAATATTTTAGATAAGCAAATTGCGGTGGGTTCGGCAGCTTCATCAATGTTTTTACAGCCATTTTCTTCAATGACCAGTTGTTTTTTTATCATGTCTGCGACAATTTCGTCTAATACAGGGTACTCTGTTTTTGCTTTGCGCAGTGCAGCCGAGGTAAACGGCTTTATAAAAAGCACTAGTGCTTTCCCCCAAAAGCCCGAATCGCGGTAATTATCTTCGGCCTTGTAGTAAAGCATGACCATGGCTGTGCAGGCGCTTAGGCGAGAGGCTTCGTCGCTTTTACAGCAATATTTTTTTTTTAATGGGTTAGCAAAACAGCGCTCCTTACAAAATTTTGGCGGCTCGTCCAAAAGTGACATATCAAGCAGTGACAAAAAAGCAAAGTCATAGCTTAAAGTAAAGCGTGCCGCAATGCCGTAAGAGTGCCCAAGCTGCTTACAAAGCCCACAATAAACAGCCTTATAGGTGTCATATTCGCAAATTCGCATTTGCGGCTTAAAAGGCTTAATGTAACCAAACAAGTTATTACTCCTTTGTGTTGCCATTTATTGGATAGGCGCTGCGTTAAATTAAAAAGATTATACAATATATTCTACAATATTAAGGCGTGTAAAGCAATGAAAAAACTGTAAACACTGTCAAAGCACGGTCTTAAATTTGCAGTTATTCTGCTTTTTTTGACAAATCCTTTATAATTGCTCTAGCCGCAAGTGCTCCTTCTCCTACGGCAGTAGAAATTTGAAGGAATCCGCCTATGCAATCTCCGGCCGCATATATGCCGGGTACATTTGTCATATAGTCTTCGTTTACAGCTATACTGCCGTTTTCCGTTAAAATGCCAAGCTTCACGGCTAAATCGAACGCCGAGGCAGTGCCTAAAGCGACAAATACTCCATCAACAGCCAAAAGCTCATTGTTTTCTAAAAGAACACCTTCAACACGCTCTTCCCCTACAATGTTTTTAACTGTAATGTTATTTACCTTTACATACTCTGGCAAGGTTGTTTCCCATGCGGGTTCTTTACCGTTTGTAAATATCGTAATGTCCTTTGTAAAGCGCGCGAGTTCATCTGTTTCGCTCACAGCATAGTTGCCATTGCCTAAAACTGCTAAACGGCGGTTTTTGTAAAAGAAACCGTCACATACCGCACACATACTTACTCCATGCCCCAAAAGACGTTCTAAGCCATCAATTTTTGCCTTTATGCGCGCTTTCCCCGTGGCTATAATAAGACGCTTGCAGGTGTATTCATTAAGGTTTGTTTTAACTGTAATGTCCTGTGCCTTTACAATAGAAAGAACTTCCTCGTCATGCACCTCACAGCCCAGCAATATTGCCTGCTGTACACTGTTTTTTTGCAGCTCTGTACCGCTTATACCATTGGGAAAGCCATAGTAATTTTCTATTTTTTCGGCATTTTCCAAAGCACCTATGCCACTTCCGATAACAAGCGTTTTAAGCGAGGCACGTACAGTATAAAGCGCTGCCGAAATACCCGCAGCGCCCTTGCCAATGATTATTACGTCGTACATATAAAAACATCCCTTCTAAAATGCAATAATGTCAGTGTACTTATTATACATAATTTAGTGTGAAGAATGCAAGCAAAAAGCAAGTTTAAAGGCTTTTTAATTGACATTTGCCGCCTTTTTGTCTATACTGATAAGAATAATTTTTGTAAAGGGCATTTTGGTTAAAGCACCCTCACCGCCTGCGGCGGCGGGGTAACAGAGAAAAGCAAGAATAATTTTTGCAAAGGGCATTTTGGTTAAAGCACCCTCACCGCCTGCGGCGGCGGGGTAACAGAAAAAAGCAAGAATAATTTTTGCAAAGGGCATTTTGGTTAAAGCTTTGCTATAAGAAAAGAGTGTTAATTTTGGATATTATCAGTTTATTTTTGCTTGCTGTCGGGCTTTCTATGGACGCATTTGCGGTAGCAGTAACCGACGGGCTGTGTATGCAAAAATTCGAGTCAACGAAGGCGCTTAAAATAGGGCTTGCTTTTGGTGCGGCACAGGGTATTATGCCTGTTTTGGGCTATTTTGCGGGAAGAACCTTTAGTAGTGCAATAACAAACCTTGACCACTGGGTAGCTCTGGTTTTCCTTTGTGCTATAGGCGGCAAGATGATTTATGAAGCGGTATGTGAGATGAAAAACAGTAATGTCACACCGCAATATACTGTCCTTACCAATAAAATGCTTCTTGTACAGGCAATTGCAACAAGTATAGATGCACTGGCTGTTGGTGTAAGCCTTGCAATGATGAAAGTGAATATATTGACGGCTTCGCTGTTTATATCCTGTACAACTTTTATTTTAAGCTTTGCAGGTGTTGTAATAGGCAAAAAATCGGGAGAATTTTTAAAAACAAAGGCAGAGCTTGCGGGTGGGGTTATACTGGTGCTTTTAGGAATAAAAATATTTTTAGAGCACACTTTTGGGTAAAAAGGCGTGGTTTGGCATTGACGAAAAACACGAATAGCGGTATGCTAATATATGATTTAAGGGGGCGTTTATATTGAAAAAACTTATGCTCGGTAATGAGGCAGTTGCCAGAGGCTTGTACGAGTCAGGCTGTAATATAATATCCAGCTACCCGGGCACGCCAAGTACCGAAATAACTGAATATGCTGCGTTATATCCTGAGGTCTATGCCGAGTGGGCACCTAACGAAAAAGTGGCTACAGAAGTTGCTTTAGGCGCTGCAATTGCAGGGGCGCGGTCTTTTTGCGCAATGAAGCACGTAGGGCTTAATGTGGCGGCAGACCCAATGTTTACAGCAAGCTATACTGGTGTAAACGGCGGAATGATAATTGCTGTGGCAGATGACCAAGGTATGCACTCGTCACAAAACGAGCAAGATTCGCGTCATTATGCACAGGCGGCAAAGCTACCTATGCTGGAGCCTGCCGATTCTACCGAGTGCCGCGATTATATAAAGGAAGCGTATGAGCTTTCGGAAAAATTTGATACTCCTGTTTTACTGCGTCTTTGCACAAGAGTTTCGCATTCTCAAAGTATTGTAGAAGAAGGCAAGCGCACCGAGATGCCGCTGCGCGAATATACAAAAAACCCACAAAAATATGTTATGATGCCGGGTAATGCAAAGGGCAGACACGTTGTTGTAGAGCAGCGTGCTAAAAAGCTTGAGGCTATTGCAGAAACAACAAGCTTAAACACTTTAGAGTACGCCGTAAATGATGAGATTGGCGTTATAACTGCGGGAATAACATATCAGTACGCAAAAGAAGCGCTGGGTGACGGCGTTAGTTATTTAAAGCTGGGGCTTGTAAACCCTCTGCCTGTAGCGCTAATAAAAGATTTTGCCTCCAAGGTGAAAACTGTTTACGTTTTAGAAGAACTTGATGATGTTATAGAAACACATTGTAAAAAGAACGGAATTTCTGTGATAGGAAAAGAAATATTCAGTAATATAGGTGAGTATTCTCAAAAGCTTATTGCCGAAAAAATACTGGGTAAACAAAACGATTATATAGAATATGGTGAAACTGTACCTGTGCGACCGCCTGTTATGTGTCCGGGCTGCCCGCACAGAGCGATGTTTTATGTACTTTCTAAGATGAAGCTTACGGTAAGCGGAGATATAGGCTGCTACACCTTGGGTGCAACGCCGCCGCTTTTTGCCATGGATACAACTATTTGTATGGGAGCATCTATTTCGGCTTTGCACGGCTTTAACAAGGCACGCGGCGAAGAAGACCGCTCGGTTGCTGTAATAGGCGACAGCACTTTTATACATTCGGGTATAACGGGGCTTATAGATATTACATATAATATGGGCTTTTCCACTGTTATAATAGCAGATAATTCTATCACCGGAATGACAGGACACCAGCAAAACCCTACAACGGGCAAAACCCTGCGCGGCGATATAGTAGCGCAGATAAGCATAGAAAAGCTCTGTGAGGCGGCAGGTGTAAAGCGAGTTCGCGTTGTAGACCCCAACGACATGGCAGCCTTAGAAGAAGCTTTAAAAGTAGAGCTTGCCGTAAAAGAACCATCTGTCATAATAACTCGTCGTCCGTGTGCGCTTTTAAAAAATGTTAAGCATTATCCGCCGCTTAAAATTGATAACAGTAAATGCAAAACTTGTAAATCGTGTCTTAAAATAGGCTGTCCCGCAATAAGCATGGGCGATAAAGCTATGCAGATTGATTCTACGCTTTGTGTCGGCTGCGGGCTTTGCAAGGCGCTTTGTGCATTTGATGCCATAGTCGGGCAAGGAGGCGTAAGCAATGAATGATATAACTAGTATTATGCTGGTGGGCGTGGGCGGGCAGGGGACACTGCTTGCAAGCCGCATTTTGGGTAATATGCTGCTAAGCCAGGGCTTTGACGTAAAAGTTTCTGAGGTGCACGGTATGTCACAGCGAGGCGGCTCGGTGGTGACATATGTAAAGTATGGTAAAAAAGTCTATTCCCCCATAATAGAGCGGGGAGAGGCAGATTATATCATAGCCTTTGAGCTTTGCGAGGCGGCGCGCTGGGTAAGCTACCTCAAAAAAGACGGCAAGATGATTATAAATACGCAAAAAATATCTCCAATGCCGGTAATAACAGGGGCGGCACAGTACCCTGAGCATATTGTAGAAAAACTAGAGGAGCTTGGCTGTGATGTTGTAACCGTCGATGCACTTGCTTTGGCAGAAAAAGCGGGAAGCGCAAAAGCTACAAATGTTGTACTTATGGGTGCAATGTCAAAAATAATGGATTTTGATGAAAGACTTTGGGAGAAAACTATAGCAGCCCTTGTACCGGCAAAGCTTCTAGATATAAATATGAGTGCTTTTGCTTTTGGAGCGGGACGCAAGAAAACGGAATATAAAACAGAGGAGTAAAGCTAAAATGGCTAAATATTGGAGCAATATAGAAACAGCACCCTTGCATGAGCTTCGTGCGTTGCAGTCGTACCGTCTTTCGCAAATGGTACGGCGCGCCTACGAAAATGTAGATTTTTACAAAAAGAAACTGGACGAAGCCGGAGTGTGCCCCGACGATATAAAATCGGTTGATGATTTACATAAGCTGCCATTTACATATAAGCAAGATTTGAGAGATAATTATCCCTACGGGCTTTTTGCTGTTCCGCAAAGCGAGATAGTGCGTATCCATGCCTCCAGCGGTACAACAGGCAAGCAGACGGTTGTCGGTTATACTCAACACGACCTTGATATATGGAGTGAATCTTGCGCAAGAGCCCTTACTGCTGCTGGCTGCGACTCAAGCTCTTATGTGCACGTTTCGTATGGCTATGGGCTATTTACGGGCGGTATGGGTATGCACTACGGTGCAGAGAAAATTCACGCCACTGTTATTCCTGCATCGGTGGGGAACACCGCAAGGCAGATTCAGATTATAAAAGACTTTCGTTCAAGCTTTATATGCTGTACGCCGTCATATGCTGTTTTGCTGGGTGAAACCATGCGCGAAATGGGCATAGATGTAAATGACCTTAACTTAAAAGCGGGCTTTTTTGGCGCAGAGCCATGGACAGAAGAAATGCGCGGGCAGATAGAAGGACTCCTTGGCATAAAAGCATATGATATATATGGGCTTTCAGAGATTGCAGGGCCGGGTGTAGCCTTTGAGTGTTCAGAGCAGAATGGTATGCACATTAATGAGGACCATTTTTTGCCGGAGATTATAGACCCCGATACAGGTGAGTCTTTGCCTGACGGAGTACAGGGAGAGCTTGTGTTTACCTGCATAAGCAAAGAAGCATTGCCGCTTATACGTTACCGTACACACGACATTGCAACGCTTGTACGCAAGCCTTGCAGCTGCGGAAGAACACTTATAAAAATGTTAAAGCCTGCGGGCAGGACAGACGATATGCTGATTATCCGCGGCGTAAATGTGTTCCCGTCGCAGATAGAAAGTGTACTGTTAGACCTTAAAATGTCGCCGCATTATCAAATTATTGTAGACCGTGTAGGTACAACAGATACGCTTGACGTTATGGTAGAAATGACCGACAATATGGAATTTGATGCAGTGCGTCTTGTTGAAAAAACAGAGGCGAAAATAAAACAGGCTATAGATTCTACCCTTGGAATTTCTGCAAAGGTGCATTTGGTTTCGCCAAAGAGCATAGAACGCAGCGAAGGAAAAAGCAAACGCGTAATAGATAACCGCAAGCTTCATTAAAATATTGAGCGGGCATACCGCATAGGAGGGCTATAGTTATGACAATCAAGCAGCTTTCTGTCTTTGTAGAAAATAAGCCGGGCAGGTTGGCTGAAATAACAGACACCTTAGAAAATAACAATATAAACATTATGGCACTTTCTGTTGCAGATACTACAAATTTTGGTATTTTGCGTATAATAGTAAATTCGCCCGATAAAGCTGTAGAGGCTTTAAAGGGCGCGGGCTTTACAGTTTCGCTTACAAATGTTATAGCTATCGGAGTAAACGATTGCCCAGGGGGGCTTTCAAAGGCTATGCACAGCCTTTGTGACGCAGGTATGAGCGTCGAATATATGTACGCTTTTGTGGGCAGAAAAGAAAACTTTGCGTATGTTATTTTGCGCGTAGAGGACACTGCGGCGGCAGAGCAGGCACTTATAAAAAGCGGTGTTATGATAATAACTACAGAGGACATTATTTAACAATACAAAAAGCGTAATGAAACGGAAGTGAAGGCAGGTATGAGAAAGCCCATTAAAAAAATTAACCTAAAAAGCCTTATAATTTGTGCGTCGGTGCTGGTTTCTATATTTTTAATAGAAATTGTTTGTGCATATGCCTTTGTGGACGGTTTTTCTCTTGGGACGGGTGTTACTTCTACAAAGCCTGTACCCGATAAAATAATAGAGGAATATTACGCTAAAGGCATAGATATAGACCCAAATGCAGTAATCGGAATGCTTGACCAAACGGAAGAAACCGGTACTAAGCGCGTTTATGGACAGATAGCCTATAAAATAAATTCTGAGCCGCACTTTAAAAGCCCCGATGCCAATGGTAACCTTATGATAGAAAACCATGCCGACAATATTCATCTTATGAAGGCTATAATTACAGAAAAAAAAGACGGCGTTGATATTTATGAAAGCGGCTACATAGCACCTAATATGCACATACCTACAGCTCCTCTTGATGTTTCTTTGGACCCGGGCAGCTACGAATGTACAGCTGTAATTTCTGCTTACGATATAGAAACAAAAAAGCTTATAGGAAGTCTTAAAAAAGATATAACGGTAATTATTGATTAAAGATAAAGGCGGCGGTTTTATGGCGAGTATTTATTCTAAAGAGCGAAACCTTACGATGCTGGTAGATTTTTACGAGCTTACAATGGCAAACGGTTATTTGGAGGAGGGTGTCGGCGAGAATATTGTCGTTTTCGATATGTTCTTCAGGCATATACCCGATGACGGCGGTTTTGCTATTTTTGCGGGCTTAGAGCAGCTTATAGATTACCTCTCTAACCTGAAATTTACCGATAAGGATTTGGACTATTTACGTTCACAGAATATTTTTTGCGACGAGTTTTTAATTTATCTTAAAAATTTTAAGTTTAGCTGTGATGTTTGGGCAGTACCTGAGGGTACACCTATTTTCCCAAATGAGCCTGTTGTTGTTGTCCGCGGTCCCATTATACAGGCGCAGATAATAGAAACAATGACATTGCTTACCATAAATCATCAGTCGCTTGTTGCAACAAAAGCAAACCGCATAGTGCGTGCGGCAGAGGGCAGAGCTATTTCAGAGTTTGGCTCACGCCGTGCACAAAGCTATGATGCAGCTATTTTAGGTGCTCGCGCATCATATATCGGCGGGTGTGCAGGTACTGCCTGCGCCATAGCAGACTGCATTTTTGGTGTACCCGCAACAGGCACAATGGCGCATAGCTGGGTGCAGATGTTTGATACTGAATACGATGCCTTTAAAAAATATGCAGAAACATATCCTGAAAATTGCATTTTACTTGTAGATACCTATAATACGCTTAAATCCGGTGTGCCAAATGCCATAAAAATTTTTAATGATATATTAAAGCCTTTGGGTATGCGTCCAAAGGGAATACGTATAGACAGCGGTGATATAGCGTATATATCTAAAAAAGCGCGGGTCATGCTTGATGAGGCGGGCTATGCAGATGTTGGTATTTGCGCTTCAAACTCTCTTGATGAGTATATTATTAGAGATTTACTTTTACAGGGAGCTAAGGTTAATTTTTTTGGTGTCGGCGAAAATTTGATAACTTCAAAGAGTGACCCTGTTTTTGGCGGTGTTTATAAGCTTGTTGCTGTGCAGAATGACGACGGCACATATATTCCTAAGATAAAAATAAGTGAAACTATAGAAAAAATAACGACACCTTGCTTTAAAAAGCTTTACCGCTTTTACAACAAGGCAAACGGGCAGGCTATAGCAGATTGTGTAACTACCTTTGATGAAATTATAGATGAAACAGAGCCGTATACAATATTTGACCCTGTTGCGACATGGAAGAAAAAAACCCTTACAAATTACACTGTACGCAGCTTGCTTACCCCTATTTTTGAAAAAGGCAGGCTTGTGTATGCTTGCCCGCCTATAGATGAAATTCGCAGCTACTGTGCAAATCAGGTAGAGCTTTTGTGGGACGAAGTAAAGAGGTTCGAGTTCCCGCATAGATATTATGTGGATCTTTCTGCAAATTTGTGGAAAATTAAAAATGAGCTTCTTTCAAAATACAGCTTCGATTGACGTGATATTTAAGTAATAAGATATCAGTTTGCAGCTTTTTCTCATTTTTTGCAAGTCTAAAATATAATATTGCAAAAGCCGCTTTAGCGTGGTATACTATAGAATATCTGAATACAAATATTCAGAGGATATATACTGATTTAGCTAAATTAGTATTGAACCTAAAAAACAAAATAATTGGAGGGTTTTACATGAAAAAATTCATAGCTATGTTGATGTGTATGGCGCTTTTACTTTCCTGTTTTTCGGGCTGTGTTCCAAAAATCACAGTGACTACCGACGATACAATAAAGATAGGTGTTTTTGAACCACTTACAGGAGCTAACGCAGCGGGCGGAGAGCTTGAAGTAGAGGGCATGAAAATAGCAAACGAGCTTTACCCTGAGGTTTTGGGCAAAAAAATCGAGCTTGTTGTCGTTGATAATAAATCCGATAAGGCAGAGGCAACAACGGCAGTTGCAAGACTTATAGAAAAAGAAAAGGTATCGGCTATTTTAGGCTCTTGGGGCTCAGGCTTTTCTATTGCCGCTGGTGACCTTGTAAAAACAAATAAAGTGCCTGCCATAGGTGCTTCGTGCACAAACCCAATGGTTACACAGGGCAACGAATATTATTTCCGTGTTTGCTTCTTAGACCCGTTTCAGGGTACTGTAATGGCAAACTATGCTTCAAAATCTTTAGGCGCTAAAAAAGCCGCCATTATACAAGAGGTTTCAAACGACTATTCAGTGGGGCTTGCAAGCTTCTTTGTAGATGCCTTTAAAAAACTTACAGGCGATGATACTTGCATTGTTGCAACCGCAAACTACAACACAGGTGACCAAGACTTTAACAGTCAGCTTACCACTGTGCTTGAGAAAAACCCGGACGTTATATTTGCTCCCGGTAACTTTACAGAATCTGCCATGATAATTAAACAAGCACGCAAGCTTGGCAGCAAAGTGCCAATTATCGGCGGTGACACATGGGAAACCGATGAGTTTATAAATGTTGGCGGTGCAGACGTAGAAGGTACGGTGCTTTCAACCTTCTTTGATGATACAAACCCAATAACAAAAGAAGCAACTAAGTTTTTAGATGCTTATAAGGCTAAATACCCCGATAAAAACGTCGCGGCGGTTTCGGCGCTGGGCTATGATGCTTATTTGCTTGCATATAAAGCAATTGAAGCTGCCGGCTCATCGGACCCTGTAAAGGTGCGTGATGCTATTGCCTCTATTAAAGATATGGAGGGCGTCACAGGCATTATAAACCTTACTGCCGAAGGCGATGCAGATAAAGACACAGCAGTAATTAAAGTAGTTAAGGACGGCAAATTTGTGTTCCAAGAGAACATGAAGGTTGATAAATAACTGTATAATAGCTAACGGAAAATAGATGACTGATATATAAAAACAACGTGTGTTTCTCTTTAAAAAGGGAGGCACACGTTCTGTAAAGAGGTGTTACCGTATATGCTGAGTTTCGCAACACTAATGCAGCATCTCGCAAACGGTATATCTGTTGGAAGCTTATATGCACTTATAGCTATAGGTTACACCATGGTATACGGAATTTTGCGGCTTATAAATTTTGCACATGGCGACATCTTTATGATGGCCGCCTATTTTACTTATTTTGGCATAGCTGTTTTTAAAATTCCGTGGCCTATAACTGCCGTTTTAGTTATAGCTCTTACGGCTCTTTTGGGTGTAGGTATAGAAAAAGCGGCATATACTCCGCTTCGCGATGCACCAAAAACCTCAATACTTATTTCGGCAATAGGCGTTTCTTATTTGCTTGAGAATTTGGCTACATATTTGTTTTCCGGCAAGCCAAAGGCTTTCCCCGAAATAGGTAATTTTGCTGACACGGTAAATTTGGGAAGCGTTTCTGTCCAGTACGTTTCATTTATTATCCCTATAGTTGTTATTGTACTTGTTTTGGGGCTTCTGTTTATTATAAACAAAACTAAGCTGGGTATGGCTATGCGTGCTGTTTCTAAGGATTATGAGATGGCGCGTGTTATGGGCATAAAGATAGACAGAGTTATTTCGTATACATTTGCAATAGGCTCCGGTCTTGCGGCTGTAGGTGCACTTTTGTGGGGCATAAAATACCCGCAGATACAGCCGATGATGGGCGTTATGCCAGGTTTAAAATGCTTTATTGCCGCTGTAATAGGCGGAATAGGCAATATAAAGGGCGCTATGCTCGGCGGCTTTGTACTTGGTCTTGGCGAGATTATGCTGCTTGCTTTTTTACCGTCGCTTACGGGCTACCGTGACGCATTTGCCTTTGTTTTTCTTATAATAATTCTGCTCGTTAAGCCATCTGGTCTTTTGGGCGAAAAAGTTACGGAGAAGGTGTGATGAACATGGAAAAGAAAAAAAGAAGCAGGGTCTTTACACTCATATTCTTTGTAGCTTTAATAGCGTTTATATTTTTGGCAAATACTTTTTTTGATTCATATATTCGTCGAATACTGAGCCTTTGTGCTATTTATACCATAATGGGGCTGTCTATGAACCTCGTAAATGGCTTTACAGGTATGTTTTCTTTGGGTCAAGCGGGCTTTATGGCAATAGGCGCATACACTGTGGCTATTTTTACCGTGCCAATAGAACAGCGCGCAACTGTTTTTTACCTAGAGCCTATGCACCCTGCCATAGCAAACGTATATATGCCATTTATAGTAGCGCTTATTTTGGGCGGCTTGCTTTCGGCTGTGGCGGCGTTTCTTATAGGTGCACCGGTTTTGCGTTTGCGCGGAGATTATTTGGCTATTGCAACGCTTGGTTTTTCAGAGATAATAAGAATAGTTTTTACAAATCTTCAAACCATTACAAATGGTTCATTGGGAATAAAAAATATACCTACAATAAAAAGTTTGTGGTGGACAATAGGCTCGGCTGTAATAGTTGTGATATTAATGTCGCTTCTTATAAATTCTTCTTATGGTCGTGCATTTAAGGCGATACGAGAGGACGAGATAGCCGCAGAGGCAATGGGGATAAACCTATTTAAGCATAAAGTTATTTCGTTTATGATAAGCGCTTTTTTTGCAGGTATAGGCGGTGGGCTTTTTGCGGCATTACTGGGTACGGTAGACCCAAAACAATTTATATTTACATTAACCTACAACTTCCTGCTTATAATTGTACTGGGCGGTATGGGGAGTATTTCCGGCACGGTTATAGGTGCTTTTTTGGTAACAGGCGGTTTAGAGTGGCTGCGTTTCTTAGACTCGCCGCTCACTATCGGCAATGTAGAAATTCCCTTGTTCCGCCCCGGCTTGCGCATGGTGGTTTTTTCTGTATTGCTTATGCTTGTGGTGCTTTTTTACCGCAAAGGGCTTATGGGGCAAAACGAGCTTACGTGGGACTTTATAGGCTCGCGCACGCAAAAAATAAAGCTTAAACTACAAGGCAAAAATGCGCTGAAGGGCGGCGCTGTAAAATGAGTAAAAATATTTTAAAAACAAATGATATTACAATGCGCTTTGGCGGGGTTACTGCTTTAAATAATCTTTCTATAGAAATTAATGAGGGAGAAATAGTTGCACTCATAGGACCTAACGGTGCAGGTAAAACTACTGCTTTTAACGTAATTACAGGGGTTTATGCACCCACTGCGGGCGAGGTTTTATTTGAAGAAAATGCTATCATACGCAATTCTCCGCGTTTGGCGCTTACGCCCGATAGAATTACAAAGCTTGGAATAGCAAGAACTTTTCAGAATATCCGCCTTTTTAAAGATTTAACAGTTTTTGAAAATGTCCTTATAGCTAAGCATTGCCGATCTAAAGCGGGCGTAGTTTCGGCTATGTTTAGGGCAAACTACAAAGAAGAAAAAGAAATGCGTCAATCGGCAGCAGAGCTTTTAGACATCGTAGGGCTTAGCTCTGCGCAAAATGAAGTGGCAAGCAGCCTGCCTTATGGGCAACAGCGGCGTTTAGAAATAGCCAGAGCGCTTGCGACAAAGCCTAAGCTACTGCTTTTAGATGAACCGGCGGCAGGCATGAACCCGCAGGAAACAGATGATTTATCGGCATTTATACGCGATATAAAAAATAAATTTAATCTTACTGTTTTTATGATAGAGCATCATATGGATCTTGTAATGGAAATTTCAGATAGAATATATGTGCTGGATTTTGGCGAAACAATAGCAAAGGGAACTCCGGCAGAAATACAAAATAACAAGCGCGTAATAGATGCTTATTTGGGGGTGCAGGACGATGCTTGAGCTTAATGACTTGCACGTTTATTATGGTGGTATAGAAGCTGTAAAGGGAATAAGCTTTTCAGTACCCGAAAAAAGTATAGTTACGCTTATAGGTGCAAATGGTGCGGGTAAAAGCACTATTTTGCGCACAATAGTAGGGTTGGTAAAGCCAAAAAACGGTACTGTTACTTTTTTAGGCGAGGACATAACAGCTAAGCCTTCGGACGTAATTGTTTCAAAGGGTATAACGCTTGTGCCGGAGGGCAGAAGGGTGTTTCCAAATTTATCTGTAATAGAAAACCTAAAAATAGGTGCTTATATGCGCCACGATGATTTAACAGATGATATAAATTGGATATACGAGCTTTTTCCGCGCTTAAAAGAACGCTCGTGGCAGCTGGCAGGTACGTTATCCGGCGGAGAACAGCAAATGCTTGCAGTTGGGCGTGCTCTTATGTCTAAGCCAAAGCTTATAATGATGGACGAACCGTCATTAGGCTTAGCTCCGCTTATTGTACAGGGAATATTTGATATTATAAAAGAGATAAATAAACGAGGCGTCACTATTTTACTTATTGAACAAAATGCGAATCTTGCCTTAAAAGCAGCTGATGTCGGCTATGTGCTGGAAACCGGAAATATTATTCTTGAGGGCACAGGTGAAGAATTGTTGGCGAATGAAGATGTAAAAGCTGCTTACCTAGGTAAGGTAAAAAAGAAAAAAATATAATACTACAGAGGGCGGCTGTCGCTTGCTCTCTGTTTTTCTGCAATGTTTACACTAAGATAATAATTTTATTTGGAAAATGAACATAAATGATGTATAATATGAAAAGCGCTATAATCAAAAAATGTGCAACAAATTCCGGTTTTTAATGCACTATTTTATATGGCGGGTAACATATATAAGTTCGGGAGGACAAAAATGTGAGAATGCAGCACAGATTATCACCGGGAGCTGACGAAAACGATATTGTTTTGCGGCGCTCAAAGAAACAAAATCTATTTCAGCGTTTTTTAGAAAATTATATACCAAATAAAAATGATACCAAAAGGGATCTTATTCGTAAGATAATTTTGCTTGTTGCTGTGTTTGTCCTCATTGGGTCGGTTGTATATATATCGAGCTATTTTGGTGAGTCTAAAAGCAATAAGGATAAAAATGCCAATTTGCAAAGTATATGGGAACAGGTTGCACAGGGCGGCGATGTTGATGAAGATAAAATCGAAGTAGACGGGGAATATCCCAAAAACTTTTTAAAACGGTTTTACCCTTTGTATACACAAAACCCCGATGTTCGCGGCTGGGTAAAAATAGACGATACACAGGTGAATTACCCTGTGATGCAAACTGAAAACAATACCGATTATGACCGCACTGACTTTGAAAAGAAAAAGAACAACCACGGCATACCATTTGCAGATTACAGAGTGAATTTAAAAAAGCCAAGCACAAATACTATAATTTATGGGCATAACATGACAGATGGTCAGATGTTTGGCGAGCTTTTAAATTATAAAAATCTTTCATACTATAAAAAACACCCGCTGATAAGCTTTGACAGCGTCTATTCCGAAGGACAGTATAAAATAGCGGGTATAGTGGTATGCAAAGCTAATGATGATGATTTCTTGTATCATAATTTTATAGAGAGCGATAAGAACTCTGCAAAAATGAATATGGAGCAGTTCGTTGCAAAGATGCGCGAGCGCTCGCTTATTAACACAACTGTAGACATAAAGCCTACAGATAAGCTTATTACGCTTTCTACCTGCGATTATTCTTTTAAAGACCCTGTTACAAATGAAAGAATAGCACGTTTTATTGTAATTGGGCGTAAGGTTCGCAAGGGCGAGGACACAAGCGTCGATACTGATAACGCTAAGCTTAACCCTAACCCTCTTATGCCAAAGGAGTGGGCGCAGTACCTTAAAAAAGAGCAGGCAACAGAGCTTAAAGCGCAGCAAGATGCAGAAGCAACAAAAGAAGTTGGACCTATACGAGAAGAAGCCAAAAAATGGTTTACGGCAGAAGAGCTTAAAAATATTAAAGATGAGAGCCTTGAAGTGGAAATTGCCAGACGTAAAGAAACTATGAAGCAATATCTAAATGAGAGCGAACTTTCAAATTTAACTGCCGAACAAAAAGTTGCCCTTTTAAAAGAGCGTCAAAGCGGAGTAGATATCTTTGAAGAAGCAAGAAGTGCTATTTTTGATAACCCCGATTTGGCATTTATGACTGACAGCGAGATAAATATTTTTGCAGAAGAACTTGCTAAGGTGAATAAAAGCAAATGGCCTGAGATTATGAAAAAGCGCACTGTGGCAAGTGAAGTTGAGCTTTCTATAGCGCCTACAAGCATTAAAATTATGAAGGGCGACACTAAAAGCATTGACGCTTTCACAAATGGGGGAAGCGGCAATGTAAAGTGGCAAAGCGATGATAAGGCAGTTGCATCTGTTGACGATAATGGTTTGCTTACTGCAAAAAAAGCGGGTAGTGCTGTAATTACTGCAAGCTATAGCGGACGTACTGCCACCTGTAAGGTAACAGTTACCAACGATGAGGTAATAGAAACTACAATATCAATGCCATCAAACGAAACCGTATTTGTAGGCTCTACTATAGTTATTACACCGTCAATTTACCCTGATAATATGGCGGAGCGAGGCGTTAAATGGAGTATTACAAGTGGTAAAAGTTACATAGAAATTGTTGATTCAACCATAAATGATATTACTATTTTGGGACTTACTGAGGGTAAAACAGCCAAGGTTACAGCGACAACTCGTGACGGAGTAACTGCAACCTGTACGGTCGCAATAAAGGGCGAAGATGCTAAAGTAAGCATAAGCCCATCTTCCGCAACCTTAGAGCTTGGACAAACGACTACTTTTATAATTTCAAATGAAAAAGGAAAAACAAAATGGACTATAAAAGGTAATGCTGCAACGATAGCTTCCAGCGATAATGTCAGCTGCACTGTGGAAGCTACAGCTGAGGGTAAAGCAACAGTTACTGCAACAATTGCAGACGGACAATCGGTTAAAGCCGAGATTACAGTAAAAAAAGCGGCAGAGATTCTGCCGGACGTAACAATTTCACCGTCCTCGCTTTCACTCAAGGTTGGCGATGGAAATACGCTAACGCTTTCAGGTGATAAGGTAAAAGCAAAAAGCTGGAGAAGCAGTAATGACGGGGTAGTAAATGTATCGGGTGATGAAACAAGCGCTTCAGTAGTGGCAGTCAGTGAAGGTACGGCAACCATAACGGCTTCACTTTCTAACGGTAAAACCGCTACTTGTAAAATAACGGTAAAAGCTGCAACTACACCGCCGGAGCCACCAAAACCGCCAAAGCCGTCAGATCCGTCGTCGTCGACACCGCCGCCTAAGCCGTCAGAGCCGTCGTCGTCGACACCTGAGCCGCCTAAACCGTCAGAGCCGTCGTCGTCGACACCTGAGCCGCCTAAGCCGTCAGAGCCGTCGTCGTCGACACCTGAGCCGCCTAAGCCATCAGAGTCATCGTCGTCGACACCTGAGCCGCCTAAGCCGTCAGAGTCATCGTCGACACCTGAGCCGCCTAAGCCGTCGGAGTCATCGTCGACACCTGATCAACCAAAGCCGTCGGAGTCATCATCGACACCGGCAGCACCACCCGAGCCGCCACCGGCACCACCCGAGCCACCGGCAGCACCACCTGAGCCGACACCGCCACCCGCACCACCGGCACCATAAATTAAATTTTTACATAATTAAAACGCGCTTCAAATTAATGAGGCGCGTTTTTTTATAATCTTGCATAATTCAATTTTGGAAAAGAATTATCAAATCTTCATTTCAGCTTTGACTTGCGCAAAGCATTTAACAGCAAAGTCCAAATCTTCTTTTGTATGTGCTGCTGAAATTTGCGTGCGAATTCTAGCCTTGCCCTGTGGTACGACAGGGTAGCAGAATCCAACAACATAGACTCCAAGCTCCAGCATACGCGCGGCAAAAGCATTTGCAATTTTTGCATCATAAAGCATAATAGCTACAATCGGGTGGTCACTTTCTACAATGTCAAATCCCACAGATTTGATTTTCTCGCGAAAATATTTTGTGTTTTCGTGCACTTTGTCGCGGTACTTAGTGCTTTCGGCAAGCATCTCGAAGGTTTTTATAGCACCACAGGTTATAGCAGGCGCAAGTGTATTTGAAAACAGGTATGGTCTGCTCTTCTGGCGAAGTAAATCGACAATTTCTTGTCGTGCACTTGTGTAACCACCGGACGCACCGCCTAGAGCTTTGCCAAGAGTACCTGTTATAATATCAACGCGTCCCATCACTCCGCAGTGCTCCGGCGTGCCTTTACCATGCTCGCCCATAAACCCAACGGCATGGCTGTCATCAACCATTACAAGTGCATCATACTTTTCTGCAAGGTCGCATATGGCTTTTAAGTTTGCTATTGTTCCGTCCATCGAAAACACACCGTCTGTGGCAATAAGCCTTATTCGTGCAGCTTTAGCCTCTATAAGGCATTTCTCAAGCTCGGACATATCGTTGTTTGCATAGCGGTAGCGCTTTGCTCTGCACAGACGCACACCGTCAATTATACTTGCGTGGTTTAATGTATCACTGATAACGGCATCATCTTCGCCTAAAAGTGCTTCAAACAGTCCACCGTTGGCATCAAAGCATGAGGAATACAATATGGTGTCATCTGTGCCCAAAAATGCAGAGATATCTTTTTCAAGCTTTTTATGAATCTCTTGTGTGCCGCAAATAAAACGCACTGACGAAAGCCCATAGCCCCATTCGTCATAGCTTGCTTTTGCCGCATCAATAATATCTTTATTGTCGGCAAAGCCTAAATAGTTGTTTGCGCACATATTAAGCACACCGTTTACTTTTGTTGTGCTTATGCGGCTGCTTTGGGGTGTTGTAATTATGCGTTCATCTTTATAAATGCCATCGGTTTTAAACTGTTTAAGGTTTTCTTCATAATATTTTAATGCTGTTTTCACCTTTTTAACACCCCTCATTTATATTCGGCAGCACCGCGCCAGTCAAGCACTACTTTGCCGCATTTACCGCTGTTCATTATGTCAAAGCCCTTTTGAAAATCATTAAATGCAAATTTATGAGTGATTATCTTTTCAATATTAAGCCCGCTGTTAAGCATTGCCATCATTTTATACCAGGTTTCAAACATTTCGCGCCCATATATACCTTTAATTTCAAGGCAGTTCCATACAATTTTGTTCCATGGCACTACTGTTTCGGTGCCCTGTATGCCTAAAACTGCAATTTTCCCGCCATTATACATATTATCTATCATCATGTTAAAAGCACTGCTGTTTCCGCTCATCTCAAGCCCTATATCAAAGCCTTCTTCAATATTAAGCTTTTTCATCATGTCAGTAAGCTTTTCGTTTGTGACATTTACTGTTTCTACAGCGCATATTTCTTTTGCAAGATTAAGCCTATAGTCGTTTACATCGGTTATAACAACGTGCTTTGCGCCTACATGGCGGCATATGGCAGCTGCCATTATACCTATAGGACCTGCACCTGTTATAAGCACATCTTCGCCGACCATATTATACGTAAGTGCCGTATGTACGGCGTTGCCGAGTGGGTCAAACGACGAGCAAAGCTCCTCAGGTATGCCGGGCTCGCATTTTATAACATTACTTTGCGGTATGACAAGAAACTCTGCAAAAGCACCATCGCGGTTTACACCAACGCCTTTTGTAGCCTTGCATAAATGTCGTTTACCTGCTTTGCAGTTGCGGCAGTGCCCGCAAACAATATGGCCCTCGCCGGAAACTATGTCGCCTATTTTATATCCCTGCACATTGCTGCCCATTTCGTAAACCTCGCCGACAAACTCGTGCCCGATAGTCATAGGCGGCTTTATGGTTTCTTGCGACCATTTGTCCCAGTTATAAATATGTAAATCTGTGCCGCATATAGATGTGTAATGAATTTTTATTTTTACGTCATCGTGTCCAACAGTGGGGATATTAACTTTTTTAAGCATAAGCCCTGTTCCGGCTGTTTCTTTTACAAGTGCGTACATTTGCTCTGCCATAGTAATGCCTGCCCTTCATTTTTTAGTGCCGCCATTGACGGATTATTGTATTTAGCATGAGGACACAACACAAAACTATGTCCACCTCATAAATACAATAATATCATTTTTATACTTTTTGTCAATTACTTTTGGGCTTTTATTTTATAAAAAACTTGTAAAAAATTTAGTGTTATTTTAAGGTTTCCTGCTTTACTTTTTTGTCCACAATATGTCGCTTTGCCAGCTCGTCAAGCAGCGACGAAAGGGGAATGCCACGCTGCACCATCAGCACCAAGGAATGGTAGGTAAGGTCTGCAAGTTCATAAATAGCTTCTTCATTTTTGCCAAGTGCTTCATCGTTTTTTGCGCCTATTATTACCTCTGTACATTCTTCGCCGACTTTTTTTAGTATTTTGTCAAGTCCTTTGTCAAAAAGGTAGCTTGTATAGCTGCCCTCAACAGGTGTCTTTTTGCGTTCAGAGATAAGCCCGTAAAGAGCAGAAATCGAAAATTGCTGTTTTTCATTGCATTGATAAATTTCATTGCCAAAGCAGCTTTCTGCACCTGTGTGGCAGGCAGGGCCTTCTTTTATAACCTCTATGCACAGTGCGTCATAGTCGCAATCGGCCTTAATATTTATAATTTTTTGCACATTCCCGCTGGTTTCTCCCTTACGCCAAAGCTCTTGACGGCTGCGGCTCCAAAAACAAGTACGACCTTCGCGTAAGCTTATATCAAGACTTTCGTGGTTCATATATGCAACAGTTAAAACTTCTTTAGTGTAATAATCTTGAATAACGGCAGTTATAAGCCCTTGCGCATCAAATTTAAGTTTGTTTATATCCATGGCTTTATCCCCCAAAAATTATACTGGCTCAATTAAAAAACCTAAAATATTTTTATGGTGTTTTAGCGTGTTTAGAAGCTATTAGCTTTAGAAGTAATTATATACGCATTTCTATACCTTGCTCGCGTAAATACATTTTTAAATCTTTTATAAGAAGCTGCTTGCGGTGAAAAATAGATGCGGCAAGACCGGCATCTATACCCTTATGGCGAAACAGCTCGGCAAAATCTTCTTTGCAGCCCGCCCCGCCGGAGGCTATTATAGGTATGTTTATACATGCGGCAAGTGCGTCTAAAAGCTCTAAGTCGAAGCCTTTTTTTACTCCGTCTGTGTCTATAGAGTTTACTACCAGCTCGCCCGCGCCGTTTTTCTCCCCGCGCTGCGCCCACTCTATGGCATCAAGCCCAGTGTTTTCGCGTCCTCCGTTTGAAAAAACGCAAAACTTACCACCCTCACGTTTTATATCTACCGAGAGCACAACACACTGGTTACCATACTTTTGTGCTGCTTCTGCAATAAGCTGTGGGTTTTTTATTGCGCCGGAATTAACGCTTACTTTATCTGCTCCGCATTTAAGCACTCTGTCAAAATCATCTACTGTGTTTATGCCGCCGCCTACAGTAAGTGGTATAAAAATGTTTTCTGCAACACGCCGCAGTACATCTGTAAAAAGCCCTCGTCCCTCAGACGAAGCTGTAATGTCATAAAAAACAAGCTCGTCCGCACCTTCGTCACTGTAAAATTTTGCAAGCTCTATAGGGTCGCATAGGTCCTCAAGTACTGTAAAGTTAGTGCCCTTTACCACTCGTCCGTCGCGCACATCAAGGCACGGTATAATACGTTTTGTTATCATCTCTGCACCGCCTTTTCTTTGCCATCAGCTATTTTTATTGCTCGTTCAAGGTCTAAAGCGCCCGTGTAAATTGCCTTGCCTAAAACCGCACCAAATGTCCCTATATTGTTAAGCTCGGTTATTTCGTCTTCATACGAAATCCCTCCGGAAGCTATGACATTACACTGAACCTCGCTGCTCAACCTGCGGTAAATGTCAAGATTTGTTCCGCTTTGCTCGCCGTCCTTTGCAATGTCTGTGTATATGATATTTTTTACGCCTAATCCTGCTAAATCGCGGCAAAACTGTACAGAGTCTACATCACACACTTCCAGCCAGCCGCGTACAGCGGTTTTTCCGTTTTTTGCATCTACACCAACCGTGATATGAGAACCGAATTTGACAAGCATTTTTGATAAAAAAGCACGGTCTAAAGCCATTGTGCCTAAAATAACACGCTCGGCGCCAAGGTTTAGGTATTGCCTAATTCTTTCTTCGTCACGAATACCTCCGCCAACCTCTGTAATAAGACCGCAAGTTTTTATAATGTCTGATATTACATTGTAGTTTGCCGGTTTTCCGTCACGAGCACCGTCCAAATCGACAATATGGAGGTTACGTGCGCCGCTTTTTTTAAAATTTGCCGCGGTTTTTGCGGGCTCATTTGAATATACGGTTACTTTGTTGTAGTCGCCGTGTTTAAGCCGCACTGCTTCGCCGTTTAAAAGGTCTATTGCAGGAAATATTTCCATTACATAAAGCCCCCTTACGTCTTATATTTCTGAAAATGCTTTTAGTATTTTTAGTCCGGCTTCTCCGCTTTTTTCGGGATGAAACTGCGTTCCCATAACGTTTTCTTTGCAAACAGCAGCCGTTATAACAGTGCCGTAGCTACTTGTTGCAGCCAGTGAAGCTTCACAGCCGCGAGCATGGTAACTGTGTACAAAATATACATAATCACCGTCATTTGTATATTTTAAAAGCGGGCAGGGCTTTACAACTGTAAGCTTATTCCAGCCCATGTGCGGCACTTTAAGCCCGCTGCTTACAATCTTATCTGCAAAAGGCGCAACCTCGCCCTTTAAAAGCCCAAGACCATCATGTATGCCATACTCCAGACCGCGCTCAAAAAGTACCTGCATACCAAGGCAAATCCCCATTAGCGGAGAGCCTGTACAGGCATAAGCCTTTACAACCTCATCAAGCCCTGTTTCGTGTAATTTTTGCATAGCATTTGCAAATGCACCAACTCCGGGGAGTATGACGCGTTCGGCGGACATTATTTCTTTTGCATTATTTGTAACAGTACTTTTAAGCCCTAAATAATTAAGAGAACTTTGCAGTGAAAAAAGATTACCCACGCCATAATCTACAACAGCTATCATTTATTTTTCCTCCAATTGTTTTTTGAGCAGTGCTTCCAATCGTGCCGAAATACCCTCGATTATTTCTTTTTTAAACTGAAAACTGCTTTTGTTTGCAATTAACCTAGCCGAAATCGGAAGAATATCGCAGAGTACACGCAAGTGGTTTTCGCGTAGGGTGCTGCCCGTTTCAACTATATCAACTATAACATCTGAAAGCCCCAAAATTGGTGCTAATTCTATTGAACCGTTAAGCTTAATAATTTCTATTTCGCGGTTTATACCGGCATAATAATTTTTTGCAATATTAACATATTTGGTAGCAACGCGCAGAGTCCGCTCCGGCTGCTCGGTATAGGCTTCGCAGCCTGCAACGGCCATGCGGCATAGCCCTGTGTGTAGGTCTAAAAGCTCATATACATCGGGGTTGCCCTCCAGTAAAATGTCTTTTCCGGCAACACCTATGTCTGCGGCGCCGCGCTCTACATAAATAGCTACATCAGATGGCTTTACAAGCAAATATCTAACATCATTTTCAATATTTTCGTAAATAAGCTTGCGGTTATCTTCATAAATCGCTTTGCAATCATAGCCTATCTGTGCGAACAGCTCGTATACTCTATCGCCAAGTCTGCCCTTTGGCAGTGCAACTGTAAGCATTAATAGTCCCCCTTTACAAGAGCACCGTCTTTATAGTATAAAATATTACTGCATTTAAAACCCTGCGGTACAGCGCGCTCAATTCTAACACGCTGCCCCATGTCATAATATGTTTTAATTAGTGCTGAGAAAGCCTTATAGTCATCTATTGTGTCATAAATGATGAGCAAATCTGCGTCCGTTTTAGCTTCACATTTGTAATAATGCTCTAGCTCGTCAATGTACATGGCAAAGCCAACTGCACCTTTGTTTTTACCTAATTTGCGCAGCAGCTTGTCGTAACGTCCACCCAAAAGTACAGCGCGCGGAACGTCTTCTATGTAGCCTTGAAAAATTATTCCGTTATAATAGTCAAGGTCATTCACCACAGAGAAATCAAGCCGCAGGCTTTCGCCGTTTTTTGTGCCGCAAAATGCCGAATATAAATATTTAAGTTCATTTAGGGCTTCATTCATTGTGTCGTTTAACACTAGCCCTTGCGCCTGCTCAAGCACAGAGTCAAAGTCACCGCTTAGGCGAGAAATTTTAGAGATTTTTTCTGTGTATTCATTATTAATGCCAAGATTCTTTAATATTCTTAAAAGCTCTGTTCCATTCTTTTGCTTTATACACTGCATAACTGAGGGGTAGTAGTCGCTTTTAATGCCAAGCGCTTCTAAAGCTCCGCCCCAAAAACCCATATGAGAAACAGCCAGTATAAATTGCCCGCCCACAGATGCAAGGCTGTCAGCGGCAAGCCCCAGTACCTCTATCATAGCGCATTCGTCTATATTTCCTATGCACTCCAACCCGATTTGGCTTATTTCTTTATACGCGTGGTTGTGCTTTGCCAAGCGGTAAACTTTTTCGTTATAATAAAGCTTTTCAAAGCACGCGCAAGGCTCTGAGGGTGTGTTTTTTACAATAGAGAGCGTGACATCTGGTCGTAATGCCAAAAGCTTGCCGTCAAGGTCCATAAAAGTAATAATATTTTCGGTTTTCAAGAAGTTTTTATTGTCAATATAGAGCGAATAATCTTCAAATTTGCTTACACGAACTTTTTTATAACCGTGGTGTTCATAGATTCCACGCAGTGCAAAAGCTGTGCGCTCTTCATTTTTAAGCCCCTGTGTAAAATCCATTGTACGCACCTCCGTTAATTTTTTATAATCATAGCATACTTTAGCATATTAGTCAAGTGAAGCGAACGAAATATTAAAGCTTAACTCTTGTCCATTTGTCACCTCTAAAACGTAAAAAAACCATGAACAGCCTTAGCATTTGGTCCAGTAAAAGCCCTATCCATGCGCCGGTAAGCCCAAGCCCCATGGGGTAACACAGAACCCAAGAGGCAAGTGGGCGTATAATGCCTATAGAAAGCAAAGAAACCCAAGCGGTATATAGTACATCTCCGGCCCCGCGCAGACAGCCCGAAAGTACAACGGTAGAAATTTGCCCTAGTGTTGTTATGGCTATAATAACCATTAAAGGACGGCTCATAGCTATAATTTGAGGGTCGTTTGAGAAAATTTGAACTAAAAGAGTATTTCCTGCAAGAAAAGTAAGCGAAAGCAGCACTGATACTGTGAAGGCAAAGCGCTGTCCTACTTTTGCATATATAATTGCCTTGTCGGGGCGTTTTTCGCCTAAGCTTTGTCCAACAAGCGAGGACGCAGCAACGCTGAAGCCATCGCCAAACGAGAAAGAGAGGTTTAAAATATTCATACATATTTGATGTGCCGCAAAAGCCACTGTGCCCAGCCCTGCAACAATTTTTGCGTAAGAGAAAAAGCCTATGCGCATAAAAACTTGCTCTACCATGGCACTGCTGCCCACTTTAAATATGCCCGAAACCGTGCGTTTGTCAAAGCGCCAATTGTTATTTTGCCTCAGGTTTAAAAAACAATCGTGCTGTAAAACAGAGCGCACCGAAAGCACAAAGCCCGCCACATTGCCCAAAAGAGTGGCAACAGCAGCACCGGCAACGCCCCAATGCGGAAAACCAAAATTCCCGCCTATAAGCAAATAATCAAAGACTATATTAAAAATATTGGCTACAACGTTTGTCCGCATAGAGATTTTTGTGTTGCCTATTCCTCGCTGTGCCGCATTTATTGTAAGCCCCAGAGATGCAAAAAAGTTGCCTATTAAAATTATTTGAAAATATGTTGTCGCATCACCGATAATATCGTTGCCGGCACCTGCAAAGCGAATAATGTCCTTTGCAAAAATAAAGCCCAGCACAGTCATTATTAAAGAAAGTGTAGCCGAAATTATTATGCCTTGTTTTAAGCATCTGTTTGCACCTACAATATCATTTTCTCCCTTGCGCCTTGCAACAAGTGCGGTTATACCTATATCAAGCGAAAGAATAACGGAAAGAAGTATATATTTTGGCTGAGTTGTTATACCTACCGCACTTATAGCGTTAGGTCCCAGCACCCCAACCATAACAATATCTACAGATGCTACCAGCGAAATGAGTACAGATTCAAGTGCTGACGGCCATGCAAGCCCAAAATTCCGCTTATATGCAGCTTGTGTAGATGGTAAATCGCCAAGTTTTTGTTCGGGCTTTATCATGTTTTCGGTATCATAAAACCGCTTAATCAGTTTAAGCATTTAGTAAAATTCGCTCCCTTTTTCTGCTAAGTTTTTTATATTGTTATAAGTATACCATGTATGATATTGTTTTTAAAGACACATAAATATAAAAGTGCGCATTATAATTAATTCATAGTTTATTAGCAAATGTCACAAAAAGTTTGCTTGCATTTTGTCTGTTTTAACAGTATACTGAGTGAGCCGACATAAAACGGCAAAAAACCTAAAAAATTAAAATTAAGGGGAAAATATCAATGAAAAAACTTTTAACATTTCTTGTTGCGGCAGCCATTGCGGCTTCTATGGTCGCTTGTTCCACCGCAGATAAAAGCTCGTCACAGAGCGTTTCGTCCGAGAGTAGCGTTTCAGAATCGTCAGCATCATCAGAGCTAAGCTCTGAGCAGTCATCGGAGGATTTTAAAATTCCGGAGGAAAACAAAAAACTCGGTGACATAATAAATGCTGCTCGTCCGGCAGAATTTAACGAATATTACCCTGCGATACTCTCTAAAGATGACCCGCAGGCACAGATGATGAGCGATGTAACCGGCATAAAATATGATGATATGAAAGCATTTGCCCTAAGTGCTTCTGCAATGAACACAAAGGCATATGCTGTGGCAATATTACAGCCTGCCGAGGGCAAAGCAGAGTCAGTTCTAAAAAGTGCCAATGCTTTTGTGGAGGCACAGAAGAAGGCGTTCGAGCAATATCTGCCGGATCAAAAAGACATAGCAAATGCCGCAACGGTAGATACTCTTGATGACGGCACAGTGGTGCTTGTAATGTGCGAGGGCAGTGCAGATGTTCAAAAGGCAATTTTAACAGCTCTTAAAAAATAAATATTAAATTTTGGGGACGATGAAAATCGTTCCCATTTTTTGCTCAAAGCTTTCTACAGCATATATAATTCATCAAAAGTATTTGTCTGTTTTAATGGTAAACTGTTGTCTGTAATATAAAAAATCTTGCCATCGGTGCTTGCAAAGAGCTGTAATAACGTGTATAATACTCTATATTGTGCATAAAAAACATTTTTATATGGAGGTAATTTTATTATGAATGCAAACGCAGCAGGTCAAGGTTCTATGCTTATTTCGTTATTACCGATGGTCTTAATTTTTGTGGTGTTTTACTTTATACTTATTCGCCCGCAAAAAAAACGCGATAAAGAAACAGCAGCCATGAGAAGCAATATTGAAGTAGGTGACGAGGTTATAACGATAGGCGGTGTTGTAGGTATTGTTGTAAGCCTTAAAGATGATACTCTTGTTATTGAAACAGGCTCTGACAAAAGCAAAATACGCTTTTTACGCAGTGCGATTCAGCAGAACAATACGGCTTCAGAGCGTGCAACGGCTGCTAAAACAGCAGCAGCGGCAGCAGCAAAGGCAGCTAAAGAAAGCAAAAAAGAAGAACTCAACAAATAAAACCGTTTTAGCGAATATTTAACGCCACTCCCGAATATTCTTTGTAGTAGCTGCTACAGTAATTCCGATATTATTAAAAATTAAGGAATTGCTTGCATTACGAAGTTGGCTTTGCATAATGCCTGCCAATTTCTACTGTTTCATTTTATTAATGGAACAGCTACATAAAGCTTGTTTGGGGGTGGTTTGTATGAATCAGAATAAACCAAAGCACGAATTGGGTGGCGCTATGAAATATATTAAACCGGTTCTTGTGGGTACGGCGGTTGGGGCGGTGGTAACGGCACTGGTTTTAATGGCGCTTTCGCTTTTGCTTTCACTGCAAGATATCCCGCAAATGCTTATAACTCCTATGGTTCTTGTAGCGCTGGGATTAGGGGCTTTTACAGGCGGCTGGGTTACCGCGGCGCTTGTACATGAAAAAGGCTTATTTTTGGGGCTGTGCTGCGGGTTGCTTCTTTTTGCAGCAATATTCATATGTGGTCAGGCAGTAAACAAAAGCGAGATAGGCGCAGCGGCAGCTATTAAGCTTGTTGTGGCACTTACCGCCGGTGCTTTTGGCGGGGTTTTTGGTGTCAACTACAAAAAACGCAGGAAGTAATTGAATAATTAAAAGCTTTATGCTATAATATCCAACAGTAAACATTATATTTAATGATATTCTATATTAGGAGGACGTAAAAATGGAACACGTAAAGACACTTAATAAAGCTAATCTTAAAGAATCTGCTGTAAAGGGTGGCTGTGGCGAATGTCAGGCTTCATGTCAGTCTGCCTGCAAAACATCTTGCACAGTGGCAAACCAAAAATGCGAAAACAAAAACCGCTGATACATTATAAATATTAAAACTGAGAACAGGGGATAGCTTTCGCTGTCCCCTGATTTTTGCTTAGTGCAAAATAATGCCTGCCGATGCGAATTGGCGGAACGGAGCAGCTTAATGATTCATAAATTTACCCAAAATGGGTATTATATAGTTTTAGATGTAAACAGTGGGGCTGTCCATGTGGTGGACAAGCTTTTTTATACCATTTTAGATTTTGTGTCGGAGCCATTGCCTCTACAGTGCCCTAAGGAAGCCGTAAATTCGCTTTTGCACGAGTATACAGAGGCTGAAATTACAAAAGCGTACAGCGAAATATTAGAGCTTAAAAGTGCAGAGCAGCTGTTTACAAGTGACAGCTACGAGCAATTTGCCAATCTTTGCGTTGATGCTCCTATAAAATCCATATGCCTTAATGTTGCACACGATTGTAATTTGCGCTGTGATTATTGCTTTGCGGGTACGGGGGAATACGGCGGAGGCGGGCGCAAGCTTATGCCGCTTGAAATAGGCAAAAAAGCTATAGATTTTTTAATAGAACAGTCTGTAGGACGAAAAAACCTGGAGATGGATTTTTTTGGCGGAGAGCCGCTTATGAATTTTGAAATGGTAAAAGAAACCGTAAATTATGCCAGAAGTATAGAAAAACAGTACGGTAAGAATTTTAGGTTTACAATAACTACAAACGGTATGCTTTTAACCGATGACAAAATTGATTTTATAAATAAAGAAATGTCTAATGTTGTGCTCTCTGTGGACGGCAGGCGCGAGGTAAATGACAGAATTCGTTCTTGTGTAAACGGCGACGGCTGCTACGATATTATAATGCCGAAATTTAAACGTCTTGTAGAAAAACGCGGGCAGGAGCAATATTATATTCGCGGTACATTTACGAAGTATAATTTAGACTTTGGGAATGACGTTATGCACTTTGCAGACGAGGGCTTCGAGCAAATTTCGGTTGAACCTGTGGTTGCACCTGCTGACAAGCCTTATGCCTTGACAATGGACGATTTGCCCACAATATTTGCTGAATACGAGAGGCTTGCAAAGCTTATTATAGAGCGTAAGAAGGCGGGTAAAGGCTTTAATTTCTTCCATTTTATGCTGGATTTAAATCAAGGACCCTGTGCTATAAAGCGTTTGCGCGGCTGTGGCTGCGGCAATGAATATGTTGCTATAACACCTGAGGGCGATATTTACCCATGCCACCAGTTCGTAGGACAAAAGGACTGGAAGATGGGCAGCTTGCTTGATGGCAGCTTAAACATGGATATGAAAGAGCGCTTTGCAAAAACAAATGTCTATGCAAAAGAAGCCTGTAGAAGCTGTTGGGCAAAGTTTTATTGCAGCGGAGGGTGCAGTGCAAACAGTGCGCAGTATGAAGGCAGCCTTTTAACACCTCACCCATTTTCGTGTGAAACCGAAAGAAAACGTCTTGAGTGTGCAATAATGATAAAAGCGGCGCTTGCAGATGCGTAAGCATTAAAGGCTATTGATATAAAGTTGTATTGCTATATGAGAGGGGAAGTTTTATCATGTCAAAAATAGGCTTTATTGGCGGAGGAAACATGGCAACAGCTATTATAAACGGAATTATTAAGGGCAAAACCTTGCCCGCAAATGAGATTACCGTTTGTGATATTTCGCAGGAATGCCTGTCAAGGTTTGCAAGTCAGGGTCTTTGCATTTGCAGTGATGCCGCTAAGCTTGTAGAAAGCTGTAAATATGTTGTGCTTTCTGTTAAACCGCAGGTAGCAGAGGGCGTTTTAGAAGGAATTTCAAAAAGTGTCAACGATGAAACTGTTATAATAAGCATTGCGGCAGGTATTACCGCAAAGCTTATACGCAAAAAAATAGGTTTTAACTGCCGTCTTGTGCTGGTTATGCCAAATACTCCGTTGCTTATAGGGGCAGGCTCGGTTGCTGTGGCTAGGCTAGAGCCTATAACAGACGAAGAATTTGAGTTTGCGTCAGGTATATTTAAGCAGTCAGGCTCGGTAGAAATTATACCTGAGGACAAGCTTAATGAGGTTATACCTATAAATGGAAGCAGCCCCGCGCTTATTTACCGCTTGGCACAGATAATATGCGAGTACGGCAAAGGCTATGGCTTTGACGAAGAAACTTCTAACCGCCTTTTTTGCAATGCGCTTATAGGCTCTGCAAAAATGATGTTGGAAACAGGCAAAACACACGATGAGCTTATAAAAGCTGTATGTTCGCCGGGCGGTACTACGCTTAAAGGGCTGGAAGCGCTTGAAGAAAATAATTTTGCTGCTGCTGTAACGGGATATATGGACGCTTGTGTTAAACGGGCCTATGAATTAGGTAAAAAGTAATAATATGCAGTATTTCGCCGCGTGCCTTAAATGGTGCGCGGCGTTTTTGTGTTAGTATATTACCGAATGTGTTTTCATATATATAAGTACGTGTTTTAAATTTTGCGTATAGTCATTTTAAAATAGATTATTATAAAATAATTAGCGGAGGAATGACAACAATGAGGACAGCCATAGCTTCACCGGCAATGTATGGGCACTTTAAGCGCCGACTTTATGCTTACCGCAGACTGCTTTTTTATGTGGTGGTTTTTTTGGTCGGTGTCTTTGCAGGGGCTTTATTTTTACGGGGCACAAGCCAAGAAACTTTATCAAATTTATCGCTTCTGATAAAAAAATTTACAAGTATAAGGCACGAGCAAGCAACAGCTTCTACTTTTATTGTTTCATTTACCTCCACCGCGACTATGCTTTGTATAATTATGGTATGCGGTTTTTGCGCTATAGCACAGCCTGTTATAGTTTTGCTACCGTTTTTTCGCGGGCTAGGCTTTGGGTATGAAGCGGGTTGTATTTATGCCCAAAGCGGGTTTAACGGTATGGGATATGTGGCGCTTTTGCTGCTTCCGAATATGCTTATTTCAACTCTTTTGATAGCTTACGGGTGCAGCGAAGCTTTTTCAATGTCATCTGTGTATTACCGCGCGGTGAGCAGGGGAGAGGGCGGGGGGCTTATTACTCCGCGTGGATATTTGGCAAGGTTTTTTTTGCTTTTTGTGCTCGCCGCTTTTGCATCGGCATTAGACTCTGCTTTTACAGGTCTTTTTAGTCACCTTTTTGTTTTGTGAAAGCTCGCTTTTCCCATTGCAGAATAAAAAAATCGCACACATAAGCATAAGGCTTACAGAGCCGCTTACAGAGCTTGCTTGTGTTTTTATAGGTGTGGTAAGCGAAAGCGCGGCGGTACAGCTTTGCGGAAAAATTTTAAGTAATATCATAAAAAATATTACCGTCAGCCCGCAGTGGATAAACCGCGAAGCTATAAAAGCACTAATCTTTATATCACTGCCGTGTACAGACGCCAGTACCTGAAATATAACCGAAATACCTGAGAAAGAAATTAGCCCCGCTATGCAGATTATACCTGCAAAACCACATTTTGATAACGCCTTACAGCCCGCTGTAACTTCTAATATGCCAAGTATTATTCCGTTGATAAGCTCAGCACCTATATTTGGGTACAGCTCTGCAAGCTTTACAGCAAAAAGCTCTGCTATACCGCTTTTTGCAACAAGTGCCGATAATGCCTGAAATGTCACTACAAATGCGCATATTGTAAATATTCCGGAGGCGGCATCTTTTACAGCCTGCACAAGACAAAAGCTGTATGGGCGAAAGGTGTCTTGAAGCGGTTCTGTAAGATTTTCTTTTGCTTTACTTGTAAAAACACCAATTACAAGCCCAATTACCATTGAGGACAATATTTGAGAAGTGAGCAGTAAAGTACCTAACGGACGAGAAAACAGCATTTCGCTGCCTACTGCACACAACAGAAAAGGCGGACCCGCATTTACACAAAAGCATAGCATACGTGACGCATTGTCTGACGATAAACGATGCTCGCGTACCATAACAGCAAGGTTGCGCGCGCCCACGGGGTAGCCGCCTATAATACCGCCCAAAAGGGGCGCGGCGGCGTTTGCAGGCAGGTTTAAAAGCCTTGTTACAGGCGACAGAAGCTTAGCGAATATAAGTGAAGCACGGCTTTGAGATAAAAACCCGAATAGTATCATAAAGGGGAACAACGACGGGATTATTATTTCTCCGCACAGACTTAGACCGTTTCTTACTCCTATACTTACAGCTTGTGAAAAAGCAAGCAGAGTTACAGCTAAAAAAACGCACATTGCAGCAATAAAAAAAGTGCCTGCTTTATTCGATTTTGTCATTAATCATCACCTCTTTGTAAAGCATATGAAGCTGATAGCTGTGCATATACATAAATATTATGTAGTAAAAGAGATGACTGAAAATGAGAAAAGACAGGCAGCAAAAGCCTAAGCCTAAGGAAGATGCTATACCCATAAGACTGGCGCGCGCTTTAGATATACCTGAGGGGGTTATAGAGGGCTTTTCGCAGATTGCCCTCTCGGGTAACCGCGAGGCTATAGTTGACGGCTGTGCGGGTGTTTTGGAGTACGATAGCAGCACGGTAAAGCTTAACCTCGGTAAAATGATAGTGTGTTTTAGCGGAAGAAATTTAGAAATAAAATGTATGACAGGTGAAAGTGTAATTGTTAATGGCTTTATTCTAAAAATAGAGTTTATAATATAGAGGGGCAGCTTATGTTTATAATACGTTTTATACGCGCATTTAGGGGCTACGTACGTTTTAGTGCCACGGGTGTTTTTTTAGAACGCTTTTTAAATATGGCGGTGCATAACCGTATTAATATATGGGATATAGAAAAAAACGGTACGGTGCTTAGCGCTTGCACCGATATTTCTTCATATAAAAGCTTGCGCCCATATGCAAAAAAAACCTCTGTGCGTTTGCGGGTAAAAGAGCGCCACGGTTTACCTTTTAGGCTGTACCGATACAAAAAGCGCGTAGGTATTATGGCAGGAGTAGCTTTTTTTGTGTTGTTTTTATGCGCTATGGGACAGTTTATATGGAAAATAGAAATAATTGGCAACAGCGTTGTTACAAGCAGCGAGATAATGTCAGTAGTAAGCGGGCTTGGGCTAAAAACAGGTACATTTAAAGCAAATATCAATGTACGGGCAACAGAAAGAGCTACACTTTTGAGCTTACAGCGCCTTTCGTGGATAGCCATAAATATTGATGGGAGCACGGCAACCATAGAGGTGCGCGAAAGAATTATGCCGCCGCAAATGTACCCTGAAAACGACCGCGCCTGTAATATTGTTGCTGCCAAAACAGGCCTTATAACATATATGGAGGTTTACGAGGGGCAAAGCCTTTGTAAGGTAGGCGACACAGTAAAAGCCGGAGATATAATAATCAGCGGGATTATAGAGGATAAAAAGCAGCAAGACAGCTATAAACACGCACGCGGTAAAATTATAGCACAGGTAGATTTAGAAATTATAAGCGAGCAACCAATGATAATTAGTGAAAAGCTAAGAACAGGCGAAAAAAAAACACGAAGATATTTACGTATATTTGGTGCTGATATGCCGCTTTTTATATATTATCCTTTTAAAACAGCTTATGATTTACAAAGGAAAACAGATGAAATAAAAATAGGTAAAATAGAATTACCATTTTTTTTATTGACCGAGCAGTACGATTTTTACATCACTAAAAAGCGCAGGCTTACGACACAGCAGGCGCATAACGAAGCACAAAAAAAATTGACCGAAAAAGAAAAAAGTGTTATAGGAAACGGTAAAATTATAAATACACAGCAAAGCGAAAGTTTAAACGGCGATATGTACAAACTTACAACAAAATATCTATGCAACATTGATATAGCAAAAGAGCAAGAAATTTTAAAAAATGAATAGAAGTTTATAGGAAAAAGTGTTATAATATTCTAAATGGCAAAAGATACAAAATATCTTGTAGCTTTTTGTTAGAAATGAGGAAAAAGGAAAGTGAATGAATGGCGGAGCAGTTCGTCGATGTTGACAGAATGGAGCATACGTTAGAGCTTTTTGGCAGCTTTGACGAAAACATAAAGATATTAGAGGCTGAATATGGCGTTACTATATTAAACAGGGGCACACAGGTTAAGCTTAGCGGCAACGATGAGGGCGTAGACGCAGCCGCACGCGCTGTGCGCGGGCTTTTAGAGCTTCTTAACAATGGTGAGGCACTTAACCAGCAAAATGTGCGATATATTATAAATTTGGTTGCGCAAGGCGAAGAAAATAAAGTTTCGCGTCTTACGGGAGATTTAGTTTGTATCACATCTAAGGGCAGACCTGTACGTGCAAAGACGCTTGGTCAAAAAAGCTATGTAGAGGCTATAAGCAAAAACACCATAACTCTTTCGGTTGGGCCTGCCGGCACAGGGAAAACCTATTTAGCTGTGGCAATGGCGGTAAAGGCTTTTCGTGCCAATGATGTAAATAAAATAATTCTTACACGCCCTGCGGTGGAGGCAGGCGAAAAGCTGGGCTTTTTGCCCGGGGATATGCAGAACAAGGTGGACCCATATTTGCGACCGCTTTATGATGCGCTTTTTGATATGTTAGGTGCTGATAATTTTGGCAAATACCTTGAAAGAGGTAATATAGAGGTTGCACCTCTTGCTTTTATGCGCGGGCGCACACTTGATGACTCCTTTATAATTTTAGATGAAGCACAAAATACAACTCCGGAGCAAATGAAGATGTTTTTGACACGTTTGGGTTTTAACTCTAAAGCCGTAATAACGGGCGATATTACACAGATAGATTTGCCGGACAGCAGGAAATCGGGGCTTATAGAAGCTGTAAAGGTTCTTAAAGATATAGAAGATATTGAGGTTATTCGCTTTACCGAAAAAGACGTGGTGCGTCACAGGCTGGTGCAGCAAATAATTTTAGCATATGAAAAATATTATGAGGAGGGTAACCCGTTTAAATAAACTATTATGGTGTAATATTTAAGCGGATACAAAATGGAAAGTGTAAAAGTATATATTACAAACAGGCAAAAAGATATTAAAATTCCAACCGGCATAAGGCTGCTTATTCGTCGCTGCTGTCATGCTGTGCTAGATATGGAAAAAATTACAGATTCGGTAGAAGTAAGCGTAAGCTTTCTTAATAACGAACAAATTCGTGAGCTTAACGCAGAATATCGCAAAATTGATAAATCGACCGATGTTCTTTCGTTCCCTATGGGTGAAAACGGAGTTTATGATAAAAACCCCGAAACAGGCGCGTTAATGGTTGGAGATATTGCTATTTCGGTAGAGCGCGCAAAAGAACAGGCAGATGAATATGGGCACTCCTTCAGCCGCGAAATTGGTTTTTTAACAGTGCATTCTATGCTTCATTTGTTGGGCTACGACCATGAGGTAGCGGGTATAGAGGCAGTAAAGATGCGCGAAAAAGAAGAAGAGGTACTTACAAAACTGGGTCTTCAAAGAGATTCCAGCTATGTTTTGGAGGGCAATGAGTAGCCGTATTAAAAATTTAATAGTAAGCTTTCGCAACGCGGCGCGTGGTGTGGCATATTGCGTGAACAACGAGCGTAATATGCGAATACACATAGTTATTGCTTGTTATATTGTGCTGTTCAGCCGCTTTTTTAGTTTAACACAGGCACAGTTTGCTCTTATGCTTTGTGCCATAGCGCTTGTTATTGCCATGGAAATGATTAATACAGCTGTGGAAGTGCTTGTAAATATAGCCTCGCCAAGCTACAGCGCTTTAGCTCGTGTTGCCAAAGATGTGGCGGCAGGGGCGGTGCTTGTCTGCGCCGCATTTGCTTTTGCCATTGGGCTTTTGCTTTTTTGGAAACCGTCGGTTTTTTTAATTATACTTAAATATATTTTTAAAGGCCCACTTTATTGCGGGCTTTTTGTGTTGTCTGTGGTGTTTTCGATAATATTTATTTTTGTGGGGCCTGCTAAGATATTAAGAGCTATTAAGCAAAAAAAGAACAATAAATGAAACGGAGAATTATATTTTATGGATAAAACTTATTCCGGCTTTGTAACTATAGTCGGTCGCCCAAACGTTGGCAAATCCAGCCTTATGAACAGGTTTGTCGGTGAAAAAGTGGCTATAGTTTCGCCAAAACCGCAAACCACACGCAATAAAATTATCGGTATTTTAACAAAAGGCGCAACGCAAATGGTTTTTATAGATACCCCAGGGCTGCATAAACCTCGCACTAAGCTCTCTGAATACATGGTAAAGCAAATTAATGAATCTATGTCGGACGTGGACATAGGTGTGCTTGTAACAGAACCTGACGGAGAAATAACACGAGCGGAGCATGACCTTGTCAACAGCCTTAAAGCGGCAAAAATGCCTGTACTGCTTGCAATAAATAAAATAGACACCCTCTCACAAAAAGAACTGATGATGAAAAAGATTTCCGATTTTTCTAAAGAAATGGAATTTGAAGCTATAATTCCAATATCAGCGCTTACAGGAGAGGGCGTGCAAATTCTTCTTGACAAAATAGAAAGTTATATTAAAGAAGGTCCGCATTATTTTGACGACGATTCTATGACAGACCAACCGGAACGCGTGATAATATCAGAGATTATACGCGAAAAGGTCCTTAATAATATGCAAGATGAAATTCCGCACGGAGTAGCCGTTACTATAGAGAACATGAAGGAACGCAAGAATGCCGAAGGTTGTGATTTGGACGACATTGATGCGACTGTTTTTTGTGAAAGAGAAAGCCATAAGGGCATGATAATAGGTAAAAACGGTGCTATGCTAAAAAAAATAGGTACACAGGCGAGGGTGGAGGCAGAGCGCTTTTTAGGGGTTAAAATTAACCTACGCCTTTGGGTAAAGGTGCGCGAGGGCTGGCGCAATGGCAATATAGGGAATTTTGGTTATAAATAAAAAATATTACCTGTAACTTTGGCGTTCATTTCCGCTAATAACATTTGCTTTTAAGGTAACACTTTAAGTAATAATAATGCGGGAGGAACATTCATTATGAAACCTTTAGCAGACGCATGGGAACAATTTTTACGCACAGGGAGCATAAGCGATTACCATAATTATTGTATGTCGCTTTCGGCTATGCCTCAAGATAATGAAACAATTGAAGGTGAGGAATACCCCGATGCAAATGACAACACAGGCGGTCGTGATAGGCTCTCGGGCTATTGACGATGAGGACCGCTTACTTACCTTGCTTTCAAAAGAATATGGCATAATACACGCTTATGCAAAGAGTGCAAGCCGCATGAAAAGCAGGCTGTCTTCTACGACAGAGATGCTTTGCTACTCATCGTTTGTACTTTTTAAAAATAAAGAAAGATATACGGTAGATTCTGCCGATAGTATTAATATGTTTTTTGGCTTGCGAGAGAACATGGATAAATTATCTCTCGCTACATATTTTGCTGAATTAACAGCCACTGTAGCCCCGCAGGCAGACGGTGCAGATGCCTTTTTAAGCTTGTTTTTAAACACACTTTTTATGCTGGAAAAAGATAAAAAAACTATAGCTTTTTTGAAGCCTGTTTTTGAGCTGCGCGCGCTTACTTTGGCAGGGTATATGCCAAACCTCGTTGCCTGCCGCAGCTGTGCCTGTTATGAAGCCCCGCAGATGCGTCTTTTTTTGCAGACAGGGGATATCATGTGTGAAAATTGTCTGCAAAAACTAGAAACACCTTTTACAGAAGATATTTCTAAGCCGCTGCCAAGCGGAGTAATTGCGGCAATGCGTCATATTATTTACAGCCCACCAAAACGGCTTTTTTCTTTTGATTTACCTCTGGATAATCTTAAAATATTGGGCGAAGCTACCGAGGCTTATCTTCTAAACCAGACGCAAAAAAACTACAACAGCTTGCAGTTTTATAAAAGTATAATTATTTAATGCCGTAAAACGATAGGAAACGGAGTATTATATGGAAGAAAATATAAAAAAACATTGCCGTGCGCTGGAGCTTGATAAAATATTGAGCCGGCTTGCCGAATGCTGCAGCTGCCCCGACAGCGCGGAGGCGGCACTTGCTACAGAGCCTGTTATAAACTACCCGAAGGCTGTAAGGCAAATGAACTTTACACAGGACGCAAATCTCTTAGCTGTCCGTTTTGGTATGCCTACAATAATGAATATTAAGAATGTTAAGGGTATGCTAAAGCGTGCACAGGTGGGCGCGCTTCTTAACCTGCGCGAGCTTTTGGATATAGGAAATGTGCTTCGTACTATTCGCAATTTAGACAGCTACCGCAAAAACTGCGATGATATGAAAACTGCTTTAGACTCGATGTTTGAAAGCTTATCTCCCAATAAAGCATTAGAAAACATGATAAGTGAAAATATTCTTTCTGATGATGAGCTTGCCGATACTGCCAGCACCGAGCTTTTTAACATACGCCGCAGTATTCGCAACACAGAGCTTAAGGTTAGGTCACAGCTTGATAAACTGGTTAAGTCCGTAACATATCAAAAGTTTTTGCAAGATGCAATAATAACTATGCGTGACGGGCGCTTTGTTGTACCTGTAAAGCAGGAGTACAGAGGTGAAGTAAAGGGCATGGTGCATGATACCTCTGCAAGCGGAGCAACACTTTTTATAGAGCCTATAGCGGTGGTGGAGGCAAACAATGAAATTCGCGTTTTGCAAAATAAAGAACAGCAGGAAATCGAATGTATTATGGCTGAAATGTCGGCGGAGGTCGGCAATTTTGCCGATAGCATATCTTCCGATTATGACACGATAGTAGAGCTTGATTTACTTTTTGCAAAGGCGCGTTTGGGGCGAAAAATGAGAGCCACCGTGCCCATGCTTACAAATGACGGAGTTGTAGATTTGCGCCGTGCCAGACACCCTATGATAGATGAGCAGAAGGTTGTGCCTACAGATATTTATTTGGGCGGAAGCTTTGATACCTTGATTATAACAGGACCAAACACAGGCGGAAAAACAGTTTCTCTTAAAACACTGGGGCTTTTTACATTGATGGCAATGTGCGGTCTTATGCTGCCTGTGGCAGATTCCAGCAGAGTTTCGGTTTTCGAGCGTGTTTTGGCAGATATAGGAGATGAGCAGAGCATAGAGCAAAGCCTGTCAACTTTTTCTGCTCATATGACAAATATCGTTTCAATACTTAAACAGGTAGATGACAAAGCACTGGTGCTTTTGGACGAACTTGGTGCGGGGACGGACCCCATAGAGGGCGCGGCGCTTGCCATAGCTATAGTTGAAGCATTGCGCGAAAAAGGCGCCAAAATAGCTGCTACAACACATTATGCAGAGATAAAGGTTTTTGCGCTTGAAACTGACGGAGTTGAGAATGCTTCCTGTGAGTTTGATGTAGAAACATTAAGCCCCACTTATAAGCTTTCTATAGGTGTGCCGGGGCGCTCTAATGCTTTTGCCATTTCAGAAAGACTTGGTATAGACAGCTATATTATAGAAAATGCAAAATTGCGAGTTTCCACCGAAAACGCTTGTTTTGAAGATGTTGTTGCAAAGCTTGAAGAAACCAGAATAGGGCTTGAAAAAGAAAAAACAGGCGCGCAAAAAGAACGTGAGGAAACCGAACGCCTTAAAAATGATGTTGCGGGATTTAAGGCAAGGCTTGAGCGCGAAAAAGAGCGCGAGATAGATGCTGCAAAAAAAGAGGCAAAGCGTTTGGTGGAGCGTGTAAAGCAAGAAGCGCAAAATATGATTGATGAAATGGAAGAAATAAAAAAAGAAAAAGACGGTGAGAAATATGCAAATATGCCGTCGCTTGCAAAGGCACAGCTGAAGGTGGGCATGAACAAGCTTTACGAGCTTGCCGACCCTGTTAAAAAAGCTGACGATGATAATTACGTTTTGCCGCGTAAGCTTGTGCGTGGAGATATTGTTTCTATAACCGATATAGGCAAGGACGGGTTTGTGGTTTCTGGTCCTGACGGTGCAGGGAATGTAATGGTACAGGTTGGAACAATGAAAATAAAGGTTTCTCAAACAAAGCTTCGTTTGGACGAACGAAAAAACAGAGCACCGCTTAATAATAAAAAAGGCTCGGTGGCAAAAAGTATAACAAGCAAAGCAGAACGCGGTGTAAAAAACGAGCTTGATTTGCGTGGAATGATGGCAGAGGAAGCCATTATGGAGCTTTTAAATTTTATAGACGGTGCTGTTTTAAATGGGCTTACCGTAATAACAATTATACATGGTAAGGGCACGGGTGTGCTGCGCGCAGCGGTGCACGATGAGCTTAGGCACAACAAAAGCATTCGCACCTTTCGCCTTGGTGTCTACGGAGAGGGCGAAAGCGGAGTAACTATTGCAGAGCTTAAATAAGTAAATGAGGGTGCAAAAATGCTACAGTTTATTACAGGTACAACAGGCACAGGCAAAACAACACTTTTGCGCCGTCTTGTTTGTGAAGCGGTAAATGACGGCAAAAAGGCTATTGTAATAGTGCCGGAGCAGTATTCGTTTGAAACTGAAAAAAGCCTCTACAATGCCATTGGTGCTCAAAAAGCAATAGCTGTGGAGGTGTTAAGCTTTACACGCCTTTGCAACAGAATATTCAGAGAATACGGAGGGCTTGCAGGCGAATATATAACTGATGCCTCTCGTGTTCTGCTTATGAGTGTTGCCCTTGAAGAAATGCGCGATATGCTACAGCTTTACAGCGGTAAAAATACTCGTTTAAGCTTTATACAAACGCTTGTTTCTCAAGTAAGCGAGCTTAAAAATGCGGGTGTTACGCCGGAAGCCCTAGAAAGCTTTTCGTTAACGGCAGATGAGAGCTTAGCTGCAAAAACTGCCGAGCTTGCCGCTATTTACAGGCATTACCAAGCTCTTATAGATTGCAGCTATAAAGATGCCGAGGACGATTTTAAAAGTGCTTGTGCACAGCTTGAATGCAACAATTTTTTTGGTGAATATTCGGTTTTTATAGATTCATTTAAGTCTTTTACAGCAGGTGAGCATCAAATTTTGGGGCATATTCTTGCACAGGCTTTAGAAGTTACCGTGGCGCTTTGTACCGATTCTTTACAGGATAAAGAGCATGGCATGGGGCTTTTTTCTCTTGTCAAAAAAACTGCGGCAAGTCTTTGCAGAATAGCTGAAGAAAATGGTGCGGAGGCTGTTGTTTTAAAAAACCTTACCCAAAACCGCCGTACTGCTCTGCCGGATTTATTATATCTTGAAAAAAACATTTTCAGGACAGGCATTAAACCGTACACAAAAAGCTGTGATAATATATTTATAGTAAAAGCTCAAAATAAATATGACGAAGTTGAATATGCCGCCGCTTCAATATGTGAGGCAGTTCGCGCCGGTGTGCGTTACCGCGAAATAGCTGTTGTGGGGCATGATATAGACGGGTACAGGCAAGCTTTTTCAGGCGTTTTTGAGCGTTTTGGAATACCTTTTTTTATGGACGTTCGCGAGGATATAGCAGAAAGACCGCTTACTGCTGCGGTGCTTTGTGCTTTGGGTGCGATATGTAAAAACTTTAACACAGACGAAATATTATCACTTTTAAAAACAGGGCTTTTGGGGTCTGCTACTTACGAAACAGGGGAGCTTGAAAACTACTGCTTTACCTGGAGGATAAACGGAGAAAGCTGGCTTGCACCGTTTGTTCAAAGCCCCGCAGGCTACGGCAAAATTCAGGTGTCGGATAAAAAAGCCTTAGAGCGCATAAATATATTGCGGCAGAGGGTTACAGAGCCGTTATTAAAAATGCGTGAGGCTTTGCAAAATTGTGACGGAGCAGGCTTTGCAAGGGCTGTTTTTGCCTATCTCAACGATGCGGGAATTATTGAATACTTAAAAAAAGCTGATGATAATGATGAAATAGCAGCCGATTGCGAGAAGCTTTACGAGAAGGTTTTAAGCTTGCTTACAGAGTTTTCGGTGGCACTTAGAGGGGTTTATTTAAAGCCTGAGCAGTTTACAGAGCTTTTGCGGCTGGTCTTTTCGTCTGCCGATGTTGGCGAGATACCGCAGACGCTTGACCGAGTTACAATTGGCTCGGCAGACAGAATACGTCTTGCAGCACCTAAGCTGACATTTTTGGTGGGTGCAAACGAGGGGGTTTTCCCCGCTGTATATAAAAGCGGCGGGGTTTTTTCGGGTTACGAGCGCGAAGCGCTTATTTCCGGAGGCTTAGAGCTTACAGCTACCGCAGAGAGCAAGGCTATTGATGAAATTTATTGCGCTTATATGGCTATGTGCAGCCCTTCTCAAAAGCTTTTTGTAAGCTATAGCTGTGCCGGCTTAAAAGGTGAGGCGCTGTATCCTTCGTCGATAGTCCGCGAAATAAGAACAGTTTTTCCATTTGTAACCAGTATTTTGGCAGAGAATTGTGAAGATATTTTTTACATACAAAACAAAAAAACGGCACTGGATATTTTTTGTAAAAACTTGCGCTTTGATAATGAATTTACAGCTTCTCTTGCAGAATATTTGTCAAAAGAAGATGGCGGAGCACAAGTAAACCGCCTTTTGAACCCGAAAGCCCCAATGGAATACAGGCTCGATTCACCGGAGGTAATAAAAGGGCTTTATGGTGAAGTGCTCAAGCTTTCGCCGTCTAAGCTAGAGCAATTTTACCAATGCCGTTTAGCATATTTTTGCCGCTATGGGCTTGCTATTAAACCGCGTCGCCGTGCAGAGCTTTCGCCGCTTGAAAGCGGCAGCATAGTGCATTATGTGCTGCAAATACTCTTGCTGCGCCATAATGATTTAACACAGCTTGCGGCAGATGAAGCGGCACTTAGATGTGAGATACAAGCGCTTTTAAAGGAATACACAGAAACAAACATGGGCGGAGAAAAAAATAAACCCGCTCGCTTTAAATATTTATTCACGCGCCTGCAAAATACGCTTGTAAAGCTTATACAGCATATGGCAAAAGAATTTTCAGAAAGCGATTTTAGACCGATATATTTTGAGCTGCCTATTAAAAAAGAAGAAGAAAATTACAGCTTAGATAATTTATCACAAGAAACACTGGAGCTGCAAGCGCTGCGTGTGGAGCCTGTGGAGCTGCCATACAGCGGTGGCAAGGTGTTTGTTGAGGGTGTAGTTGACAGGGTGGATATTATGAAACGCGGCGGCAGACATTACCTGCGCGTTGTAGATTATAAAACAGGCGACAAAAAGTTTGACTTAACAGATGTGTACGGCGGGCTTAATTTGCAAATGCTCATTTACCTTTTTACTTTAAAAAACAACGGAAAAAACGAGCTTGCCGGTGCTGTACCGGCAGGTGTGCTTTATATGCCTGCGCGCACAAAATACAGTACTTTAGAGCGAGAGTCAAGCGATGCTCAGGTGGCAGAGGACCAGGACAAAAACATGAAGATGAACGGACTGCTGCTTGAAAGCGTAGATGTTATTACGGGCATGGAGCATGGTGCACAAGGGGTGTATATTCCCGCATATATAAAAACCAAAGAGAAAACCACAGGCAGAGCAGCAAACAAAAAAACCGAATGCGTAACTGAAATTTGCGGCGATGTTGCAACGCTTGCAGAGCTAGGCAGGCTGGAGGCGCATATAAACCGACTTGTTTCAGGCATGGCAGAGTCTTTGCATGATGGTGAAGCGGGGGCATTGCCAACATATACAAAGCGCTACGACAAAACCTGTGAATATTGCGATTATCGACCTGTGTGCACACGTGAAGATGACGAGCCGAAAAAAGAGCTTGAACAAATGAGCCGCGACGAGATTTTTGCGCTTATTGCAAAGAACGAAGAAGAAGATAACGAAGCGGAGGCAAAAAACAATGCCAACGATTAACTGGACACCTGAACAGCAGAACGCCATTTTTGCACGCGGCGGGTCGTTGCTTGTTTCTGCGGCGGCGGGAAGCGGTAAAACTGCGGTGCTTTCTCAGCGTGTGATAGAGAGAATAATTGATGAAGAAAACCCTGTTGATATAGACAAAATGCTTATTGTAACCTTTACACGCGCGGCAGCAGAGCAAATGCGCGATAAAATAAGTTCTAAATTAGCTGCACTTTTGCAGTTGTCAAACAGCACAGACCCGGATTTGGAAAAGGACGGTTTAAAACACGTAAATTTTGCACTTTTGCAGCGCCAGCAGCTTTTGCTTACAAAGGCACATATAAGTACCATACACGCTTTTTGCTTTGAGCTTATACGCGAAAATGCGCAAAAACTTGGTGTTGCACCCGATGTTTTTATAGGTGATGCGCGAGAACTTGATACTTTACGCGACGATGCTTTAAAAGCCACTGTGGAAGAATATTACGCAGGTGAAAAGGGAAGTGACTTTACAGAGCTTGCAGACCTTATAAGCAGCGGACGAGATGATAAAAACCTTTTTAAAACCGTTTACCGCTTGTATGATTTTATACGTTCACACCCGTTTTATGAGGACTGGCTTGCAGAAAAGCTTGACGATTATAACCCGCAAAAAGAGCTGTGTAAAACAGAGTGGGGCATGATATTACTTGAATATGCAAGCGAGATATTAAATTATTGTGTTACGCTTTGTGATGAAGCACTTGAAATTTGCGAGCAAAACGAAAGCATGAAGTCGGCGTATCAAGGCGCATATCAAACTGACAGGGAGGCTGTGCTGTCGGTTTTGAGGCTTATGCAGGGCAGTAAAGCCGGAAAAGACTTGTGGGACAACATTCGTGCCGCATTTCCGAAAGATGTAACACCGTTTGCGGGCAGCGTAAGGGGCGAAAAAGATAACCCGCAAAAGCAAAGGGCAGATGCCATAAGGAAGCAAATAAAAACAATATTTTTAAAGCTGCGCACACGCGTTTTTTTATCGTCGCAGGCAGAGTTTGCAGATGATATAAGATATATGCGCCCTAAAATAGAACTTCTTTTTTCGCTTACACTTGCTTTTGCAAAGCGCTTAGACGAGTTTAAACGAGAAAGACATATGGTCGATTTTTCTGATTTGGAGCAGCTTACCTTGCGCTTGCTTTACGATAAAAAAGAAGACGGCGGGCATGAGAAATCGGCACTTGCAAAAAAAACCTCACAGTCCTTTGCAGAGATAATGCTTGATGAATATCAAGATACAAACGAAGCACAGAACATGATATTTGAAGCCATTGCACAGTGTGACGGAAAAACTCCTTTAAATCTTTTTTTGGTTGGTGATGTTAAACAAAGCATTTACCGCTTTAGACATGCCATGCCGGAGATTTTTTTGCAAAAAAAAGACACGTTTTATCCGTTTGATAATATACATTATCCTGCAAAAATAAACTTGGGTGCAAATTTTCGCAGCCGCAGCGGCATTACAGATAGCGTGAATTTTGTGTTTCACCAGCTTATGCAAAAGGCGCTGGGCGAGCTTGACTATGGCGATGAAGAAGCTCTGCTGCCGCGTGCCGACTACCCAAAAACAAATGATATTGCCACGGAAATACAAATAATAGATATTGCCGAAAACACCACGGAAGATGCTAAAGAGGTGCTGGAAGCGCGCTATGTTGCGCGTAGAATATCAGAAATGCTGGCGGAGGGATACCGCGTTTCTGACGGTGAGGGCGGCACAAGAATGGCAGTACAAAGCGACTTTTGCGTGTTGCTTCGCTCTAAAAAGGATAAGCTTACAACCTTTGTAAAAGAGCTTAGAGCCGGCGGTGTAAATGCGTGGGCAGAAACACAGGGAGGGTATCTTGCCGCAAGAGAAATTTCGTTGATGCTTTCTTTTTTGCGTGTCATAGATAACCCGCTTTTGGATATACCATTTACAGCAATTTTGCTTTCGGAGCTTTTTTATTTTACGCTTGATGAGGTGGCACAGCTTCGCTTAGAAGGGCAAAAGTTACCTCTTTACCTTTGCGCAAGTAAATTGGCACAGCAGGGCGACAAAAAATGTATAAATCTTGTAAAAGCAATAAAGCATTATACATCTGCTGCAGTAACAGAATCTATAGACAGGCTTATTTTGCAAATATATCGTGAAACCGATTATTTATCGGTGGTTTCTGCAATGCCAATGGGGGAAACTCGCAGGGCTAATTTACTGCTTTTGGCTCAATATGCCGATGAATATAATAAAAATGGGCATAAGGGGCTAGGCGGCTTTGTGCGCTTTGTCGATAGAATTGTGGAATGCGGAGCAGATTTTGAAACTGCATCTACAATGAGCGAAAATGCTGACGTAGTGCGTGTTATGACTATTCATCATTCAAAGGGTCTGGAATTTCCTATAGTTTTTATCTCTGACACTGCAAAGCAGCATAATGCCACAGACTATATTATGGAAAAAACTATACTGCATCAAAAATATGGTTTTGCCTGCCGCAGACGCGATGAAAATACTATGAAGGAATATACAACGGTACCAATGGAAGCGTTAAAGCTTGAGTGCGAGCGCGATGCGCTCTCGGAGGAGCTGAGGGTGCTTTATGTGGCCATGACACGCGCTAAAGAAAAACTTATTGTAACAATGACGCAAAACAATATACCCGCTAAATTAAAAGAGCTTGCAGGTGGTGTGGGCAGGTGCGAAAAGTTGCCGTCATATCTTGTCAGGCGCTGTAAAAGCTTTGCCGATTGGCTGCTTATGTGTGCGTTGCGTCACCCCGATGCTGCAAATTTGCGCGGTATTGCAATGCTTGAAGACGAAAGTGTATTGTCAACAAAAACTCGTATTATAATAGAGGTTTCGCAGCCTATTGCTTCATTTGACATGGTGTTAAATGAAAAGCCTAAAATAAATTCTCCTGTAAGTCTTGCACTGCTTGATGCCATAGAGGCGAGAATAGGTTTTAAATATGCTCACCTTGCGGCGTGCAGTGTACCGTCTAAGCTTGGCGTTTCTGCAATAACACATGGACAGTCTGCAAAGGGAAGTTGCTTTACACGCACGCCTTCGTTTATCACAGAGGAAAGCCTTACAGGGGCACAGCGCGGCTCGGCTTTGCACCAGTTTATGCAGTTTGCAAGCTACGAAAACGCAAGTAAAAATGCAGCAGAAGAACTTTTGCGAATGGCAAAGCTGGGTTTTATAACAGAGGTTCAGCGAGCGTGTATAAATACAAGCGCAGTTTCGGCTTTTTTTAAATCTTCGCTTTATGGACGAATTTCCGCATCTAATAATGTGCGGCGCGAGCTTCGTTTTTTAGCGCAGCTATCTGCTGAAGAATTGGGCTTTGAGGGAGATTTAAAGGGCGAAGAGGTGACTGTGCAGGGCGTTGCCGACTGTGTTTTTACCGAGGGTGATGCCTGTGTTATTGTTGATTACAAGACAGATGCGGTAAAATCTACAGATGAGCTTGCTTTGCGATATACACCACAGCTTGTGCTTTATAAAAAAATTATAGAAGAAAGCTTGCATTTGCAGGTAAAAGAATGTATATTATATTCTTTTGCGCTTAATAAAGAGATTTTACTTGACATTTAACAGTTAAATATTTGCAAATTTCGTTAATAAAAAGAGGAGAAAAACATGATAGTAAATATCGGTGGAGTAAATGTTGGCGACGGAAATTTTTTAATGATAGCGGGACCATGCTCTGTAGAATCGGAGGAGCAGGTATGTGATATTGCGAAGGCTGTAAAGTCCTCGGGTGCTTTAATATTGCGCGGAGGTGCATTTAAACCGCGCACCTCTCCATATACTTTTCAGGGCATGGGCAATGATGGACTGGAGCTTTTACTTAAAGCAAAAAAACTTACAGGTATGCCTGTCGTCACTGAGATTATGGACGCTTCGCAGCTTCCCCTTTTTGACGAGATTGACGCTATTCAGGTTGGCGCGCGTAATATGCAGAACTTTTATCTTTTAAAAGAACTTGGCAAAATAAATAAACCTATACTTTTAAAACGCGGGCTTGCAAGCACGGTGCAAGAGCTTTTAATGAGCGCGGAGTACATTATGGACGGCGGCAATAAAAATGTAATTTTGTGTGAGCGCGGAATAAGAACCTTTGAAACCTCAACGCGCAATACTTTGGATTTATCGGCGATTCCTGTGATAAAAGAGCTTTCGCAGTTACCCGTAATAGTGGACCCTTCGCACGCAACAGGTTATGCAAAATATGTAAAGCCAATGTCTTATGCGGCTGCCGCCGCCGGTGCTGACGGCATTATGGTTGAGGTGCACAATCACCCGTCAGAAGCCTTGTGTGACGGGCAGCAGGCCATTACAAACGAGGTCTTTGCTAAGCTGGTCTTAGGGGTAAATGCCATAAGAAGCGCCATTAACAGCCTGTAAAAACAATAAAAAGCGGGGTATAAATATTATGAAGCTTAGCGAAATAAGAACCAAAATTGACAAAATAGATGATGAAACGGCAAAGCTTTTTGAAAGGCGTTTAGAGCTTGTAGCGGAAATTGCAAATATTAAAGCAGCACAAGGCGTCCCAATTTTGAATGTAACACGAGAAGATGAAATTATAAACAGGCTTACTATAAATAAAGATGAAGACTTGTCAGCTTATATAAAAATGCTTTATAAAAGTATTTTTAATATTTCGCGCGAATATCAGCGTAAGCTTATGCAAAAATAGAAATTTGCTTTACGTATCTCACTTAACTATCGCCTGTGGCTAGGTTTAGCTCCGGTGCTTTTCAAACCCCGCACAAAAGCTGTGCGGCAGTTAATTGACAAGCTTGGTTGATTACAACTCGAGCACTTTATTTAGGGCATAGCAAAAGCCCCGCCACGCGAATTGCGTGTCGAGGCTCTCGACTGTTAAGCTTGGTTAATAAAAGGGCTTACGCTTAGAAACGGAATGCCGCTTTTATGAATAATGGGAAGTTAATTATCAGCCACATATATGTTAACTGTCACTCATGAGTATGATCGCTACATATGGCGCAATCATCTGTATCATTAGATTCGCAGCTACACCACGTTTGGTCATGGTCACAATAGACTCTTAAAAAGTCCCCTGCCTCGTATTCCTTTTCATTTTCAACATTTTTTGGATTGACCCAGCATTTTCTTGCAAACATACAGCTTTTTTTATTATCCCAATCTGTTACAACAACAGTCTGAAATGTGTCGTGCATAATAAATCCTCTCCTTAATAATGTTTACTCATCATCATTTTTAAAATATTCTTGTCCATGATAAACATAATGTGTAACTGAGAAAATTAAATTTGCCTATACTATGCAGAATTAATTCTGCTAATCACGTGTAATATCAATTTGGTTATATATTGCAAAAGAAATTTTAAGATCTCTAACTTTATAAATTACAGAGCCTCCTGCACCTTCTCAAAAACCTCTCTTGCTGTCCGGCATTTTTTTCTGCTTACCCGAGAAGTAATCTTCAATAAATGTTTTTGCCAACTCGCTTGCGATACTGCCTACAAGCAGCATTATAATAACGCCTACTGCAACTGACTTCGTGAATGGCTGTGAATGTTAGGCGATATTCTCAAACTACACAGTATAGCTATTTAGCCGAAAAACAGAGGGGAAAAGCCCTGTATAAGTGCGTTATGATGCGTTTTAGTGGTACTCATCGCCTCCGGCTAAGTCGTGCTCACGCTGTATTTGCTCCGGTGTAGCACCGGACTCGTGACCTGTAAATGTTCCACCGGGAAGAGCCCCGTTAGCCTTCAGCCTTGCTTGTAACTCAGCGTTCTGCTCTGGCGTTAAGCCATTGCCGGAAATCACCGGCTTTGCCGGTTTATTCACTGTATCCTGTGCCGGCGCCGGTGCCTTAGGCTTCAATTGCTCCGGCGGTACACCTGTTGTGTCTAATGGCTCTAATGTTACCAAACCATCACCATTATCACTCGACTTCAAACTTTCAATTGAAAGTAGTCTGTCCACTAAGCTGTTAGCCTCCGACAGCTCTTCACGTTGTTTATTCCTATCACATTTGAGTTCATCAATAAGCTTAGACTGTTTGCTTACTAAATCGGTCTGCTCCTGCACCTTGGCAGAGAGCTTGTCTATCTCAGCTTGGTATGTATTACCCGACAGCAGGGTAGCCTTTGCGGTTATTTGTCTGTCATACAGCAGATAACCGTTGCCGGTCAGCGACACCACCAACGCCACGGAAGTAATTATTACGGGAAGTGATATTTTTTTCATAATGCCCTCCTAAATTGTCAGGTTTTGGTTGATAGCTTCATTGTACTATATTTCGGCAAAAAAAGCCAGTGCGTTTTTTGAAAATAAAAGACAGTTTTGGCACTGTGCTTTAACACAAGCTTACCCATTAGCAAAAGATAAAACCTCTCCCTCAAATACATTATACGCAAAGTAGGGAACGGTCAAGACCGTTCCCTACTGAGGGTGGGTGCTTTGCCCTTTGCCGAACTCCGGCTCTGTTCAAATCCTCTACCGGAAGCCAAAAAAGGAATTACAGAATAATATCGGCGGGATTTTACCCGCGAGCCGCATAAAGTGCCACAGGCACTTTATTTGTCGTTCGGCTTTTGGGCTTTGCCCTCTGCCGAACTCCGGCTCTGTTCAAATCCTCTATCAGAAGCCAAAAAAGGAATTACAGACGAACGTCTGTAATTCCTTTTTATGGTCTGAGTAGCGGGATTTGAACCCACGGCCTCTACCACCCCAAGGTAGCGCGCTACCAATCTGCGCTATACCCAGATAAAACATCAAGCATTATGAAATGCCTGCTTTGATATACTATCATATGTTAAAAAAAAAAGCAAGTGCAATAAATTATTAAAAAAATTAAATATTAATTTATTTTGTGAAAACAGGAGTAAAACAAAGCAAAATCAAGCATTTTAAAGAGATGTAGCTATAGGCATGAGCTTGTAAGCAAAAAAATCTAAAAAACGCCGTAATTTAGCAGAAATTTGTGAAAAAATCATTGACAAATTTTGAATTTGTGATATATTTTATAACGTTGCGTCAATAAACTCATAGAATACGCAAAACTTTAAAAGGGGGTGTCTTATTATGGGGGATAATATTATTATCAGCCTTAAAGACATTGTAGTTGAGTATGATGGTGAACGTGTGCTTGAGGGGCTTAACCTTAACATTCACGATAAAGAGTTTGTCACCTTTTTAGGTCCGTCAGGCTGCGGAAAAACGACAACGCTTCGCATAATAGGTGGTTTTATGGAGCCGCTGCGTGGTGACATCTTTTTTGAAGGCAAGCGCATAAATGATTTGCCGCCATATAAAAGGGAAGTCAATACTGTTTTTCAGCGTTACGCGCTGTTCCCGCACCTTAATGTATTTGAAAACATAGCCTTTGGGCTTCGTCTTAAAAAAACCGAAGAAAAAGTTATAAAAGAGCGTGTGCAAGAGATGCTTGCGCTTGTAAACTTACGTGGCTTTGAAAAACGCGGTGTAAACCAACTTTCGGGCGGGCAGCAGCAGCGTGTAGCCATAGCGCGTGCACTTGTAAATCACCCAAAGGTGTTGCTGCTTGACGAACCCTTGGGCGCTTTAGACTTGAAGCTGCGTAAAGAAATGCAAATAGAATTAAAACGAATCCAGCAGAGCCTTGGTATTACATTTATATATGTAACGCACGACCAAGAGGAGGCTCTTACAATGTCAGACACCGTAATTGTAATGAAGGACGGAGATATTCAGCAGATAGGTACTCCCGTTGATATTTATAACGAGCCGCATAATGCCTTTGTTGCAGATTTTATAGGGGAAAGTAATATTTTAGACGGCGTTATGTATAAAGACTTTTTGGTAGAATTTGCCGGACGCGAATTTGAATGTGTAGATAAAGGATTTGCTGCGAGCGAACGTATTGATGTTGTCGTGCGCCCCGAGGACATAAAGGTAGTACCGCCTATACAAGGGCATCTTACGGGTATTGTAGAGTCCATAATATTTAAGGGTGTGCATTACGAGATGATAGTGCGCGCCTGTGGCTACGATTGGATGATACATTCTACTGTTGCCGAAAAACCGGGCGACACTATAGGAATGATTATTAACCCCGAGGACATTCATATTATGAAAAAAATGGAGGAGCTATAGATGAAATCTAAATCTCCTTCTGTGCCATACCTTTTATGGATGGCTATTTTTACCGTTGTACCGTTGGGGCTTGTGGCATATTTTGCACTTACAACGCCTGAGGGTAAGTTTACCATAGAAAACATTTCGCGCGTTGGTGAATACTCCGGTGTTCTGTTGCATTCGGTTTGGCTGGCGGCTGTCGCCACTGTAATATGCCTGCTTATAGCATACCCTCTTTCGTTTTCAATCTCGCGTCTTACAGAGAACAAACAGCGCGTAATGCTTATGCTTTGCATTATTCCAATGTGGATGAATTACCTGCTGCGTACCTATGCGTGGATGACTATATTGGAAAATAACGGGCTTATAAATAAATTCTTTGGGCTTTTCGGTATGGGACCCTTCCAAATGATAAATACACAGGGTGCTGTTGTCCTCGGAATGGTTTACAATTATCTTCCGTTTATGATATTACCGCTTTATAGCATTATGACTAAAATTGACGGTAAAATTATAGAGGCTGCACAAGATTTGGGAGCAAACACATACGGAGTTTTTGCAAAGGTTGTTTTGCCGCTTTCTTTCCCCGGTATACGCTCGGGTATTACAATGGTTTTTGTTCCGTCAATATCCACATTTATTATTTCTCGTATGTTGGGCGGCGGCGGGAATATAATGATAGGCGACCTTATAGATTTGCAGTTTTTAGGCAATGCTTATAACCCTAATTTGGGCGCTGCAATTTCGCTTGTACTGATGGTGCTTATACTCCTTTGTATGAGCCTTACAAACCAGTTCGATGAAGAAATGGAGGACATGATGCTATGAAACGTCTTTCAAAAATTTACTTTTGGTTTGTCATGGCGTTCCTTTATATGCCTATAGGAGTGCTTATTTTCTTTTCGTTCAACGAGTCTAAAAGCCGCAATGTTTTTACAGGTTTTACTCTCGACTGGTACCGCAAGCTGTTTTCTAACAGTGTTATTTTAGACTCGCTTAAAACCACACTGATTATAGCTGTGATTTCAACAATATTTGCCGTAATAATAGGCACGGCAGCGGCAATAGGCATAAATGCCATGAACAAGTGGCTGCGTGCAATAATTATGAATATAACTTACCTGCCAATAATTAACCCGGAGATTGTAACGGGCGTTTCGCTTATGCTTTTGTTTGTTTTTTTAAAAACACAAATAGGCATACCCATCGAGTTTGGCTATACAACGCTTATTTTGGCGCATATTACATTTAACATTCCATATGTTATTTTAAATGTTTTGCCAAAGCTGCGGCAGGCGGACAGGTTTGTTTACGAGGCTGCACTGGACTTAGGCTGTACACCGTTTAAGGCTTTTTGGAAGGTCGTTTTGCCCGAGATTATGCCCGGTGTGCTTTCTGGTTTTTTAATGGCGTTTACCTATTCTCTTGATGATTTTATAATATCGTATTTTAACTCGGGTGCAAAGGCGCAAACCTTGCCTATAACAATTTATTCAATGACACGCCGTAAGGTAAGCCCTGAGATAAACGCGCTTTCAACTATTATTTTTGTGGTGGTTATAATTACACTTTTGCTCTACAATTTTGCAGGTACGCGTCTTGAAAAGCGCGGAGCGCAAGGGGGGGCATAATATGATAAAAAAGCTTACACGCATTTTTGCTGTACTTTTGGCTTTTGTATTGTTTTCTGTTACTGCATTTTCGGCTGTAGAAGTTAGAGATAAAGCATTTTATGAAAAATACAAGGGCAAAAACATCTCGATAAATGTGCACAATTGGGGTGAATATATTTGTAATGATGCAGAAAACTCAATAAATGTAAATGCCGAGTTTGAGGAGCTTACGGGTATTAAGGTTAATTACACAACCTTTGCATCTAATGAGGAGCTGTACGCAAGGCTAAAAAGCGGCGGTGCGCAGTATGATGTGGTCATTCCGTCCGATTATATGATAGCTAAGTTCATAAGGGAGGGTATGCTCGAAAAGCTTGACAAAAAAAATATCCCGAATGTAAAGTACACTAATCGCGAATTTATGGGAATGAAGTACGACCCAAACGATGAATACTCGGTGCCTTATACATGGGGAACAGTTGGTATTATATATAATAAAACTATGGTTGATGACGATATTACAAGCTGGAGCTCGTTGTGGGACGCGCGCTATATGGGCAATATGTTAATGTTTTCTAACCCGCGCGACGCTTTTGCTTTGGCAGAAAAAAAGCTTGGGTATTCACTTAACACGGCAGACATGGCACAGCTTCACAGAGCTGCCGATGAACTTAAAGCGCAAAAACCGCTTGTGCAGGCATATGTCATGGACGAAATATTTGATAAAATGCAGGGCGGAGAAGCTGCGCTTGCACCATATTATGCGGGCGACGCGCTTACAATGATGGCTGATAATGAAGATTTAGCGTTTGTAGTACCGCAAGAGGGGACAAACAAATTTGTCGATTCTATTTGTATACCTAAAGGTAGCAAAGAAAAAGCTGCCGCCGAGCTTTACATCAATTTTTTATGCGAGCCTGCCGTTGCAGCGGCAAATATAGAGTATATAGGTTATTCAACACCAAATACAGAGGCTTTTAAGCTGTTGCCGCAGGAGGTGCAAGAAAGCCCCATTTCTTATCCTCCGGCAGAGGTTATGCAAAAAGCTGAGTTTTTTTACGATTTACCCATAGAAGTAAGCAGGGAGATGGACTCGTTATGGGTGGAGGTAATTTCGGCCGATGTCGGGTACAGCAAATGGACAATTCCTGTGCTTATGGTGCTGTGCATAATTGCAGCTGTCGGTATAAATGTTGTGCGCTCTGTCCGTAAAAAACGCGATATTTATTAATAATTAGTGTTTTTAATGTTATTTACTTGACAAATAACAATCTATGTATTAACATAGGTTGTGCCGTATAATGCGGTAAATAGTCAGTAAATAAGGGAGGAATACCTTGAAACAACTGGTTTATTATTTTCTTTGCTTAAAAATTGTTATTAAAGCAGCTGCTTGCGGTTACCTTTTTGTAGCAGATTCTTCACGCTTACCGATGATTACCTTTGAAATATGTGCGGTGATTATTTTTGTCGGTGCAGTTGTTGCAGTAAGGCATTTTGCGAACAGAACTACGCCAAATGAAATTGCATTGTTCTTTACCGCCGATGTTATTGCCACAGCCTTTAATCTTTTCTTTATAAGCCAAACACTTATGATAGAAGCCGGTATACTTGAGATGACAGTAACAGGAAGCTTATTTGATGTAATAGTAGGCATAGTAATTATTCTTGCTGCAATAAATGGCAAGACTGCTTATACTTCTTTTAACAGAGAACGCGCACAAGCGGTAAAATAGTAACATAAAAAAATAAAACAGGGTATGCTTTTAAATAAGCACACCCTGTTTTTTTATGCTATTTATTTAGCAATAAATCGGCTACGTAAAGCCCGTTTGCAGCGGCTTGCGAAAGTGACCTTGTAAATCCTGCTCCGTCACCTATGGCATAAATATTATTGCAGCCTTTTATTTCAAAGTTTTCACATTCCGGTCTTGCAGAGTAATATTTACACTCCACGCCATAAAGCAGCGTATCATAGTTTGCTGTACCGGGCGCTATTTTGTCCAGCGCTTCTAAGGTTTCAAGTATATTATCAAGCTGACGCTTCGGCATACATAAGCTTAAATCTCCCGGTATGGCTGCAAGTGTTGGACGAACTGTACTTTCTGCAAGACGTTTGTAATCGGTACGTCTGCCAAGCTTTAAGTCACCAAGGCGCTGTACAAGTACGCTTCCTCCGCTTATAAGGTTTGCAAGGCTGGCAACATGGCGTGCATATTCTATAGGGTCATTAAATGGCTGCGTGAACGTCATAGTCGAAAGCAGCGCAAAGTTGGAATTTTGCGTTTTACGAATTTCATCACGGTAGCTGTGTCCATTTACGGTAAGTACGCCATCGGTATTTTCGGTTACGACCTGCCCGCGCTCGTTAAAGCAAAACATACGGGTTGTGTCGCCATAGCCCTTGCTGCGGTACCATATTTTCGGTTCATATATTTTTTTTGAAAAATCCTCCCATACAATGGAGGGCAGCTCAACTCTTACGCCTATGTCAACTTGATTATTGCTTAGCGGTATTTTATTTTTTTCGCACCAGTGAACAAAAAAGCGGCTGCCTGCGCGCCCTACGGCAAAAATTACAGTGTCGGCGGTGAGTGTGCTTTTACCGTTATTGTCTTGGTAGCTTATAACACGGCTTTCACGGTCTACATCTAATACCTCGGTTTTGGTAGCTATAACGCAGCGTGTGCTTAGGTCTTCTATAAGCTTACGCATGGTTTCAAAGTTAGAGTCTGTCCCTAAATGCTTTAGCTGCGCCTGGCTCATATGTAAATCGTGTTGAGTGCACAGCTTTTTAAGCTCGTTGTTTGGCTGAAATCGCTCGGTAGTTGCGCCAAATTTAATTAAAACCTTGTCCGCTTGTTCTATATAATTTATTACGGTTTCGGGTTTTAAAAATTCGGTAAGCCAGCCGCCGTATTCCGTAGAAATAACATATTTACCGTCAGAAAACGCACCTGCTCCTGCCATGCCTTCCATTATAGCGCACGATTTGCATTTTATACAATGGTCGGTTTTCTTTGTGATGATAGGGCAGCAGCGCTCGGTGATGGAACCGCCTTTTTCAAGTATACAGACCGAAAGCTTTGGGTTTTCCTCTAAAAGTCGGTATGCAGACATTATTCCACCTATTCCACCGCCGACAATAGCTACATCATAATGCTTATTCAGTACCATTTTATTCTCCTTTATAGCGGTATTTAATTATCTGTGTATGTTAAGATCTTGCAGCTTTTTTATCAATTGTGAAGGGGTTAGAAAATGTATTTTCTTGTCTAAAATGGGTGTACCGTCTTCGTTATAAAGACCGCGATAAATATTTATCATATAGTTTGCGAGGTCCTCCGCTCCGCTGCGCTTCACCGAGTCTATAACAGAACGCTTTAATATATCAAGCTCCTCAGGTTTTTTATTTTTTAAAGAGCGCAATTTTTCAGCCATGCTTTCTGCACTGTCAAACACAAAGCCGTTTTCTCCGTCACGCACTTGGTCTGCATTTAAAGGGTCTAGCCTTTGCAGTACGGGAAGCCCCGTAGCCATGCCCTCTAACATAGAAATAGAGTTTGTGTCCGAAAGCGAGGCTGTAATATAAATGTCGCAAGAGGCAAGGTATGGAGGAAGCTCATTGTGCTGTACGGCTCCTGTAAAGGTTACCATGTCTGCAATTCCAAGCGCTTTGGCTTGCTTTTCAAGCTCCTCCTTGCATGGACCGTCACCTATTATTATAAGATGTATTTTATCCTCCGGATTTATACCCTTTGCCCAGTAGTCAAGCACGACATCTACGCTTTTTTCGCGCCCAAGTCTGCCTACGAAGCAAGCAAGCATTTGGCTGTCGGGTATACCGTATTTTGCCCTAAAAGCTTTTTTCTTTTCTTCAGTTATATTTTCGGGCTTAAAGCTTTCAAGCTCCACCGAGTTTGGTATGACGTTCACCTTTTTATCTACGCCGGCATCTTTAAAATATACTGCGCATTTTTCGGACGGACCGGTTAGCGCCGATGCGTTTTTTGCCAGCATCTTAACATAACGGTGGCTGAATTTTGTAACAAAGCCCACAAGCCGCGGCGGAGCAATATAATAAATATATTCGTCATACATGGTATGAAGTGTATAAACAAGCGGTCTGCGAAGCCTTTTTGCTGCCATAATTCCTGAAAGACCTATGCCGAATTCATTGTGAATATGGATAATATCGGGGTTAAAATCTTTTATAAACTTTAGACGTTTTTCACTTATCGGAGGGGCGATGCCGTTGTTGTATATACGGCGCAAGCGTTTTGCAGGACAATGCAATACTCCGTCTTTAACATAATGGCGGCGAGCGTCGTAATCGGCAGTGACTACCAGTACTTGATTGCCTAGCTTTTCCAGCCCTTCTTTAAGTATTTTTACATGAGTGACAACACCGTTTATTTGTGGTAAGTAGGTTTCTGTAAATAGCGCTACTCTCATAATATCCTCCGCAAAATCATATTTTTATTAAGTTTAAACATATATTAAGTATATCACAATTTTGCACGGTTTCAACCTTGAAACCTGTGCAGTTCTAATGTATAATAAAATATAGTTATATTGTTGCACAGACCTGTATTTATTTCAATTTAACTCGGTGTAAATAGTTTTTTATTGCCGCTTATTGATTTAAAAAACCGTATTTATATTTTGAATTAAATTATTATGGTACAAATTTTTGTGAAAAGGACTGATACATTTGAGTAACACATTTTCGGTTACCCTTAAAAAAATAGTTAAGGATTTTTCATTAGAGGTAATTTTTGCACCGGAGGAGCTTGACCAAATTCTTATAACTTGCGCAGACCTTAACCGTCCAGGTATACAGTTAGCCGGGTTTTACGACTTTTTTGATGATGACCGCATACAAATTTTGGGTAAGGCGGAAATAGGCTATCTTGAGCTTTTTGCACAAGATAAGCTTGCAAAGAGAATGGATAAATTCTTTTCATTGCGCCCGCCGGCAGTTGTCATTGCGCGAGAGCTTGAGGCTCCGCCGCTTATGATAGAAAATGCAATAAAATACAAGGTGCCAATTTTAAGAACGCCAGAGGCAACCACAAGCTTCCAATCGGGGCTTGCTGCAATGCTTAATATTGAGCTTGCGCCTCGTATTACGCGCCATGGTGTGCTTGTAGAGGTATATGGCGAGGGAATATTGCTGCTTGGCGAAAGCGGCGTTGGTAAAAGCGAAACCGCCATAGAGCTTGTTAAGCGCGGGCATAGGCTTATAGCCGATGATGCTGTAGAAATACGTCGTGTTTCAAGCCGTTCTCTTGTGGGTACATCGCCTGAGAATATCCGCCATTTTGTAGAGCTTCGCGGTGTCGGTATTATAAATGCAAGGCGTATTTTTGGTATGGGCGCAGTTAAAGTTACAGAAAAAATAGATATGGTAATTCAGCTAGAGCCATGGGATACCTCTAAGGTTTACGACCGTATGGGTATGGAAAACGAGTTTATAGAGATATTGGGCAACAAGGTTACATCTGTTACAATACCTGTAAAGCCGGGGCGCAATTTGGCTGTTATTATAGAAGTTGCGGCAATGAATAACCGTCAAAAAAAGATGGGCTATAATGCCGCACAAGAGCTTTTGCAAAAGCTGGGTATGACAGAGGACGCCGAGGCGATAGATACATCTGTAGAATATGATGGAATGTAAAGTATAAATGAAGAATAAAGAAAGCGAGCTGTAAAATAATGAAAAATTACGTAGGAATAGACCTTGGCGGAACAAACATAGCGGTTGGTATTGTAAATGAAAAATATGAGATTATTGCCGGCAGTAAGCTTAAAACAAATGTGCCGCGCCCTGCCGAGGCCATTTGCGACGATATGGCGAAAGCGGTTGAAATGGCTTTAGCAGATGCAAAACTTCGCATTTCTGATGTCGAATGGGTTGGTATAGGCACACCCGGTACTGTAAACCCTGTAACAGGTGTGGTAGGCTTTGCAAATAACTTAAATTTTCATAATGTTCCGCTTAAAACTATGATGCAGGAGCGCTTAAAAACTCGTGTCTTTGTAGAAAACGATGCCAATGCGGCGGCATATGGAGAAGCCACCGCAGGTGCTGCAAAGGGCGTAAGCAACATGATTGCCATAACGCTGGGCACTGGAATAGGCAGCGGAGTTTTAATAAATGGCAAGATGCTTACAGGTGTAAACGGTGCCGGAGGAGAGCTGGGGCATACAGGTGTTGTTTTTGGCGGTAGGCACTGCTCTTGCGGGCGTGACGGCTGTATAGAGGCATATGCCTCTGCAACGGGGTTAATAACCACTACCAAAGAAGAAATGCAAAAGCACCCTGAAAGTAAGCTGTGGCAGTGTGCAAAAACACTTGATGAAGTAAGCGGGCGCACAGCCTTTGATGCTATGCGTGAGGGTGACGAGGTTGCAGAGCATATAGTTGCGCAGTATGCAAGCTATTTGGCATATGCTCTTGTAAACTATATAAATATTTTTGCACCAAGCCTTATAGTTATAGGCGGCGGTATAAGCCATGAGGGCGAGCTGTTTTTAGAAATGCTTCGTGCAGACATAAAAGCACAGATATATGGCGGAGAAGTGCACACTGAGCTTGCCTGTGCAAAGCTCGGCAATGATGCAGGTATAATAGGAGCGGCATTTTTAGGGAATCTTCAGGCTTAATATAAGGCATATACTAAAAGAATTATAAGAATTATAAAAGAGGTATCATATGCAAAGTACCGAAAAGCTTGTCGCGTTTTGTCGTGAACAAAATATACCGCTGTGCTTAAACGAGCCTATGAAAAATTATACAAGTTTTAAAATAGGCGGTAATGCCAAGCTTATTATAAAGCCGTCTTCGGCTGCCAAGCTGCAAGCGCTGTTCTTTTTTTGTGCCAGCGAGGGCTTTTCACCACTTATTGTGGGCAACGGTTCTAACTTGCTTGTGTGTGATAATGCTATAAAACGCCCCATCGTTCAGCTAGGCTCCGGCATGGGCAAAATTAGCATAAGCGGTGATGAAGTGGCTTGTGAAGCGGGTACATCGCTTGTAAAGCTTTGTAGCTTTGCAGAACAAAATTCGCTTGAGGGGCTGGAATTTGCATATGGAATACCGGGCAGCGTGGGCGGCGCGGTTTACATGAATGCAGGCGCTTATGGCGGAGAAATTGGCAATACAGTTTATTCGGTCAGCGCAGTTTCTCCGCAGGGAAAGCCTTGTATATTTACGGCGCAGGAGTGTAAATTCAGCTACCGTCATAGCATTTTTGCTGAAAACGGATATTGTGTAACAAGTGCAATATTTAAACTAAAAAAAGGCAACAGAGAAGCTATAAAAGCAAAAATGACCGAGCTTATGGCACGGCGCAGCGATAAGCAGCCGCTTGAGTACCCAAGTGCGGGCAGTACGTTTAAACGCCCGCAAGACGGGTATGCCTCTGAGCTTATAGACCGCTGCGGGCTTAAAGGTAAGCAATATGGCGGGGCTATGGTTAGCAAAAAGCACGCCGGGTTCATAATCAACTATAAAAATGCCAGTTGCGATGACGTTTTAGAGCTTATAAGGCTGGTGCAAGATGAAGTGAAGCAAAAAACAGGCGTGTCGCTGGAATGTGAAGTAAAATATATAGGCGCATAAACCCACAGATAACTAAAGAATGGAGCAAAAATGGAGTTTTTGATAGTCACCGGTATGTCCGGTGCGGGTAAAAGCGGTGCCGCAAAAGTGCTTGAGGATATGGGATATTATTGTGTTGATAATATCCCGCCGGAGCTTATCACTAAATTTGCGGAGGTATGCAGGCAAAGTAACGGTAAAATGAACAAGGTTGCGCTTGTGGTGGATTCTCGCGGAGGCGAGCTGTTTTTAGGTCTTATGCAAAGTCTTACAGAGCTTACGGCGCAGCAAATAGGGTATAAGATATTATTTTTGGACTGTGACGATGAAGTACTGATAACCAGATATAAAGAAACACGGCATAAGCACCCATTGTGCGAAAGCGGAGCGGAAAGCTTAGAGGTTGCTATACGTACCGAACGAGAATTATTGCGGCAAATTAAGCATAAAGCAAGCTATATTATTGATACAACGCTTTTAACCGCTGCACAATTACGTCTTAAACTGCACGACTTCTTTGCCAACAATGTGGGCGAAAAAATGCTTATAAGCTGTATGTCCTTTGGCTTTAAATATGGCATACCAAGCGAGGCGGATTTGGTATTTGATGTAAGGTGTTTGCCAAACCCTTATTATATTGCAGACTTAAAACTAAAAACAGGTAAAGACAAAGCTGTAGAGGAATATGTTTTGCAGTTTGAACAGGCGCGTACGCTTTTGACAAAGCTGTGCGATTTACTTGAATATTTGCTTCCGCTTTATGTGAACGAAGGAAAAACCCAGCTTACCGTTGCAATTGGCTGTACAGGGGGAAAGCATCGTTCTGTTGTTTTTGCCGAGCATATCGGTGAGTTTTTGTCAAAAAAAGCTTATCGTGTAGTGCGAAGCCACCGCGATTTGCAAAAACATAAAACTACTGAGGAGCAGTAATTTACAAATAATACAGGGGGTTTGGCAATGTCTTTTGCGCATGAGTTAAAGGAAGAAATTTGCAGAATTGCCCCGACGTCACACGAAGAAAAAATTGCACAGGCCTATGGGCTTTTGTTGTTTTCTAAAAATTTTTCATCGTCGTCGGTTTCAATACAAACCGAAAACGAGCAGGCAGCAAGGCTTTTTTGCAGTTATATATTGGAGCTTGTGGGTATTAAAACAAGTATAATATATTCTGAGTTTGAAAAAAGAAACGGTGCTACTGTCTTTACCGCTTCGGTGGAAGCTGAGGAGGACAGGCTGAATATATTAAAATTTTTTGGGCATTCCGACGAAGATATTCGTCTGCATATATGTAAAAAATATATAAAAGACGAGCACGCTGTAGCGGCTTTTGTTGCCGGAGCGTACCTTGCCTGCGGGAATATTACAGACCCGTATAAAAATTATCATTTGGAGTTTGTCACACAGCATATGCACCTTTGTAAGGACTTAATAGAACTTTTACGGGAAGTACCGATAGAATTAAAGCTTACACGCCGCCGCTCATATTATGTTGCATACCTAAAAGACAGCGAAGAAATAGAGGATATTATGACATATATGGGCGCTTCTGTGTGCTCAATCTCGCTTATGAATATAAAAATATATAAAGATTTGCGTAACAAAGTAAACAGGGTAACTAATTGTGAAACTGCAAATATAGAGAAAACTGTTACGGCAGCGGCTGCACAGTGCGATGATATAAATTATATTTTAACTACCACCGGTGAAGATTTTTTACCGGACGAACTGCGGGAGCTTGCGCTTTTGCGTGTCGAAAACCCCGAGATGAGTCTGCGTGAGATGGGCGAAGCGTTGCAGATACCCATGACGCGCTCCGGCATAAACCACAGACTAAAGCGGCTTTCTGCCATAGCAAGTGAGCTGCGCGAGGGTAAAATGCACCCGCAAAAGAGGAGAAAATAAATGGAGGATTTTGTTCATTTGCACGTTCACAGCGAATATAGTCTGCTTGATGGAGCCTGCCGCATAAGCAGGCTTATTTCTCGCGTAAAAGAGCTGGGGCAAGCTGCCTGTGCAATTACCGACCACGGAGTTATGTTTGGCGTTATAGACTTTTATAAGGAGTGCAAAAAACAAGGCATAAAGCCAATTATAGGCTGTGAGGTTTACGTTGCGCCGCGTACAAGGCACGACAAAGTCTTTAAAATAGACAGCAGCCCATACCATTTAGTGCTTCTTTGTAAAAACGAACAAGGCTATAAAAATCTTATAAAAATTGTGTCACAAGGCTTTACGGAGGGCTTTTATTCTAAGCCGCGCGTTGACTTAGAGCTTTTAAAAAAACATCACGAGGGGTTAATTGCACTTTCGGCGTGCCTTGCGGGGGAGATTCCGCGCCTCCTTGTCAATGGAGATTATGAAAGCGCAAAGTCTGTGGCACTGCGTTACCTTGGCATATTTGGAGAGGGCAATTATTATATAGAGATGCAAAACCACGGTATACGCGAGCAGCAGTTTATATTACCGTCACTTGCGCGAATTGCAAAAGAAACAGGTATAGGTCTTGTCGCCACAAATGATGCACATTATACTGTAAAAGCCGAGAGCAAAATGCAAAATGTGCTTATTTGTATTCAGACAAACCGCACGGTAGAAGACCACTCCGATATGGAATTTGAAACAAACGAATTTTATATTAAAAGCTATGACGAAATGTTAAACGCGTTGCCAAATTATAAGGAAGCCTTGGAGAATACGGTTAAGATTGCAGAAAAATGCAACCTTGAATTTGAATTTGGTGTAACAAAGCTTCCATTTTTTACAGCGCCGGACGGGCGGGATAACTATGAATATTTTGTTTCTTTATGTAGCGAGGGATTACGTCGTAATTATGGAGAAAACCCGACACAGGAGGTTACACAAAGGCTGGAATATGAGCTTTCGGTTATAAAAAAAATGGGCTATGTCGATTATTTTTTGATAGTGGCAGATTTTGTTATGTATGCAAAAAACCATGATATTCCCGTAGGACCCGGACGCGGCTCAGGAGCAGGCTCTATAGCGGCATACTGCATGGGAATTACAGGTATAGACCCTATTCGTTACAATTTACTTTTTGAGCGTTTTTTAAACCCTGAGCGAATTTCTATGCCTGATTTTGACATAGACTTTTGCTATGAGAAGCGCCAGAGGGTTATAGACTACGTTGTAAATAAATATGGCAAGGACCATGTTGCACAAATAATAACCTTTGGTACAATGGCGGCGCGCGGCGCTTTGCGCGATGTAGGGCGTGCCCTTGCCGTGCCTTATCAAACAGTTGATGCCATTGCAAAATCGGTTCCTACCGAGCTTCATATGACGCTTGATAAAGCGCTGGAGGTTTCATCTGAATTTAGAAATTATTACGAAAGCGACGAAAAGCTAAAAGAACTAATTGATACTGCCCGAAGCCTAGAGGGTATGCCGCGCCATGCTTCTACACACGCGGCGGGCGTTGTTATAACGCGCGACCCTGTAGACACATATGTACCTCTTTCTAAAAATGATGAAGCTGTTGTGTGCCAGTTTACCATGACCACACTTGAGGAGCTTGGGCTTTTAAAGATGGATTTTTTGGGCTTGCGCACACTTACTGTAATAAGTGATGCCGAAAAGATGATAAACAGATACAAGCCGGATTTTAAAGTCAGTGAAATCTCGTATGAGGACAGACCTGTTTTTGAAATGCTTGCAAGAGGCGAAACCGAGGGAGTTTTTCAGTTTGAATCCGCAGGTATGTGCCGTGTGCTTACCGGTCTTGGCCCAGACAGCTTAGAAGACCTTATAGCGGTAATTTCGCTTTACCGCCCCGGTCCTATGGAGTCAATCCCAAAATACATCAGAAACCGTCATAACCCAAAGGAGCTTACTTATAAGCACCCTTTGCTGCGCCCCATTTTAGATGTAACCTACGGTTGTATAGTTTATCAAGAGCAGGTTATGCAAATATGCCGTCAGCTTGCCGGATATTCTTATGGAAGAGCCGACCTTGTGCGCCGTGCTATGAGTAAGAAAAAAGCTGATGTCATGGAAAAAGAACGGCATAATTTTATATACGGGCTGCAAAACGCGGACGGTACATGGGAGTGTGACGGTGCTGTAAAGCGCGGTGTGCCCGAAAAAACAGCAAATGATATCTTTGATGAAATGAGCAGCTTTGCCGCATATGCGTTTAATAAATCTCACGCAGCGGCATATGCTACTGTTGCATACCAGACAGCTTTTTTAAAATGTCATTATCCAAAAGAATTTATGGCGGCTCTTATGACAAGTTTTCTTGATAATACTGATAAAATAATAGAATATATGGAAGAATGCTCGCGTATAAAAATTAAAGTTTTGCCGCCTGATATTAACGATTGCGATGATGGCTTCACAGTTATAGATAATAATATTCGCTTTGGTCTTTTAGCTGTAAAAAACCTTGGCAAAGCCTTTATAGACAATATAATTGAGGAGAGAAAGAACGGCAAGTACAAAAGCTTTACAGACTTTTGTGAGCGTATGCACGGCAAGGATTTAAACAAAAGGACAATGGAAAGCCTTATAAAATGCGGCTCGCTAGACAGCCTTTGTAAAAACCGCAGACAAATGCTTTTGGGCTACGATGCCGTACTTGCCGGTCTTGATGAAATCCGCGACAAAAACGTGGCAGGACAGGTTAGCTTTTTTGAAGCTTCAAATTCATCTGTAAAAGAGGAATATAAGCTGCCGCAGGCAGAAGACTTTACCTTGCGCGAGCGCTTGGAGATGGAAAAAGAAGCCACAGGGCTTTTTCTTTCTGGTCATCCTGTCAGCGAATATAAAGATGTAATAAAAACCATAAAGGCGCACAAAATACTAGAGGTTGCAACCGGCGCTTATGATAATGCTGAGGTGGAAATTGTTGCCGTTATAACCTCAAAGTCGCTTAAAACAACTCGCAAGGGCGATGCCATGGCATTTATTACAATAGAAGATACAACAGGGACGCTTGAAGCCATGATATTCCCAAAGGTTTTGGAAAAGTACAGCTCACTTTTGCAAAAAGGAGAAATAGCTGTCTTTGGGGGGCGCATAAGCGTGCGCGAGGAAGAAGCACCAAAGCTTTTGTGTGATAAGGTACAAACTGTGGCAGATAGGCTTTCGCCCTTGCAAACTGTCGAGATGAAAGCTGTGCGCAAACAGCTTTTACTGCGTGTGCCGTCAGAGCTTTCGCCAAAGCTTTTAAGTGCGCAAGAGCTTTTAAAAACCTTTCCGGGCACAATGCCTGTGCTTGTGCGCCATGCAGACAGCGGCAAGCTTATGGTTGCATCTAAAAATATGTGGGTGGACAATAACGATGTATTAATGCGCGAGCTTATTTTACTTTTAGGTGCAGAGAATGTAAAAATTGTGGAAAAATGAATAAACATGAGACAAATTTACTTGTAATTTAATTTGTATTTCGTTATAATTGTTGTGTGATAGCCGTAGGCGTCTATTATACCGCTGATGTCAATGTTTTGGGTTGCAGGTGGTTAATTATGTTAATTTTTTGCTTTTATGGTTTGATAAATACCTTTGAATGGAGAGATAAATACATGGAAAATAAACAAAAAACTATAGCGGTGCTTACCAGCGGAGGTGACGCTCCGGGCATGAATGCTGCTATTCGTGCTGTTGTGCGTACAGCCTTGCACAGAAATATGCGTGTGCTCGGTGTGCGCCGTGGATATAACGGTTTAATTAATGGAGATATGGTTGAAATGAACTTCCTTTCGGTGTCGGATATAATGCACCGCGGGGGTACTATACTATATACGGCACGCTGCCCTGAGTTCCGTGAGGACGCCGGAGTTGAAAAAGCAAAAAATGTGTGCCTTGAAAAAGGCATAGACGGGCTTGTGGTTATAGGCGGAGATGGTTCATACCGTGGTGCACGCGACCTTTCTCTTAAAGGCATACCGTGTGTTGGTGTCCCCGGTACCATAGACAACGATATTTCATCGACAGAATACACCATAGGCTATGACACTGCAATGAACACAGTATGCGAAATGGTGGACCGTCTGCGCGACACTTCACAATCGCACAACAGGTGCTCGGTAGTAGAGGTTATGGGGCGTAAGGCGGGGTATATTGCACTTAATACAGGCATAGGCTGCGGTGCTTCGGTTATACTTTTGCCTGAAGTCAAGTATGATATAAAAACAGCTGTCATAGATAAAATAAATAATTCATCGCGTTCAGGTAAGCATCATTTTATTGTTATGGTTGCCGAGGGTGTAGGCGGTGTAGAAGAAATTGCCAAAGAGATACAAGAGGGAACGGGGATTGAATCTCGCGCAAGTATTTTAGGTCATGTGCAGCGCGGCGGAGCTCCCAGCGTAAAGGACAGGGTTGCCGCCACAAAAATGGGACATCGTGCAGTAGAGCTTTTAGAACAGGGTATAGGTAACCGTGTTGTAGGCTTGCAGTGCGGCGAGGTTGTCGATTACGACATTCTTGAAGGGCTGAAAATGGAAAAGACTATAGATATGAATACTGTTTTAATGGCAGAGGAAGTTGCACTTTAAATTAAATTGTTACATTTTAAGCAGGGGAGCAGATGTTCCTCTGCTTTTTTATTATAAAAATTATAATGCTTGTGTCACAACAGTACTAAAAAATAATATATATTACATAAACTGAAAGACACAACGTGTGCGGTAGAATTGGTAAAAAAATAAAGTCGTATTATGCAGTAAAATGAGAGAAAAGCATTACTATACTATTGATAAATGATTACATTCAGTATATTATTAATATGTTAGTATTATTTTAAAATGGGGGTTCATATGAAACGAATTTTTGCTGTAATTCTTGCTGCCGCCTTAGCGCTGTCGGTTGTTGGCTGCGCCGCAGAGCCTGTGCGTAATGATGCGCTGATAACTGCGGAGGGTACTTTGCTTTCTCGTGAAGATGCGCTTGACATTATACCATCTTCGGAAGAATTTCCATCTGCCGAAGCTGCGTATATTATACAGCCGCCTGCTTCCGATGCTGATATTGCCACGGCAATACCTGAAAAAATGCCCGAAAAAGCCGTAGTCAAAGAGCTTGCAGCTAAGCAAGACTTTACGGTTGTGCCTGTGCAGGAAAAAGCTCAAGAGGTGCGTGCCATGTGGTTTTCATATCTTGACTTAATCCCGATGATTCAGGGCAAAAGTAAAGGCGATTTTCGCAGTAATATATGCACTGCTTTTAATAATTGTGCAGAGCTTGGTATTAATACGGTTATAGTACATGTTCGCCCTTTTGCAGATGCACTTTATGATTCGGATTATTTTCCGTATTCATATATAGTGAATGAAAGTAACACTGAGGGCTGTAACCCGGGCTACGACCCATTAAGTATAATGGTGGAAGAAGCGCACTCTCGCGGGCTTAAAATAGAGGCATGGATAAACCCGTACCGCGTGCGTAAGCCCGGAGACAAAGAGGCCGTAAGTGCTGATAGTATAGCGACAAAATGGCTGAATGAAAAAGAAGATTATGTTTTAAGCTATAAAGGCGGGCTTTATTTTAACCCTGCTCGCAAGGACGTACAAAACTTGATAGTGAACGGCGTTTGTGAGGTTGTAAAAAACTATGCTGTTGACGGTATTCATTTTGACGATTATTTTTACCCCTCGCCCGATAATAAGTTTGACAGTGTTGCCTATGGGGAATATAAAAACGGCGGAGGTACAAAAAGCCTCGGAGATTGGCGCCGCGAAAATGTAAATATATTAGTAAAACGCGTATATAAGGCTATAAAATCAATACGGAAAAAATGCGTTTTTGGTATAAGTCCGCAGGGTAACCACAGCAACAATTACAGCCAGCAGTACATAGATGTTGCAAAATGGGGTTCTCAAAGCGGATACGTTGATTATATATGTCCGCAGATATATTGGAGCTATGAGAATACCGCAGCACCATATATTTATATGCTGAAATCTTGGGAGGACATGGTAACATCACCGGACGTTAAGCTTTATATCGGTCTTGCATCGTATAAAATCGGCGGAGAAAATGACTTTAAAAATGCAACTGATATGATGAAACGACAAGTAGAAGATGCACGTGAAGTGCAGCATTATGGTGGCTTTGCACTTTACCGCTACGATTCTTTATTTAACCCAAAGGCAAGCCTTAGAACACAGGTTTCAAAAGAAATTGCCAATCTTAATTCTATACTTTAATAATTAAGGCTGAAGGTCTTTGTGATTATCTCTGCAACGGAGGTTTAAATGTTACGAAAAAGAAAGCATAAAAGAAAGCTGTTTACTATTATATTAGTTTTGGTTTTTGCTGTAATAACGCTCGCCGCCGGACTTTTGGCATCGCTAAAGCTAGACGGTTTACAGCTTTTTGCGCCAAAAAGCGAAGCTTCCGTTGAGGAACCTGTAGAGTCAGCTTCTGAAAGTTCATCTTTAGAAAGCAGCGAGGACGAGAGCGAAAGCGAAGCCCCGCCTGTTTCTGTCGAAGCATTTAAAATACCGGACGAGCTTCGCGGTGTGTTTTTAGTGCCGGGGAGCGACTTTATGGCGGGGAAAATGGACGAAGAAACACTTAAAGCAGAGGTGGACAAGGCGCTTTCAGACGCCATAGGTTTTACGGCAAATGCTATTATAGTGCAAACAAAATATGATGGAAAAAACATATACAGCACCGCTGCCGAAGAAGCATATGAGGGGCTTTCGGGTTTTGATGTTTTGGGATATATCAGTGCAAAAGCAGCCGAAAAAAACTTGCTTACTTATGCAACCTTTGATGTTTTAAAAGATGAAGCGATGCCTGACACAGCCGCTTTGGACAAAACAGCCGCACGCGCAAGGGCATTTGCTAAAAGATATAATTTTGCAGGAATTTATTTGGAAAATTTTTATGTAAAAAATTCCGATGGTGGTTTTGTACAGTATCAGAAAAATGGCTCTGGCATGGGCTACCAAAATTTTGCAAGACAAATGGCAACAGCTGCCTTTAAGACGGCTTCAAACGCTATAAGAGATGTTGCCCCGCAAACACAAGTAGGGCTTTTTACAGACCCGGTGTGGGCAAACAAAACGAGTGACGAAAAAGGCTCGGAAACCTCTGCATCATTTGAAGCTTTAAATGATGGAAATGCCGACACAAAAGCGTGGGTTGAGGGAGGTCTTGTTGATTTTATAGCGGTAAAAGCAACAGGATATACAAGTGACCCTGCTTTGAAGTTTAAAAATGTTATTTCGTGGTGGGGCGAGCTTGCAAATGCAAATGGCAAAAAGCTTTACCCCGTGCACAGTGCAAGTAAAGTCGCCCCTAAAAAAGATGGCGGCTGGGACGGCGAGGAACTGGCACAGCAATACCTTGAAGCAAAAGAAATAAAAGGCTATGGCGGAAGCGTATACGATTCGCTGGCTGTTCTTGTAAAAAACGAGGACGACAGCACGGTGCGCTTAAAAAAAGCTTTCAAATCCGAAATAGATTTAAGCTATATTCTTGAAAAACTTGAGTTTACACAGCCGACACAAGAAAAAGTTACAACTACGGAGGCAACATATACCATAATTGGTGCGTCAGACCCTGAATTCCCCGTTCTTATGGACGGAAAAGAAATACAGCGCAATGCAAGCGGGTACATTAACTTTACTATAGACCTAAAGGAAGGGGACAATGTTTTTGTATTCGAGCATAAAGAGCAGAAGTTGACATATACAATAAACCGCAAAACCGAGGTTTTAAAATCAATTACGCCAAACGAGGACACAACACTAGAAGGCGGCATGACGCTTACTATTACGGCTATGGCATACCCAAATGCAAAGCTTAGTGCAAAGCTTAATGGCAGCACGATAAACATGGAAAAATCGGCAGCGGAGGACGATGACGACCAAATTGATAAAAACGATTCGTATGTACGCTTTGTAGGTACATATAAAACAAAAGTGGTTAAAACATCAACAAATATAGGCTGTGTTGTTGTAACAGCTACGGCTGGCGACTCGACAAATACAATGCAAAGCGGGGAGATAACGCTTACTAAGCCGCTGGTGATAGGTGACGGGGAGCTTGTCGAAGTAAAAGCGGCAAGTGCCGAAACATTTCCAAACGACACCTTGAATGATATCTCAAGCAACACATATTACCCTCTGGGTTTGGGTGCAAGAGATTACACGGCAAGTAATAAGCTTGCTTATACTAACAGCAAGGGGACACATTATTATTATCTTTTGCAGTCCGGTGTAAGAGTTAATGCTGACGATATCAGCGTTATTAAAAGCGGGAATAATTTAAACGGTAATAAGGTTTCGTCCGTTAATATTAAAAATAACAGCGGATTAACTTATGTAACCTTTAAATGTAAAAACCCTGTTTCATATAGCTTTGCAGCTTCCAGTGACAAGATAGTTGTTGACTTTAATTACACCGATTCCGTTCCGCAAAGCGGCAAGGTAGAGCAGAACCCAATGTTTTCTAAAATTTCGGGCTCTGGCTCGGCTGTTACACTTACACTAAAAAATCCGGCGAGTTTTATAGGTTATACGGCGGCATATGAGGGCAACGACCTTGTTTTTAAGTTTAAAAACTCACCGGGCGGAATCTCCGGCGCAAGAATATTTATAGACCCCGGTCATTCGTCTGATTCAGTTGGTGCAAAAGGCTCGTACCCCAATGAGCATGAATACCAGATAAACCGTGCAGTGGCAGAACAACTTGCAGGTATTTTGACAGAAAACGGTGCTACGGTAAAAATACTTAATAACAGCAGCTTTGTAGAGCTTGCAGAAAGAATGCGTCAAGCCAAAGAGTTTGACCCCCATGTTTTAGTAAGTATACACGCAAATGCCGCATCAAACACATCGGCTACAGGCTCTGAGGCATACCATTTTTATGGCTTCTCATCCGGTCTTTCGTCACGCGTTTCATCAGGCATTGCACAAGGGCTTGAAACGAGTAACCGCGGAGGTAAAAAAGGGCTTTTCTACATGACAAGAACCTCAGAGTTTGCAGCTACTCTTTCTGAAAGCGGGTTTTTATCTAACACAGATGAATATGACAAGCTTCTTTCATCATCGTATCAAGCAGAGATTGCAAGAGGTATTGCAAATGGTATAAATGCTTATCTTGCAGCGGCGGCAGGCAGCTCCGGCGTAGAAATTACTACAGACACAACAGAAAAAATTGTCATAAATGAAGAAGAAAGTATTGCTTCCGACATAGAAGTAAGCAATGCCGATGATAACACTACACCTGTAAAGGTGCGTATAAATGCCGCTAATTTATCTATGACAACAGGCGAAACCGATGTCTTAGAGGCTGTCATAACACCCGATTCTGCCGCAAAAAAAGGCGTTAAATGGGCAAGCACCGACAGATATGTTGTTCGTGTAGACAACGAAGGTAATATAACTGCTCTAAGTGCAGGCACGGCTGTCATAACTGCAACATCATATAAAGATGACACGAAGGTTGGCAGGTGTAATATAACTGTTACAGGCGATACTGTAGAAGAAATCTCAGATGAAGGCACAGAAAAAAGTAAAATAAAGTCTATAGAAATGGACACGCCGGAGCTTGAAATAGAAGTTGGCGGAGAGGCGTGGCTTACCGCTATTACAGACCCGGAAAATAATAAAGAAAAGCTTGTATGGAAAAGTAAAAATACAGACATTGCAAAAGTTGCACAGGACGGTACAGTAAAGGGCATAAAAGCAGGTACTACAACCATTATTGTTACGGCACAAAATGGTAAAAATGCCACTTGCAAGGTTACAGTAATAAAGTAATATAAAATGCACCAATGCTTATTTTTTGAAGATATTGGTGCATTTTTTCTTGCGTTAAATTCCAATATCGGTTATACTATTAAAAAGATAGTATTACTAATGTAGCAAAAAACTTTTTTCATAGGCACGAATTATACAAGGGAGTGTTGTTTTTGTTTAGAATAGTAAAAAAGCAGAGCCTTAATTCCGCTGTAACACGCATGGAAATTGAAGCGCCGTTTATAGCAAAAAAGGCAAAAGCAGGGCAGTTTATCATCTTTCGTATAGATGATAAGGGCGAGCGGATTCCTCTTACAATAGCTGACAGTGATACTGAAAAAGGTACGGTCACTATAATCTTCCAAATTGTTGGGCGCTCGACAATGCTGCTTTCGCAGATGAACGAGGGCGACTTTATAGAAGATTTTGTAGGACCTTTGGGCACTGCAACTCATCTTGACGGCTACAAAAGAGTTTGTGTTGTTGGCGGGGGTGTAGGCAATGCAATTGCTTATCCGTCTGCAAAAGCACTTTTTAAAAATGGTGCAGAGGTAGATGTAATTGCAGGGTTTCGCAGTAAAGATATTGTAATACTTGAAGATGAATTTAAAAAAGTATGTACAAACCTTTATGTTACAACAGACGACGGTACTTACGGCGAAAAAGGTTTTGTTACAAACAAGCTTCAAAGTCTTATAGATGCCGGTAATAAGTACGATTTGGTTATTGCTATAGGGCCTATACCTATGATGAAATTTGTTTCTAAAGTGACAGAACCTTATAATATAAAAACTCTTGTTTCGCTTAACCCTATAATGATAGACGGTACGGGAATGTGCGGCGGCTGTCGCGTTAATGTTGGCGGAGAAATAAAATTTGCTTGTGTTGATGGACCGGATTTTGACGGACATCTTGTAAATTATGATGAGCTTGCAAAGCGCAACACTTTTTATAAAGAACGCGAAAAATGCGACTCTGAGCATTGCCGTATGCTTAACGCAACTCCAAGATAAAATTAATTAAATTTAATCAGCATTAATGGAGGTAATTTATCATGCCAAATATGGCTTTAAAAAAAGTTTCTATGCCGGAGCAAGCTCCTGATGTGAGAAATAAAAATTTTGCTGAGGTAGCAGAGGGCTATACTGCGGAGATGGCTATAGAAGAAGCCAAACGTTGCTTGCAGTGCAAAAACAGCCCTTGTGTTTCGGGCTGCCCTGTAAATGTTCATATACCTGAATTTATTGCAGAAATTGCTGCAGGTAAATTTGAAGATGCTTATAAAATAATTGCACAGACAAATGCTTTGCCGGCAGTGTGCGGTCGTGTTTGTCCGCAAGAAAACCAGTGCGAGGGCAAATGTATACGCGGTATTAAGGGCGAGCCTGTGGGAATAGGTCGCTTAGAGCGCTTTGCAGCAGACTGGGTATTGCAAAACAGTACTGAAAAACAAGTAAAGCCTGCTTCAAATGGGCATAAAGTTGCTGTAATAGGTGCGGGTCCCGCAGGGCTTTGCTGCGCGGGCACATTGGCACAACGCGGCTTTGAGGTTACTATATTTGAGGCTTTTCATACAGCGGGCGGTGTGCTGGTTTATGGCATACCCGAGTTTCGTCTGCCAAAAGAAAAAATTGTTGCAAAAGAAATTGAAAAATTGCGCGAATTAGGCGTCAATATTATGACAAATATGGTAATAGGAAAAGTTCTGTCAATAGATGAGCTTTTTGATGAGCAGGGCTTTGAAGCCGTATTTATAGGTTCAGGCGCAGGGCTTCCAAACTTTATGGGCATAGAGGGCGAAGATTTACTGGGAGTGTATTCTGCAAACGAGTATTTGACGCGAATAAACCTTATGAAAGCCTATAAAGACGGCTACGACACACCTATAGACCACTGTGACAGTGTGGCTGTTGTGGGCGGAGGCAACGTGGCAATGGACGCTGCACGCTGTGCTAAGCGTATGGGAGCCAAAAAAGTTTACATAGTTTACCGTCGCTCCATGGAAGAGCTGCCTGCACGTGCCGAGGAAGTTCACCATGCTATGGAGGAAGGCATAGAGTTTATGCTACTTACTAACCCTGTGCGTGTTATTGGCGATGAAAATGGGCGTGTAAGTGCTTTGGAATGTGTTAAAATGGAGCTAGGCGAGCCTGATGCTTCGGGAAGACGTCGTCCCGTTGAGCTTAAAGGCTCTAACTTTATGTTGCCTGTAGAGAGCATGATTATGTCTATAGGAACATCTCCAAACCCGCTTATACGTACGACTACACCGGGACTTGAGGCTAACAAATACGGTTGCCTTGTTGCTGACGACAGTACAGCTACAACGCGTATGGGTGTTTTTGCGGGCGGAGATACAGTAACCGGCGCTGCTACCGTAATTTTGGCTATGGGCGCCGGTAAGGTTGCCGCCGCTTCTATAGAAGAATATATAATTAACCAAAAATAGCTGTTCTTTTCCTATGCTTTTTACCATATAATTAAATATCCGCTGAACAAGCCTCTTTGCACATATCTTGGCGGCAAAATGTCGCTTATGCTGTGCACGGGGGCTTGTTTGCCGGTCACCATATGGAAAAATCAAAGGAGCGGTTTTTACTATGTATGCCGAAAACAAAGTAAGGGACAGACGACACACTGAACAATACAGACAAGGCAAAAAACCACCTAAAGATGTTGTGCTTTCTGCCATGCTTATACAAATAAGCTTGTGCATTGTTTTGTTGATAGCCGCATATATTTTAAAGTTCTTTGGCGCGGCAGTGTATGAGCCGGTGCGGGCAGAGGTTAAAAAGAATCTAGAAAGCGAATTTAACTTTTCATCAGCTAAAGATGTTTTGACAAATTTAAATATAGAGCTGCCAAGTAATATTAATGCGGAATTGTCAAAATTTTCTGACTACTTTGCTAAAAAAACGCAGCTTGAAGACAGAAGCGATAATATTATAAAAGAAGAATTAAATTCACAAGAAAAAATGCAGCTGCCTTTTCCCTCTGATATGCAATTTAAGGAACAGAATATAGGGCAGGGCGGCGGTTTTAATTTTATAAAGGACGAAAAAAGGCTTAAGGCGCCAAAAACAGTGGTGCTTTCGCCTTTTTTTATTTCTGATAAGCCGATTTTACCTGTAAAGGCAGGAACGTTTACATCTCGCTTTGGCTACCGCAAGCATCCATTAACCGGTGAGGACGATTTTCATACAGGTGTTGACATTGCGGCACCTGAGGGTACGCCTATTTCTGCGGTGCTTGATGGTATTGTGAGCGAAACAGGAAGCTCTGTAAGCTACGGAAACTATATTATTATTAGCCACAGTGCGGGGCTTGAAACAGTATATTGCCATTGCAGTAAAATATTAGTGCCCATAGGTGCTAAGGTGATACAACGCGAAACCATAGCAAAGGTTGGTAACACAGGTGCTTCTACGGGCAGCCATGTGCATTTAGAAATTCGTATTAACGGCTTACAGGCAAACCCTGCGTGGGTGTACAATGAATTTTAATATATTAGGTATAAATATTAGCATAAGTTACCCATTTTTAGCTGTAATTACGGCGTTTTTTCTTGTTGACAAAACGGGGCTTGGGTGTCAGATGCTTTTTGCGGCAATGCTGCACGAATGTGGACATTTAGTTGTTATGCACCTTTTTAAACAGCCTGTATGCGGTATATACTTTGTTGCCTTTGGTATTCGCATTTGCAGACAAAGTACAACAGCGCTTTCTTATAAAAAAGAAGCGCTGTTGTTTTTAGCAGGACCGTTTGTAAACTTTTTAGCTGCTTTAGTTATAGCTGTAAAGCAAAATAGCTTAACACAGCTTGCACAGGTGCATTTACTGTTGGGTCTTTTTAATCTTTTGCCTATAGATGCTTTAGATGGCGGTATGATAGTAAGAAATTTAGCACTTTGCTTTACTTCGCCGCGCGCAGCCATGCTTGTTTCAAGAGCAGTTTCTGTGTTGTTTCTTATTGCTATAGCGGTAATTGAAACTTTTTTGGTTTTGCACGAAAAAGGTAATATAACACTTATAGTTACTTGTATTTATCTGGCTATGGGTTTGCTTCGCAATAATAAAACTTGTTAGTCTTCTTTGCCGCTGTCGTTTTCAGCTTCATTGTTATTGCCGTTAGCAGAGCTATCAGAGCCGGCGGTATTATCGTTGCTTGCAGTAATTTCTACGCTATCATTGTTGTTATTGTCACTGTCGGCTTTGCTGCTTTGTTCAGTTTCGCTCTTGCTGTCATGGTTGTTGCTGTCGTCTTTGCTACTTGCTTCAGCTTCGCTCTTGCTGTCGTGGTCGTTGCTTTCGTCTTTGCTGCTCTGTTCAGCTTCGCTCTTGCTGTCGTGTTTGTCACTGTCGGCTTTGCTACTTGCTTCAGCTTCGCTCTTGCTGTCGTGGTCGTTGCTTTCGGCTTTGCTACTTGCTTCAGCTTCGCTTTTGCTGTCATGGTCGTCGCTGTCGTCTTTGCTGCTCTGTTCAGCTTTTTTCTTGTCGTCATGGTCGTCACTGTCGGTTTTGCTGCTTTGTTCAGCTTTGCTCTTGCTGTCGTGGTCGTCGCTGTCGGTTTTGCTGCTTTGTTCAGCTTTTTTCTTGTCGTCATGGTCGTCGCTGTCGGCTTTGCTGCTTTGTCCAGCTTTGCTCTTGCTGTCGTGGTCGTCACTGTCGTCTTTGCTGCTTGCTTCAGCTTTGCTCTTGCTGCCGTGGTCGTCGCTGTCGTCTTTGCTGCTTTGTCCAGCTTCGCTCTTGCTGTCGTGGTCGTCACTGTCGGCTTTGCTGCTTTGTTCAGTTTCGCTCTTGCTGTCATCATCGTCATCGTCACTATCGGCTTCTATATCTTCTAATTTTAAAAGCTGTGCCAGTGGCATGGCAGCAAGTTCTTCTAAAGAATGAGCAGTGTTATTTTTATAAAGCTTGTGAACAAGCTGCATTTTTCCAGATGAAACATTATATTTATGCGCTTCTTTTTGCATTTCTTTATTGTCGTTTAGTTCTTGCAGAACAATATTTGGCTTTATGCCAGATGAAGTAAGTCCCTTTTCTATGTCAATTGTCAGCGCTTGCTCCAGCTTTTTTTGTTGTGCAGTGTCTTTGTTTTGCACTGAGATTAATATATTATTTTTATCGGTGTTCATATATCGGCTTTTTGCCAAATCCGAAAACAGCACTTCTACTGCATTATCAAGCGCCAAACCGCGAAAGTTTTTTTCATTTAAAAATTCTACTGCATCTGCATTAAGTGCTTTTATTTCAAGTATTTTATCATTACGGTTTACAGTAAGCTCAAAGCTTGGATTTACATCTATGGTTATAAGGCTGCTTACAGCTAAATTTTGCCAAAACCAATTAAGTCCAAAGGTAAAACACATAATACAGCAGGCTAATACAGCGGTAAGTCTATAGTTAAGGCTGCCTATACTTCTGTGAGTGTGCTCGGGCTGTCTTGTAATATCATCGTGCATATACATTTTTTGTACAGGGGCAGAAGCAATAGCTTCAAAAGAAGGACGAGGCAATTGATTTACTGCGTGGTTAAGCGATAACCCTATTTGTTTATTCATCAAAAGCCCCCCTTTGTGATAAATGTTTTTTTAGTTTTTTTAGCGCCCTGTTGTAACGCGAAAGTATGGTGGAGAGCGGAGCATCAAATGTCTTGGCAATTTCGCGGTGGGTTACCCCTGAAATTATATGAAGCAAAACAACTTGTCGTTCATTTTCATCTAATATATTAAGCGCCGATGTAAGTACAATTCTATCGGTAGGGTCTGCTATACATGAATATTTCAAGTCGTTTTCGGGTATGGGCTTGTCGCTTGCTGCGGAGTAAGAATTTTGGCGTAAATAGCTTAGAGAAAGATTTTTTGCAATGGTAAAAACCCATGCCAGCGGCTTACCTTGCGGAATATAAAGATGTGCAGAGCTGCGAATTTTAATATATGTTTCTTGCACAATGTCCTGCGTTGCCTCTGGGTCTTTTAATATTGAAAGCACCAGAGAATAAACCGCACGTTCGGTAATTGTATAAAGCTCTTCCAATGCGTTCATATCGTTTTCGCCTATTTTTATAAAAAGGCTTTCGTCAATAGATTTTTGCCGCATTTTTTCGTGTGTGGTTTCTCCGCCGGCCACCATAAAAAAAATCATTTGTTGTACCCTTTCTGTCATTGCAATAATGTAAATATATCATTTTTAGCATAACATAATTAGGGCTTTTTTTCAAACCTTCCACACAAAAAGCTGTGTTTCTATGTGGAAGATTAGTGTAAAGCGGAGTTTATTTTCAGTCATCATCTTTATCAGTGTCAGAATTATTGTCGTCACTGTCTTTTGAGTCCGAATCGTTACTATTTTTGTTTGTATCTGCGCTGCTTGTTATAGTGGTAGTGCTTTCGGTGCTGATTGTGCCGGAGCTGCCGGTGGTATTTGTGTTGGTGTTTGCTGTCGTGTCCTTACCGGAGGTGCTTGCCGGTTTATTATCGGTTTTGTTCTCGCTAGCGTCTTTTAGTGCATCTGCTGCTTTCTCTTTTGCATCTTCTTCTTTTTCTTTAGCGTCCTTTACGGCATCTGCTGCTTTCTCTTTTGCATCTTCTTCTTTTTCTTTAGCGTCCTTTACGGCATCTGCTGCTTTCTCTTTGGCATCTTCTTCTTTTTCTTTAGCGTCCTTTAGTGCATCTGCTGCTTTCTCTTTGGCATCTTCTTCTTTTTCCTTAGCGTCTTTTACTGCATCTGCTGCTTTCTCTTTGGCATCTTCTTCTTTTTCTTTAGCGTCCTTTAGCGCATCTGTTGCTTTCTCTTTGGCATCTTCTTCTTTTTCTTTAGCGTCCTTTAGCGCATCTGTTGCTTTCTCTTTGGCATCTTCTTCTTTTTCTTTAGCGTCCTTTAGCGCATCTGCTGCTTTCTCTTTGGCATCTTCTTCTTTTTCTTTAGCGTCTTTTAGCGCATCTGCTGCATCTTCTTTGGCATCTTCTTCTTTTTCTTTAGCGTCCTTTACTATATCTGCTGCTTTCTCTTTTGCATCTTTTTCTTTTTCTTTAGCGTCTTCCAGTGCATCGGCTGCATCTTCCTTGGCATCATCTTCAAGTTCTAGAGCCAGCTTATGCTGCTCTGCATAAGTTATAAGCTCACTTATACGTGTTGTTGCCAAATCATCTGCATTTAACGAAGCATCTTGTGCTAAAAGCTTAGTAATTACAGCCATTTTACCTGCCGAAACATTGTGCTTAGAGGCATCTTCTGTAGATGATTTATCAAGTGCTATGTTTTGTGTCAATATATCTGCTTTCATTTGGTGTTCACTTAAAGCAGTAGAAACTTGCTCTTTTACCAGTTTTAATGCTTTTTGAGAATCAGCATCGTTTCTGCAAGTAATAAGTATGTCGTTTTTTTTGTCGCCTGCAATATATCCTCCGTTTACCATGCGGTTTACAACCTGGTCTACTACAGTGTCTAGCTTTTTGCCCTTTGGGTTATAATCTTTGAGAAGTTCCTTTGCATCATCATTTGCACCTGTCATGGATACAACTCTGTTAAGCCTGTTTGTCTTAAACTCTACACCGGGGTTTACGTCAAGCGATACATAGCTTACAGGGCGAAGAAAGTAGAATGCCGCTGCCCCCGTTAACACACCTGCTGTCAGTAGTACGATTGATGCCATTATAAAGTTTCTTGTTCTTGTCATTTTAATCAATCTCCTTTTTTATTTTATTTAGATGCGGGCGTTCTTGCCCTTTCACCTATATAACGCAGCAAGTAGTATTTTTATCGCAAAAATTAAAAGTATTTTTTAAAATTTTTTTACATATAATATAATACTGATTTGCCTTTGTCTTATTTACAAACTAATACGTTGTGCTGATTTTGAAATTGCAAACGCGCTATGCTTTTAAATTAGTATAAATTGATATCAATAAAGATAAAACAGACGGGGGAGTAGTTTATGTTTGTGCGTTCATACAAAGTTTCGGGAAGACGTATTTTAGGTGTAGGCCTTATGTTTTTGGCTGTTACGGCACTTGTAATTTATGGGGTGGGCCAGCGCTTTACAAAAACCGAGGCACAGGCAGAGGTTGAGCTTACAGTTAAAGAAAAAAAGCCCGAAATGCGAGCGGGGGTAAAAACACAAAAAGAAAGAGAGAAGTTTGTGGCACAGTTTGGCTGGCAGGTTTTAGATGAGCCGACAGAGATTACCGAAATAATAATCCCTGAAGAATTTGATGAGGTATATGAAGAATATAATACCTTACAAAAAGCCCAGGGCTACGACCTTGAAAGACAAAAAGGCAAGCGCTGCAAACGTTATACATATAAAATTACAAATTATACAGATTGCCCCGAAGATGCAAGGATAAACATTTTAGTGCATGACGGTAAGGTTATAGGGGGAGATGTGTGTTCAACAGAGCAAGGTGGTTTTATACATGGGTTTGATGCAAGCTCTGAAGTAATGCTTGGTAAATACAGCTTGCCTGCGCCGTCTGTAGAAGAAACGGCTGTTGCAGAAGAAACAATTACAGCAGCTACAGCTATTGATGAAGGCTATAATGATGAGATTTTTGAAGTTGAATAATTTACGAGTTAAAAGCTATAAAATTAAGCTTAAACAAATTCCACAAAAAGGGCACGAGTTTTTCGTGCTTTTTTTCTTTTTATGTGTTATAATTCATACACATTAATAATATTTTTATTTAAGTTTTCAATTTATACTATAAATAGTAATGAGGTGGATAAATGAAGCCTGAACGTCTTGATAAAATATTGGCGGCACAATCCACAGCCTCGCGAAGCGATATAAAAGAACTGGTGCGCGGGGGCATGGTTGCTGTAAATGGTGTAGCGGTAAAGACGGCAGATTACAAAATAGATATTGAAAAAGACAGCATAACCTTGCGCGGAGAGCCTGTTGTGCTTAGGCAGCATATATACGTTATGCTTAATAAGCCACAGGGGGTTGTTTCTGCTACGCGTGACGGGCGCGAAAAAACAGTGCTTGACATAATACCCGAGGAGCTTATGCGCGACGGGCTTTTTCCGGCAGGACGTTTGGACAAGGACACCACAGGCTTTGTTCTTATAACCGATGATGGGGAATTTGCGCATAGAATTCTTTCCCCCAAAAAACACGTAGCAAAAACCTACACCGCGCAGCTTAGCAGCCCTATAGATGATGAACTGATAAAACAGTTTGAGGAGGGCTTCGCGTTGGATATGCACACGAGCGTTAAGCCTGCAAGGGTAAAAATACTAAAACAGGGCAGCGGCGAATATGTTGAGGTGGTACTTACCGAGGGAATGTATCATCAAATAAAACGAATGTTTGAACATTTTGGGCGCACCGTGCTGCGCTTGCACAGAACACGCATAGGCGGGCTCTTTTTAGACGAAGCTTTAAAGCCGGGGTGTTGTAGGCTAATAACCACTGAGGAGCTTAATCTAATAACAAGCAATACACAATAATATTAAAACCGACTATTTGTTCATATTTTCATCATAAAATTGCGATAAAATGAGTTATGTAGCTTGTAAAAAAATATTTTTGCAAAATTCGCACATCAAGAAGTAACTTTTTTTGTTTATTGTGTTGCAAATTGACAAAAAATTCGGTAAAATAAGATAGGTCATAAAAAGGTATCGAATGGTTTTCGGCTTTGCCGAATATAATAAGCAAAGAGGGGATTTTAATGTCGAACAGACTATTTCAGGGCGTAATTCATCAAATGAAAGATTCAATCGATAGAAATGTCGGAGTCATTGACGATTCGGAAATAATTATTTCTTGCAGCGACCTTACCCGTGTAGGAGAACGGTCCGGGATAGGCTCGTTTGAAAATCTTGATGTTAATTCTGAGAGCTTTTCTCGCGACGGCTTCACATACAAGCCGTTTGGCGTAGGTATGTCACCGGATTATGTAGTTTTTGTGGAGGGCAGCGACGAGCTGGCAGCAAAATTTTGCAATGTACTTGCGGTTTCTCTGCTTACTATAAAACAATATTACGATGAAAAATATGACCGTAACAATTTTATTAAAAATGTAATTCTTGATAATATTTTACCGGGAGATATTTTTGTAAAGGCTAAGGAACTGCATTTTAATGTAGATGTTTCGCGGGCTGTACTGCTTATCCGCGTTATTGCCGCCAATGATATTTCATCGTTTGAGGTTATACAAAATCTTTTCCCCGATAAGCAAAAAGATTTTGTCTTTAACATAAGCGAAACAGATATTGTTTTGGTTAAAGAAATAAAGACCGGCATTGCTGTAAAAGACTTAGAAAAGCTAGCACGCTCTATTGTCGATACATTAGGCGGCGAGTTCCATACGCGCGCAGTTGTCGGCATAGGCACGTCGGTTGACGGTATAAAAGAGCTGGCTAAGTCATTTAAAGAAGCACAGGTAGCACTAGAAGTAGGTAAGGTGTTTGACACAGAAAAGACAATTGTAAGCTATGACAACTTAGGCATAGCCCGTCTTGTCTACCAGCTGCCGACTACTCTTTGCGAAATGTTCTTGCGCGAGGTCTTTAAAAAAGGCTCTATAGAAAGCTTAGACCAAGAAACATTGTTTACTATCCAAAAGTTTTTTGAAAACAACTTAAATGTTTCAGAAACCTCCAGAAGGCTGTTTGTTCACCGCAATACTCTGGTCTATAGACTAGAAAAAATAAAAAAACTTACAGGGCTCGATTTACGCGAATTTGACCACGCTATAGTTTTTAAAGTAGCACTTATGGTTAAAAAATATCTTACAGCAAACCCCGTAAAATATTAATAGGCTTAAAAAAATGAACTTTGGCCTCCAAGACGGTTTTTCTATTTTGGAGGTTGAAATTTGTTAGTTCATTTAAAGGACGGTGTGAAAGTGATAAAATTTACCAATGTGTCAAAGACATATAAAAACGGCACAGTGGCGTTAAAAGATGTAAATTTAGAGATAGAAGATGGCGAATTTGTTTTTGTCGTTGGTTCGTCCGGCGCAGGTAAATCTACACTTATCAAGATGCTGCTGCACGAAGAAATACCTACAGCCGGTGAGGTGGAAGTGAACGGGTTTAAGCTTTCGCGCATGAAGCGCAGGCAAATTCCTAAATTCCGTCGTTCTTTGGGTGTGGTTTTTCAAGATTTTCGTCTTATTCCAACAATGAATGTTTTTGACAATGTAGCTTTCGCGCTTAGGGTAACAGATGTTTCTTCGCGCGATGTGAGAAGGCGTGTGCCTTATATATTGGGCTTGGTGGGTCTTGGCTCTAAGTCAAAATGTATGCCGCAGCAGCTTTCGGGCGGCGAACAGCAGCGTGTTGCTTTGGCACGCGCATTAGTAAACAACCCTCGCCTTATTATAGCGGACGAGCCTACAGGCAACATAGACCCAGAGCTTTCTTATGAGATTGTAGATTTGCTTAACGAAATAAATAACGTTGGCACCACTGTTATTATGGTAACACACGAGCATGACCTTGTGGCACAGTTTAACCGCAGGGTTTTAACTATAGAGCATGGGCATATTATTGCTGATGATTCTGAATGGAGGCAATAATATGAGGGGAAGCAGCTTTGGATATCTGTTAAAAGAAGGCTCTAAAAATGTTTGGACCAACAGGCTTATGTCACTTGCATCTATCGGTGTACTTACTGCGTGTATGCTACTTATAGGCTCTGCAGTTTTAATGAGTGTTAATATGAACAGCATAGTTGGATATGTAGAGGAACAAAATGAAGTTGTTATAGTTTTGAAGGACCAAATGACGAAAAAAGAGGTAGAAGCTTACGATAAAAAGCTTAGCAGCCTCGACAATATCATTAAAAAAATATTTGTTTCTAAAGAAGAAGCGTTTAAAACCGAAAAAGAAAAGCTAGGCGATGCGGGTGCACTTTTGCGAGAGGACGATAACTTTTACCCAAATACCTACCGAATTAAAATAGACGACCTGGGTAAGCTTACAAAAACTGTAGAAGAAATAGAAAATATAAAGGGCACAGATACCGTTAAGGCACCAACCGATATAGCAGAAACCTTAACAAGCGTAAAAAAGCTTGTTATTACCCTTGGAATGGGTATAGTTGCCTTGCTCATAGGTGTTACGCTTATAATTATTGCAAATACAATAAAAATAACGGTTTTCAACAGACGTAAAGAAATAGGCATTATGAAATATGTTGGTGCAACCGATTTATTTATAAAATTCCCTTTTATGATAGAGGGACTGATATTGGGCTTAGTTTCGGCAATTTTGGCATATTTTGTTCTATGGGGCGGCTACAACTATTTACTGCACTGGCTTGTAGAGAACCCGTCTTCGTGGATACAATCTATAAATGGCAGTATAATCCAGTTTAACCAGATAGGGCTTAAGCTTTTTGCGGGCTTTGCGGCAGGCGGAATAGGTCTTGGTGTCTTAGGAAGTATGATATTTGTCAGAAATTATCTTAAAGTGTAATGACCGTAATAGAGGGGAAGTGCCGACAATAATATGAAGAATCTTTTTAGGCGTTTTTGCGTGGCATTGCTGTGCCTTTCCATGCTTATATCATTACAGCCTGTTACGGCTGTAGCGTCAACAAACTATAAACAGCAAATAAGTGAAAAAAATGACGAAATAGCTAAGCTAAAAAAAGAACAAGCTGCTCTTGATAAGGAAATAGCCAGTACTAAAAATGAAAAAGATAAAAAGCAAAAGGAAAAACGAAATCTACAAAATCAAGTATATATAGCGCAGCAGTCTATAGAGCTACTTAGCGGAAGAATAGGCATACTTGAAAAAAATATATCCGAAAAAGAACAGGAAATTAAACAAAAGCAAGCTGATATAGAAAAAAACTACAGCATTTTTAAAAAACGTATGCGCAAAATGTACTTAGATGATGACTCAACAACGCTTGGTGTCGTTTTTGGTGCAGATTCTTATGCGGATTTTTTGACGCGCACAGAAATGCTGGAAAGAACTTCTGCACACGATAAAAGTATGATTGATGAATTGCTTGTTGCAAAAAAAGATATTGAAGAAGCATTGGCAGAAATAGAAAAAGATAAGATGCAGGTTGAAGCTGATAAAAAAGATGTAGGCGAACAGAAGGTGAATTTAGCCGGCAAGGTTAAAGAAACTGCCGCGCAAATTCAAGATATAGACCAGCTTCAAAAGGAATTTGAGGCACAAAAAGCACAAAAATTGAAAGAAGAAAAAGAAGCTCAAGAAGCAATTAAACGTATATATGCGGCAAATGCGTCAATAGGTGACTATGTCGGCGGAGATTTTATATGGCCTGTTTCGGGATTTAAAAATATAACCTCTCGTTTTGGCTGGCGTTTTGGCAATACCGATTATCACACCGGTATAGATATAGCGGGAAGAAATATGGCGGGTAGCGCTATTTTCCAACAAGAAATTCATGCTGCAAATGATGGCAAAGTTATTTATGCGTCAAATTCATATACACCGGGCGTTGGGTATGGCAGATATGTTATAATCGACCACGGCGGTGGAATGTCTACGCTTTATGGGCACCAAAACCAAGTATATGTAAGCGTGGGAGATTATGTAACTCAAGGCGATGTTATAGGAGAAGTTGGCACAACAGGGTGGAGCACAGGCCCACATCTTCATTTTGAAATTCGTAAAAACGGAAACGCTGTAAATCCGAGTAGCTATTTTAATATTTAAAAGCATATAAATGACGGAACAGATGGGAGCATTTCAATGAATAAAAAGGTGACAATCGGCGCTCTGTTTACTTTAATGGCAATAGTAGCCGCTGTAACCTTCTCTATGACTATGGTTTTTTCTATGAATATTTTCAACGAAAAGGTTTATAACCTAAAGGAACGAGAAGCAATATACAGTAAGCTTTCAGAGATTGATAAAGTATTTAGAACTAATTTTGCAGGACAAATTAATGACAAGATTTTAAACGATTCCTTGTCCTCGGGTTATGCAAAAGGAAGCGGAGATGCTTACGCAAAATATTTTACAGCAGAAGCATATAAAAAAGATTTACAGATAAAAGATGGCAAAATTGTAGGTATAGGCGCGGCTACCGACAGGGACCCCAGCGGATATATTATAATTACAGATATTTATCCGGGCTCCAGCGCAGAAACGGCGGGGCTTAAAGTGGGTGACCTTATAGTTAAAATCGACGATACAGATGTAAAGGCAGACAACATTACACAGATGCAAGAGGTTTTACAAGGGGAAGCCGGTACAAAACTTGACATTACAGTAAGACGTGACAGCGAAGACAATATATTCCCTGTAACTCGCCGCCATGTAGATATTCCGTCGGTTTTTCCAAAGCTTCTTAATGACACAACGGGTTACCTTAGAGTATCTGATATTTCAGATACTACAGATGAACAATTCGTAAAGCAGCTAGAAAAGCTTATTAATGAGGGCGCAAAAAGCTTTTTGATAGATTTGCGTGGAAATGCAGGGGGACTTTTAGACTCAACTATAAAAATGCTTGATAGAATTTTGCCGTCGCAGCCTATTTTAACAGCAACCTATAAAAACGGTAAAATAGAAAAATTTGAAACTACCGATTCTAAAGCTTTGGATATGCCTATAGTGCTGCTTGTAAATGACAAAACTGCCAGAGAAGCTGAGATATTTGCGCAGGTACTTAAAGATGCAGGCAAAGCAAAAATTGTTGGTGTCAAAACCATAGGACGTGGAACAAGGCAAGATACTATAAAGCTTACAGATGGCTCTGCGGTGATGCTTACAACCGCTGTATATAAAACCATAAAGAGCGAAACCTTTAATATGGTTGGTGTAAAACCGGATTATGAAGTGCTGCTTACACCCGAAGAAGAAAAAAACTTTGCTCAGCTTACCACCGAAACCGACCCGCAGCTTAAAAAAGCTGATGAAGTTTTGCAGGGGCTTGTGCGTGCGGCAGATGAAGCAAAAGGCGTAGTGCCTTCACAGGCAGAGCAGATAACGGCGACTAAACCATCGTCATCACAGGCCTTGCCATCATCTTCTTCAGAATCTTCGTCAGATTCATCGTCAAATTCTTCTTCTGATTCATCGTCGTCTGAAAGCAAATAAACATATCCTCCTTCTTGTCTGCATATAATGTGGCAGGCTTAAAAAAGGGGGAGGGAATATGTTTGCTGTTTTAAAAATAAAAAAAACCGATTCTATAGGAATATTTGCCAAGCTTTTGCAAAAAATTAAAAGGCACAAAATTAAAACAGAACTTATAAAAACGCCAAAATGCAGCTATCTTTTAATTGTTGCAGAATGTGAAGATGTCCCTTGGGGTAAAGTAGAAGCTGTTTGCGGACGTGCTTGCAGAAGCATTGTTTTGCCGCGTTATTTTGAGTTGCCGCAGGGTACATTTTTAAAACGATTTATGCCTACCGCTTTGGCAAACAAGGTGCTTATTAATACCTGTATCGAAATGATACGACGTTGTCATTTGCCGCTTTATAGAAAAACTGTTACTTTAGTTGATTCTCTTGCTGCTTATACAGAGCTTGTGCCAAATTTGCTTTCTTGCTGTATTACCGTAAAGGTTGTAACACAGCGGCAAGAAATTTACAAAAAGCTTTCATATAATATGATGGAAGAAATTGGCGCCGGAATTATTGTTACCGATGAATTTGGTGAACATGATAAACAAGGGGACTGCTTGTTTGTGATTTGCCCTGACGGAAATGAAGCTGCGGCACTGGATACAGATGCTCCTGTTTTTACGCTTGGCAATATTGATTGTGCTGCAAAGTGCAAGCTTGTCGGAGATATAAAAATAGCAATACGCGGTGAGCTTTCTCATTTCTTACCGCATGGTATTGACCCTATGGATTTTGCAGGTGCGCTGTATGAATACAGCGGAAAACAAAGCTTCAGTAAGCAGACGGTTGTAACCCTGCGTTGCGGAAGAAACATATTAACACCTTATAATATTACTGAATATTTGGAATTAAAATTTCATAAGCCTGACCAAATTTACCCTAATTATACATTAGAGGCTTGACAATGTTTATTGCCTCGTCTATAATAAGAAGAACTGGTAATCCATAAAAGTATTTTTTATGGGTTACCAACGTAGTTTAGCGCATTTTAATGTGATTTATCACCCCGGAAAGGAAGATTATTTTGCCCAGAGAAATTGTTTTGACTGAAGAAGGACTTAAACAACTTCAAAAAGAGTTTGAAACGCTAAAAACGGTAAAACGCAAGGATATTGCGGAAAAAATTAAAATTGCACGAGGCTTTGGGGATCTTTCTGAGAACAGTGAATATGACGAAGCCAAAAACGAACAGGCTATAGTAGAGGCGCGTATTGCTGAGATTGAAGCAATGTTAAAAATAGCGCGTGTACCTAATGAAAAAGAAATGTCGCATGATGCTGTAAGTGTTGGCTCTAAAGTAAAGCTAAAAGATTTGGAATTTGACGATATTGATGATTATTTTTTAGTTGGCTCTACAGAATCTGACCCGACACAGAATAAAATTTCAGATGAATCTCCGCTAGGGAAGGCCTTACTTGGTAAAAAAATTGGTGACCATGTTACGGTAGATGCGCCAAGCGGTGCAGTACCATACGAGATTTTATCGGTATCGCGCTAAAGTATAAAGCTTAATGCGGGCTATAAATAATAGCCTGCATTTTTTAAGTTGAATAACCCCGTTGGGGCATGGAGGAATAAAAAGTATGCAAGAAAACAAAAACTCCGCAGAGCAGGCAGAAGAAATTACCGAAGAACAGCTTTCAGAAATTTTACAAATTCGTCGCGGTAAGCTTACCGATATGCAGCAAAACGGCAATGACCCTTTTAAGATTACTACCTTTAAAACTACAGCTTATGCACAGCAAATAACAGATGATTTTGAAAATTACGATGAAAAAGAAGTTTCTGTTGCAGGCAGAGTGATGTCGTGGAGAGATATGGGCAAGGCTGCCTTTATGGATTTGCGTGATTCAAGCGGAAGAATACAGCTTTATATTAAAATAGATAATGTTGGCGAGGAAGCATATCAATCATTAAAAAGCTACCTCGATATCGGTGATATTGTTGGTGTCAGCGGAACAGCATTTCGCACTCATCGCGGAGAAATTTCTATTCGTGCCTCAAAAATGACTATTCTTTCAAAATCGCTTTTACCATTACCCGAAAAATGGCATGGCTTAAAAGATACCGATATGCGTTACCGTCAACGTTATGTGGATTTGATAGTGAACCCTGATGTTAAAGATGCGTTTGTTAAACGTTCTAAAATCATCACCGAAATTCGCAATTTCTTAAATGCCACAGGTTATCTTGAGGTTGAAACACCTGTGCTTCACTCTATAGCAGGAGGCGCTTCTGCTCGCCCGTTTATAACACATCATAATACGCTTGACATGGATATGTACTTGCGCATAGCTTTAGAGCTTCACCTTAAACGTCTTATTGTAGGCGGTTTTGATAAGGTTTATGAAATAGGACGTGTTTTTCGCAATGAGGGCATGGACACACGCCATAACCCGGAGTTTACACTTTTGGAGCTTTACGAGGCTTTTACAGATTACAATGGAATGATGGACCTTGCGGAGAACCTTATTCGTACAGTGGCGCAGAAGGTGCTTGGTACAGCTAAAATTACTTATGGCGAAACTGAAATAGACCTAGAAAAGCCATTTGAGCGCATTACAATGTGCGATGCAGTGAAAAAGTATGCTGAGGTAGACTTTACTGCAATAAACACTTTAGAGGAAGCACGGGCAATGGCAAAAGAGCACCATATAGATTATGAACAGCGCCATGCAAAGGGTGATATTCTCAATTTGTTTTTTGACAAATATGTTGAAGAAAACCTTATGCAGCCAACCTTTATTACCGATTATCCCGTTGAGATTTCGCCACTTGCAAAGCGTAAGCCGCATGATGAAAACAACACCGAGCGTTTTGAGCTTTTTATAGTGGGACGCGAACATGCCAATGCTTTTTCGGAGCTGAACGACCCTATAGACCAGCGCGGACGTTTTGAAGCACAGGCAGCGGCAAAGGCTGCGGGTGACGACGAGGCTTGCGACGTAGATGAAGATTACCTTACAGCAATGGAGTACGGTATGCCGCCTACAGGCGGAATGGGTATAGGCATTGACAGGCTTGTAATGTTGCTTACAAACAGTGCATCTATTCGCGATGTTCTTTTGTTCCCGACAATGAAGCCACTTGGTAAATAATATTATACAATTAAAGGGTTATCGGTGACAGCCGGTGGCTCTTTTAATTTATACAGTTGACATATTATTAAAAAAGGAATATTCTATAGTTGAATATATCCATATATTTATTCAATTATCCATGTGGAATGGGGCTGATATTGTGCAAAATATAAGCGGCAGGGGTGCGTCCGCCGGCATTGCCACGGGCGCAGCTTTTGTTCTGCCACTTCGTATAGGTAGTGTCATGCCACAAGAGATTTTCTCTCCTCATGAAGAAATTGCGCGTCTTACCGCAACCAGAGCACAGTATACAAGCGAGCTTGATGCCATATATAAAAAGACTAGTCTTACAATGGATATTGCTACAGCAAATATTTTTATGGTATACTCTATGTTTTTGAATGACGGCGAGGGTATTAATAATTGTGAACAAAAGATATTAGATGAGCACGTCAATGCAGAGTACGCAGTTTATTGCGAAATGAAAAGACTGTCCAATATTTTTTTGGATATTAACGATGATTATTTGAGAGAGCGTTGCTCAGATGTTGAAAATATATGCTATGAGCTGATTTTGCGCCTTATGGGTGTCCACGAGCCTATAGACATACCTAAAGAATGTAGCGACGAAGATATAATAATTGTGGCAGAGCAGTTAAGCCCGGCAGATATAATCGGCTTTGACAGAAACCGTGTAAAGGGTGTTATAATATATTGCGGCAGTGTTTGCTCTCATACCTCTATTTTGTGCCGTACAATGGGTCTGCCTGCTATTGTAGAGCCTGAAACAGGCATAATTTCTACGGGAGATTTTCTTAAAATAGATGGAGATACAGGAGAAATAATCGTATTTAAATAAAAAAATGACGACTGCCTTAATATTAAGTGCAATCGTCATTTTTTAACTTATATTAGCAGCATTCGGTCGTTATCAAGTATTTTCCCGCGTTTTTCAGAGAACTTTAAAATAAGATTTTCCACTGTCATATCGGCTCTTTCTTCTCCGCTTATATCAAGTATTATTTCGCCGTCGTCCATCATTATTGTACGGTTGCCCAGTTCTAAAGCCGATTTAATATTGTGAGTTATCATCATAGTTGTAATTTTGTCTTTTTTAACAATCTGCTTTGTCAATTCCAGCACTTTTTCGGCGGTAGCAGGGTCCAGCGCAGCCGTATGTTCATCTAACAGCAGTAGCTTTGGAGTTACTATAGTTGCCATAAGTAAGGTTACAGCCTGCCTTTGACCGCCGGAGAGTAAGCCCATTTTTGTTTTAAGCCTGTCTTCAAGCCCTAAGCCCAATGCTGCAAGGCGCTCTTTAAAAAAGACTGTGTCAGATTTTTTTATGCCTATGCCAAACCCGCGATGTGTTCCGCGGCTGTAGCAAAGAGCAAGGTTTTCTTCTATAGTCATTGACGGTGCAGTGCTTCTCATAGGGTCTTGAAAAAGCCTGCCAATGTAACGTGCGCGCTTGTGCTCAGGCATAAAGGTCAAGTCATGTTCATCAAGAAATATACTTCCGCAATCGCATAAAAAATTGCCGCCTATTGCATTAAAAAGTGTAGACTTACCCGCACCGTTACCGCCTATTATGGTTACAAAATCTTCGTTATTTATAGTGACATTAATATTATTGAGTGCTGTTTTTTCATTTTGTGTGGCTTTGTTAAAGGTTTTTGTAAGATTAGTTAATTTTAGCATTGCCGCTAAGCCCCTTTCTTAGCTTTTTTGCTGCCATATGTTCTTTAAGAACAGGGTACGAAAGTGCAGCAGCAACTATGACTGATGAAATAAGCTTTAAGTCGCTAGGAGAAATATTAACACGAAGCACAAGTGCAATAATAATTCTGTAAATTACAGAGCCTATTACTACCGCAGTTATGTGACGCGGCATATTGCTTGTGCCAAAAATAACTTCTCCTATAATAAGCGATGCCATTGCTATAACAACCATTCCTATCCCCATGCTTATATCGCAAAATTGCTGATATTGTACAATTAATGCCCCCGAAAGCCCAACTATTGCATTGCCAATTGCAAGACCGACTGCCTTTGTAAAGTCGGAGTTTATAGATGATGAGCGCACCATATCTTCGTTGTCGCCTGTTGCACGAATGCTCATGCCAAGTTGAGTTTTAAAAAAAAGTGTCATAAGTACAATTACAAAAGCAATTAGCGCTAGGGGAAACAGCAGCTTTGCAAAGCGCGCGGCAAAATCGCTTTTTCCAAAAGGTGTAAAGATTGTAGGTATATTAAGAAGCGAAAGGTTACCGCGGTTTTGCATTACCCGCAGGTTAATTGAATATAAACCTGTCATTGTCAATATACCTGATAAAATTGGCTGAATTTTAAGTTTTGTTTGTAAAAATGCTGTGACAAGACCTGCTAAGGCACCTGAAACAACTCCGGCCAAAAGCCCCAAAAAAGGGTGACCGGCAAGTGTCATTACAGCAGAGCAAGAAGCGCCAAGTGTAAAGCTGCCGTCTACTGTTAAATCGGGTAAATTAAGTATACGAAACGAAACAAAAACGCCAAGTGCCATAAAGCCATATATTATGCCAAGCTCCACAGAGCCTTGTAAAGCTGTAAAATTCACGGTTAAGCCTCCAAATTTTATAGAGTTATTTGTTTTTTAATAGCTGTGCAGCTTCTTTTATATCCTTTGGTATTGTTATTCCGAGAGCCGTGGCTGTGTCTTCATTTATAAATATACCAAAGTTATTTAGGGTTTCTACCGGAATATCTGAAATAGCTGTGCCGCTGAGGATTTTTTTAGCCATGGCTGCGGTTTGCTTTCCAAGACCCGAATACTCTATGCCAACCGTTGCCAGTCCGCCGTCAGCTACCATAGAATCGGCACCGACATACACAGGCATTTTTGCTTTTTTGGCAACATCGGCAAGTACAGGCATAGCCGAGGCAACGACATTGTCAATAGTTGTGTAAAAAGCGTCACACTGCCCTACAAGGCTCTGTGCGGCTTGCTGAAGCTCTGAAGCATTTGTTATTGTTACTTCTGTATAAGGTATGTTGTTTTTATCACAATATTTTTTGGCATCGTTTATAACAGAAACCGCGCTTACTTCGCTGGTGCAATAGATAAAGCCGTATTTTTTTACATTTGGTGTAAGCTTAGATGCAAGCTCGAACACTTGCTGTACAGGTATCGCATCAGAGGTTCCTGTAACGTTTTTATCCGGCTTTGTGAGGTCAGCCATAAGGTTTGCCGCTATAGGGTCTGTCACTGCCGAAAAAAGCACGGGTATATTGCTTGTTGCCGCTGCTGCCGACTGTGCCGACGGAGTTGCTATTGCTACTATCAGGTCGCTTTTGTCAGATACAAATTTTTGAGTAATAGAGTTAAGCGTGGCTTGGTCGCCCTGTGCATTTTGGTAGTCTATTTCTACTTTATCGTTGGTATAGCCCAAAGCTGTAAGCTCTGTCAAAAAACTTTCTCTAATAGTGTTAAGAGATGGGTGCTCTACTATCTGTACAATGCCGATTTTTATTTTTTTATTTGCAGTGGTGGTGTTTGCAGATGATGAGCAGCCTACAAGGAATGTGATAGCAAGCATTGCAGATAAAACCAGTGCAAGTACCTTTTTAATAATAGTTTTCATAACAATTCTCCTCTTAAAATATATTTTTAGACAACAAAAAACACCTATCCTCATACAAGGACAGGTGTAAAACCTGCGGTACCACCTTGATTGGTACAATAAATGTACCCACCTCTTACAGAATGCAAACACATTCCTCGCCATCTAACGTAGGCTTTACGTCGTAAGATACTAAGCTTTCGCTTTTCTTTACGCCCTCAGTGGTCCATTTGTCCAACTCGCTTACTATTGGGCTTTCAGCTACCCCAACTCTCTGTAAGTGCGCCTTTGGTTTTATATCCACGTCAACGGTTTAATATATTAAAGCACATTTAAAAGTGTTTGTCAACACAAAAATAAAAAAACTTTTAAATTAAAAGAGAAAGCAAGGCAAAAGCTGTCGCGGCTTCTACACAGGGGACTGCACGTGGTACTACGCATGGGTCGTGTCTGCCTGTTACAGCTATTTCGCATTCTTCGTATTTTATAAAGTTGACAGTCATTTGTTTTTTTGCAATTGATGGAGTGGGCTTAAACGCAGCGCGTAAAATTATAGGCATACCTGAAGAAATTCCTCCTAAAATACCGCCGTGGTTATTAGTTTTGGTGCATATTTTATCATCTGTTATACAGAAATCATCATTGCTTTCGCTTCCGTAAAGACTACTGACCGCAAAACCTGCACCAAATTCAACCCCTTTTACGGCAGGAATGCCAAAAATTATAGAACTAAGCACGTTTTCCAGCCCTTCAAACATTGGGTCACCAATTCCGGCAGGGAAGCCTACCGCGCAGCATTCAACTGTGCCGCCCAAAGAATTTTTGTTACGTTTAGCTTCTTTTATGGCGTTTATCATTTTTTCGCCGACTGCATCGTCTAAGACGGTAAAAGGCTTTTTTTGTATAGCCAGTAAATCTTCGCGTGTAATATTGACGCTGTCAAATGGCGTATCGGAAATTCCGTGAATATTATATATATGTGCGCCTACTTCGACACCGCGGCGGCGCAAAAATTGTTTTGCAATTCCGCCGGCTGCTACCAAAGGTGCTGTAAGTCTGCCGGAAAAATGCCCGCTGCCTCTGACATCATTAGCTCCGTTATAACGCAGATATGCAGTATAATCGGCGTGACCGGGGCGTGCAATTTCGTTCATTTTAGCATATGCCTGAGGCAAAGTATCGGTGTTTTCTATAAATATACAAAGCGGTGCTCCTGTAGTTCTTCCGTTTAAAAAGCCTGATATAATATTGGGGAAATCTAACTCTGTGCGCTTGGTTGAAGTTGACGACCCACCCGGTGCACGACGGCTGCAAAAAGCTATAAGCTCCGATATATCTATCTCTTCACCTGCCGGAAGCCCTGTGATTACTACTCCTATTGCCTCGGCATGAGATTCTCCGAATATATTTAATTTTAATTTTTTACCCCAGTCTGACATCTGCACAACCTCCAAGCTTATTATAATCGCTAAAAAAATTAGGATAAGACTTTTTTACAGATTCAGCACCGTCAATTATTATTTCTTCGTCGCAATAAAGTGCTGCAACAGCCATGCTCATTACAATGCGATGGTCATTATATGATGAAACAACTCCACCGCGTAATGGCTTACCGCCGTGTATTTTGATACTGTCGTTATCGCAATGAATATCAGCGCCAACTGCCGAGAGTGCTTCGGTTATAGATTTTAGTCTGTCGCTCTCCTTCAGTCTTAGACGATGAGCACCATAAATTAAAGTTTCGCCTTCGGCAAATGTACCAAGCACAGCTAAAATGGGTACAAGGTCAGGTATTTGTGCAGCATCAATGCTTGTACCGCAAAGCTTGCTTTTGCTTACAGTTATTTTATCATCATTTATAGCTATATTTGCACCAAAAAGTTTTAGAATCTTAAAAATAGAGCTATCTCCCTGCTTAGAATACGGGCTAAGTCCGCAAATAGAAAGCCCATTGCTTAAAAGCCCTGCTACGGCAAAATAGGCGGCGTTGGAATAATCTCCTTCTACGTGATATGTGCAGGGGGTATAGTGCTGTCCGCCTGCTATCTTATATCCATTATTGGTTTCAAAAGCTTTTATTCCAAATAATCTAAGCGTTTCTAAAGTCATATCAACATATGGCTTAGATTCTAGCTTTGATGTGAGAATAATTTCGCTGTCATCGGTTAAAAGCGGCAATGCAAAGAGCAAACCTGATATAAACTGAGAGCTTATATCACCGCGTATATAAAACTTGCCTGCGTGCAGCTTACCGCATATTTTTAGAGGGAGTTCATCACTTTCAAGTCTGTCAAGTGTTACTCCTTTACACTCTAAAAGCTCATGGTAAAGCGCAAGCGGACGCTTTGAAAGACCTCCTGTTCCTGTAAAAACAGCTTCTATTCCAAAAGCCGCAGCTACGGGTAAAAGAAAGCGTAAAGTAGAAGCACTTTCTCCGCAAAAAATGCGTATATTACCTTGCGGCGTACCGCTGATACCCTGAACAAGCGCAACGTCTTCGCTTAACTGTATTTTACTTTCAAATAATTGTAAAGCATTTAGGGTAGCTTCAATATCTTTTGAGGAGGAATTTATGGGGGAAATATAGCTAAAACCGTTTGCCAAAGCACCGCATATAAGTGCCCTGTGGGTATCGCTTTTAGACGGCGGAGCTGTGTACTCGCCTTGAAGCATCGCTTTTTTTATAGTTGCGAACATTTATTTATAGGCCTCCAAAACAAAACTCTCAAAATCACTTAGTGGCATTTTATGTATAGCGGCTTTGCCGATTTTTTCAAGTAATATAATGCTTATATTGTTACCGTCACGTTTTTTGTCTTCTAAATAAGCTTTTGTAAGCTGTGCAGGTGTAAAGCCTGTTGTTACCGGCAGCAAAAAAAGCCCGCAAGCTTTTTCAAGTGCGTCTGAAGTACCTGACAGTGTAATGCCTGCTTTTGTTGAGGCACGTGTAATCATCGCCATTCCCATCGAAACAGCTTTGCCGTGGGTGGTCTTGTACCCGCTTTTTTGTTCTATTGCGTGTGCTAGGGTATGCCCGAAGTTTAGTATCATGCGTTCACCTGTGTCATACTCGTCCGCTTCAACAATCGTTTTTTTAATGAATATGCTGCGATAGATTATTTCTTCAATGTTATTATAGTAATTAGAGTTTGAAATCATTTCAAAAAGTTTTACATCGCTGATAGCGGCGCATTTTATAATTTCTGCGGCACCTTCTGCAAAATCCATGGGTGTAAGTGTTTTAAGAAGTAAAATATCGCAAAGCACAAGGCTGGGCTGCCAAAAACTACCAACAAGGTTTTTACCGTTTGGTAAGTCAACGGCAGTTTTGCCCCCTACAGATGAATCGACTTGAGCCAAAAGTGTAGTTGGTACTTGTACAACGCGTATGCCTCGCAGAAAAGTAGAGGCTGCAAAACCTGTAACGTCGCCTACAACACCACCGCCAAGTGCTATTATAATATCTGTACGAGTTATGTTGTTTTCTATAAAAAAGGTGTAAAGCTTGCCAACCGTTTCTAAGCTTTTTGATTTCTCACCGTGCGGCATTGCATAGCTTGCAATGCCTGTAAAGCCGGCTGTTCTAAGAGAAGCTTTTAGCTCGTCTAAGTAAAGCTTTTCTACAATATCGTCAGTTACTATTGCAATACGGCAAAATGCCCCCAGTTCTTTTATTTTTGCGCCGGCATTTTTTAATATATCGGGCTCTATTATTATTTTGTACTTTTTACCAAGATTAACAGTAAGCTCTTTCATAATTTGCCCTCCGTATTATATAAAATAAAAAACCGGTACCTTTGTTACCAAAAGCACCGACAGCTTGCCAAAAGGACTACTTATAAGAATACGCTACAGTTAAATATTTGTCAATATTTATTCTTTTCTTTTTTTATTTGTTGCCGATTATCTATTGCTATGCTATACTGATAAAGCGTATATGAATAACATATTTTACATAATGTTTGAAAGGCAGGGCGCACGTTTACATGATATTAACTGCAAGTGGTATAAGTAAAAGCTACGGCGGAAACCTTGTTTTGGGAGAAACCGAGCTTAAGATAGAGGATAATGACAGAATAGGACTTGTGGGTGTAAACGGAGCAGGAAAATCAACTCTCCTCAACCTGCTTACAGGCAGCGAAATTACAGATACAGGCAGTATTTATGTATCCTCAAATGTTACGATAGGTTTTTTACGTCAAAACAGCGGGCTTAATACTCAAAATACAATCTGGACAGAAATGCAAAATGTTTTTTCGGACTTACTTGATATTCAAGCAGAGCTACATCAAATAGAGCAAAAGCTTGCGCTTGAAGCAGAAGCTGACAGCGAAAAAATAAATGAACTTACGCATAGATACTCTATATTATCGGAGCTTTTTGAAAAACGTGACGGTTATCTTATAGATGTAAAGGTTAAAACCATATTAAATGGCATGGGCTTTGCAGAAAAACCCTATGATACCGTTATAAATACACTTTCCGGCGGAGAAAAAACACGTCTTGCAATGGCAAAATTGCTCTTGGAGGAGCCGCTTTTACTTATACTTGATGAGCCTACAAATCACCTCGATTTTAAAACACTTTTATGGTTGGAGGATTACCTAAGCTCGTATAGGGGAGCACTGCTTGTTGTTTCGCATGACAGATATTTTTTAGACAAGCTTGTAACAACCATATGGGAGGCAGAGCGCAGCAAAATTACTGTATATAAAAGTAATTACACAAAATTTGTTCAGCTAAAAGATGAAGCAAAAATACGCTTGCAAAAAGAATATGAAATACAGCAAAAAGAGATAGCTTCTATGGAGGATTTTGTAGCGCGTAATATTGTAAGGGCAACTACATCTAAAATGGCAAAAAGTCGCCTTGCCGCATTAGAACGCATGGAGGTTATAGAGCGCCCCGGTGGTAAGCTAAAGCTGGCAAAGCTTAATTTTGAGTATGACAGAGAGCCTGTAAAAGATGTGCTTGAAGTAGAAGGTCTTACTTTGGAGGTCGGCAGCGGAGAAAGCCATAACGTGCTGTGTAAAGGTATAAACTTACACATAATGCGCGGAGAAAAAATTGCCATAATAGGGGCTAACGGAATAGGGAAATCTACATTTTTAAAAGCTATACAAGAGCTTTGTGCTGTAAACACCGGTAGTATAGAATGGGGCAAAAATGTAACTATTGGGTATTATGAGCAAGAAAATAAGATGCTGCATAACGAAAAAACGGCTTTGGACGAGCTTTGGGACAGATACCCGCGCATGACAGAGCAAAGCATAAGGAGTGTGCTGGGCGCAGTACTTATAACCGGAGAAGATGCTTATAAAAAGGTTACTGTTTTAAGCGGGGGAGAGCGTGCAAAGCTTTCGTTTGCAATTTTAATGCTTACTCGTGCAAACACTTTACTTTTAGACGAGCCTACAAACCATTTAGACCTTGTTTCTAAAGAAATATTAGAGCGGGCACTCACTGAATTTACAGGTACGTTGATAATGGTTTCTCACGACAGGTATATGCTTAATAAAATACCGGATAAAATTATAGAATTTACCGAGGACGGAATAAAAGTATACAATGGACGCTATGACTACTATTTGGAGGAATGTGAAAAGCAAAAACAAACCGCGTTTCTAAAACAGGCGGCAGAGCCGGAAAAAGAGAAGCCTCAGTCGTCAAGCGGCGGGTACCGCAGCCGCGAGCAAAAAAACAGCGAAAACCTACGCCGTCAGCGCATTAAAGAGCTAGAAGCACAAATAGCCCTAACAGAAGAACAAATAAAAAGGCTTTCGGACGAGCTTTTAATGGAAGAGGTTTTTACCGATTATAAGCTTACGGCAGAGAAATGTGCAGAGCTTGACGAAGAAAAAGAGCGTTTGGAGGGCTATTCGGACGAATGGCTGAATTTAATAGAATAAATACTTGTAAGGGGGAATGTTGTTTGAAATTTGAATGGAATAAAAAATATACTACAATAGCCTTATATGCTTTTTTTGTTGTTATTGCTTGCATAACTTTTTTTTCAGTGATGCAAAATTTAAGCGGATTTGGTAGCTATGCCTCATATGTTTTGGCACTTCTTAAACCGTTTATGTATGGCTTTGCCATAGCTTATATATTAAACCCTGTGCTTAAAATGTTTGATACAAAGCTGTTACCGCACTTTTTTAAAGAAAAATTAAAGCCTAAAGTCAAACGCGGATTATCAATATTACTTACTTATCTTGTCGCAATGATAGTACTGTCTGTGCTGTTTTCTTTTATTATACCTGAAGTTGTCAAGAGTATTTCGGGTATAATATCGCGTTTTCCTGAATATTTAAAGACTGCCGAGTGCTGGATAACCGAAGCATTTACGGCGGTTGAGGCATGGGGCATCAACGACGCGAATATCTATAAGGTTTTAAGCAGTGTCATAAAAAGCTTCGATTCTCTCTTGGAAAAAGGCTATATGATGATACAAAATGCACTTCCACTTGTTTTAAGCACTACAAAACAGTTTGCGGACGGTATTCTAAACATAGTGCTTGGCATAATAATCTCTGTTTACTTGCTTATGAGTAAAGAAAAGTTTTTTGCGCAGGTTAAAAAGGCTCTTTACGCTTTTTTACCTGTAAATTCAGTTGAACGTTCTATATATATTGCACATAAAAGCCACGCAACATTCAGCGGTTTTATAAACGGAAAACTATTAGATTCCTTGATTATAGGCATAATTTGTTTTGTGGGAATGTCGCTGCTGCAAATGCCAAACGTTATGCTTATAAGCGTAATAGTGGGGGTTACAAATGTCATACCATATTTTGGTCCGTTTATAGGCGCTATACCCGGTGCCATAATAGTGTTAATGATACAGCCACAAAAGACAATATGGTTTTTATTGTTTATTTTAGTGCTGCAACAGTTTGACGGTAATGTTTTAGGTCCTAAAATATTAGGAGAAACAACAGGAATAACAGCCTTTTGGGTAATATTTGCCATAGTCGTTTTTAGCGGCTTGCTTGGTGTTTTGGGTATGTTTATAGGTGTGCCGCTTTTTGCCGTGATATATACGCTTATATGTGAATATATAAATTTGCGACTGCAAAAAAAGGGTCTTTCAACTATAACAAGCGATTATGCTTCAAGTGATCATAAGATAAATTTTTAATGGAGGGTTTATATGAATATCGAAACACTTTGTCTACACGCAGGTTATACACCAAACAATGGAGAAACGCAGGTATTGCCAATTTATCAAAGTACTACTTTTAAATATGCCTCTACAGATGACGTAAGCGCACTTTTTGATATGAAATCTGATGGACATATGTACTCAAGAATTTCAAACCCTACTGTTGATGCGGTTGAAAAAAAGATAGCGGCGTTGGAGGGCGGCATCGGTGCACTTTGTACTTCATCGGGACAAGCAGCCACGCTTATAGCTATTCTTAATATTTTAAGTGCGGGTGACCATTTGGTAAGTGCAGCTACGGTTTACGGGGGTACATTTAATTTATTCGCCGTAACTTTAAAGCGCCTTGGAATAAGCTGTACATTTGTAGACCCTGATGCCACTGAAGATGAGCTTCAAAAAGCATTTTTGCCTAACACCAAAGCAATGTTTGCCGAAACCATAGCAAACCCGTCTATTGCAGTTTTAGACATAGAAAAAATGGCTCGTGTAGCGCATAAAAATAATGTGCCTTTGCTTTTAGACAATACCTTTGCTACTCCTATACTTTGTAATCCGTTCAAATTTGGTGCAGACATAATACTGCATTCCACTACAAAGTACATGGACGGTCATGCAGTGCAAGTTGGCGGTGTTATAGTGGACGGTGGCAGCTTTGACTGGGAAAACGGTAAATACCCTTGTCTTTGCGAGCCTGATGAATCGTATCATGGTGTGCGTTATACACAACGCTTTGGACGGGCTGCTTACATTATGAAGGCTCGTTTTCAGCTTATGAGAGATTTTGGCGCTTACCCATCTGCGCAAGATGCCTTTCTTCTTAATTTAGGTATTGAAACCTTGCCTGTACGCATGGAGCGCCACTGTAAAAATGCAGAATCAGCAGCAGAATTTCTTGCAAAATCAGACAAGCTGGAGTTTGTTAATTATCCTACGCTGGCGGGCAATAAATATAATGCGTTGGCTGCAAAATATTTACCTAAGGGCAGCTCAGGCGTTATATCGTTCTCGGTAGAAGGCGGGCGTGAACGAGCCGCTAAGTTTATAGATTCATTAAAGCTTGCCTCTATAGTTGTACACGTTGCCGACATACGCACTTGTGTACTGCACCCCGCAAGCTCTACTCACCGTCAGCTTACAGACGAACAGCTTATAGGTGCAGGAATAACAGCGGGGCTTATTCGTCTTTCGGTTGGGCTTGAGAATATTGATGATATTATAGATGACTTAAAAGCTGCGTTGGACGCAATATAAAAATATATGAAAATGCCTCATATCGTAGCTTTGATACTGCGATATGAGGCGTTTCTTTATTCTTTTTCTTTTAATGGTGCGGATAAAATTTCGTCCTTACGCTTAAGAAGTTCGTCGCCGTAAAGTAAAGCCGCGGCGACAGGTATTCCTATTCTATCAAGGGTTTCACCTAAACGTTTTCCTTTTATCCCTTGGTCGCGGAAGAAAAGCAGGGTTTTTGTAAGCATTTCATAAACTTCATCTTTTGTAGTAAAAAAGCCTTCAAGTAAAGTGCCCCTCCGTATGTTTTTGCCCCAGCGCCCACCTATATATATTTTCATTCCGTTTTCTCCGTTGGGTATAAGCTTAAAGGGGCAGGCTGTAACGCATCTGCCGCATTGTGTGCAAAGAGTACTATTTATATGTATCTTACCGTTTTTATCGCGTTGCACAGCGTTAATAGGGCATACTTTTTGCACAGCACAGCTTTTGCAGCCCTTGCAATCAGCTTCGTTGAAGCATGGTCTAAGAGCACCTACTATGCCAAAATCATTAAGGTCGGGTTTTGTGCAGTTATTTGGACAGCCGCCTACAGCAATTTTAAATTTATGCGGCAACGAGATATCGCTCCAGCCCTCAAAAAACTTTTTGTGTATCTCCTTTGCCATTTCTTGAGTATCAATTTTGCCAAAAACACAGGTAGTGCCCTTACAAGCAACTACCGGACGTATTTTTGCACCGGTTCCTCCGCTTCTAAGTCCTTCGCGGTTAATATATTTTTGTGCTTCTTCGGCTTTTTCGTATGGAATACCGATAAGCTCTATAGTCATTCTTGTTGTAAAAGCAAGCTTGCCGTTACCAAATTTTTTGGAGGCCTCACTTAAACATATAAGCTGCTGCGCTGTAAGTACACCATTTTCTGTAATTACACGCATAGAAAAATTATTTGTACCGCGGTTTAAAAGAAACCCCATTCCCTTTAAACGCTTTATTTCTTCGGGGATTATTGAGTTCATAATTTAATTTTGCTCCTTATTTTTTAATTTTAATACGGTGACAAGAGGGAAGTGGTCTGACGGAAAACGTCCATTAAAGCTGGAACAATCAACATAGGTGTTAAGTACTTTAAACTCGTCAGAAACAAAAATGTAGTCTATAGGTGCGCGGTCTATAAGCCATGTTAAAAAGCCTCTGTTTTTAAAACCGTGATGAGTTTTTTTAATATCGCCTTGTTTGTCTGCGGAATAGACATTTATTAGCTTAATATTTTTATAAGGATGAAGATTTTTACTTAATATTTGTATTGGTCTGCTGTTTGGACGTGCGTTCATGTCACCCATGAGTATATTAGGCATTGGCTTTTCTTCATTGAGCTCGCTCATCATACGAAGTATTATATTTACGCCAAGCACGCGTGCCATACCACAAATATGGTCAAAATGTGTGTTAAAAACTCTGATGTAAGTACCAAGTGCTTTAACATAAACCTCAGCAACTGTGCATATGCGCGGGAAGAAAGCATAGTAAGCTCTGCTGACTTCTTCGTTGTTCTTAGAAAGCCAAAAGGTTTTATAGCTTTCAGCATCTACTTCATCTTTGTTTACTATAATATCGGAATGTTCATCTCCGCTTCCTTTTGTTCCATTATACCTGCCTTCGCCCAAAATTTTGTAATTTTTTAATAATAGCTGCACGTCCTCGCGCATTTTTGGAAGCAGCTCTTGTACGCCGATAATAACAGAGCCGGAGTCTTTTATAAGCTGCATGGCATACTCCTTGCGAAAATCCCAGCCGTTTTTTTTATCATGTTTAAAATCTGCACGCAAATTAAAGGACATCACTTTTAAGCAATCAGTCAACCGGTTTTTCACCTCTGTTTTAGCAAATTATTATCCTGTACATCGTAACATAGCAAGGTTTGCTTGTAAAGACAGAATAATGCTTACTTTAAATATTTTTGTTCACAATAAGCCCTGCAATATTAACTTACAGTAAACATTTAGATTTAATTATAGAAACATGAGCAAAATTGTGCTACAATAACACAGTGTCATCACATTTTATATTAGCATATGATAATTAATGTGCTGTTTTTTATGTGTATATAATAAATAGATAGTAAATAAAGGTGGTATTTCATTGAAAAAAGTTAAACTGATAGTTTTTTCTGCAATGACATTATTCGTTTTCGGCTATATATTTTTTGAATCTCCAAACTTAAACCCGCTTTATGCAGAGGGCGCAATTTTTTATTGTATGCTAATCACTGCATATATACTGGTGTGGGCGCTGCTTAAATTCGGTACATTTACGCTTCAAAATATCACTAACGCAAACCGCTCATTTAATTATGTACCCAGCCAAAAATTCCCTAAATGGGTTAAGATTTTACTAGCCGCTCCGTGGGTGTTTTTTTTCGTAATGGTAATAATATCATCGGTTATAATAAACTGGCCTGCTTACCGCGACCAGCTTGGACAAGCCGAAATAACAGAGTTTTCATCTGACGTACAGCCTGTAGATATAAACCAAGTGCCAATAGTTGACCGCGACCTTGCAATAAAGCTTGCTGATAAAAAGCTTGGAGAAAAACAATCTCTCGGCAGCCAGGTAATACTTGGAGAGCCAACAATTCAGCGTGTAAACGGCGAGCTGTTATGGGCTGTACCGCTTCATCATTCGGGGCTGTTCAAATGGCTTACGAACCTTAAAGGCACGCCCGGTTACATTACAGTTTCTGCCACAAATGTTAAAAATGTAGAATATGTAGATGGAAAATATGTAAAATATCAAACCAATTCGTACCTTATGCACGATGTAAAACGTAAGGTGCGTATGAGCGGAGAGCTGTTTACAGGTCTTACCGATTATTCTTTTGAGCTTGATGACAATGGAGAGCCATACTGGGTAATTTCGACTTATCGCAATCTGCGTGGTTTTAACTTACCGGAAGCAACAGGTGCGGTAGTTCTAAATGCTACAACAGGTGAAATGGTAAAATATAAGCTTTCTGATTTACCTGAATGGGTAGACCGTATTCAGCCCGAAAATTTTATAATAAGACAAATAGATAATCAAGGACAGTATGTTCACGGAATATTCAATTTCTCCGATAAAGATAAATATCGTTCTTCGGAAGGGCATATGATAGTATACAATAATGACCGTTGTTACCTGTTTACAGGGCTTACCAGTGTTGGGCAGGATTCCAGCACTATAGGCTACGTAATGGTTGATATGAAGGACAAAACAACACGCCGCTATGTTATGAACGGTGCCACAGAAAACGCCGCGCAAAGCAGTGCACAGGGCAAGGTACAGCACTTGGGCTATGTCGCGTCCTTCCCGCTTATTTTAAATATAGGCTCTGAGCCGACTTATTTTATGACGCTTAAAGATAAAGAAGGGCTTATAAAACAGTATGCAATGGTTTCTGTAACCGATTATTCTGTAGTTGGTACAGGTGAAACAATTGCTTCCGCCATAAGGGATTATGAGCAAGGTATGAAAAATGTTGGAATGTCGCCAAATATTGGTCAGACAGAAGGCATTAACACAAAAGTTAGCGGTACAGTAAAACGCATTGCGTCTGAGTTTGACGGACAAAGTACTATTTACAAGATATTGCTTGAGGAAAACCAAAAACAAATATTTATAGCAGATGCAGGGCTGAGTGTAGAGCTTGCACTCACCGAAGTCGGAGATAAAGTTACTATAGAATATTTTGGCGAAGAGACAGGAATACAAAATGCTTCCAGCTACGATAACGAATCATTTTCTCAGAAATAATTAAGTACAATAGACAAAAAGTTATAAAAAACGTTACAATTTATGTAGCGTTTTTTATTTTTATATGATATAATGGCGTTAGGATGAGTTTATATTAAATGATAGGACATAATATATTATGAACCATGACGAAAATGACGAAAACGATTTTTTCTCGGTTAATGCTCTGCTTATAATAACGGTTGCACTATCAATATTACTTGTTGGCTATAATGCTTTTGGTATTCCCACATATGATGATATTTCGGTAAGACCTATGATATATGACACGTACGAAGAACCAGGAAAAGAGGAAGCAATAACCCAAGAAACAGATGATGAAAGTATAGTTTTAGATATAAATTTTGCAACCGCTGAAGAGCTTGAAACCGTACCGGGAATAGGCCCTGTTATGGCTGATAATATAATAAAATACCGCGATGCTATCGGAGTTATAGTTTCGCTAGAAGAATTGCTTGAAATAAGAGGCATAGGGGAGAGCACTCTTGAAAAAATTTCTCAGTATCTAGTAGTTTAGAATTATTATTAAAATAAAATAAGGAGGTATTGCTAAATGAGAAAGCTTACGGCACTTGTAATGGCAATTTGCTTAATACTTGCACTTAATGTGCAGGCAGCGGCAGAAGAAACAAAAGCTTTAACGCCCACCTGCATACCTACAGAAGCTGTTGAGGACAGTGACTTTTTAGTAGAAGTGGAACAGGGGATAATTGAAGCTATCAATGTGGAACGCGAATCGCTTGGGCTTGGCACTTTAAAATATAGCGAAAAACTGCGTTCTGCGGCCCGTATACGCAGTAAAGAGCTGTGTACCAGCGGGGTTTGGGCGCACACCCGTGCAAATGGCGACCCATGGCAAACTGTTTTAAGCAAAGATATATTGGTTAAATATAAATCTGCCGGTGAAAATCTTGCGAATATAATGTATAATGACCCCAATCTCAGTTATCATTCAGACCCAAACTGGTGGTTTAATGAGTGGAAAAGCAGCGAGGAGCATTATACCAATATAATTCGTGAAGAGTTTACACATATAGGGGTAGGAGTCTATTATATTATAGATGATGCCGGTATGAAAACAGCTTACGCAACTACTACTTTTGCAAAGCTTTAGTATTTTAGTCGAATTTTTAAGCGGACTGCTTTTTTGTAGGCAGTCCGCTTCTTGGTTATTTCTTATTTATTTCGCTGAATTTTTTTATTTCCTTTACATTTTCATCATTTGCAATAGGAATATTTGCGACTGTATTTAAAACATCATGCTGTATGCCCGCATAAAACTTATAATCACTTACTACGTCTTTTTTAGGGTCTATCTTTGCATTATTACCATGAAGTTCGGTTATATCGCTTTTTTCAAACTTTTTCATAAAAAAACTCCTCTAAAAATTTAATATGTTTATCTAAACTATATTTTGTGTATTAATAAGACATAATATACTGTGTATAAAAACTGTCGAAACTTTCCAAAAAGGCAAAAACAGCATTGACAATCTAAAGAGTATATAGTATAATAAATCTCGTCGCTGTAATACGCGCACTGTGGTGTGGGAGCATAGCTCAGCTGGGAGAGCATCTGCCTTACAAGCAGAGGGTCACAGGTTCGAGCCCTGTTGTTCCCACCACATTTTGGCCTGGTAGTTCAGCTGGTTAGAACGCTAGCCTGTCACGCTAGAGGTCGTGGGTTCGATCCCCATCCAGGTCGCCATTAAAAAATACTATGCAACCTCATTTAGGTCGCCATTAAAAATACTATGCAGCCTCGGTTCTCATGTTTTCTTGTTCCATTGTGGGGTAGCGCCCCGCTTTTCCCATGCCTTTGTAGCTCAGTTGGTAGAGCAGAGGACTGAAAATCCTCGTGTCGTTGGTTCGATTCCGACCGAAGGCACCATTTGCGGGTTTAGCTCATTTGGTAGAGCGCCACCTTGCCAAGGTGGAGGTAGCGAGTTCGAACCTCGTAACCCGCTCCAAAAAGGTGCTGTGGCTAAACGGCTCTTTGAGAAAAATACATAAAGCCCCCTCAAATTTGCCTGTTAAAGGTCTGTTGGAGGGAGTTTTTATTTTTTATAAGTTGCTTTTTTAGAGAACATTTGTTTTTAGATATTAATAAGCATAATTATAACATTTTACAGCATAGCCTTTTAACAGGGTGATGCAATATGAATACAATACAAAAAAAGTTCTTTTTGACAGCCGTTGTATTATCGTTTTTAGGGCTTGCAGCGGCTATGTGCATAATGTTTAGAATTAACCGTACAAAGCCCGTGCTGGCAGGCGTACAGGTGCTACCAAGCTTTGTTATAGATGCAGGGCATGGAGGAATGGACGGCGGTGCTGTAGGAATACATAATGAACTTGAAAAGGACATAAACCTTGCAGTAGCCGTAACGCTTAATGATATGTTAAAAGCCGGCGGTTATTCTACTGTGATGGTTCGCAGTGACGATATTTCTGTACATGACCCTGTATATACCTCGGCACGGCAGCAAAAAATTTCTGACATAAAAAACAGACTTAAGCTTGCAGAAGAAACGCCGAATGCTGTTTTTGTAAGTATACATCAAAACCTTTTTAGACAGCAAAGCTGTAACGGTGCTCAAATTTTTTACAGCAAAAATAACCCTCAAAGTGCAGCTTTGGCAGAGGCGCTGCGCCTACAGTTTAAAACAATACTTATGCCGCAAAACGAGAGAGCAATAAAACAGGCACAAAAAAATCTTTACATTTTATATCATGCCACTTGCCCCGCAGTGCTTGTAGAGTGCGGCTTTTTGTCAAACCCAAAAGAATCAATATTGCTTTCAGATGAAGAATATCAGCATAAAGTAGCATTTACAATTTTTATAGGTCTTATAAGTTATTTGCAAGACTATAATTTATTATATGATTGACGGTAAATAATAAATATGTGGACATAGATAACAGAACGGAGCATGAAAATGGCGTTAGGTAAAAGTAAAACAGTATTTGTGTGCAATAATTGTGGATTTGAAACCCCGCGCTGGTACGGAAAATGCCCGGAATGCAGCGAATGGAACAGTTTTGTTGAAGAAACAAGGGCTCCTGTAAAGTCGGTTGGGCTTACATCGAAGACGCCTATGCCAACGGTGCAATATGATTCCGCATATGTTTCTACATTGGCAGAAATAGATTCAAGTGAAGAACAGCGCTATAAAACAGGCATGAAGGAATTTGATAGAGTTCTTGGCGGCGGAATAGTAAGGGGCAGCTTGGTACTGCTAGGCGGCGACCCCGGTATAGGAAAATCGACTATACTACTGCAAATATGCAAATTTTTGTGTGAAAACGAAAAAGTACTTTATATTTCCGGCGAAGAAAGCCGTGCACAAGTTAAACTGCGCGCAAACCGTCTTGGCGTGACAGGGGAAAGCTTGCTTTTAATGGCACACACAGATATAGAATATGTGGTAAGCGCCATACAAGCAAACAGACCGGATATAGTAATTGTAGATTCAATTCAAACAATGAGTGCTGCACATATAAGCTCATCTTGCGGCAGTGTTTCTCAGGTTAAAGAATGTACGCAAATATTGGCAAGGCTTGCAAAGAGTGAAAATGTTTCTATATTTATAGTGGGGCACGTCAACAAAGACGGTGCTATAGCAGGGCCAAAGGTGCTTGAGCATATTGTGGATACAGTGCTTTATTTTGAAGGCGAGCGGAATCTTTTTTATCGTATTTTGCGTGCGGTTAAAAACCGTTATGGTTCTACAAATGAAATAGGTGTCTTTGAAATGAGCGATAAGGGCTTAAACGAAGTCGAAAACCCATCTATGATGTTACTTTCGGGTAAACCGAGTGGGGTTTCGGGCACCTGTGTAGCCTGTGTAATAGAAGGCTCTCGCCCTATTTTGGCAGAGGTGCAGGCTCTTGTTTCAAAATCCAGCTTTGGTGTCCCAAGGCGTATGTCTACAGGCTTTGACTATAACCGTGCGGCACTGCTTATAGCTGTACTTGAAAAACGCGGAGGGTACTTTTTTGGCAATTTAGATGCGTACATAAATGTTGTGGGCGGGCTTAAACTTGATGAGCCGGCTGTAGACTTACCTGTAGCACTTTCTCTTATATCCAGCCTTTTGGACAAGCCTATAAATGATGATGTAATAGCTTTTGGCGAAATTGGTCTGGCGGGGGAGCTGCGAGCTATAACAGGAGCCGAGCAGCGAATTAAAGAAGCACAGCGCATGGGCTTTTTGCGTTGTATTCTGCCAAAGGCCTGTATGAAGGGAATTTCTTTGGACAAATATAAAATCGAGATTATAGGAATACGCTCTATTAACGAGGCTTTTGCATACGCAACAAAATAATTTATTTTTTTCTCATAAACTACCGCTTATAAGGTAAAATAACTCTTATGAACGTCGGAAGGGAATGTAGCTTATGAGAATGAGAATTGCAGCGTTTGCAATTACCATATTTTTTGTGCTGTCGGTAGCAGCTATCCCAACATTTATTTTATCCTATGTGACAAAAGTAAAAGTACAAACCTTAAAAACAGAAAGTTATGACAGTGCCATTTACTCCAGCGGCGAAATTATAGAAAAAAGAGTAAAAGAAATATACTTGGAATCTCCTGTTATAGCAGGACAAGTTAATGTCGAAATAGGAGATTACGTATGTAAAGGGAAATGCCTTGCTAGTATAAATATTAATCTTACAGAAGCGGCACTTTCTAATGGCGTAACTGCTAAACCCCTTGGAAATGAGCTTGAGAAAGTAGATGCGGGTGAGCTTGCCGCAAAATACGGTCTTGATGAAGCTGACATTAAAGCTGCAATGGGGCAATATAAAAGTGCACCTGTAAAACAAAGCGACATGGCATTTATTCCCGAGAAAATAATAGCTCCTATGGACGGAGTTATTACTGCGGTAAACTTACAAGCTGATGTGCTTACACAAACAACAAAGCCGGTGCTTGTAATAAGCGATAATAGTGCTTTTGCCGCTCGTGTTTCTGTAAACGAGGCAGATGTTGCACGTCTGGACATAGGAACTTATGCTGAAATTACAGGTATAGGCTTTAATGACAAAAAATATATAGGAACTGTTACAAAAATATATCCAACGGCACGTAAAATGCTTTTGGGTGCTGCACAGCAAACTGTTGTTGATATAGAAATAGCGCTGAACGATGCAGATGCAAATTTAAAACCGGGTTTCTCTGCAAGTGCCGTAATAGTGACTAACGATAGCGGTAAAATGCTGACAGCGCCTTACACAGCCATACAGCAAGATGCATTAACAAATGAGGAGTTTGTATATGTGTATAACAGAAATAAAGTAGAAAAGAGATATATAAAAACAGGAAAAGAACTTATAGAAACTGTAGAAATAATAAATGGTCTAGCGGCAGGAGAGCGTGTTGTGACAAACCCAAACGCTGTAAAAATCATCAGCCGTTTTGCTTATCCTGTAATGCAGGAGGCATCATCATATGACTGAATATATAAAATGTGCAATGAGAAACCTTAGCCGCAAAAAATTTCGCACTGTTCTTACCATGATAAGTATAGGTATTGGTGTGGCATCTGTAGTTTTAATTTCTGCGATAGGTGACATAGGCAAAGAAGCAATGAACAATGAATTAAATGGGCTTGGTGTTGGCTCTGTTTCGATAAGTGTAGATAGACAGTTTAATAATATTTTACTTAAAAAGAGTGATGTAAGCACTATAGAAAAAATGAATGGTATAGAAAGTGTTGTGCCTGTCATGATGGAGTATTCAAGTATCTCTATGCGCGGGCTTGTGGCTAATGTGGCTATATGGGGGATAGATGCAGGTGCTGACCAAATATTTTCGCTTAACTCACGTTATGGTAAGCTTTTAAGTAAAAATGATATTTCTTCCGGTACTAATGTTTGTCTTGTAGATACTAATACCGCAGTAGGGTTTTATGAGCGAGAAAACATAGTAGGCAAAAGTATAAAGCTTTTAATAGCCGGTAATTATGTAGATTTTACTGTGGCGGGCATTGTGGAATCGGGCGGTAATGCGATGCAAAATCTTATAGGAGATTATCTGCCTATGTTTGTTTACGTACCATACAGTACAATGCAGAGGCTTTTAGGACGCTCCGGCTTTGACAGAATAGCTGTAAAGGTTGATAGCAGTACAGATGTAGATGCAGCCGCCGAAAGTATTGTGCATGGCTTAGAAATAGGAAATGGCACCAAAGGAGCATATATGGCAGAAAACATGGCACAGCAAAAAGATAAGCTTAATAATTTGATGAATATTGTAACAGCTTTACTTTCGGCTATTGCGGCAATTTCGCTTGTTGTGGCGGGGCTTGGCATTATGACAGTTATGCTTGTAAGTGTAAATGAACGTACAAAAGAAATAGGTATAAAAAAATCTATAGGCGCCAACAGCGTAATAATAATGTATGAGTTTTTAGCCGAAGCATTTGCAATTTCTACTATAGGCAGCTTAATAGGGGCGGCATTTGGAGCTGTTATTGCGTTATTTGGCTGCATTATATTTAAGTTGAAGTTTATTTTAAATATAAAAATGATTCTTTTTGTTATAAGCTTTGCTGTAGCTTCAGGTATGATTTTTGGTGCGTATCCTTCGTGGGTTGCTTCAAAACTAAAACCTGTAGATGCTTTAAGGCATGAGTAAAATTCATCTGTTAAATGTGATTATTAAATACCGTCAGTGGGGGTATTTACAAAAAAAGAACAATGTGTTATAGTAAATAAAATAATACGTAATTTCGCTAAAGACATATTTAGCGAAATACAGGGGAGAAAAAATGAATAATAACATACTAGAGGATTGCCCTCAAATAATTCGTGATTTTTTATTTTATATGGAAACTATCAAGGGGCGCTCTGTGCGCACGGTTGAAGCCTATTATATAGATTTACGAACCTTTTTACGTTTTATGAAGCTTTATAAAAACATTGTACCAAAAAATGCAGATATTTCTGAAATAAAAATTTCTGATGTAAATATTGATTTTATTAAAAGCATTTCGCTTTCAGATATATATGAATTTTTAAACTACACCCTTTCCGAACGCGAAAATAATGCAAAAACACGTTCGCGCAAAATTTCATCATTGCGTTCTTTTTATAAATATCTTACGACTAAAGCCAATTTGCTCACTGAAAACCCTGTGCTTAATTTAGAAGTGCCCGCGACAAAAAAGGCTTTACCAAAATATTTATCACTTGAAGAAAGCCTAGCGCTCTTAACTAATATTGATGGAAAAGACAAGGAACGCGATTATTGCATAATTACTTTATTTTTAAATTGTGGCTTGCGACTTTCTGAGCTTGTCGGAATAAATATCTCTGATATTAAAGATGATAACACTTTAAAGGTGACAGGAAAAGGAAATAAAGAACGAATTTTATATCTTAATGATGCTTGCATAGCTGCTATTGATACTTATAAAAAGCTACGCCCTGCTGTACAAGAAGCTAAGTCTAAAAATGCTTTTTTTATCTCTCGGCAAGGCAAACGCATATGCGGAAGACGCGTTGAGCAGATAGTTGACATGTGGCTTAAAGCGGCTGGTCTTAATGATAAAGGTTATTCGGCGCACAAATTAAGACATACTGCGGCAACCTTAATGTATCAGCACGGTGGAGTTGATATACGTCTTTTGCAGGATATGCTGGGACACGCAAACCTTGGTACTACCGAAATATACACGCATATTTCAAGTACACAGCTTGAGAATGCAGCAAAGAAAAACCCTCTTTCAGGTGTAAAGCAGCGTAATATTCGTAAAATCGACAGTGATGATGAAAAAAAAGATACATAAAAAATACCCACTAAAGCTGCTTTAAAAAGCAATTTTAGTGGGTATTTTCAGCTTATTTTACTTATGCTTAAGGGCTGTTTTTACTGTATTAATAATATTTTCGGCACAAAGACCAAATTCTTTAAGTAAATCTGCTGCCGGTCCCGAGTGACCATAGCAGTCGTTTACGCCGATTTTTATTACAGGCACCGGATATTCTTCACATAAAACAGAGGAAACCGCATCACCTAAGCCGCCTATAATATTATGCTCCTCTACGGTAATAATTTTACCGGTTTCCCTTGCAGCTTTTACAATAATGGCTTTATCAAGCGGTTTTATTGTATGAATATTTATAAGCCTTACATTTATTTTTTCCTCTGCAAGGGCGTTTACAGCTTTTAAAGCTTCGGATACCATAAGCCCTGTGGCAATAACAGTGATATCATTGCCTTCGTGTAAGGTTATCCCCTTGCCAAGTTCAAATTTATAGCCGTTGTCAGGGTCGTTAAAGCTTTCTACAGCAAGACGCCCAAGACGTATGTATACAGGCCCGTGGTGTTCGGCGGCTGCTTTAACGGCAGCACTCATCTCGTAGTGGTCGGCAGGGTTAAGTATAACCATGCCGGGTATAGTTCTCATAAGTGCTATATCTTCACAGCATTGGTGTGTAGCGCCGTCCTCACCAACAGAAATTCCTGCATGAGAACCTACAATTTTAACGTTAAGCTTAGGATATCCTACCGAATTTCTAATTTGCTCAAAGGCTCTGCCTGCTGCAAACATTGCAAAAGATGCAGCAAAAGGGATTTTACCGCAAGTTGCCATTCCTGCCGCTATTCCTATCATATTGCACTCCGCAATGCCGCAATCCACAAATCTTTCGGGGAATTGTTTTTTAAATATAACGGTTTTTGTCGCCTCTGCAAGGTCGGCATCTAAAACAACTATGTTTTTATTTTTTTTTGCAAGTTCTGTTATAGCCATGCCAAAGCTTTCTCGGGTAGCTTTTTTTAATTTTTCTGCCATTTTACTTGCCCTCCAATTCACTTAACATTGCTGTAAGCTCATTTATAGCTATATTATACTGTTCTTCGTTAGGTGCTGTTCCATGCCAGCTTACTTTGTCCTCCATAAATGAAACACCATTGCCCTTTACAGTTTTTGCAATAATAACTGTTGGCTTGTTTTTAACTGTTTTAGCTTTATTAAAAGCATTAAAAAGTTCATTAAAGCTGTGTCCATTTACTTTTATTACATTAAAACCAAAGGCTTCAAATTTAGTATCCAGCGGTTCAGGACCGACAATTTCGCTCACCTTGCCATCTATCTGTAAACCGTTGTTATCAACAATTACACATAAATTATCTAATTTATTAAAGGCGGCAAACATTGCGGCCTCCCATACCTGTCCTTCCTCGCATTCACCATCGCCAAGCAGAGTATAAACTCTAAAGCTGTTACCGTCAATTTTAGCTGCTTTTGCCATGCCGCAGGCAACCGAAACACCTTGTCCCAACGAGCCTGTACTCATATCAATACCGGGTGTCCCATTCATATCAGGGTGACCTTGCAGCATCGCCCCTATTTGACGAAGCTTTAAAAGCTCATCTTTATTAAAATAACCTTTAAGCGCAAGCACAGAATACAGCCCAGGTGCGCAATGCCCTTTAGACAGCACAAAACGGTCGCGTTCCGGCATAGCAGGGTTTAGAGGATTAATATTCATTTCAGCGAAATACAGATATGTTAAAATATCTGCTGAGGAAAGCGAACCTCCGGGGTGACCTGATTTTGCATGATAGATGGCATTGATTATTCCTATTCTAACTTTACAGGCCGCAATTTTAAGCTCTTTTTCTTTACAAATATCCATTTATATTCTCCTATCCTGTGTTGTTTTTTCAAGATATTCAATTACATCTCCAAGACAACCATCTTGGCTGTTGCATACTATAAGACTTGCCGCATTTTTTACGCATTCTACTGCATTACCGCTGGCAACACCAAGACCCGCCGCTGTTATCATAGAGAGGTCGTTATCATAATCTCCAACAGCAACGGTGTTTTTTATGTCTATATTAAGCATTTCTGCTACCATTTTCAGTCCGTTACCCTTAGAAATACCCTTTGGTACCATCTCGTAATAAAAAGAACTTGATGAAACAAAATCAACATCAGGATAATTCTTACTGTCAACAAAGTTTTTAAATTCATCACCGTTTTTAGGGTCGAAAATAAGTAAAACCTTTCGCCAATTCATATGCTTAATTTCATCCATGCTTTTAGTTTTTATGTAGCGCCTTGTGTATTCGTTTGCATCAGGCTCTGCACCGCCATGCATATAAGTTGTATATAACTGTTCGTCATCTGCCATTATACGCACCAGTGAAAGCGCACTATGCTGTGAGAGCTCGGTTAAATATTTTTCGGCAGTTTTAGGTAAATATTTGTTATAAATAAAGCTTTTGCTCTCAAAACTATATATACATGAGCCATTTACAAGAATAAGCGGTGTTGTAATTTCAAATTGCTTTACTAGCTCTTTTACAAGTGAAAAATGTCTGCCTGTAGCAAGCGTAAAGTGCCCGCCAAGCTCTGTAAAGTGTTTAACTGCATCAATATTTCGTTGCGGAAAAACACCAAATTCCGGGCAAATAGTTCCGTCAATGTCTGAAACCAAAAGTATGTTTTTCATTGTTTGTTTCAACTAAAATGGCACCTCAATCTTCTTTTAATGTATTTAAAAAATCGGTGAAATAAGCTGGCAAATCAGACGTAAATTCTAAATATTCACCGCTTATGGGGTGAATAAACCCTAATGTGCGTGCGTGTAAGCACTGCCCGTTAAGCGACTTTATAGGCTTTTTAGGTCCATAAACATCATCACCGGCAACAGGGTGCCCAATGTATGACATATGTACGCGAATTTGGTGTGTACGTCCTGTTTCTAGTTTTAGGCGCAAATGAGTAAAGCCCTTATAACGCTTTATTATCTCATAATGTGTTGTGGCACAGCGAGAATTTTTATCTGTTACACACATCTTTTTTCGGTCTATTGTGCTTCTTCCTATAGCTGCATCAATAGTGCCCTTGTCGTTCTTTACGTTCCCATAAACAACTGCCTCATAAACGCGTGTAAAGCTATGCGCCTTTACTTGCTCAGCGAGCAAAATATGTGCTTTGTCTGTCTTAGCAATTATTAAAAGTCCGCTGGTGTTTTTGTCAATTCGATGTACTATTCCCGGACGTATGACCCCATTTATTCCCGAAAGCTCTCCCCTGCATTTAAAAAGCAGAGCATTCACAAGTGTACCTTTGTAGTTGCCTGCCGCAGGGTGCACTACCATACCTTTTGGCTTATTTACCACAAGCAGATATTCATCTTCGTATACTATTTTAAGGGGAATATCCTCTGCCATAACATCAAGCGGAATAGAATCGGGTATTACAACAACAAGCTCACCGCCAACTTTAAGCTTCAGCTTTTTGTCGGCAATTTTTTTATTTATTGTTACACAGCCGTTGTCGCAAAGGTTTGCCGCAGATGTGCGCGTAAGGTCTTCTATGTTTTCAGAAAGCCATTTGTCCAGTCGTGTGCCGTTATATTCCGGTGGAACTGTAAGGTTTATGGTTTTAGGCATTATTGTCCTCATTTTTACTGTGCGGAAATTCATCATCGTCAGCAGAAAGCTCGTCCATTATAGCCGGATTTTTTTTACCGTCTATAAATAAAATATATATTGCCAAAAGTGCCGTACCAATAACAACACAACAATCGGCAAAATTAAAAACCGCAAAATTTATAAGTCTAAAATCAATATAATCTACAACAAAACCACGTGCAATGCGGTCTATGAGGTTTCCTATTCCTCCTGCTACTATAAGTGCCACAGAAGCAACTGCAAGCCTGCTTTTTAGTTTATTTGAAATCAGCAAAATTATAGCCCCTATAGCTATAATTGAGGTAAGAATTAATAAAAACCATTTTTTATCCTGCATTATACCAAAAGCTGCACCTCTGTTTTCGACATATGTCAGGTGTAATACATTTTCAATAATTGGGATAGTATCTACTTTTGTAAGCACTAAAAGTGCCCATTGTTTTATAGCGCTGTCTATACCTATTAATATTAGTACAGATATTAAAGCGAGAATTACCAAAAAAACTCCTCCTTTGGGCTTTGCCGTAAAATTTGCGGTGACCAAAAGCTTTGAATCACCGCAAAAAAGATATAATATTTAGTTCAAAGCGGCAGCACAGCGTTTGCAAAGTGTTGGGTGCTTTGTGCTTTCACCGACAGTTTTACTGTATATCCAACAGCGCTCGCACTTTTCGCCCTCGGCAGGTACAGCGGTAATTTTAAGCTCTGGCATTTCGCTTGCATTTTCGCCCTCGCTGTCATTTACAACTTCCACCTGTGAAACAATAAGTGCAGTTACAAGGTCGTCCTCAAGGGGCTTTAAAAAGCCGTAGAGCTCGCCCTCACAGTGCAGTATAACCTTTGCCTCCAGCGATTTTCCTATTTCTTTTGCATTGCGCTTTTGCTCCAGCACTTTATTTACGTCATCTCGTATAGTATGAATTTTATCCCACTTAGAAATAAACTCTGTATTTGCTTCTATTTCAAATTTATCCGGCATTTGGTTTAGCATTACCGATGCCGCCGATGCAGCGCTTCCATGCTTAATATACGCCCATATTTCTTCTGCTGTAAACGGTAAAATAGGCGATATAAGCCTTGTAAGTGCAGTTAAAATATTGTAAATAACAGTTTGTGCACTGCGGCGTTCTTTGCTTACGGCGTTTTCGCAATAAAGTCTGTCCTTTATAACATCTAAATAAAAATTAGACATATCTATTGTGCAAAAATTATGCACCGCATGAAAAACAATATGAAAATCAAATTTGTCATAGGCATCTTTTACGGCTTCTGTAAGAGCATTAAGGCGTACCATTGCCCATTTGTCAAGCTCCGGCATATCACAAAGCGGCACAGCATCTTTTTCTATGTCAAAATCGTTTATATTGCCTAAAATATACCTTGCAGTGTTGCGAATTTTACGATATTGCTCTGAAAGCTGCTTTAATATCTCTTTGGATATTCTTATATCTGCGTGATAATCTGACGAGGCAACCCAAAGACGCAGAATATCCGCACCATATTCTTTTATTATTTCCTCCGGCATTATACCGTTGCCAAGCGACTTTGACTGCTTCTTTCCTTCACCGTCAACTACCCAGCCATGTGTACAAACCGCCTTGTAAGGGGCAGTACCTTTCCATGCAACTGCTGTAAGCAGCGACGACTGGAACCACCCGCGATATTGGTCTGCACCTTCTAAGTAAAGGTCTGCCGGCCAGTGAGAGTCATCTCCCCTGTCAGACAAAACAGATGCGTGCGTACAGCCGGAATCAAACCATACGTCCATAATATCTTTTTCTTTGGTGAAGTGTTTTCCACCGCAATAAGGGCAGGTAAAGCCCTGCGGAAGTATTTCTTCTGATGTTTTTTTAAACCACGAATCGGACCCCTCGGCTAAGAAGAGAGAGGAAACGGCATTTATACTTTCATCATTTACTACATATTTACCGCAATCATCACAATAGAAAATCGGAATTGGAACACCCCAAACACGTTGACGCGAAATACACCAGTCGCTTCTGTCACGCACCATGTTAGAAATGCGACCTTCACCCCATTCGGGTATCCATTTTACATTTTCTATAGCTGACATAGTTTCATCTTTAAAGTTTTCGACAGAGCAAAACCATTGTTCTGTTGCCCTATATAAAATAGGAGTATGACAACGCCAGCAATGTGGGTATTGGTGAGTTATTTTGACTGTTGCAAACATAGCGCCGTTTTCTTGTAAATATTTTGCTATTGCTCTGCCTGCATCTGTTGTTGTAAGCCCTTCAAATTGACCGGCATCGGCTGTCATTTTGCCTTCAGCATCAACAGGTACAATAATCGGGATATTTGGGTAATGGTTTACACATACTTCAAAGTCCTCTACACCGTGCCCCGGGGCAGTGTGTACACAGCCTGTCCCACTTTCAAGAGTAACATGGTCGCCAACTATTATAGGCGAAGTACGGCTTAAAAATGGGTGCTCATATGTCATGTTTTCAAGCTCTGCACCGCTAAACTTTCCTACGGTTTCATATTCCTCTATTTTTGCAGCGGACATAGCAGCGGGCGCAAGCTCTGTTGCCATTACATAATATTCTTCTCCGGCTTTTAAAACACTGTATTCATAATTTGCACCAAGGCAAATGGCGAGGTTACCGGGTAGCGTCCACGTAGTTGTTGTCCATATGACAAAATAGACCTTAGACGGGTTTATGCCCAAAGCAGCAAATTTACCTTTATCATCAGCACATTTAAATTTTACATATATAGAATAACATGGGTCGTCCTCATATTCAATTTCGGCTTCGGCAAGTGCAGTGCCGCAAGTAGGACACCAGTAGACAGGCTTTAAGCCTTTATATATATATTGTTTTTTTGCCATCTCGCCAAATATTTTAATTTGTTTCGCTTCAAGCTCCGGCTGTAAGGTTAGATATGGGTGGTCATAATCGCCGATAGAGCCTAAACGTTTAAAAGAATCTCGCTGTAAATCTACGTAGCTAAGCGCAAATTCACGGCAGCCCTCCCGCAATTCTACAGGGGAAAGCTTGGTCTGGTCACCGCCTATTTTTTTGCGAGCTTTAAGTTCTATAGGTAAACCGTGGGTATCCCACCCGGGAATATAGGGCGCTTTAAAACCCGACATATTTTTATAGCGGACAATAATATCTTTAAGAACTTTATTTAAAGCTGTGCCCAAATGAATATCTCCGTTTGCATAAGGAGGTCCGTCATGTAGGACATAAAGTGGTTTTTTTGCATTTTTTTCAATTATTTTGTCATAAAGGCGCATTTCTTCCCATTGTTTTAACAGTTCAGGCTCACGCTGAGGTAATGCTGCTCTCATTGAAAACTCGGTTTTTGGCAGGTTAATGGTCTTATTGTAATCCTCTGGCATTTTTATTTTACGCTCCTTAAATTTTAGTTATACGGGGCTTATTCACGCTTTAAATCGTAGCCTGCTCCAAATTTCAATGTGCCAAATCTGGACGGCTTTTTTGATACGGAATCTTCTTCAGATTTTTCATTTTCTTCACTGAAATCCTCATAATATTCATCGGCATAACGAGATTTTTTCTGCTCTGACATCATAGCAGAAGCATCATTTTCATCTTCGTAGTGAGGTACGGGTATAAATTTTCTCGGTTTTTGTACAGCCTGTTCCTTATATGAATCCTCCTGTTTTGAGGCTGAAAGATTTTCATCGTCCTCAAAAATATGCTCAGGCTCTTCCTGCAATTGTGCAGGCTCTGTAGATACTTGTAAATTTTGCTGCTGCCATTCTTCTTTTTGCGGTATATTTGGTGGCTGCATAGGCGGACGAGCCGGCTGTTCGGCTTCGCTTTTTGCGGCTTCTTCTTCTTTTTCTTTGTCAGGGTCGTCCGGCAAGCTGCTAATTAGTGCAAGGTGTTGTTTGTAGGTAGCTATAAGTTTATTTTTAAAAGCCGCTACATCTTTTTGCAGCTTTATGTAAACCATCTTTTCTTTTTCATTTTTATCAATAGCACCGCTTAAAATTCGCTCGGCTTTTATGTTAGCGTCACGAAGAATTATCTCGGCTTTATTTTTAGATTCTCGTATAACACTGTCACCAAGCTTTTGTGCACCTAAAAGTGCGGCTCTAAGGCTTTCTTCATCACTGCGGTATTCCTCTAGCTTTTCGGCTAAAACCTCAAGCTTTTTTAAGAGTACCTTGTTTTGCTCCTCAAGCTCATCATAGCTTTGTGCAACTTCATTTAAAAAATTATCAACATCATCATTGCGGTAACCGCCTATGGCGGAACGTTCAAACTTACGTGTAAGTATTGTTTGTGAGTTCATGGTTTTTTATTGCCCCCCTGAATATATTTTATTACGATAATTTATATTTGTTTTTAAATAACCCTCAATGTCCGGTACTTAATAAAAGCACCGGACAAGTTTAATTGACAAATATTTTATAAATAATAACCATTAGAAGTAAACCCCGTTGTTTTCAAGTTCGTCAAGCAAATCTCCCATAATATCAACATTATAAGGCGTAATAATATAAGTACTGTTTGCAACACGCTTTATCTGTCCATTATTGGCATATGCAACTCCGCTTAAAAAATCTATAAGACGACGAGAAACATCTTTGCCTGTAGACTCTAAATTAAGCACAACCGTACGTTTTTCATTAAGATGGTCTGCAACAGAACTTGCATCTTCAAAACGTTCCGGCTTGACAAGCACCACCTGTAGCTGCGTTGTTGCGTGTATATTTACTACTTTATTATTACGCTTTGGCACATCTGCTGCATAGCCTGCGTCCGGCTGCTGCGGTGCAGGTGTTGACTTATAAGCCTCATTGTTTGGACCTACCTCATATTCATCTTCTTCATAATCATAATCTTCCTCAGGAAACCCCATGAAGTCTTTAAACTTGTCCATAAGTCCCATAAAGCATTAATCCTCCAGTTTTTTTCTTGACCCAAACACCGCGGTTCCTAACCTTATAAGATTTGCCCCGCATATGATAGCATCATAGTAGTCCCCCGACATTCCCATTGAAAGAGTATCCATATAGATATTATCCATTTTTTTTCCTCTAATGTCAAGAAAGTCTTTGTATAAAGTGTTAAAATATCGCTTTAACATATCTCTGTCAGTACAAATAGGCGGAACAGTCATTAAGCCGTGGACTGAAACATGGCTAAGTTTTGCTATTTCTTCAAGTATTTGCAGAAGATTCTCTGGGTAAACTCCGCTTTTACTTTCTTCCCTGCCAATATTAACTTCTACTAAGATATCCATTGTTTTATTAAGTTTTTTGCATTGCCTATTTATTTCTTCTGCAAGCCTAATACTGTCAACCGATTGTATTCTATCCACTTTGTCTACAATATATTTTACTTTGTTCACCTGTAAATGCCCGATAAATTCAATTTTAGCTGATTTGCTGTAGCCAAAAAATTTTTCGGTAAGCTCTTGAACTCGGTTTTCGCCTATATTTGTTATTCCGGCAGCTATAGCCTTGTTAATAATATCGGTATTTTGCGTTTTTGTAGCAGCTAAAACAGTTATTTCCTCAAAGCTTCTGCCGCTTTTTAAAGCCGCCTCACGCACTTTATCAAATATATTTTTTATATTTTCTTCAATAGCATCAGTTTTGTTGCTGTGCCGGTTTTCCATCTTGCAAATCAGTTCCTTTCACAACAATATCATCAAACCACTGAACTTGATCTTCATTATCTTCATTTATAGCGCTTAGCAAATAACCTGTTCCCTCATAAATAATATCCAGCGTTTTAAAGCGAAGCTCACTGCCTGTATTTACGTACACACCACGTTGATTATCCACAAAGCGCACTGCCTGGCTTGGTATTTTAAGCCCTGTATAAACGTTAAAATTAAGCTGAACCGTGGGGTTTCGTAACCGTGTAAGCTGTGGGCACATATAATTGCACTCCATTATAACGACGGCATCGCCTTTTTCCGCACGATGAATATCTGTTATAATAGCGGGTACATCATTATAGGACACTATACCAAAATCTATACTCAGTGTTTCCCCTACTTTTAATTTTTCTGCTTCGTCAGGAGAAAGCGGCACCATAAAGCACCAAGCCTTTTGCTTTATAATTTTGCCCAGTATTGTGCTGTCTTGTTCGTATGTGTTGTTCAAAAATTCGTTTAATTCATCAGCGGTAATTTGATTTGCTATGTCTGTGGTAAAAGTGCTCTCCATGTTATCGACATAACTTGAAAAATAACCAACCTCTTTAGACTTTACCATTTCTGACGAACCTAAAACGGTGCTTTCCAACTGCAATTTTTCTGTTTCAAGCATAGCTATTTTCTCATCAAAGTTATCTACCGCACCGGTTGCAAGCTGCCGTTTATTTAGGTTTGTAACAAGCCCTGCTTTTTCCGCCGAAATATCAAGTACATCACGTGTTTCACTTGTTTTTATAACAGCATATAAGCTTTCGTTTATTTCTTTTGAGATTGCTTCAGAATTAAGATAGTAGTTATTGCCGGGGTTTTGTATACTTTTAAGTTGTATAATTTGGTCCTCAAGCGCCTTTACACGACGTTTGTCGGTAATACCCTGTGCATCTGCATAAATCTCGGCAAGAGGCGAGCCATATGTAACCTTAGAACCGTCATCAGTTAAGTATGCCACAACTCCCTCTGTTTTTTCTTGTAATGGTGTTTCGTCGCGCACAATAAGCCCCTTTACGCGTTTTGTGTCCTGTACGGTATATCCCAAAACGGTTTCGGTTTTAATCGGCGTATAGTAGTAACGATATCCTTGATATCCAACATATATCAATAAGAAAAACGAGAGTAAAGCTGTTAATATCTTGCCGGACAAGGTTTCCATTTTTTATTCCTCCGGAGCAGTCATATCAATAACACGAGCAGGCGCTATTGTCGATATTGCGTGTTTATATACAAGGTGCTGTTTGTCGTCACACGCAAGTATAACAGTAAAGTTGTCAAACCCGATAACTGTACCTTTAAGCTGAAAACCATTTGTCATATAAACTGTAAGCGGAGTTTTTTGTTTACGCGCCTCATTTAAGAAAATATCCTGCAACACTATATTTTTGTTCATTTTATATTCCTCCTGTATTTTTATTAATAAGCTTTAAAGCTTCTTGTAAAATCAAATCATTGTCCTCAAATTCATCGGCATATATCCAGTTAATCCGTTCGTCACGCCTAAACCATGTTAGCTGTCGCTTTGCATATTTACGAGTTTCTTGTTTTACACAGTCAACAGCTTCCTGCAAGCTGCATTTGCCATTTAAGTAGTCAAAAAACTCTTTATATCCTATAGCCTGTACAGACGTCTTTGAGTAGCCCATTTTAATTAACTCACGAACTTCATCTACAAGCCCTAAGCTTATCATTGCGTCTACCCTTGCGTCAATTCGTGCATAAAGTGTTTCTCTGTTTTTAAAGTTCAGCCCTAACATACAAAGCTTATACGGGCTCTCTCGCAGACGTGAAAGCCGCTTATGCTCTGTCATGGTAGTACCGGTAAGCTTGTATATTTCTATACCTCGCAGTACTCTACCGCTGTTATTCGGGTGCAATGTCTTTGCCAATATAGGGTCAATTTCATTTAACATATTCAACATAAATTCGTTACCTTGCTCGTCCGAGATTGCCTTTAATTCGGCACGAAGCTTAGTGTTTGAGGGGCTTTCGCTAAAAATAATGTTGTCGGCAACAGAGCTTATGTAAAGCCCTGTGCCACCTGTCAAAATCGGTAACTTGTTTTGTTTGGTTACTTCGTTAATTTTTTGCCGAGCCAGCTTTACATAGTCAGCAACGGTAAAAAGCTTGTCCGGCGGTATAAAATCTATTAAATGATGTGGTATTCCGCACATTTCTGCGGCAGTAGGTTTAGCTGTACCAATATTCATATATTTATATATCTGCATGGAATCTGCTGAAATAATTTCTCCTGAAAGCTTTTGCGCAAGCTTTACCGCAAGCGAACTTTTGCCGGAGGCGGTAGGGCCAACTACACAGACAAGCGGCGTTTTGTTTAGCTGTTCGTCCAATTTTTCACCCTCATACTCTGCCAAATTGTTTTTCAAGCTCATAGCGTGACATTGTAACGCAAACGGGTCTGCCATGCGGGCAATGTTGTACGCTTGGGTCGTCCTCTAAAAGCCTTATTATCTCAGAAAGCTCCGGCTCGAAGCTTTTGTTCCCGCCTTTTATGGCACTGCGGCACGCAACAGAGTGATAAAGATTTTCTAAGCGCTGAGGTGTAATGTCATGCTTATATGCCTTAATATTTTCGCAAATTTCACTTATCGCCGAGGTAATATCTTCATCTTTAAGCCACATAGGTGCTGTCCGCACAAGTAAAGTACCGTCAAAATCTTCTGCTTCAAAACCGCAGCGTGCTAAAACAGAAAGATTTTCAAGTGCAACTTCGTGTTCTTCGCGCGAAAGCACTATGTTTTTTGGCATAAGCAGGGCTTGACTAAACTGCGACACTTGCTCGTTTTTTATGCGGTTAAATATAATGCGTTCGTGTGCCGCGTGCTTGTCGACAATAATAAGTTTGTTATCATTTTGCAGTAAAATATATGTAGAAAACGCTTCTCCTATAAATTTTGCATTGGCAAGCTCAGAGGCTTTACACGTTTTTTGCTTTTGCTTTTGCTCTTTATCTGCATTGTAGTTGGTATATGATAATGCAGCCTTTAATGTTTTGTTTTCTTCTTTAAGCGGTGCTAAAGTTTTATATTTTGTAAATAAATCGTTATCATCTTTTAAGCGAAGCGGAGCTACGTTATTAATATTAGCACTGCTTTGTTCAAAAAAAGCACTGTTTTTGGCGAATTGTGTTTTTTGCGCTTCATTTGAGAATGTGCTGCGAAACTCGGCGGCACTTATATGCTGCTGTGTAAACTGCGGCTGTGCCGCGTAGCTTTGCGGTGCCGGCTTATAATTTATTTGTGGGGCCTGCTGTGCTGTAATCGCATTCTTTACTCCAAAATATACTAAATCGAAAATAGCTTTTTCATTCTCAAAACGCACCTCTATTTTTGCAGGGTGAACATTTACATCTACAGTGTTTGGCGGAATATTGAGGTTTAAAACACAGGCGGGGAATCTGCCTATCATTATTGCGCCCTTATAAGCTTCTTCTAAAGCGGCGGCACAAGTACGGCTTTTTACAAAGCGCCCGTTTATAAAAAAACTTTGCATTGTACGGTTGGCTCTGCTGCTTTCAGGCTTTGAGGTCAAGCCGTCTATAGAAAGCCCTGCGCTTTTATAATTTACCTCGGTAAGCCCTGCGGTAAATTCTTTGCCGTAAACAGCATATACAGCCGAAAGTAAGCGCGAATCTCCCGGAGTATTAAGCTTTAATTCACCATCTCGTAAAAGCTTAAAAGAAATATCGGGGTGCGAAACCGCAAGCTTGTCCATTACAGATGCAACTGCATTTGCCTCGGAAATATCTTTTTTTATAAATTTTAGGCGTGCCGGTGTGTTATAAAATAAATCCCTTACTATTATAGTGGTGCCCTTGGGACAACCGGCGGGTAAGACCTCTTGTCCTACAGAGCCTTCTGTAATGTACCGTGTACCTTCGGCTTCGTCGTCGCGGCGCGTTAAAAGCTCTACACGTGAAACCGATGCCACAGAAGAAAGCGCCTCACCTCTAAACCCCATTGTAGTTATACATTCTAAGTCGCTTTCATTTTTAATTTTGCTTGTTGCGTGGCTTAAAAAAGCACTTTCAACGTCGTCGCGGTAAATCCCGCTGCCATTGTCTGTTACACGTAAAAAAGTCATTCCGCCATTTTTTATTTCAACGGTTATTGCAGAAGCACCTGCATCTAAAGAGTTTTCTACAAGCTCTTTTACTATAGATGCAGGTCGCTCAACTACCTCTCCGGCAGCTATAAGCTCTGCTAAGTGCGTCTGTAGCTTATTTATGATGCCCAATGTGCACTCACCTCTCGCTTATATAAGCATATTTTTAAGGTCATAAAGCATACTGATAGCTTCTATCGGCGTTAAGGTATCTACATCTATGTTAGATAGCTTTGTTATTACGGGGTTTTCTGTAAGCGGTAAAAGGCTTGTTTGTCCGTAATCATCGTTTTTGTTTAAAGGCAGCTCGCTTATGCGGCGTGCTTCGCTTGTTATGGGGTTTCCTGCTTCAAGTGAAAGCAATATTTCATGCGCGCGTTTTATAATACTCTCTGGGATACCGGCAAGCTTTGAAACCTCGATGCCGTAGCTGTCATCTGCCCCGCCACGCACAATTCGCCGTAAAAATGTTATGTCATCGCCACGTTTTTTAACTGCTATATTGTAATTTTTAACATTAAAAAGGCTTTCTTCAAGCTCTGTTAATTCGTGATAATGCGTTGCAAAAAGCGTTTTTGCCCCACACTTTTTCTTTTCGGCAATATGCTCTATAACTGCTCGCGCAATGCTCATACCGTCAAATGTAGAGGTTCCTCTGCCTATTTCATCTAATATAAGTAAGCTTTTTGAGCTTGAGTCGCGAAGTATTTGTGCCACTTCATTCATTTCTACCATAAAAGTAGATTGTCCTGAGGTCAAATCATCAGAAGCACCGACTCTTGTAAATATACCGTCCACTATACCTATTTTTGCATTGGACGCGGGGACGAAAGAGCCTATTTGTGCCATTAAAACGATAAGCGCAACCTGCCGCATATATGTAGATTTACCCGCCATATTTGGACCTGTAATTATATTAATCTGGTTGTCTGTTCCATTAAGATAAGAATCGTTTGCAACAAAAGGGACACCTGCAAGAAGTGCTTCTACAACTGGGTGTCTGCCGTCCTTTATAACGATTTCGTCAGATGAAGTTATTGATGGGCGTGTATAACCGCGGAGTGATGCCGTTTCGGCAAATGAGGCATATACATCAAGGCGCGCTATAGCACTTGCCGATTGTTGTGCGCGCGGTAACTGCGATGCAACAAAAAGACGCAGCTCCTCAAAAAGCTGTTGCTCTAGCTTTATTATTTTTTCGTTGGCTGTAAGTATTTTTTCTTCCAGCTGCTTTAGTTCCTCTGTTATAAAGCGCTCGCAATTTGCAAGAGTTTGCTTTCGTATATAATTTTCGGGTATGCTGTCATAATTTGAACGTGTGATTTCTATATAATAACCAAAAACACGGTTATACCCTATTTTTAGTTTGTTTATTCCTGTTTTTTGCCGCTCATCGGCTTCTATTTTTGCCAAATATTCTTTAGTATTGTAGATGATATCACGAAGACCGTCCAGCTCATCGCTGCGGTCTGCTTCAATTACTCCTCCATCTTTTACTGTAACCGGAGGTTCTTCTTTAATTGTACGATGAATTTCATAACAAATATCGTCTAAGGTATCAAGGTCGTTAAAGACAGAGCTAATATATGCAGAAGTAAAGCTTTGCACAGATGCCTTAAGCTTTGGGAGCTTTAGGGCGGTAAACTCCAGTGCTTTTAAATCTCGCGGAGTACAGTTGCCAAAAACGACCTTAGTCATAAGCCGTTCTATGTCAAAAATCCCTGAAAGAAGCGACGTTATTTCGCTGCGTTCTATACTGTTTTTGTAAAGCTCGTCAACAGCATTAAGCCGTTTTTCTATAACAGTTGGGTTTATAAGAGGCTGCTCTAAGTATGTGCGCAAAAGGCGTTTGCCCATTGCTGTTTTTGTTTTGTCCAGCACCCATAAAAGCGAGCCTTTTTTTTCGCCTGTCCTCATGGTTTCGGTAAGCTCTAGGTTTTTTCGCGAAGTAACAGAGAGGTTCATATACTGCTTATCGTTATAATAGTCTATACTTAAAAGCCGTTCTAGCCCAACTTTTTGTGTTTCTGCAAGATAAGACAGCAGTATTGATACAGAACAGGTACAATGTGGCTTGTCATTAAGCTGTAAAGCTTCTAAGCTTTCCACATTAAAATGAGATTTTATAATTTCATCTGCGTTTTGCCTTATTGTTTCATTATCGTCTGCCATATTCGCCGAACAATTTAGTTTATTTTTAATAAAATCGCTTGCTTTTTTATAATCTAAAAAGCTTTGACTGAATATAATTTCCTTTGGAGAAAACCTGCCAAGTTCATTTATTAGATGCTGCTCTGCATCACGCCCTAAATATTGTGTGGCTTTTATTTCTCCTGTAGAAATATCTGTAAAGCATACACCAAAACCAACGGTGTCGCAAAAAACACCTGCGATAAAATTATTTGTGCCCTCGTCCAGCATACTGGTTTCTACTATTGTTCCGGGTGTAATTACTCTTACAACTTCTCGTGTAACAAGCCCTTTTGCAAGGGCGGGGTCCTCCATTTGCTCGCATATAGCTACTTTGTAGCCTTTTTTTATAAGACGCGCTATGTAACCCTCGGCACTGTGGTAAGGGACACCGCACATGGGTGCACGTTCCTCAAGACCGCAATCGCGACCGGTTAGAGTTAGCTCAAGTTCTTTACTTGCAAGTAAAGCATCATCAAAAAACATCTCATAAAAATCGCCCAGTCGGAAGAATAAAATATGGTCTTTATGTTGATTTTTTATGTCTGTATATTGTTTTAACATTGGTGAAGTCTTTGACAAATTTTATTCCTCCTTGGGCATTTTTAGATATATTCCTAGTGACAGCCTCCGCAAGAATCGCAGCTGCCGCTACAAGCATCTGCCTGTTCAACGGTCATAGGGTCATCTCCGTTGATGCTGGCAGTCAATATTTGGTTTACAAAGCTCATCATTTCATCAACATCTTTTTTGCTTTCATTAAAAGCTATCATACTGGTGTTTCCCATTACGGTATCATAAAGTGCTTTAAGCTCGCGGTCGAGTTCTTCAAGCTTTGTTTGGTCCGGTGCTTCATCGCTTACTGCATTACTTAGTGCTAATCGCTTAAGATTAAAATTTCCTATCATATCTTGCAGCTCTTTGTCATTATCAGCTGCTGTTTTTACATCGTTAAAATGTACATAACGCTCATCGTTTTGTATAGCTGCGCCAAGCTCTCGTGCAAGTGTAATTACGTCCATAATAAAATTCCTTTCATTTGCGCGTTTTTTTATTTATATTCCCGTCATGCCTCGCGCAGCAACACTACGGTTATAGGGAACAAAATATTATATGACTTCGCCTATTACTGCCCAGCTTAATGCTTCTGTTATTTTTACATTCACGAATGTTCCAAGCAGTTCTTTTGGTGCTTTAAAATCTACAATTGCATTTGTTGATGTGCGCCCTGTTAAGTAGCCCTCACCTGTTCTGCCCTCACCTTGTGCTAAAACTCTAAAGCTTTGCCCTACAAGAGCTGCATTATGTTTACGGCTTATTTTGTTTTGAGCCGCTTGAACTTCAGAAAACCAGAGGCTCTTTTCTTTTTCTTTTGCGGTGTCAGACATAAGCGCCGCCTTAGTGCCCTCTCGCTTAGAATAAATAAATGTAAACAGGGTGTCATATTCAACTTCTTTTATAAGACTTATAGTTTCTAAAATATCGTCATGGGTTTCACCCGGAAAACCTATAATAATATCGCTTGTAAAAGAAATTCCTTGTACTTTATTTTTGGCGTATTGCACAAGATTTAAATATTCTTCTCGTGTATAATGACGGTTCATAAGCTTTAAAATGCGATTGCTACCGCTTTGGACAGGCAAATGAATATGTTTGCAAAGCTTGTCGCACTCGGCTATTGTGTCTATAAGCTCATGTGTACAATCTTTTGGGTGGCTTGTCATAAACCGCACTATAAAGTCACCCTCAATCGCGCAGATACGACGCAAAAGAGATGGAAAATTTACAGCTTCATCAAGCCCCTTGCCATATGAGTTGACATTTTGCCCAAGCAGATTAATTTCTTTATATCCATCTGCCACAAGCCCTTTTATCTCATCTATAATGCTTTGAGGACGGCGGCTATGCTCACGCCCGCGCACATAAGGTACTATGCAATACGTGCAAAAGTTGTCGCAGCCGTACATAATTTGAAGTGACGCCTTTATTTTACCATCTCGTAAAATTGGCATATTCTCTGCTATAATATCGTCACTTTCATCTACAAAAAAAACTCTTTCCTTTGTTGTAAGCGCACTGTAAATAAGCTCCGGAAATTTGTGCATGGCGTGTGTTCCAAATATTAAATCTACGAATGGGTAGCTTTTTTTTATTTTTTCAGAAATCTGTTTTTGCTGCATCATACAGCCGCATAAGGCTATAATCATATTGGGTCTTAACCGCTTTTGATGCTGCAATTCTCCAACCTTACCAAATATTTTGTCCTCGGCACCTTTACGGATTGCACAGGTATTGTAAAGTACAAAATCCGCATCAGTTATATCGTCTGTAAAAATATAGCCCATGCGGCTTAACATTCCGTTTATTTTTTCTCCGTCATTTGAATTAGCTTGACAGCCATAACTATGTGTAAAAGCGCGAGGTGCTCTGTTATAATGAGCCTGTAAAAGCTTTTTAATGTTTTCTATATAAGCAAACTGGCAAGAGAGTCCCGTTTCTGTGAGCTCTGCATAAGGTGAAGCTGTCAAAAGTGTGCCCCCTAAATAAAAAGTTTTAACTATTTTATTATAGCATTTTTAAACAATTTTTGCAAATTCGCGTCCTGTGTTCTTAGCATTTTCAAGGTCTGTTTGTGACGGCACAAATTTAATACGGAAACCATCTTCAAAAACCGATAGTTTAAGCCCTGTCATTCTTCCCTGTATATTTGGGACAGCTTCTCCGCTCCAGCCATACGATCCAAAAGCTAAAGCAGGTTTTTTGCGGTTGTTTATGGCGTCAACATGGCTTAAAAGGTTCCACACAGGTGCAACAGCATCGGCGTTAATGGTGGGCGAGCCTATGGCAAAAGCATCTGAAGAATTAAGCTTAGCTTGTAAATCGCTCATCTTATATTCATTTATATCGTAAATACCTACACTTGCCGTAGGCAAAGCTTCAAGTATCCCCTCTTTTATTTTTTTTGCTAAAAGCCCTGTGTTGCCGTATGCAGAGCAATAAAATATCGGTATATTTTTTACTTCGTTTTTATGCGCTTGGCTCCACAATATATATTTTTCTTTTACTTCGTTAAATTTGCAGTCACTTGTAAGTATGGGACCGTGGCTTGTGCAAACATATTTTGGCGAAAGCTCGCTTATTTTTTGCAGTCCCTTTTGAACATAGGCTCCAAAGGGCCCGAATATTGCATCGTAATACCCCAAAAGTGCTGTGTTATATTTTTCGTTATAGACTATATTGTAATCAAAATCGTATGGCTCACAATAATGACAACCAAAAAAATCGCATGAAAATAATGTTTTTTCAGCTTCACACCATGTGAACATAGAATCGGGCCAATGCAAAAAGGGCGCATTAATAAACCTAAGCTCTTTGTCGCCAAGGTCTATACTATCGCCGTCCTTTACTATGTGCACCTTTAGCTCCGGCACATTTGTTATGTCTTTAAGGTAAATTCCGCCTGCCTGCGATGCTATAATCTCTGCATTTGGGCAATGTATCATAAGCTTTGCCAAGACCCCGGAATGGTCAGGCTCGCAATGGTTGAGTATTATATAATCTATACTTTCAGGTGAACAAACCTCTTCAATGTTTTTTAAATATTCTTTCCAATAAGTTAAATGACAGGTTTCTATAAGTGCAGTTTTTTTGCTGCCCTTTATTATAAAAGAGTTGTAGCTTGTACCATAATCGGTTTTCATTACTACATCAAAAATACGCATAATTGGGTTTAAAATACCTACAGAGCTGATGCTTTCTGTTATTTTTCTTGCTGACATTTTTTATTCCTCCATAAATTGTACTTGTTTATATTTATTATAACTCTTTTTTTATTTATAAATATATAAAAAACAAATTATTTATATATTTAGTTGCCAAAAAAATTGAGAGGCAAACGCCTCTCAATGAAAACACCTAAAGCTTTTCAAACATATCCTTGCCTACGCCGCAAACGGGGCAAACAAAGTCATCAGGTACATCTGCCCATTTTGTTCCCGGCGCTATGCCGCTATCAGGTTCGCCAAGCGCTTCGTCATAAATATGCCCACAAATAGTGCAAGTATATTTTTCCATAATTTTTACCTCCAAAATTTTTTATACGTATTGTAAAGTTAAATGAAAGTTGAGAACCTCTCAAGCATTGTAGTACAATG
>JAVWJP010000002.1:0-50109 GCA_036638975.1 Hydrogenoanaerobacterium sp.
TTTTTATTATACCTCCTGTGGCAAGACTCACTGTAACTATTTTTATACCACATCAGAACGACTGGCAGTAAAAAATGCGCTTGCCGACAAGGAAGAAACAAAGCTTGCAGGCTAAATAGAGTGTGAAGCACAGCCGCAGGCAGTATCAATATTCATGCAACAATGCCGCCAAAGTAATAGACTTTGGCCGCCGAACTGGGTATAATGATGTTGATAATACTGTCCTGCGGCTTGCGGAAAGTGAGGAAAGATGTTAGCAAGCAGAGCCGACTACAAGGTCGGGATTTATGTAAGATTAAGCCAAGAGGATGCCCGCATGGGCGAGTCTGTGAGCATTGAAAATCAGAAAAATATGCTCGTCAAATACTGCACAGAACAGGGCTGGCACGACTATTCTATCTACTGCGATGACGGTTACAGCGGTGGAAATTTTGAGCGACCAGATGTGAAAAGGCTGATTGAGGATGCCAAGGACGGAAAAATCAATTTGATTCTGGTTAAAGATTTGAGCCGCTTCGGGCGCAACTATATCCAAGTGGGGCAGTTCACTGATTACCTCTTTCCGATGATTAGGTGCAGATTTATAGCGGTAAATGATTCCGTGGACACGCTTTTAAATGACAACGATATGATGCCGTTCCAAAATCTTTTTAACGAATTTCATTGCAAGGAAACCAGCAAAAAGACAAAGGCGGTCAAGAAAGCCTGTGCCAAGGACGGAAAATTTGTCGGCCCCATGCCGCCAATCGGCTATCTGAAAAGCCCCGAGGATAAGCACAAATTTGTGATTGACGAACAGGGAGCCGCCATTGTGCGAAAGATTTTTGAGCTGCGCTGCTTAGGCTATGGCTACCAAAAGATTGCCGGAATCATCAACCAAACAGGCTTCCCAGCCCCACGAGATTATTACTATCAGCAAATCGGGGAAAGCACAAGCAACGGCGTAGCCCGCAATCACAACTGGAATGACTGCACAATTAAGCGGATTTTGCTCAATGCCGCCTATATCGGGAATATGGTACAGGGCAAAACCGGCACAGTTTCCTACAAAAACAAGCACGAGTATTGGAAGCCTCCCGAGGAATGGATTACAGTTGAAAACACGCATGAGCCGATTATTGATTTGGATACATGGAACGCTGTGCAGGAAATTAACGCCAAGAATATGCGTACCCGAAGCACCAAAAAGGCAGATGAAATTACCTTGTTCGGCGGACTACTGCGCTGTGCCGATTGCGGCTTTAAGCTGAGGTTCCATTCTAAATCCCACGGAAAAGCGGATGGCAGTAAGGCGAATTACGTTTCCTATATCTGCGGCTCTTATGCGCGAAGCGGCAAATCAGCCTGCTCCCAGCACAAGATAAAGTCATCGCTACTGACAGAGCTGGTGCGGTTGGACATACAATCCTATGCCAAACGTGCTGTAGAAAACGAGCAAACTCTGCGGGACGATCTAATGCGTGAACGTGCAAGCCTCACCAAGCAACAGCAGAAAACAGAAAAAGCCACCCTCAAGGCGGCAGAAAAGCGGCTATCCGAGCTGGAACGGCTGACACAGGCGCTCTACGAGGATAAGGTGCTGGGTAGCATACCCGAGGCGACATTTAAGAGCTTGATGAGCAAGTATGAGCTTGAACGTGCTGAAAAATCCGCACTTATTGCGGAGTTAATCGGCAAGATAACCGAAACCGAGAAAAGTCAAGACAACATCGACAACTACATCGCTAACATCAAAAAATATGTGGAGGTCAATCAGCTTGACCGTGAAATGCTGCTGGAGCTCATAAACTGCATCGATGTGGGCGAGATAAAAAGGGAAAATGGACAAACCAGCCAAGAAATCAGAATTCACTACAATCTACTTGATAAGGTGCAGTGACTTTCTTCCTTACTCGACTGGTTTGACCAAACATTATGGTGTGCCTGGAGGGATTCGAACCCACGACCTTTTGGTTCGTAGCCAAACACTCTATCCAACTGAGCTACAAGCACATACTGTTTATTACAGCCTTATTATATTAACACATAGGGTTTGCCATGTCAAGTATTTTAGCCTTAAAATTATCTTAATTTATATTGAATTTATTTGCGGTGTAATAAGCTTTTACTTTATATATGGCTTTTCTTATGTTATAATAATTATGAAACATTAGTGCTTGCTTGTCCTAGCCTGTAAAGCACTCGCATGACAAATTGTAAGGGGGTTAAGCAGATGAAAACCGGTGTTTCTACAGCGTGTCTTTATCCCATGGAAACCGAGCTGTCACTTAGAATTTTGGCAGAACAGGGTATAGATACGGTCGAAATTTTTATAAATGCTCCCAGTGAGCTTGAGCCCGAATATTTAAATGCTTTGAGAGGTATTTTAAAAAAGTACAACATTAAGGTGACTGCGCTTCACCCGTATACTTCCGCCTTTGAGCCTTTTTTGTTTTTTACAAATTATCGACGGCGTTTTTGTGATGGTTTAAAAATTTATGAGGACTTTTATAAGGCTGCGGTTTTTTTAGATGCTCCTATTTTCGTGTTGCACGGAGATCATCACCGCAGCTTGCTTACAGATGAAGAATATTTTGAACGATATGGAGAAATGTTTCTTCATGCAAAAAAACACGGGGTTATTTTGGCACAAGAAAATGTTGAAAGATGCCGCAGCCGAAGCGCTTGTTTTATACAAAAAATGTATAAAGCATTGGGCGAAAATGTCCGCTTTGTTTTAGACATTAAACAGGCGCTGCGCTCTGACGAAACAGCATTTACCATGTTGGAGGCCATGGGGAATGCTGTATGCTACCTGCATTTAAGTGACAGCACAGACGAAAACGATTGTCTTCCTCCGGGGCAGGGCAGCTTCGATTTTACAGAGCTGTATAATCGCGTAAAACCCGTTTGCGGTGACGTTTGCGGCATGATTGAGCTATACCGTCAAAGCTACAAAACACCCGATGAATTATACGCTTCGTATTCTTTTTTAAAGGCTATACGGTAAATTAAATTGTGCGCTTTTTCTACATTTTACGACAAATAGTTGCCGTAAAACCTCTCAAAAACCTTGTAAAAACACCTGTTTGTCAAAATATGTCGAAATTTAAACCTTTTCAATCCTTCTTTATTCTGTATAATAATGAATGAGGATAGGAGGTATATTCTTAAAAATGAAACAAGATGTAAAACGGGGATGCGGAAGTTTTATACTGACGGAAAAGAGAAGGGAGGTGGAAGACAGCGGTGAAGTAACGTTATTTGGAATAGAGCTATCGGAGGAAGGAGGGCCAAAGATAGCTCTAGACGATATTTCATCACACCGTGATGTTGCACAGCGCTTTTTAGAGTTGTGCGAGCGCAATAATGTTTCTGCACAGCATATTAAAGATGTTGCAGAAGATTTTTTGGAATAATGATTTTTTTTAATTTATATTTGCAAATATTTGCTTTTTTCTTGTGCGAAGTGACGTAATGTGGTACAATTGCAGTAATAAAAGGCAAGGAGCTGAGAAAAAGTGAAATGCCCATTTTGTGGATATGAAGAAACAAAGGTGATTGATTCGCGTCCGACTGATGAAAAAATACGTCGGCGTCGTGAATGCCTAAACTGTGAAAAACGCTTTACCACTTACGAGGTTGTTGAAACAATGCCGCTTGTGGTAATAAAAAAAGACAAATCTCGCGAAATATTCGACCGCAACAAGCTTATGAACGGCTTGGTGCGTGCTTGCGAGAAACGTCCGATATCTATTGAAATGCTTGATAATATTGTAAGTGACATTGAAGCTCAGCTGCTTAATATGTTAGAGCGAGAAATTTCGTCCTACCAAATAGGCGAAATAGCAATGCAAAAATTGAAGGATATAGATGAAGTTGCATATGTTCGCTTTGCCTCGGTATACAGGCAGTTTGCCGATATTAACACCTTTATGCAGGAGCTAAAAACCTTACTTAAAGAAAAATAAAAAAGAGCACCCTTCGGGGTGTTTTTTTTGCGCTGAATTATCAGGCTTAAAATAACAAACTTTATTTTATAGTACTTGTAAAACATATAAAAATAAGCTATTATAAAGACATAGTCGTACTGGTAACGTTTCCAGTAACGATACCAACTCGTTGAAATTTGATAAATATTCAAATAGCAATATATAAAATTTTTAATATCAAAATTATTACGTAATACTTATATTTGGAGGAGTTTATATGAGAGCCAGCGGTATATTATTGCCTATTTTCAGCTTGCCGTCGCCACATGGCATTGGTACGTTGGGCAAAGAGGCATATAATTTTGTAGATTTTTTAAAAGCAAGCGGACAGAGATATTGGCAGATATTGCCAATTGGACCTACAGGCTACGGCGACAGTCCATATCAAAGCTTTTCGGCTTTTGCCGGCAACCCTTATTTTATAGATTTGGATATGCTCTTAGCTGAAAAACTGCTTACGCAGTACGAGCTGTCTTGCTTCGACTTTGGTTCAAACGACGGTATAGACTACTTAAAACTTTTTAAAGCGCGCTGTGTCATTTTGCACCTTGCTGCACAACGTGTGTCTGTTTTAAATAATTCTTTTATAAAATTTTGTGAAGACAACGCTTTTTGGCTTGATGATTATGCACTTTTTATGAGTATAAAGGGCGAAAACGAGATGGTTTCCTGGCAAAATTGGGCTGAAGAACTGCGCTTGCGAGAAGAAAAAGCCATGCTGCTTGCAAAAGAGCGCCTTGCCGACGAGATTCATTTTTGGCGTGTTGTGCAGTTCCTTTTTTATGCCCAGTGGGGTAAGCTTAAACGCTATGCAAACAAAAATGGCGTTAAAATAATCGGTGATATACCTATTTATGTTTCGCCCGATTCCTCGGATATATGGGCGCAAAGCGAGCTTTTTGAAACTAATGCGGATAAAACCCTTTACGAGGTTGCCGGTGTACCTCCGGACGGTTTTTCTGATGATGGGCAGCTTTGGGGAAACCCGCTGTACGCCTGGGAAAACCACAAAAAAACAGGCTTTGCGTGGTGGGTACAGCGTTTGAGCCATGCCGGAAGTGTGTATGACCTTGTGCGAATAGACCATTTTCGCGGATTTGCATCATATTATGCCATACCTGCGGGGGATAAAAACGCAAGGCGCGGCAGGTGGCGCAAGGGACCGGGCAGCGAGTTTATAGACACAATAAAAAAAGAATTGCCGCGGCTTAAAATAATAGCAGAGGATTTAGGCTTTTTAACGCCGGAGGTTCGCTCGCTACTGGCTTACAGTGGTTTTCCGGGCATGAAGGTGCTTCAATTTGCATTTGACAGCCGTGAAGAAAGCGATTATCTTCCGCATAATTACGGGCGCAACAGCGTAGTTTACACCGGTACGCACGATAACACCACCACAGAGGATTGGTTTTTGTCAGCACCTAAGGACGATATTAAATTTGCAAGATTTTACCTTAATTTGGGACACAGTAAAAAAGCCACACAGGCAATGGTGCGTGCCGCCGAGGGCAGCGTGTGTGATACCGCAATAATACCAATGCAGGATTGGCTGGAGCTTGGGGCAGAGGCACGTATAAACACCCCCTCTACCTTGGGTGGAAATTGGCAGTGGCGGCTTTCTGAGGCTGCGCTGACGCCTAAGATCGAGGCAAAAATATATCGTATTACACAAATATACGGCAGAATCGTTAAAAAAACAAAAAAGAAGTAAAATTAGTTAAACAGGTCGCAACTTTTATTGCTTTATGGAAAAGCCCATGCTAAAATAACAACTATAAAGATAAATGAAAACAGAGGTAATATGATGCACCCTATGCTTTTAAGCCCTATTTATAAGGATTATTTATGGGGTGGCGAACGCCTGAAAAAAGAATATGGCAAAAAGACAGAGCTTACGCCGTTGGCGGAAAGCTGGGAGCTTTCATGTCATAAGGACGGTGTCTGCGGCATTACGGGGGAAGAATATAGCACATTGGCAGAGTTTTTAGACGCAAACCCGCAGGCTATGGGCGAGCACTGCAAAAAATTCAGCTATTTCCCCATACTTTTTAAGCTTATAGATGCTAAGGATAATTTATCATTGCAGGTGCACCCGAATGATGAGTATGCTTTGCGCGAAGAAGGAGAATATGGCAAAACCGAGCAATGGATAGTACTTGCGGCAGAGCCGGGTGCAAAACTTATAATGGGCTTTAAAAATGACATTACAAAGGAAGAACTGCAAGCAAAAATTGCCGACAATACCATACTTGATGTGGCAAACCTTGTGCCTGTAAAAAGCGGCGATGTGTTTTTTATAAATGCGGGCGTAATGCACGGTATAGGCAATGGGATTGTGATAGCGGAGATTCAGCAAAACTCTAATACCACCTACCGTGTGTATGATTACGGGCGTGTCGGAGCAGACGGAAAGCCGCGTAAGCTGCACATAGAAAAGGCTTTAGACGTCACCGAAACTTCAGCTTTTACAGCGCCTTTAAAAGACTTTACAAAGCGCATAGACGGCGGTTGTGTAACAGAAGCATTGGCAGACTGTAAGTACTTTAAAACCGAGCGTTTAACGCTGGACGGCATTTGTAAGCGAATTGTAGATAAAAGCTCGTTTGAGGGCTTGTTTTGTGCCGAGGGCAGCGCAGAGGTAAAAAGCGAGGGCGCTGCGTTAAAACTGCAAAAAGGGCAGACCGCGTTTTTGCCGGCAAACCTTGGCGCTTATACTATAAGCGGTGCTGCACAGTTAATATCCATGCGCGTTTAGGGTAATGCCAGTTTTGCTAATATCACCGCGTTAGCCCTGTGACAAAAGCCTCGCCACGCAATTCGCGTGGCGAGGCTTTTGCTATGCCTTAAATAGAGTGCTCGCATCGTAAGACTTGACATAAAATGGCTTGTAAAGCACAAGCGTGTCACAGCCCACGGCTTAACCCCTGTGGTAAAAATTGATTAAGCAGCCGTCCAAAAGTATTTTACGTTCATCATCTGTAAGCTGCCCCAGTGATAGGGAAATTTCTTTTACCACAGCTCCGATAACATATCCCTTTATGTCGGAGCTGTGGTTTTCTATTGCCTGCCTCACAGCGGGGATAAACACGTAGCTTCCAAGCTCTAAAGCAGAGCCGTCTTTAATGATAAAAGGCAGCATACCCCAGTTGATTAAATTAGAGCGGTAGCGCTTTGTGGCGTATTCTACAGCTATGTTTGCCCACGCACCCAAAACGCGTTGGCACGATGCCGCTTGTTCTCTGGCAGAGCCATCGCCTGGCTTGTTTGCAAAAATTGTACTGCCTATGCCCACATTTTGCGTGACAATATCTTTATATCCGCTTATAGTTTTAATTTTAGCATAAATATCTCTAAGCTCGTCTTCCTCTGCGGGGGAAGCTCCGCGCTCGCGCAAAGCCTCAAATGCGTGTACTGCTTTTGCACGTCCCACATAGGCAGGGTCCTTACGGCTTAATGTAAATTCTGCAAGGCGCATGGGGTTAGAACGAAAAGATGATGCTTCGCCCGAGGGAATAAGCTCATCTGTCGTGGTGACAGGGTCTGTAATATAACTGACCACACTAAGCAAAATGTCATCTGTAAGAGCAGGAATCTCCGGCCAATCGCGAATATTCGGTCCAAAGCGAAGTTCCTCTGCGGGCTGCGCTTTACCGTAACCATTATAAACACGCTTTTCGTATATGCTCTTGTCAAAAAAGTATTTTGGGCTGCTGTAATGCACGTCAATGTCGGTGGCAGAAGTAAGACGCCCGCCGTTTGCAGCAGTTGCAGCTATAGAGCGCGCGTCCATTAGGGCAACGCTTGCAAGCTGCCCCTCGCCGGGCTTAGAACCCTCGCGGTTTGGGAAGTTGCGGGTCGTATGTCGAATAGAAAATTCTCCGTTTGCAGGTGTATCGCCCGCACCAAAGCAAGGCCCGCAGAAGCATTCGCGAATAATAACACCCGCACTCATCAGCTTCTCTATACTGCCATTGCGCAAAAGCTCTATATAAGCGGGCTGGCTTGCAGGATACACACTCATCGTAAATACATCATTACCTACAGAAGCACCGTCAAGTATGTCGGCAGCCGCCACAATATTGTCAAACGTGCCGCCGGAGCAGCCTGCAATAGTCCCCTGGTCAACATATATTTCGCCTCCGCGAAGCTTAGAAGCCAAGCTTGTACAAACCTCTGAACCACCAAATAAACCTTTACTTTCCTCATCTGCCTTGTGTAAAATATCTGCTGCATTTGCACGCAGCTCGCGTATAGAATAAACATTACTGGGGTGAAATGGCAGTGCAATTACAGGCTCTATATCCGACATATCCACAACAATCATACCATCATAATAGCTTATATCGGCAGGGCGCAGCTCGCGGTAAGCCTCGGTGCGCCCATGAATAGTATAATAATCCTTCACGGCAGTGTCGGTGCACCAAATAGATGACCAGCAAGTGGTTTCTGTAGTCATAACGTCAATGCCGTTGCGGTATTCCACCGGAAGCGCCGCAATTCCATCTCCGATAAACTCCATGACCTTATTTTTTACATATCCGTTTTTAAATACTGCTCCGATAATCGAGAGCGCTACGTCGTGCGGCCCTACCCCACGACGTGGCTTTCCTGTAAGATAAACGCCAACAACCTGCGGGCTTTCCATGTCGTAAGTTCGGCTGAGAAGCTGCTTTGCAAGCTCTCCCCCGCCCTCGCCAACTGCCATAGTGCCAAGTGCGCCGTAGCGAGTGTGGCTGTCCGAGCCCAATATCATTCGCCCTGCACCTGTCATCATCTCGCGGTTATACGAGTGAATAACGGCAAGATTTGTTGGCAGATATATACCGCCGTATTTTTTTGCGGCAGACAATGCAAACATATGGTCGTCCTCATTTATAGTGCCGCCAACTGCACAAAGGCTGTTGTGGCAATTTGTAAGAACATATGGTATAGGAAATTTCTCCATTCCGCTGGCTCTTGCAGTTTGTATAATACCCACATACGTTATGTCGTGTGATGTGAGAGAATCGAAACGAAGCTGTAGATGCTTGCCGCTACCGCTGCTGTTATGGGCTTTAATTATAGAATGCGCTATAGTTCCTGTGCGTGCCTGCTCCGGGGTAAGCGTTATCCCCGTAGCTTTTTTAAGAGCGGCAGGGGCATCTGCATCGTCCGCTATAATTTTGCTTTGATTAACGAGATATGCGCCTGTTTTATAAAGAGTTATCATAGCATATCGTCCCTTTCGGTTATCTTTTATTAAATGAATATACAATAGTTTATTTATCTATTATATAATCATATTGAGATATAGGCAAACACTTAATTTATAATACTGAATATATAACCGTAAAAATTAAAAAAACCTCTTACCTAATTTGAACTGCGGTAAGAAGTTTCTTTAATTTATTTATACTGTTGCCGCTGTTGTAAGACAGGCTTTATTTTTCATTGTTAGGCAGCAGCTTTAAAAGCTTTTCGGCAAGCTCCGTCGGGAAGTCATCTGCGTGTTCATCAAGCATAAACTGCAAAAGCTTGTGCGTGTTTTCGCTCTGCGGCAGCATATATCCCGCTTCGCGCAAAATATCCTCTGTCATAAGGCGGTTAGATTTTGCTATTGCCTCGCTAAGCTGACGCAGCACCGGGCTGTCTGACGTCTGTGCCATCTGCAACGCAATTTTCTCTTGCATTGCCTTACTTTTGGCAAGTGACTTCATAGCCTTTACTACACCGTCGGTTTTAACCTGTTGCGGAGGAAATTCTTTTGGAACCATAGAAATTGCACCGGACGGGCACGAAGCTGCACAAACCCCGCAGCCTGTGCACTTAGACACATCAATAATGCTGTTTTCTGTATCTGTAGCGCCATGTGGGCAAACATACAGGCAAAGGCAGTCTTTAGTGCAAAGCCTTATATTTCTTACTGCATACATAATCACTTACCTCCTATCAATCTTAGAAATTTTCCAACTTGGCACTTTGCATATGGGGCAAATAGCGGGAGGTGTATCGCCTATGTAAACAAACCCGCAGGTTTCGCAAACATACACGTTCGTTTTTTCAATAAAAGCATCTCCGTCTTTTTGGTAGCGTGCCAAAAGTGAGCTTAATATTTTAGTCACCTTTTCGCTCCAGACAAGCGCACGCTTAGCGCCCCTGTCCTCGGCCTCGCCTGCCGCTGCGTTTGCAGCCGCAAAGCCCGCAGTTAAGTCACTCTGCACCGCAGCCGTAAGCTGTGCTGCTGTTGCGTTTTCTTGGTTTGAAGTTTTGCCCTTAAAATATTCTGCCAGTTGTGTAAATAAACCCGACTCTTCGCTTAGATACTGCTTTTCGCAGCCCCTTGCAAGGTTTGAGCACAAAGCCGAAAGCTCCCCTGCCGAAAGCTCTCTCAGCTCGCCCTCATGCACTGTTTTTTCGTTGTTCACCATGTTTTGCCCTCCTTCTTTTATTCCTGCGCTTATTTTTATATCAGCATTTATTATGCCTTAGAAACAAGTTTATTTTAGAAAATAAATAACAGTTATCATTATTAACAGTATATAGCTTGGTCATAATTATGTCAATAGTATTTAAAAAAAACAGTGAATATATTTTTATTTCATATAAACATATATAAAAGACATCTAAAAAGCAAAAAAAGCTTGATTTTTATACAAAAATATACTATAATTAATAAGCTGTCATATGAACAGCTATATAATTTGGACGATTAGCTCAGCTGGTAGAGCTTCCGCTTGACGTGCGGAAGGTCGGGGATTCGAGTTCCTCATCGTCCACCAAAAGTGCTGTCACTGCAATAGCGGTGGCGGCGCTTGTTTTTTTGTATTTTATTATTTCTTTCTTTTACCACTTGACAAAATAAAAAAAGTTTGTTAAAATATTAACATAGCAAAGAAACAATAAATTGTTCTAACTTTAATATAAGGAGAATGAGCATGGATAAGAAAAAAAACTACCAAATAGTAGACAGCGTAGAGAAGCTGGAAGAGGCTTTGGCGCGTGTTCGTACAGCGCAAAAAATATTTGCCGCCTACACACAAGAACAGGTAGACAAAATATTTAAAGCCGCCGCCATCGCCGCGGGCAAACAAAGAATACCGCTTGCAAAGCTTGCGGTTGAAGAAACAGGCATGGGCATTGTAGAGGACAAGGTTATTAAAAACCATTATGCCTCAGAATACATTTATAATGCCTATAAAGACACCAAAACCTGTGGCATTGTAGATGAGGACAAGGCATACGGTACAGTTAAAATTGCCGAGCCTATAGGAATAATCGCAGCGGTTATACCGACAACTAACCCAACCTCCACAGCTATTTTTAAAACGCTCATTGCACTTAAAACACGCAACGGCATTGTTATAAGCCCGCACCCCCGTGCAAAAAACAGCACCATTGCAGCCGCGAAGACTATACTTGAAGCCGCTGTAGAAGCAGGCGCACCCGAGGGGATAATTGCATGGGTTGACGTACCATCTCTTGAAATGACAAACCTTGTAATGAAGGAAGCTGACATAATTCTTGCCACAGGCGGCCCCGGCATGGTAAAGGCAGCGTACTCAAGCGGCAAACCGGCAATAGGCGTAGGCCCCGGCAACACACCGGCTATAATTGATGACTCCGCCGACATTTTACTTGCCGTAAGCTCTATAATTCATTCTAAAACCTTTGATAACGGTATGATTTGTGCATCGGAGCAATCGGTAATTGTACTTGACAAGGTTTATGCAAAGGTTAAAAAAGAATTTACTGCCCGCGGGTGCTACTTCTTAGACCCACACGAAACCGAAAAAGTGCGCAAAACCATCATCATCAACGGCGCATTAAACGCAAAAATAGTTGGTCAGTCGGCACACAAAATTGCCGAGCTTGCAGGTGTTAAAGTGCCCGAAAGCACAAAGATTATACTGGGCGAAGTAGAGAGCGTAGAGCTTAGCGAAGAATTTGCACACGAAAAGCTTTCTCCTGTTTTGGGTATGTACCGTGCAAAAGACTTTGCAGACGCCTTAAATAAAGCCGAGCGCCTTGTGGCGGACGGCGGCTACGGACACACCTCGTCACTTTATATTAACACCTCAACAGAGGGTGAAAAGGTAAAAGAATTTTCTTCACGTATGAAAACCTGCCGTATTCTTTTAAACACACCATCGTCACAGGGCGGCATAGGCGACCTTTACAACTTTAAGCTTGCTCCCTCGCTTACACTGGGCTGCGGCTCTTGGGGCGGCAACTCCGTTTCAGAAAACGTCGGTGTAAAGCACCTTATCAACATTAAAACAGTAGCCGAGAGGAGAGAAAATATGCTTTGGTTCAGAGCACCTCAAAAAGTATACATTAAAAAAGGCTGCCTGCCTGTAGCGCTTTCAGAGCTGAAAGATGTTTTAGGCAAGAAAAAGGTATTCATTGTAACAGACACCTTCCTTTTTGAAAACGGATACACAAAGCCAATTACAAACAAGCTGGACGAAATGGGTATAGAGCACACTACCTTCTTTGATGTCGCACCCGACCCGACTCTTGCCTGTGCACGGGAGGGCGCTGCGGCAATGGCAGCCTTCAAGCCCGATTGCATTATAGCTGTCGGCGGAGGCTCGGCAATGGACGCCGGCAAAATTATGTGGGTACTTTACGAGCACCCTGAGGCAGATTTCTTAGACATGGCTATGCGCTTTATGGATATTCGCAAGAGAACCTACGGGTTCCCAAAAATGGGCGAAAAAGCTTACTTTATAGCTGTTCCAACCTCTGCCGGTACAGGCAGTGAGGTTACCCCGTTTGCCGTTATAACAGACGGTGACAGCGGAGTTAAATACCCCCTTGCCGACTATGAGCTGATGCCTCAAATGGCTATAGTCGATGCCGACATGATGATGGACGCACCGAAAGGGCTTACCTCTGCATCAGGTATAGATGCTGTAACTCATTCGCTTGAGGCGTATGCCTCTATGCTTGCAACCGATTTTACCGACAGCCTTGCGCTTCGCTCGCTTAAAATGGTATTTGAATATTTACCTCGTGCCTACGACGACGGCAGAACCGATACTGTTGCACGCGAAAAAATGGCAAATGCGGCAACTATGGCAGGTATGGCATTTGCAAACGCTTTTCTTGGTGTATGTCACTCTATGGCACATAAGCTTGGTGCTTTCCACCACATTCCGCACGGTATAGCAAACGCATTTATGATAGACGAGGTACTGCGCTTTAACGCAAACGAAGTACCTGTAAAAATGGGCACCTTCTCGCAGTACGACCACCCGCACACACTTGCGCGTTATGCCGAGGTTGCCGATTATCTGGGCTTTAAAGGCAAGGACGACAGCGAAAAGCTTGAAAGCCTTATAAACGGCATTGATGAATTAAAAGAAAAAATCGGAATAAAAAAATGTATTAAAGATTTTGGCGTAGATGAAAAAGACTTTTTGGCACGTCTTGACGAAATGACAGAGCAAGCCTTTGACGACCAATGCACAGGGGCAAACCCACGCTACCCGCTTATGAGCGAAATTAAACAAATGTACCTGAATGCTTACTATGGTAAATAAGGAGGAAACGAAAATGAATTTGGAAAGAGTTATAGCGGTAAGAACCGCCAAAACAATTTATCGTGACGGTGACAAGACAATAAAGCTTTTCCACAGCGATTATTCAAAAGCCGATGTTCTTAATGAGGCACTTAACCAAGCAAGAATAGAAGAAACCGGTCTTCCTATCCCAAAGGTACTTGAGGTTACTAAAATTGATGATAAATGGGCTATTGTTTCCGATTACATCGACGGAAAAACCTTAGCACAGCTTATGCAAGAAAACCCCGATAAGCTTGAGGAATACATGAACTTATTTGTAGATTTGCAGATGGAAATACACTCAAAGGAAGCTCCGCTGCTTACAAAGCTAAAAGACAAAATGCGCCGCAAAATATCGGAGGCGCAAATTGACGCAACAACACGTTACGACCTTCATACCCGCCTTGAAAGTATGCCTAAACACTCTAAGGTATGCCACGGCGATTATAACCCGAGCAATATAATTATCGACAAAGATGGCAAAGCATATATAATAGACTGGGCGCACGCCACACAGGGCAACGCGTCGGCAGATGTTGCCCGAAGCTACCTGCTGTTTTGGCTTGCCGGAGAAATTGACAACGCCGAAATGTACCTTAACCTGTTCTGTAAAAAAAGCGACACCGCAAAACAATATATTCAAAAATGGCTGCCTATAGTCGCGGCGTCACAGTCGACAAAGGGCAGACCTGAGGAACGCGAATTTTTACTGCATTGGGTAGATGTAGTAGATTATGAATAAGGGAGGACAAATATTATGAAAATTACAGTATGTATAGGAAGCTCTTGCCATTTAAAAGGCTCTCGCCAGGTAGTAGAAGAGCTGCAAATGCTTATAGCCGAAAACAACCTAAAAGATAAAGTTGAGCTGGGCGGTGCTTTTTGCATGGGGAACTGCCAAAACGGTGTTTGTGTAACCGTTGATGACAAGTTGTTTTCTTTAACACCCGAAACGACTGCAAAATTCTTTAAAAAAGAGGTAGCGGCAAAGCTTAACGCATAAGGAGAAAACCATGACCGATATTTTAAAGCTTAAAAAAGCTAACTGCAAAAACTGTTACAAGTGCATACGGCATTGCCCTGTTAAATCTATTCGCTTCTCGGCAGGGCAGGCAAACATAGTTAGCGACGAGTGTATACTTTGCGGGCAGTGCTTTGTGGTATGCCCGCAAAATGCCAAAGAGATTGTGGACGATACAGAAAAAGTAAAGGTCATGCTTATGGACGGCGAACCCGTCATAGTAAGCTTGGCTCCATCGTTTGTAGCAAATTATTGCGGCACTGATATTGAAGAAATGACAAAAGCTTTAAAAAAGCTGGGTTTTGCCTCTGCCGAAGAAACAGCTATTGGCGCAACTATTGTAAAACGCGAATATGAGCGCATGGTTAAAGATGCAGAGCACGAGGTAATTATCTCGTCCTGCTGCCACTCTGTAAACCTGCTTATACGCAAATACTTCCCCTCTGCCCTGCCCTACCTTGCCAACATTGTAACACCCATGCAAGCCCATTGTGCAGACATTAAACGCCGCATTCCAAACGCAAAAACCGTGTTTATAGGGCCTTGTATATCCAAAAAAGATGAAGCGCGCCAAAGCGACGGAGTTGTTGATGCTGTGCTCACCTTTGAGGAGCTTAGCAACTGGCTTAAAGCTGAAAATATTACGCTTGCAAAGGGAACTTCTAAAAAGCTTAACGAAAGCCGCGCAAGGCTGTTCCCAACTACAGGCGGAATACTTAAAACCATGGATTGCACAAGCGAAGACTACACCTATATGGTGGTAGATGGCGTTGAAAACTGCATTGCCGCCCTAAAGGATATCGAAGCAGGCGAGCTTTCTCACTGCTTTATAGAGATGTCCTCGTGTGCTGGAAGCTGTGTTGGCGGGCCTGTTATGGAAAAGCAGCACCGTGCACCTGTGCGCAGCTTTCAAAAAGTATCAGCGTATGCCGGTCTTTTAGATTTTGACGTAAAGCCTGTGCCGCAGGAGCTTACGAAAAAGGCTTACACCTACCTTGGCACAAACCGCAAAATGCCCTCAGGCGGCGAAATTGAAGAAATCTTGCGTAAAATGGGTAAAACAAAGCCCGAGCACGAGCTTAACTGCGGCTCTTGCGGGTACGACTCTTGCCGCGAAAAAGCTGTCGCTGTTTTTCAAGGCAAAGCCGATTTATCAATGTGTCTGCCATTCTTAAAAGAAAAAGCGGAGAGCTTCTCTGACAACATAATAAACAACACGCCAAACGCAATTATAGTGCTTAACGATGAGCTTGAAGTTCAGCAAATAAACCGTGCCGCACGCATGATTATGAATATTCGCAGTGCCACAGATGTTTTGGGCGAACAGGTTATACGCATATTAGACCCTAAAGTATTCATGGACGTCCGCGATTCCGGACATAGTGTTCGTGACAGGCGCACATATCTTGCCGAATATAAGCGCTATGTAGAGCAAACCGTCATCTATGACAAAGATTACCGCATTCTTATGTGCATAATGCGTGATGTAACCGACGAAGAAAACCAGCAGACAAAAAGAGAAGCTATGTGCCGCCAAACGGTCGAGGTTGCCGACAAGGTTGTAGAAAAACAAATGCGTGTCGTGCAAGAAATTGCATCGCTCTTGGGCGAAACAGCCGCCGAAACCAAAATAGCCCTCACGAAACTGAAGGGGTCGATTTCTGATGAATAACCTTTGTGCCGACATAGGCTTTCGCAGTCTTAACAAAGATGGCGAGCTGCTTTGCGGCGACCACCTAGACATTGTAGAACAAAATGACAATTCCACTGTTATAGTGCTTGCAGACGGCTTGGGCAGCGGAGTAAAAGCCAGCATACTTTCGACTCTTACCGCTAAAATAATTTCTACCATGATGGCAGCGGGAATGGAGCTTGAGGACTGTGTTTCTACCATTGCGGCAACACTTCCTGTGTGCTCGGTGCGCGGAGTAGCCTACAGCACCTTTACAATAATGCGCATTTCAAACAACGAAGAAGCCGAGATTATACAGTATGATAACCCGGGAGTTATACTTTTGCGCGACGGAGCTTGCTATGAAATGCCCACCACCGTTATGAATATAGGAGGCAAGGACATAAGCCGTTCTCGTATTACGCTGTGTGAAAACGACGTTTTTATAGCAATTAGCGACGGTGCAATACACGCAGGGGTTGGCTCGTCACTAAACTTTGGGTGGGAGCGCGCAAACGTTATACGCTTTATGGAGGCATTATTTGATGCAGGCTTTACCGCAAAAACGCTTACCACCATACTTTTAGACGAGTGCAACCGTCTTTACGGCGGCAAACCCGGTGATGACACCACAGTCTGCACCATAAGAATACGCAAGCGAGAGCCTATGAACCTTATGATTGGTCCACCGGAAAACCGCGCAGACTGCTCTAAAATGATGTCGCTGTTTTTCTCTAAAGAGGGCAAGCACATAGTGTGCGGCGGTACAACCTCCGGCATAGCTGCGGAGTACCTCGGCAAGCCGCTTATACCCAGCCTCGATTTTTGTGAATCGGACGTACCGCCAACCGCCAAAATAGAAGGTGTAGAGCTTGTAACCGAGGGTGTTATCACCATAAACAAGGTACTGCAATTTGCGCAAAACTACCTTGAGGACAATGAGGCTTATGCACTTTGGGGCAGCAAAAAAGACGGCGCTTCACAAATTGCCCGCTTGCTTTTTGAAGAAGCCACAGATATAAACTTTTTTGTAGGCAGAGCCGTAAACCCTGCGCACCAAAACCCCAGCTTGCCTATAAGCTTTAATATTAAAATGCAGCTTGTGGAAGAACTAGCCGAATGTCTTAAAAAAATGGGTAAACGCATTAAGGTAAGCTACTTTTAACAGCGGAGGTAATTAAATGAGAAAATTTGACACAAAAGTACAATATCTTAAATATAAGGTGTTGCGCGAAGTGGCACGGCAAGCCCAAAACGGAAAATTGCTTGAAAATTTAACCGACATACCAAAGACCATAGTAAGCGGTAATCAACCGACTATGCGCTGCTGTATTTACAAGGAACGCGCCATATTAGCCGAGCGCGTAAAGCTTGCAATGGGCGGAAACCCGCAAAACCCAAATGTCGTCGAGGTTATAGATATTGCCTGTGACGAGTGCCCTGTTGGAGGTTACGAGGTTACCGAGGCTTGCCGTGGCTGCATTGCACACCGCTGCGAGGACGTTTGCAAACGCGGAGCAATAACCTTTGACCACCACCAAAAAGCGCATATAGACAAAAGCAAGTGCGTAGAGTGCGGTATGTGCGCAAAGGTTTGCCCATACAGCGCCATTGCAAACAACAAGCGTCCGTGCGAGAATGCCTGCAAGGTAAAAGCTATATCTATGAGCGAAACAAAAGCGGCAAGCATCGACAATAAAAAATGTACAGCCTGCGGCGCTTGCGTATACCAATGTCCTTTTGGTGCAATCTCAGACAAATCATTTATATTGAACGTTATAGATTTAATTAAAAAAAGCGAGAGCAACACAGCATACAAGGTTTATGCCGTTGTCGCGCCGTCAATCTCCAGCCAGTTTACCTATGCAAGCTTGGGGCAGGTTGTTGCCGGAATAAAGGCTTTGGGCTTTCATACAGTTGTAGAAGCCGCCTTGGGTGCCGACATGGTAGCCATGAAGGAAGCAAAGGAGCTTACCGAAAAAGGCTTTTTGACAAGCTCGTGCTGCCCCGCCTTTGTTTCTTACATCGAGGGGCAGTTCCCGCAGATGTCACCGCATATTTCGCACAATCTTTCTCCAATGGGCGAGATTTCGCGCTATATTAAAGAGATTGACCCGACTGCAAAGGTAATATTTATAGGACCCTGCACCGCAAAAAAGATGGAATTTCAAAAGCCTGAGGTGCATAAATATGTGGACAGCGTAATTACCTTTGAAGAGCTGCAAGCCTTGTTTGACAGCCGCGACCTTGACATAACCGCACTTGGCGATGAGCTTTTAGATAATGCCTCGTACTATGGGCGCATATTTGCACGCAGCGGCGGTCTTGCCGATGCCGTAAAGGAAGCGCTTAAAGAGCAAAAGCTAGACGAAAGCTTTGAGCTTAAAGCTGTAGCCTGTGACGGCATAGAGGCATGCCGAACCGCACTTTTAAAAGCCTCTAAGAACGTTCTTGGCGGCAACTTTATTGAGGGTATGGCGTGCACCGGCGGCTGCATAGGCGGCGCAGGCTGCCTTACTCACGGCGAAAAAAACAAGAACGAGGTAGACCGCTACGGTATGGAGGCATATGAAAAGACCATTTCCGAAGCAATATCTCTTACAAAAAACAAGTAAGCTGCACAAAAAAGCGCAGAAGCCTAAAAACGGTTTCTGCGCTTTTTAAAATGCCTTGCAATATATACAAAGTACTAATATCCTGTTATTTCGTCCAACGATTCATCGTTCATTACCCACTCGTCTATTACGCTTATTGTACGAAAATCATCATGATTATTGCGCACTATAACGGTGGTAATACCTGCATTGATTATAAGGCGCTTGCACATTGCGCAGGGGTTTGCATTCTGCACATACTCACCTGTCGCGCTTTCGCGCCCAACAAGATAAAGTGTAGAATCTATGGTATCGCTGCGCTGTGCATGAATAATGGCGTTTGCCTCGGCGTGTACCGAGCGGCACAGCTCGTAGCGTGTTCCGCGCGGGACATTAAGCTTTTCGCGTGTACAGTAGCCCATATCGGTACAATTTTTACGTCCACGCGGCGCTCCCACATAACCTGTGGAAATTATTTGGTCGTTTTTTACAATTATTGCACCAAAGTTGCGCCTAAGGCAAGTGCCCCTCGAAAGAACTGTTTCGGCAATATCTAAGTAATAATTTATTTTATCGCGTCGTGCCACTTTGCATTCACCCTTTCTTTTCTATATTATAGTACTTTTTTTGTTTTTTCGCAACAAGCATTATTTAAAACTTTTTGCCGCAAAGCTGCTTGTTTTAATGGCAAAAACAGGGTATCATTATACTATGTTTTAAACAGACGGTTTATTACGGAGGTGACATAAATGCAGCTTCATACTTGCGACCCAATACGCTTTTTAAAAGGCGTGGGCGAGCGGCGCGGAGAGCTTTATGCAAAGCTTGATATTTTTACGGTGGACGACCTATTGCGCCACTACCCGCGCACATATATAGACCTTTCACAGCCTGTTAAAATAGCTGCTGCTCCATTTGATATGCCATGCGCCGTGCTTGCAACCGTGCTTAAAAAAAGCGGAGAACAGCGCTTGCGCGGTGGGCTTTGCATCTTTAAGGTAAGTGTCACAGACGGCGAAAGCGACATGAATATAAGCTTCTTTAATACAAAATACACCGTAGACGCATTAACGGTAGGCTGTGAATATATTTTTTACGGTAAACTAAGCGGGGGGCTTTTGCGGCGCGAAATGTCTTCGCCTACGGTACTTAAAAATGACCCGGAGCGGTGCTTTGTGCCTGTATATTCACTTACGGCAGGGCTGTCGTCAAAGATGATAAGCACAAACATGGTGCAGGCACTTACGCTTATAAATGATGAAACAGCAGACATACTTCCTGACGATATACGCCGCAAATACGAGCTGTGTCACAGCGTTTTTGCTTTGCACAACATACATTTTCCTAAAAACCAAAACGCGTTGGAAGCAGCAAAGCGGAGGCTTATTTTTGAAGAATTGCTATTATTAAGCCTTAGTATGTCACAGCTTAAAAGCGGCAGCAAGGCGCAAACAGGGGCTAAAATGTGCTTCTGCAAAGCGGACAAATTTTATAACTCTCTTCCGTTTAAGCCAACCAATGCTCAAAAGCGGGTTATAAGCGAATGCTTTAAAGATTTGTCTGAAGCAACCCCCATGAACCGCCTTGTTCAAGGTGATGTTGGCTGCGGAAAAACTCTGGTAGCTGCTGCCTGTATTTTTTTTACGCTTAAAAACGGCTGCCAAAGTGCCATGATGGCTCCTACGGAAATACTGGCAGAGCAGCACTATAAAACACTTGCAGAGCTTCTAAAGCCTTTTAGTGCGCGTATCGGTCTGCTTACAGGTTCTCTCACCGCTGTAAAAAAGCGCGAGCTTAAAGCACAGCTTAAAAATGGAGAAATCGACCTAGTAATAGGTACTCATGCCCTGCTGCAAGAAAATGTAGAGTTTAAAAGCTTAGGGCTTGTTATAACCGACGAACAGCACCGTTTTGGCGTTGGGCAACGCCTAAAGCTTGCACAAAAGGGCATAAACCCGCACGTCCTTGTCATGTCTGCCACACCTATACCGCGCACACTGGCGCTTATTATTTATGGAGATTTGGATATTTCTGTTATAGATGAGCTTCCACTTGGCAGACAGCCCATAAAAACTTATATCATAAACCCTGCAAAGCGGCACCGCGCCTTTGGTTTTATTAAAAAGCACTTAGACCTTGGTGAACAATGCTACATTGTGTGCCCGCTTGTAGAACAGGGTGACGAAGATTTGGGGCTGGAGGACGTAAGGCAATATGCAAAGCGCTTGTGCAGCGAGGACTTTGCAGGCTACAGCGTTGCTGTTTTACATGGCAAAATGAAGCCCTCAGAAAAAGAAAAAACCATGCGCACTTTTGCAGAAGGAAAAACTCAGCTTCTGGTTGCGACAACTGTAATAGAAGTTGGTGTAGACGTGCCAAACGCAAGCGTTATGCTTATAGAAAACGCCGAGCGCTTCGGGCTTTCTCAGCTTCACCAATTGCGCGGACGCATTGGACGCGGCAGCTGCGAAAGCACCTGTATTTTGGTAACAGAGAGCGAGCTTGACCGTCTTTCGGTTATCAAAAGTACCTCTGACGGGTTTAAAATTGCAGAGGAGGATTTAAAGCTTCGTGGCCCCGGAGATTTTTTTGGAAGCCGTCAACATGGCTTACCTAAGCTTAAAATAGCAAATATGCTAACCGATATAAACCTACTTAAGCTGGCACAAAACGCCGCCGCCAGCTTACTTTGTGAAGACCCCGCTTTAACAATGGCGTCACATGATTTGCTTAAAAATGCAGTTCAAAAACTCTTTGAAAGGGCTGATATTTAACCTTGAAAATATTTTTGCCAAATGTAAGCGAAAATTTAACCGATAATATAGATTTTTATGCGACATCGCTTTTAGCCGCACGAGAGGACGAAGCCGTGGAGCATTTACGTTTTGACGGCTGCGAGGTGCAGGGTTTAAATTGCCAAAAAAGCGAATTTAATGACTGCATTTTTGAGGGCTGCCGTTTTACCGAAACCTGTTTGCCAAAAGCCTCGTTCACCGATGTTATATTCCATAAATGCGATTTTTCAAACATAGGTCTTGAGGATTCTTCGTTTAACCGTGTTTTGTTTGATAACTGCAAGCTTATGGGTGCAAATTTTACCGATTGCTCGCTTGTAAGCACAGTTTTTAGGTCTTGCGGAGCAAAATATGCGCGGTTTTACAGTGCGCTTTTTAAAGGGGCTGAATTTACCGGCTGCGACCTTTCGGGTGCTACGCTGCAAGAAGTGACCATACGCTTTGCAAGCTTTACCGATTGCTGCCTTGCCCGCGCCGAGGTTTTTAAAACAGCTCTTGCAGGGTTAAACTTTACAAGCTGCGATATAAACGGCTTAATAGTGGGGCTAGACGAGGTAAAAGGGCTTATAGTAAGCCCCGAGCAAGCCTGCGCTTTAGCAGGGCTTATGGGCATTATTGTAAAATAAAAAATATTCTCCGCATTTATACTTAAATTTATGCGCACAAAAAAGCTCATTCGCTGTGCACGAATGAGCCTTTTTTATTTTTTATATTTTGTTATGTCAATGCTCTCTACCAAACACGCCTTCTTGTCGTCAACCCAGTCTGTCCATGTTGCGGTGGTGCGCAGCCAAACTCCAAGCATCTGGTTTTCGTGTTCAACCGCAAACTTTTTACTTTCACCTATGGTATTAAGATTAATAAGAGGACAATCATTGCAAGGTCTTCTTTTGTTCCAATATGCCTTATAGCATATATCGCCCTCTTTTACATTGGGGGCAAACCGCTTCATAGCATCATTTATAAATAAAATTTTATAGCTTTCGGGGTCACATATATAAACATACGAGCTATAGGCATCTAATATTGAATAATTTACTTTTTGCATTATGTTTAATTTTTGTGTTGCCCGCATCTCATTTATAAATATGCCTATGGTGCTTGCTATACTGTGCAGCTCTGTTATTTCGTCCTGCGATGGCATACGCACATATTTGCACTCATCAAAGCCCACAAGCCCCGCAAATTCGCCATCTTTTATAATAGAAAATTGCAGCATACTCTTTACGCCTTGTTTCTCTAAAACCGAACGCAACTTAGGCTCCGCCTTGTTTATATAAGGCAGAGAATATATTCCGTCACTGCTAAAGTTTTTTTCAAGATTGCTTTTTTCTCCATACACCAGCTCATTAGATGTAAAAGCCATCTTCGATATTCCCTTATCACACCACTGGTAAGTATTTTTTATTGTGCCGCTTGGCATTTTTTCAAAAACATACGCACGACTTATTGTATAATGCTTGCCCAAAAGCTCCATTACCGTTGCTAAAGCACTTTCTTTATCTGCAGATTCATACAGTATTCTAAAAACATAATCGCTTATATGCTGGTCAAACTGTTTTGCTTCAACCATGTCGCCATCGTCAATTTTAAGCTCAACAGACTCGTGGAAGCACATATCTTTATTGTATATGGCATATTGGTCGCGCCCGTTGTCTTTAGATGAATAAAGCGCAGTATCGGCACTGTCAAAAAGTGCAGTATAGCTTTTGCCGTCACAAGGGTAAAATGATATTCCGACACTTAAAGTTATACGGTACGGAATGCCTTTTTGAGTATAGCTTTCGGCACAATATTCACACATCTCTCGTGCTTTATCTTCAACATTGCGCCTTTGTGCAATGTTTTTCATAAACACTATAAATTCATCACCGCCGACACGCCCTATAATATCTGCCTCGCGGAAAAGTTCTTTAAGCTTCCCAGCCAGCTGTGACAGCACAACATCGCCAAAAGCATGACCGAAAATATCATTCATCTGCTTAAACCTGTCAATATCCAACACAAAAAGTGCGTGCTTGCCCGCCCTGCCCTCGCTCGTGCTTAAAAAGCTTTGAATTTGCTCTTGCGCACTCATCTTATTGTAAACACCTGTCAAAAGGTCGTGTTCAGATTTATATATGAGTGCCAACTCTGTTTTCTTTTCCGCATCAATATCCTCTACATATGCCCTTGCACGCAAATTGCCCGTATGAGGGTCCTCATACAGGTGCATAGTGCAGGCAACCCAAACAGCCTCGCCGGTTTCGTTTGGACGGCGATACTCGCAATAGAGTTCGTTTTCGCCCTCTTTAAATTTATTGAGAATATTTTTACGATTAAATGTGTCTATAAACTGTTCTTTATCGTCTTTATATACAACTTTTTTAGTAAAAAGATTCATCATTTCGGTGTAGTTATCGGTTGGACGCACTCCGTAAAAATTATACCAATGTTCCTGCCCCGATATAAGCTTATTAGACGTTATATCTACTTCATATGTAAGCATAGCATCAAAAGAAATAGCATCAAAAAATGCCTGTTCCTCCATAAGCTGAGATTCTTTTTCTTTTTGGCGTGTGATATCTGTAACAAAGCAGCGAATTTTAATATCATTGCTTACTTCATCTCGTATTATGTTCATACGGTTTTCTGCCCAAATATATTCGCCGTCCTTAGCTTTTCTGCGGCGATACTCCATAACTATGTGCGAAAAACCGCTTACAAATTCGCGGTTTATCTCCTCGGCAGATGAGAAATTACGAAAAGCGTCTATAGAATCGGGGTGTATAACGTTTTCTGAAACATAGTCTATAAGCCCGCTATAGCTGCTTATATCGGTAACACCAAGGGCTTCCTCCCACATTTTGTCGCAGCTTATAACCTTATTCTGCGTGACATTTGCTTCGTAGGTAAAGGTTTGCCCCGCTGTCATTACGCGTCTGAAGCTGAGCTCGCGCTCCAGTGCCATTGCCTCGGTAATGTTTGATATAAGACCCACTGCAAGAGTAGGCTTACCTGTTTTATCAAAAATATTTATTATTACAAAATTATTTACTATCTCTTTGCCGTCTTTATCTATAGTTACAATAATTTCGCTTGCGCTTTTTTCGCCATCATCTATTTTTTTATAAAGCTGCCTAAAGTTTTCGACACTGCTGGGGTGAACTCTGCCCGCTGCTATAATTGTTTCACAACCGCCCTCTATGGCTGTAGGTAAGCCGTAGCGTTCTTCGGAGCCGGCATAATTTATAATTCTTTTGGTTTCGTGCATATAATCGAAAACATCTTCATTTATGTTTTCCATCACCAGCTGGTACCGTCTTTCGCTAAGTATCAGCGCATCTTCCTGCTCTTTTTGCCTTGTAAAGTCGGTAATTACACCGTGAAACTCGGCGCTGCCGTCAACCCTTTTAAGAACTACCCCACTTGCCAAAACCCAAATAAATGTACCATCGCGCCTAATTAAGCGGTTCATATGAAAAGTTTTTATAGATGTTTTAAGCTGCTCTGTCAAGTCGCAAAGCATATCATCTACATCGTCCGGATATATCAAAGACCCCAGTAAATTATTCTTTTCTTTTTGGAATTGCTCATGCGTATAGCCTAACATATGGTAAAAGCCGTCGTTTGCATATGTAATCGGAAAATCCTTGTTATATTCACCGCTGAACACACCGGCTTCAAGGCTGTTTATAAGCACATTCAGCCTAAAGTTGTTCTCTGCATACACACTGTCTTTGTTTCGCTGCTCTGTTATATCAAAAAATATGCAATAAACCTTTTTTGTTGAATCTTCGCAGTTTATCAGCATACCCTTTTGTAAAACATATACAGGAGTTCCGTCTTTTTTGTTAAGTATATATTCTACACAAAAGCTGCCTTTGAGTTCAATTTGCTCTTTAGCGTCGGTAAGGACATCGTTATAGCGGTGCGTAAACTGAGCAAGCAGCTTATTCATGGACTTACCTATAATATCTCTTGCGGCGCACCCCGTAAGCAGCTCAAAGCCGTGGCTTACATATTGGACGGTTAAATCCTCATCATAGTCAAAAACCTCTATACAGTCTAGCATTTCAAAAAAACACTTTGATACTATAGCAAGCTCCTCTTGCGGTATATTGTTTATAATATCATTCTTAACCGTATGTGCGCCGTTATCTTCCTGCTTTGATTTATTTTTATTCACTGCTATACTCTCCGTTCCGCGAACACAAAAATGACCCGCTTTATTGTATAAAGCAAGCCAAGATGGTAACCACAGCACAGCTGCCGGTAACCGGCTGTCATACCATTTTACTAAATGGCTTAGACCCTTGGCTTTGCGCCCTGACGTTTCCGCCAGTTTGCCCTTTTGTATTGTATTTTTTATATGTATAAATTTAATATTATATAATATAACTACTGTCTAATTATATCACTTTTGTTAAGAAATAGTCAAGCCTATTAATGTAAATTAATAAATTTGTAAAATATATGCAGAACAGAGATATTGTGTATTGTAAGTTCATTTCAAATCATACAAATTGCCATTTTGTATCGCTTTAAGCCTTGCTACACGTTCCTTATAATCAGGCATAAACCGCTCTATCTCGGCATAAAAAAGTGCGCTGTGGTTTTTTACCCTTATATGTGCAAGCTCGTGCACAACAATATAATCTATTATGTCGCTCGGCAAAAGCATAAGCCTGTACGAAAAGCACAAGCTGTCCTTTCCGCTGCAGCTTCCCCAACGCGTTGCCGCCGATGTAAGCTTTACACCAGTCGGTGCTACTCCCATTACCTCACTGTAGTACTTTACCCGTGCGGGCAGTAGCTCTGCCGCTTTTTTTAAAAGCACAGCTTTATCACAAGCAGCGGCTTTATCAGAAATTTGCCGTAAACGGCGCAGCTCCTTATGCTTAACTATCCAGTCTGCGTGCTGCACCACAAATGCTTCGATATTGCAAAGCGGCATTTTAAACGGTGCCCGCACCACCGCCTGTAGGGTTTTATCAATACTTAGCGAAATACTTTTTCGCCGTGCCCGTATAAGTAAATATTCCGTCATATCTCATTCTCCACCTAAACAATATTTAAAAGCGCTGTTAATAATCATAACACTGCATTAACCAAAAATAAAGTCCGGTAAAGCATATAAACTCAATATTATGTTCTCTATTTTAGTTTTTTGTGATACAATAGCATAGTATATTTAACTGGCAAAATACCGCATTGGGAGAGATTGTATGAAAGAACCGCTCGTCAGCATAATTGTGCCAATATATAACGCAGCACCGCAGCTGGCAAACTGCCTGCAAACCATTCGCCGACAGCGTTATACAAATATAGAAATATTGCTGGTAAACGACGGCAGCGAAGATGTAAGCCTGCCTATATGCGATATGTACGCCAGAATAGACCCGCGCATAACTGTGCTAAGCCGCCCAAACAGCGGTGTTTCTGCCACACGGAACGTCGCCATAGGGCTTGCAAAGGGCGAATATCTGCAATTCGTCGACAGCGATGACTGGCTGGACTGCAATGCCACACGACTTATGGTAGAGCGCATTACAGAAACAAAGAGCGACATGGTAATTTCTCATTACTGCCGTGTGGACGGTGATAAAACAACTGTACACGGTTTTTTAGATGAGGGGGCGGCAATAACCCAAAAGGAGCTTGCACGCTACCTTTTAGATGAACCGGCAAGCTTTTATTATGGAGTTATGTGGAACAAGCTTTACAAACGCGACATCATTGAAAAGCACCATATTCGCTGTAACGAGGAGCTTTCGTGGAGCGAGGATTTTCTTTTTAATCTTGAATATATTCGTTATTCAAAAAGCTTTTGCTCGCTGCAAACGCCTATTTACTACTACCGCAAAAACGAGAACAGCCTTACAGCCACAAAAATAAACCTTTTAAGCACCGTTAAAACAAAAGCAAAGCTTTTTCCATATTATAAAAAGCTTTATACCGAAATTGATTTATACGAGCAATATCGCCCGCAAATTTATCGTTATCTTATTGCCACAGCAGAGCACAGCTAGAGCAGCGCGGCTTGAATCCCCCCCGCCGAAGGCGGGGGGGATATAATTTTTATAACAGCAGAGCACAGCTAAAGCAAGCGGCTTGAATCCCCCCCCGCCGAAGGCGGGGGGGATATAATTTTTATAACAGCAGAGCACAGCTAGAGCAAACGGCTTGAATCCTCCCGCCGAAGGCGGGGGGATATAATTTTTATAACAGCAGAGCACAGCTAGAGCAAAGCAGCTTGAATCCTCCCCGCCGAAGGCGGGGGGATATAATTTTTATAACAGCAGAGCACAGCTAGAGCAGCGCGGCTTGAATCCCCCCCGCCGAAGGCGGGGGGGATATAATTTTTATAACAGCAGAGCACAGCTAAAGCAAAACAGCTTGAATCCTCCCCGCCGAAGGCGGGGGGGATATAATTTTTATAACAGCAGAGCACAACTAGAGCAAAGCGCCCTCAAGCCTTATTAAAAAGCTCACGGGCGCTTTTGCCGCATATATACATCAAAAAGCCGTACTAAAACATAGGTACAACTGCACCTTTGTAGGTTTCTTCTATAAACTTTTTAACTTCATCACTTTTTAAAGCGGCTACAAGTGCTTTTAAATCCTCGCGGTTTTCGTCACCCTTGCGTACAGCCAGTACATTTACATATGCCTTTGTCGATTCTGATTCTTTAGATTCTACAGCCAAAGCATCTTTAGACGCATTAAAGCCTGCCTGTAAAGCGTAGTTGCCATTAATTACCGCGACATCTACATCGGCAAGCGAGCGCGCAAGCTGTGCCGCCTCAAGCTCGTTTATCTTTAAATTCTTTGGGTTTTCTACAATATCCTGCACTGTGGCATTAAGCCCCGCGCCATCTTTAAGCTTTATAAGCCCCTGCGCCTCCAGCAAAAGCAACGCACGCGCCTCGTTGGAAGGGTCATTTGGCACAGCCACCTGTGCACCATCTTTAAGGTCTGCCAAAGCCTTTGTTTTGCCTGCGTAAATTCCAAACGGCTCGTAGTGCACCTCTGCTATAGACACTAAATCGGTTTTGTTTTCGGTATTAAAGTTATTAAGGTATGTGATATGCTGAAAATAGTTTGCGTCCAGCTCTTTTTCAGATACAGCGGTGTTTGGTAGAATGTAGTCTGAAAACTCTTTGATTTCAAGCTCTATTCCCTGTTTTGCAAGCACTTCCTTTGCAACCTTTAGTATCTCGGCGTGTGGCACAGGTGATGCACCCACCACTATTTTTCCGCCCTTTGTCTTTGCCCCGCAGCCGCTAAAAAGCCCTGCCGCAAGCACAGCACACAGTAAAAGTGAAATTATCTTTTTCATAATATAACCCAACCTCCATAATATTTTTTAAGAGAACCTCTAAAAGTCAATTTTTTTAAAACTATCGCAGCTAGTTTTAATTGCGCATGTGCGTAGCACGCGATTTAGATAAAAATTGATAAAACAGGAACTGTTTTATTAAAACTATCGCAGATAGTTTTAATTGCGCATGTGCGTAGCACGCGGTTTAGATAAAAATTGATAAAACAGGAACTGTTTTATTAAAGATACTCTTAATTTCGTTTATCAACACGGCGTGCAAGCCTCATGCCCGCCTCTTGAAAAACCTGAACAACAATAACGAGCATTACAACCGTTATAAGCATAATATCGTTTTGAAAACGGTAATAACCGTAGTTTGTTGCTATAGAGCCAAGCCCGCCGCCGCCGACAAAGCCAGCCATGGCAGAATAGCTTAAAATTGTAGTTATAGCTATTGCACCATTTACTATAAGCGCCGGTTTTGCCTCAGGTATCATCACTCTGCAAATTATAGTTAAAGGGGTTGCACCCATGCTTTGCGCAGCCTCTATTACACCGCTGTCCACTTCTTTTAAAGATGACTCGACAAGGCGCGCTATAAAAGGTGCGGCGGCTATTACGAGGGGTACAATAGTTGCGGTAGAGCCTATAGTGGTGCCAACTACCCACCGTGTAAACGGTATTACGGCAACAAGCAAAATAAGGAACGGCACAGAGCGCACTATGTTTATTATTACACCTAAAACACTGTTTAAGGTAGGCATTGGCAATATACCGTTCTTGTCGCTTACCACCATAAAAACGCCAAGCGGCAGACCTATTAAATATGCTGCAAGGGTAGAAACAAGCGTCATATACAGGGTTTCTAAAAGCCCCACCCAAAGCATAGAGAATATAGATGAATCAAACATTTTCTTCTACCTCCTCTACCTTTAAGTTTTTAATGCGCAAATATGCTAGCATTTTGTCTGCAATTTCTTTTTGCAGTGGAAGCTGCACAACTATTTGACCAAATGCCTTGCCGTCTATGTTTTTAGTATCTGCAAATAAAATATTAACAGGCTCTTTACACTCCATAATCATGTTGGCTATAACAGGCTCAAATGACGAGCTTCCGTCAAAAACTATGCGGCAGCAACGGCTTCCAAAGCTTTGTATAGGCTTACCCTCAGGGTATACAAGGCGTTTTGCAGCCTCAGAGCGCGGGTTTAAAAATATTTCTCCAACCTCGCCAATCTCGGCAATACTGCTGTCCGAAATTATAGCAACACGACGGCATACTTCTTCTATCACTGCCATCTCATGGGTTATTATGACAACAGTAACACCAAGACGTTTATTAATATCCTTTAACAGGGTTAAAATAGAACGTGTCGTGGTTGGGTCTAAGGCGCTTGTTGCTTCGTCGCACAAAAGCACCTTAGGGCTTGTGGCAAGCGCCCGCGCTATTGCAACGCGCTGTTTTTGCCCGCCGCTTAGCTGTGCCGGATATGAACCTGCCTTGTCGGAAAGCCCCACAAGCTCCAAAAGCTCTGCCGCGCGCTTTAGCGCCTGTGCGTGCGGTATTTTTGCTACCTCCATAGGGAAGCAAATATTGCCCACGACCGTGCGTTGCATAAGCAAATTGAACTGCTGAAAAATCATACCCATCTGCTGACGCACAAGTCCAAGCTCTGCACCGCTTAGCGTGCCTAAGTCTTTACCGTCAAATACAACTGAACCGGAGGTTGGTTTTTCTAAAAAATTTATGCAGCGGACAAGGGTACTTTTTCCGGCTCCGCTCATTCCTATAATACCAAAAATCTCACCCTTATTAATATCGAGGCTGATATTTTGTAAAGCCACAACAGTACTGTTTTTACTTTTAAAAGTTTTACCAAGTTCTTTTAGGCTTATAAGCGTGTCTGACACTGCTTCACCGCTTTCAATTAATGATAGTAAAATAATGTGCTTATGTGCTGGGTATAATAGACGTTTGCGACTATTATACCATAAAAGCAAAGCGTTATGGTATAATTTCGCATCGCCATAGGCGGCGAATGTAAATAAAAGTATAATAATCGTTTACGGTTATTATAGCACATTATGCCCGTCTAGTATAGATGAACAGACAAATTTAATGCCGCTTGCCTTATGGGTGAGCGGTTATTTCTTTGCCTTGGTAATAATAATTACTATGTATTTGCCGATATGAGAAGGTAAATATTTCATATTGACAAATACTTGCTTTGTTCCTCGAAAATATGAAAAGTTCACAAAAATTGCATTGACTGATTGTACAATATGTGGTAAGGTTAGGTTGTTATAGGTGCCGGACGGAGCCTCGTTTTTTTCGTAAATACTGGTTTGTTTCAAGAGCTTTTTCTTGTGTTGCGCCGCACCGAATGGCATGGTGCGAACGTTACAAATCGGTATAAGCGGCGGTATTTCGCCGATGTCTGAAGAGCCGATTTCATACGGAACACATTAACAAAAGAAACAAACTAAATTTATGAAAAGAGGAAGCAAATGAATCAAGTACCATTTAAAGAGCTTAACATTATGCCCGAAATTATGCTGGCAGTAGAAGGCATGGGGTTTGAAGCCGCCACCGATATACAGGCGCAGAGCATACCGCTTATACAAGAGGGGCGCGACGTTATAGGTCGTTCACAGACAGGCACGGGCAAAACTATAGCCTTTGGAATACCCGCGCTTGAAAAAATAGACACTTCCGAGGCAAAGCCGCACATACAGGTGCTTGTTCTGTGCCCCACCAGAGAGCTTGCAATGCAGGGCTGTGCAGAGCTTGAGAAGCTGGCGCAATATATGCCCGGAATAAGAACGGCCGATATTTACGGCGGTGCCGCTATGGACAGGCAGATAGTAAAATTAAAACGCGCCAATATTGTAATAGGCACACCGGGACGCGTTATGGACCATATGCGCCGCAGAACGCTAAAGCTGGACCACCTTAAAATGATAGTTCTGGATGAAGCAGACGAAATGCTTTCGATGGGCTTCCGCGAGGACATTGAAACAATACTTCAGGACACGCCGGACGAACGGCAGACAATACTTTTTTCGGCAACTATGCCGCCGCCTATTTTGGCACTTACAAAGCTTTACCAAAAGAACCCGCAGCTTATCGAAATAGACCGCAAGCAAATAACCGTCGATAACATCGAGCAGCATTACTACGACGTGCCTATGGGACGCAAAATGGACGCGTTAAACCTTATTTTAAAGTTTTATAACCCAAAGCTTGCACTTATATTCTGCAACACAAAATCTATGGTTGACAATATAAGCGATTACCTCAACGCACAGGGAACAGAGGTTGAGGGTCTGCACGGTGACATGAAGCAAAGCCAGCGCTCTAAGGTTATGGACTCGTTTAAGTACGGCAAAACAACCATAATGGTTGCTACAGATGTTGCGGCGCGCGGTATAGACGTAAACGACATCGAATATGTAATAAACTACGATATCCCTCAAAACAGCGAATACTATATTCACCGCATAGGGCGCACAGGGCGCGCGGGTAAATCCGGCGTTGCAATAACGCTTTGCAGCGGCAGACGTCAAGTAGAACAGCTTATGATGACTGCGCGAATGACAAAATCTAAAATAACCCGCAGTGAAATTCCAAACGCAGAAGAAATTCGCACAAAAATGACGGAACGCAGTATGGAGCTTGTAGAAAGCTTTTTGGCAGAAACGCCAAGCCTTGCCTATGCCGATATGGTCGAGCGCCTTAACGAAAAAGGCTTCGCGCCTGAAAACGTAGCCGCCGCCTTACTGGAAATGCACTTTGGCAAACAAGACTCAGACCTTAAAGAGATTAAAGCAAACAAGCCGCGCGAGCGCATTGGAGGAGCACCTCTGAGCTACTCTAAGATAGTTCTTAATATTGGTCGCAGCAGCCGTGTAGCACCAAACCACATAGTGGGTGCTATCACCGAGCGCACAAATCTTTCCGGCAAGGACATAGGTAAAATAGAGATTTTTGATGAACGAAGTGTAATAGGCATACCTACCGATGACCTTGATTCTACCGTTGCAGCAATGCAAAACAGTAAGATATGCGGCAAGCCCACTACCGCGGCTGTTTTTGAGGCACGCGGGCAGGTTGACAGCTATAAGCCATATGCACCGCAGCGCAACGCTTCGCGCCACACAGACGGTGCAAGGCGCGACAGCTTCCGCAAGGATTTTAGAAAAAGCGATGCACCAAAAAGCATAGAAAGCAAGGACTACCGCACTCTGCCTAAAAAGCGTTTTCACAAGGACCATGAATAACACTTACTATTGACAAAATTTACAAAATGCGTAATAATATAAGAATAAGTTTTGCTTAAATAATATAAAAAAGCGGAGGTATTCAGTATGTTAAAACGTTCTCTCAGTATTATCTTAGCAGTTGTTTTAACTCTTTCCATGGCAGTAACAGCAATGGCAGCATATGGTGGCTACAGTATGGACTTTGACGGTCTTGTTGCACCTGCAGAAGCACAATCCAGTATTACGCTTCCTGTAGATTCAACAACCGATATCCCATTATGTTATTACGACCAAAACGGAAACAATCAAGGCTTTGTTGACAGAGGCTTTTACAGACTGCACAAGATAACAGCCTCAATAACCGACGGCAGAGGCTATGCCACAGTAAGCATTACCTCTAAGAGCGGAATGTATTATTTAACCATAAAAACAAAAGCCAGCACTTCTAAAAACGACAAAAATTTAACTGTAGAAATAATGTCGCGCGAAACCGGCGGAGATAGACGTTATGACACATCTTCGACAGATTTTACAATTATTTCTGATGCAAGCAGCGCAACCGATTCTATTTCGTCATATGACCAGGAATATAGCATAGCCGAGGGCAGACGTGTAAGCGTAGAGTGCGATGAAAACATAAACCGCTGCCGACTTAACGTAGGAGGAAGCGCTTATGTAGATGTTAAAGCGCGCAGAGGCGACATTCTTACTTTTAACCTCAAATATGATGACCAAAATGATGATGTATCTTACGCTGCACCTAACGATGCAAATCTTATATTCTATAACTTTAAGACTTCCCCAACCTTCCGTCAACCTGTAAAGGTAGGGCTTTCAGCCGATTACGGACAGAAATATCTTTACTCGATAAACAGTAACAACAGACTTACAAGCATACCCGCAACGCTTAACAACGGCTACCTTGTTTTTAGCACTACAAAACCTACTTATTATGTTATTTCGGACAGAAAGCTTGCCGCTAGCTCAAACAGCAGCACAACAAACAGCGACAACAATAACACGACAGAGCCTTCCACTCCCGCAACAAGCAATACAGGCTCCGGAATAACCCTTAGCACACTGCAATCAGCTTTTGCAAATGTAAATAGCGGCAGCACGGTAAAGCTTATGGTAGAAGACAATGACACCGTAAGCCTTGACGATTTAAAATCTGCGGCAAGAAGCTACCCCGGACGCAATCTTTGCATAGCACACCGTGTAAATAACAGAATAACTTATCAGTATTTTTTTTCTGCCGGGCAGATAAGCACACTTAAAGACAGCAACAATAACGGTTACTTAAACCTCGGCATGAGCTCTACAGCAACGGACACGCTCTCTGTATTCAACAGATATTACAGCAACAAAACACTTGCCCTAGAGCACAACAACAAGGGCAGCTTTGGTGCCAACGCATCATATGCGGTACACATCGGCGGCTCTGATATTTCTCATAACAACCTAAAAGTTTACTGGTATGACGCAGGTCGCAACTACTTTGAAAAAGTACCCGGCAACGTTACAATAGATAAAAACAATTATCTCTACTTTAACGCTCCGGCAGGCTATGACATTGTGGTAAGTGACGGAAATCTTGTAAAAAAATGACATTAGCAGCATAAAAAATAACCGAGTCAAAAGGCTCGGTTATTTTTCCCCTCTTTTTTTTACCAATATTCGCTACAGCTCTTTCATTGCATCAAGGCATTCTCTGCAAACATTTCTGCCCTTAAACACTGTAATCTCACTGGCATTGTTGCAAAACGAGCAAGCAGGCGCATACTTCTTTAGAATAACTGTTTCACCGTCCACATAAATTTCTAAAGAATCTTTTTCCTTAATGTCTAATGTACTTCTAAGCTCTTTAGGAAGCACAATACGACCAAGTTCGTCTACCTTTCTTACAATTCCTGTAGATTTCAACAAAAACCCATCCCCTTATGTTTTTTTGTGTCGAATAAACTCCACTTCTCTAATATAAATTAAAATAGGAAAATTGTCAAATATTAGAACAGCGATTTTTTTGTATTTTTCGCAATTTTACAATATTTAACAAACTATTCATACTAATTATTTTTTGTATTTTTTTGCAAAAGATAAAAAAACACGCTCAACCCAAAAAGTTAAGCGTGTTTTTATTTGCCTTTTTACTAAGCCTCGTGTGGAGCTCCTACAGGGCAAACGCCCTCGCAAGCGCCGCAGCTGATGCAGGTATCTGCATCTATTTGATATTTCCCGTCGCCCTCGCTGATAGCGGATACGGGGCACTCTGCCTCGCAAGCTCCGCAATTGATACACTCGTCGCTGATTATATATGCCATATTGGTAACACCTCCAAAAAATATTCAAATTAATTGTACCACAAATTGCAAATATTGCAACCTCAAATACAAATTATTAGCATAAAAACAGTTTAATATTCATAATGTATAAATTTATTCTTCTAAACCTTTAAAAGCTTCAAGCTCCGAAGCATCTATGCGAAGCTGCACATCTCGTATAATTTTAACATCGTCTTTTTTAAACGGCTTTGCCGCCCCATCGCTTTTTTCTATTTTAACTTTAAGCATACCCGTAAGCAAGCTTACCTCTGTAACGATGCCGCGTCCGTCCGGGGTATTTACTATAGCGCCCTGCTTTGGTGTATGGCGCAGCAAATCTTCGTATGCCTCTTGCTCGTACTTTAAGCAGCACATAAGCCTTCCGCAGGTGCCCGATATTTTTGTTGGATTGAGAGAAAGCCCCTGCTCCTTTGCCATTTTTATTGACACAGGCTGAAATTCGCCCAAAAAGGTTGAGCAACAAAACGGCTTGCCGCATATACCAAGCCCGCCCAGCATTTTTGCCTCATCGCGCACACCAATCTGGCGTAGCTCAATGCGAGTGCGAAAAACCGATGCTAAATCCTTTACCAAATCGCGAAAATCGACGCGCCCGTCTGCCGTAAAATAAAAAAGTATCTTATTATTATCAAATGTATACTCAACATCTACAAGCTTCATATCCAGCTTATGCTGATTTATTTTATCCTCACAAACACTAAACGCCTGCGATTCACGCTGTTTATTGCGCTCCATTTGGTCTATATCATCTTTAGTGGCGATGCGGATTACCTTTTTGAGAGGTTTAACAACACCCGATTCGTCAACCTGCCTGTTTACAAGCGCCACTTCTCCGCATTCTACGCCGCGCGCAGTTTCTACTATAACACGCTGCGAAAGTGTCATTTGCTGACCGTCAGGGTCAAAATAATACACCTTGCCGACGTTTTTAAACCTAACGCCTATTACCTCTGCCATATAGCTCCTCCTCTAACGTCACCTAAGCGCGTTTTTCATCTGGGCGCACAGCCATGCCGAGGCAAGCGGGTAACCCATGTTTTGCTCCATCATATAAAGCGCCTGTTCTATTATACCAACAAAACGCCCGCACTGCAATGCAGAAATATAATTATCAAGCGGTTCTCTGCCCTGCTTGTCCTCTTTTGGCAAATATTTTTGCCGCATCAGCCCTGCAAACTCATGCCTTACACGCCTCAAACACGCTGCAAAGCTGTCTTTATCGCCCTCAAACACCGCAAGCTCTGACAAAAGCTCGTACTCGCTGCCGCGCACAGCAGCTTTTATTATGTTTTTTGCGGCTTCTACAATTTTTTTAAAGCCATCATCGTGCAGGCTTGCCGCCGCCCTGCCTATATTGCCCTCAAAGGCTTCTGCCGCCATGGAATACTCGCTGTCGCTATACCCTGCCACACGCTCACGCAGTGCCCTTATGCAGTCCTCCTGCGGCGGTGCCTCAAGCCTTATTGTGGTAACACGCGAAACTATTGTTTCTAAAAGGCGCGAACGGTTGTCGCAGGTGAGCACAAACATAACGCCGCGCGGTGGTTCTTCAAGAACCTTTAGCAGTGCATTTTGCGCCTGCGGAGTCATATTCTGGGCATCGGCTAAAATATATACTTTTCGCTGTGCCTCGTTTGGGCGAACACTTGCCGAAAGCCTAAGTGCGCGTACAGCATCTACATTTAAGTTTTTTGGTACAGCACCGTCATATAAAATAACATCAGGGTGCATACCGTCTGCTGTTTTTACACAATTACGGCAAACTCCGCAGGGTTTATAATCGGCTTCGCACACGGCTGCTGCGGCTATTATTTTTGCAAATGTTTTTTTCCCGCAGCCGGCATCGCCCTCTAAAAGCAGGGCATGAGGCAAACGCCCGCCCTGTAACCCCAAGGCGAGCGTGTTTTTTGCTTTTTCGTTGCCATAAAAAGAATCTAGCATTTTATTAGAGTTTCTCAAACTTTTCTACATCCAAAACAAAAATTGTAGCTCCGCCCACAGTAACCTCTACAGGGAACGACGTACACATGCCAACACCGTAAGATGCAGATGACGGAACCATTTGCTTGCGTTTTTTGCTATAAGTACCGACAATATCAATTACTGTATCTGTTTTTTCATCATCTGTGCCTATTATAAAGGTAGTGTTTCCGCTCATTAAAAATCCACCGGTTGTAGCCAGCTTTGTCACCGAAAAACCTGCCTTTGTAAGCTCTGACGAAACAATAGAACCATCATCACTGGACACAATAGCAAGAATAAGCTTCATATGAAAACCTCCTTTTTGTGTTAATCTATAATTATAATACCACTTTTATATTGGTTTTTCCACTAATTTTTAAAAGTTGTACTGCTTCATCTGTAATTTCTTCTCCGGGCATAACAAGCGGCACACATGGCGGGCAGCTGCACAGCACAGCAGCGGCAATTCTTCCTACGCTTTTGTCCACAGGTATTTCTTCAGACGCTGACAAAGCAGCCTCTCGCAGTGGCAGCATACGGCGCGGCAGGGTAAACTGCGGCATTGCTTCAAGCTCTAGCGAATTTGCTTTAAGCTCCCATGCGTTTAAAAACTTTTCTACTCTGCGAAAATCTCCGCCTATATTTTCGGGGCTTGCCATAAGCACCGCCCAGACATCATTTACAAATTCCGGCTCTATACCCGCAACTCGCAGCCTAGCCTTAAATTCATCGGCACTTATGCCAAAGTTTTTTACAGAGAGGACAAGCTTTGTGTAATCTCGCTCGCCCTCCGGTATACAAAAATCTTTTTCAACAGCCAGCTTTTCAAGCTCTGCCACACGCTGACACACGGTTTCAAACTCTTCCTGCGCTTCGCCCTTTTCAATGTAGCTAAGGCACACATCGCACGAGATTAAAATTAAATAGCTTGGGCTTGTAGAGCCAAATAGCGACATTTTTTCTTTTGCATCTGCTATATATTTTTCATCATTTATATGTAAAAGCGCACCTCCCGTAAGCACGGGCATAGATTTATGCAGGGAATCGCAGCACATTGCCGCGCCTAAATCTATAGGGTGACGGCTTGGCAAAATAAATTTAAGATGAGCACCGTGTGCATTGTCCACAAGCAAAGGCACGTTAAAGCTCCTGCAAACATCGGCTATAGCCCTTACGTCACTTATAATGCCAAAATAATCGGGAGTTGTAATGTAAACAGCACAGACATCTTGTGTTTCTTTAAGCGCTGTCATAACGTCCTGCGGAAGTATTCTTCCTCCAACAGCGCAGCCTGCGCTGTCATCGGGCATAACCCATACAGGCTCCAGCCCCAAAAGCGCCATGGCGTTTATTGCCGAAACGTGCAAATTACGCCCCGCCACCACCTTAGCACCGGGCTTTGCAGCAAGTGCAAGCATAGTTTGTATACATAATGTAGAGCCGCCCGCAGAAAGCAGGCTGCGTTTTGCCCCGTAAGCAGCAGCATAGGCTTTTTCGGTTTCGGCTATGCAGCCCTTCGCCTCGTAAAGGCTGTCCGTACCTGTAACCTCTGTTATATCAAAACGATAAGCGTCGCTAAAGGGTATTTTCTCGGCACTGGCGCGCAGACCAAGCCCCTTATGCCCCGGCATATGAAAACGCGCAGTGTCACGCTCTATATATTCCGTTACCGCCTTGTACAGCGGGGTTTGCTTTTCCATGATAATCTCCGTTCAAAACAAATAATTATTTTTTTGCAACTCGCTTAATCTCGCTTAATTTTTCTTTGGCGGCAATTGCTGCCTCCACCATTTTATATTCGAGAGGGCGATAGACATAGTTAAATTCGCCTATAAGCTCGTCCAGCTGCCCGTTAAAGCCTTTTTTAAAGCGATAAAGCCCATACATATGGTTGCTTTCGTCCAGTATTCCCGAAACTCCCTGAAAATCGTACACCGAGCAGCCTGTTTCTACAGCCCAGCGAATCATCTCCCACTGGACAAGATAATTTGGCATTACATTGCGGTAAACATTGTCGGAAGCGCCGTAAACATAGCAGGTTTTTCCACCGTAATTTGTTGTAATAGCGCCGGAAATAGGCTGTCCCTCGTAAAAAGCCATATAAAGACGCACGTTTTCTCCAAGTGCATTAAGCATACGGACAAAATACTCCTTTGGGCGTACATTAAAGCCGTCGCGCTCACCCGTTGTTTGCATAATACGCACAAAATCATCTAAATATTCTTCCCCGACAACGTGCACTTCAACACCGTGCTTTTGCGCCACGCGTATATTATAACGAGTTTTTTGTGTTATTGCCGCAAGAACCTCGTCCTCGGTTTTCCCCTCGATATAAAGACGGTAATTAAAGCGCGCCTGTATGGTTTCAAAGCCCTCCGGCCCCGCAAAATGCTCAAAGCCCATTTTTTTTGTAAGCTCCAAAAGCTCGGTGTCTGTGGCAAGCGTATCCGGGTCCATCTTAAAAATATGTGCTTTATAGCGCTTTGCCAACTCATCAACGCCCATTTTAAGGTCGCGCATAACAGCTTCATCGTGCAAATCACATACAGGCCCGCGCGGAGAATATAGAAACGAAGTGCCCATAAGAGGTACTTTTTGTATAAGCACAGAGAGCCCGCCGATTATTTTGCCGTCAGCTCCGCGTGAAACTACAACCTCAAAGCCCCAGTTGCTTTTTACCTTACGCCACATGACGCTTTGCGTAAAGCTGCTTTGCGGGTGTGTTGACACAAAGTGCTCATACTCGTCATATTGTTCAGGTACCAATATTTCCATTAAAAATCACTCCAAGTTACAGTAATAAATAAGAATTATGCCTTAGTCCGCAAAAATCAATGCTCGCGGTCATTATAGCACATTTTTTTAAAATTTACCAACGCACATTTTTATTTTGACACAATTCAAGATTTCTTAATACAACATCGGCGCCGCGCCAACCAAAAGCCCGCGTTTTACAAAGCTCCTCACAGTTTTCTTTTGTTATTGTATGCACAATATCACTGTAAAAAGCACTTATGGGGCTTAGCCTTGAAGCTTTATTATGTGGGCAAATATCCGTGCAGATATCACAGCCCCACGCAAGCCCGCCCTGCGCTATAGAATATTTTTCATCGTCGCTTAGCTCAGCCTTTTTTTGTGTAATATATGAACGGCAAAGAGCTTTTTTAATACTGCCATTCTCTCCTATAGCCCCGTTTGGGCAGGCAGAAACACAAAGACAACAGTCACCGCAGCCTTTTTTTACAGGAACAGCGGCAGGCAAAGCCAATGTGGTTATAATTTCGCCTATAAAACAGTATGAACCATATTCGTCGGTTATAAGCTGCCCGTTCTTCCCCTTAAAGCCAAGACCTGCCAAAACCGCCGCGTAAACCTCGCGCAATGGGCTGTTGTCGGCAAAAGGCACAAATTCTTCGTTTGGGTAGCGGTTTTTAAGCTCTGCCGCCGCCTCTGTAAGCATACTCATTGTCACAGTGTGGTAATCATCTACAATGGCATAGCGTGCAATATTGCGTCCCTCGTATTCGCCCACATAAAAAGGAAAAAGGCATACCAAAACACTTTTTGCGTCTTGTGGCAGCCTTTTTACAGCGCGGCACGGCAACAGTGGGTGCAGCGATGCAAAACCGCACACACCCACTGCCGGTATACCGACAGCCTTAAAAATTTCTTCTAATTGCATTTGGAATATCCGCACGAACGGCACGAAACACAACCGCCCTCATGCTCCAGCTCCGCCCCGCACTCAGGACAAAATTTTGCAAGCTTTTGATAACGGGCGTTGTCTGCATCTATAGCTGCATTTACCTTTTCAATAGGGCTTTTAATCGCCCCTATAGTGCCCGTCTGCACCGCAAGCTTTTGCAAATCGGACACCTTGCGTATAATCTTTGACATAGCGTCCGGACACGAGGTACACTTCATACCCGCCTGACGTATGGTTGACGGACAGCGTATACCTTTAAGCTGGTCTATTACCTCATCAACACTTACGCCGGAACGCAACGCCACAGAAACAAGCCGCGCCGTAGCCTCGGATTGGGACGGACAGCCGCCCGCCTTACCTGTGTTTGTAAAGACCTCGCAAATTCCGTTTTCGTCGTAATTTACCGTTACATAAAGGTTGCCACAGCCAATCTTCATTTTTTCTGTAAGACCGTAAACAGCCACCGGACGAGGACGCGGAGTTATGTCGGTGCGGTAATTTTCAGCTTCCGGTTTATCGCTTTTTTTAACAGAGCCTATGTTGAGCACCTGGCTGTCGCGGCTGCCGTCGCGGTAAATTGTAACGCCCTTACAATCGAGCTTATATGCCTGCAAATAAACCTCGCGTACGTCCTCCGGCTTTGCATCGTGCGTAAAGTTTACGGTTTTTGAAACAGCGTTGTCTGTATGACGCTGAAAAGCCGCCTGCATCTCTATATGGTTAAGCGGGCTTATATCGTGCGAGCACACAAACACGCGGCGAATGTCCTTAGGTATTTCGTCAATATGCTGTAAGGTGCCTTCCTTGGCAATTTGCTTCATAAGCTTGTCAGAATACAGCCCTCGCTCAGTTAATACCTCTTTAAGCACAGGGTTTATCTCTATCATTTCAGTATTATCCATGACATTTCGGATATACGCAAACGCAAAAACAGGCTCGACACCCGACGAACAGCCCGCCAATATAGAAAGCGTGCCTGTAGGCGCTATTGTTGTAATAGTAGCGTTGCGCAAGGGCTTTCCGTCTTTAAAAATACTCTTTTCAAAAAGCGGGAATGCACCGCGCGTTTTTGCAAGCTCCGCACTTTTTTCGCGCCCTGTTTCTGTAATAAAGCCCATAAGCTTTTCTGCAAGCTTGACGGCTTCATCAGAATTATACGGCACTCCTATGCGAAGCAGCATATCAGACCAGCCCATAATGCCTAAGCCTATTTTGCGGGTTTCCTTAGTGGTTTTGTCTATAATATCCAGTGGATATTTGTTGATTTCGATGACATTATCGAGAAAATGCACCGCCGAATTTACTATGCGCGCAAGCTTTTGATAATCTACCGAATATGTCCCGTCCTTTGCCTTTTTAAGCACCGTCATAAGGTTTATAGAGCCTAAATTGCACGATTCAAAAGGAAGCAGCGGCTGCTCTCCGCATGGGTTTGTGCTTTCTATTTCGCCCTGCGACGGCACAACATTGTCGCGGTTAAGCCTATCCAAAAATATTATACCGGGCTCGCCGTTATGCCATGCGCTATCTACTATTTTATCAAAAACCTCTTTGGCATTAAGCCTGCCAACCTCTTTCCCCGTTTTAGGGTCGTAAACCGCATAGTCCTCGCCTTTTATTGCCGCCTGCATAAATTTTTCGGTAATACCGACCGAAATATTAAAATTAGTTATATCGGCATTGTTCTTTTTGCAATCTATAAAGTCATAAATATCGGGGTGATCTACACGCAAAATGCCCATATTTGCGCCCCTGCGCGTACCACCCTGCTTTACTGCCTCAGTTGCCATATTAAAAACGCGCATAAAGCTTACGGGGCCCGATGCCACACCGCCTGTAGTTTTAACCGTACTACCGGAAGCGCGCAGACGAGAAAAAGAAAAGCCCGTACCGCCGCCGCTTTTGTGTATAAGCGCCGCCTGCTTTATCGCCTCAAATATTTCCTCCATACTGTCGCCCACAGGCAACACAAAGCAAGCCGAAAGCTGCCCCAGCGGTCTTCCGGCATTCATAAGAGTTGGCGAGTTTGGTAAAAACTCAAGCTCCGTCATTATAGAGCGAAACTCTTGTGTAACTGCGGCAATGTCCGCTTTTTTGTCGAAGCCGGCATCTGCCGCCGCAACCGCGCCCGCTACCCTGTCAAATAGACCCTCTACGGTTTCACATACGTTACCCTCAGAGTCCTTTACCAAGTACCGTTTTTCTAGCACGGTAAACGCATTTTTGCCAATTTTCATTTAGCACACCTCTGTCTTAATATTATCCAGCCAATACATTGTATCCTTCGCAACACTATATATTGTATCACGCCGTGTACAATAGCGCAATATGTATTTGTATCTTTTTTAATCTATTTTTATTTTCTTTCTAAAAGCTGTTTTATTTTTTCGTGCGGGTCTATTATGGCGCTTACCGAAATGTCGTGGTTTATTGCGGCTATAAAGTAGGCTATATATTTTGAAACGTCAACCTCATGGAACCATTCGCGCTTTAAAAGCTCCGGTGTGCGGTAGGTTAAATTGGTGCCGAACACACCGGATATCACACCATCGGCATAGGCTTTGTCAAATGCTTCTAAGCCATTTGTAAAAATAGCATAGGTTGCCGATGCAAAAATGCGGTTAGCGTCTTGCTTTTTAAGCTCATATGCTATATCCAGCATGGATTCGCCGGACGAAATAATATCATCGGCAATAAAAACGTCTTTTCCCTCCACCGACGTGCCCAAATATTCGTGTGCGACTATAGGGTTGCGACCATTTACGACACGAGAATAATCGCGGCGCTTATAGAACATTCCAAGGTCAACCTCAAGCACCGAGGCATAATACATATTGCGGCTCATAGCGCCCTCGTCGGGGCTTACTATCATAAAGTTTTTAGAATGCTTTAGCTCCGGCAAAAAGCGGAACAGCGCCTTTAGCACTTGATAGCTTGGCATTACATTGTCGAAGCCCATAAGCGGAATAGCATTTTGCACGCGCGGGTCGTGCGCATCAAAGGTTATTATATTTGCAACGCCCATAGCGCGCAGCTCCTGCAAAGAAACCGCGCAATCCAGCGACTCGCGGTAGTTACGCCTATGCTGCCTGCTGCCGTAAAGCAACGGCATTATGACATTTACACGGTGTGCCTTGCCGCTTGCCGCCTCTATAAGCCGCTTTAAGTCTTGGTAATGGTCATCTGGCGACATAGAGTTTTGTACGCCGAACATATTGTATTTGCAGCTATAATTGCCGACATCTATTAAAAAGAAAAGGTCATCGCCGCGTATTGTAGATTTTATTATGCCTTTTCCATCACCCGAAGAAAAACGAGGACATTCGCTGGGGATTATAAAAGTTTCGCGGCTGTCACCGCCCGCTTTTGCCCAACGCACCAAATGTGCATCTATTTTTTTTGCTAATTCTGTAGCACCCTCCGTAGCAATTACTCCCAATGGTGCAACCTTGTCCTCAGAATTAAAAATATCTTGCGCATCTACTTTATCAGTCATAAAAAACACCCCTTTTATATGATTTTATACTATTTCATCTTATAAAGCAACCTGAAGCTACAAAAAATCCATATATAATCGGCAATATATTACGATGTTCTGACAAAAAAAGCCGCCAAAAAGGCGGCTTTAATAGCGTATCAGATTTCTTCTAAAAGTTTTTCGACAGAAACAAGCTTTACGCAAATTATAAAAAGCTCTGTCGCCGTAGAAAGCTCTGCGGGTGTGGGGAATGACGGTGCAATGCGGATATTAGAATCGTAGGGGTCTTTTCCGTAAGGATAGGTAGCCCCTGCGGGTGTCATTATTACGCCTGCTTCTTTACATTTTTGTACTATTTTTTTAGCACAGCCGTTCATAGAATCGAACGAGATAAAATAACCGCCCTTAGGCTCTGTCCATTGTGCAACTCCGCAAGGTGCAAGCCTTTTGTTAAGAGTATTAAGCACAGCCTCAAACTTAGGGCGTAAAATGTCTGCGTGCTTTTTCATGTGCTCTACCATACCTGCAAGGTCTTTATAATAGCGCACATGGCGAAGCTGGTTCACCTTATCAAAGCCTATTGTTTGTATGCTAAGCTGACTGCGTATAAAGTCGAGGTTCGCCTGCGAAGCGGCTATAGCGGCAACGCCCGAGCCGGGAAAGCTTATTTTTGAAGTAGAGCAAAACTTAAACACTAAATCAGGGTTGCCGGCTCTTTCACATTCAGCCAAAATCTCTATAAGATAATCTTGATCGTTATCATACAGGTGGTGCAAGCCGTAGGCATTGTCCCAATAAATCCTAAAATCATCTGCGGCAGGCTTTAGACGTGCAAAGCGGCGCACAGTTTGGTCGGAATAAGTTATGCCCTGCGGGTTAGAGTATTTTGGTACACACCATATGCCTTTTATCGCATCATCATGCGCCACAAGCTCCTCCACCATGTCCATATCCGGGCCTGTAGGCAGCATAGGTATAGTTATCATTTCTATGCCAAAAAACTCGGTTATGGCAAAATGCCTGTCATAACCGGGTGAGGGGCACAGGAACTTAACCTTTGGCAGCTTGCACCACGGTGTACTGCCCATAACGCCATGCGTAACCGAGCGCGAAACTGTGTCGTACATAATATTAAGGCTTGAATTGCCATAAATGATAATGTTTTCTGCCGGCACCTCTATCATGTCGCCAAGCAGTTTTTTTGCCTCTACTATACCGTCAAGTATACCGTAATTTCTGCAATCCACACCCTGCTCGCATTGAAGATTATCAGAGCTTTTAAGCACATCCATAATTTCCATAGAGATATTAAGCTGGTCAGCAGCGGGCTTTCCACGCGACATATCCAGTTTAAGCCCACGGGCCTTAAAGCCCTCATATTCTTCAGTTAACGTTTTTTTAAGCCCTAACAGCTCTTGTTTTCCTAAGCTTTTATACTCGGGCATTGACTGCGCCTCCTGTGTTTTTTAATACTCGGCAGAACCTGTTGTGCGTGGGAAGGGCAGGACATCGCGGATATTGCTTATGCCTGTCATATACATGATAAGCCGCTCGAAGCCAAGCCCGTAGCCCGCGTGCTTTGTACCGCCAAAGCGGCGCAAATCTAAATACCACGCATAATCCTCAGGGTTTAGACCAAGCTCTTTCATACGCCCAAGCAACGCATCAAGGCGTTCTTCCCTTTGGCTACCGCCTATTATTTCGCCTATTCCGGGCACTAATAGGTCCATTGCCGCAACCGTTTTATTGTCGTCGTTCATACGCATATAAAACGCTTTTATTTCTTTGGGGTAATCCGTTACGAATACCGGCTTTTTATATATTTTTTCGGTAAGATAGCGTTCGTGCTCGGTTTGCAAATCGCATCCCCAAAACACAGGGTATTCAAACTCATCTTTATGCTGCTCTAAAATACTTACCGCCTCGGTGTAGGTAACGCGTCCAAAATCTGCCGAAACAAGCGCTTGCAAACGCGATATAAGGGCTTTGTCCGCATCGTAAAAGTCGTTAAAAAATTGCATTTCTGCGGGGCACTGCTCCAAAACATATTTAAGCACATATTTTATCATGTCCTCTGCAAGCTGCATATTGTCATTGAGGTCTGCAAAAGCTATCTCCGGCTCTATCATCCAAAATTCAGCGGCATGGCGTGCCGTATTTGAGTTTTCGGCTCTAAAAGTAGGCCCGAATGTATACACCTTTGCAAACGCCATTGCCATGCACTCTGCTTCAAGCTGACCCGAAACGGTGAGGCTGGTCATTTTACCAAAAAAATCTTCTTTATAATTGATACTGCCGTCCTCGTTCTTTGGCGGGTTTTTTGCGTCAAGGGTTGTTATACGGAACATTTCCCCTGCGCCCTCACAGTCGCTGCCGGTAATTATAGGGGTATGAGCATACACAAAACCATGCTCGTTAAAAAAGCTGTGTATGGCAAAAGCCGCAACGGAACGCACACGAAACACCGCCGCAAATGTGTTGGTGCGCGGGCGAAGATGCGCTATGGAGCGCAGGTATTCTAGGCTGTGCCGTTTTTTTTGCAGGGGGAAGTCGGGCGACGAAGTGCCCTCTATATCTATACTGTCTGCATGAAGCTCCAGCGGCTGCTTTGCATTTGGTGTTAAAAGCACATTGCCTGTAACAATTATTGCCGCACCTACATTAAGCTTTGTAATATCTTTAAAATTTGAAAGCTTGCTTTCTTCAAAAACAACCTGTAAATTGTTAAAGCCGGAGCCGTCATTAAGCTCTATAAAACCAAGCTGTTTTGTGTCCCTAAGTGTTTTTACCCAGCCGCACACAACGGTTTGTTTCCCGCCGTATTGCTCGGCATTGGCAAAAAGTTTTTTTATCTCTGTTCTCTGCATAGTGGTAAACCTCCGCATTCATAGCATATTTTTTATAACACAATACCTTGTATTATATTACAAAAAAGCTATTCTTACAATAGTACGGCATTAATAAGCAACGCCCTGTGCTGTCATTGCGGCTGCAACCTTTAAAAAGCCGGCTATATTTGCCCCTGCCATGATATTACCCTCTACACCATATTCTTTTGCGGCATCAAATGCGGCATGGAATATATTTTTCATAATGCCTTGCAGCTTTTCGTCAACCTCGTCAAAGCTCCAAGAATATCTCAGCGAATTTTGGCTCATCTCAAGACCCGAAACCGCCACTCCTCCGGCATTGGAAGCCTTGCCCGGCGCATAAAGCACGCCCGCATTTTGCAGCGCAGCAATTGCCTGCGGTGTACATGGCATATTAGCGCCCTCACACAAAGCCATAACTCCGTTTGCTATAAGCTTTTTCGCGCTTTCCTCGTTAAGCTCGTTTTGCGTGGCACAGGGCAGCGCTATGTCGCACTTAACGCCCCATATACCCGCACAGCCCTCGTGGTATTCCGCACCGCTTACGCGCTTTGCATATTCGCTTATGCGCCCGCGCTCAAGCTCTTTAATTTGCTTTACCACAGATAAATCTACGCCGTTTTTGTCGTATATATACCCGTCAGAGTCGCACATTGCTACTACCTTGCCGCCAAGCTGTGTTGCCTTTTGCGCAGCATAAACCGCAACATTGCCCGCGCCGGAAACAACAATGGTTTTGCCCTTTACAGTGTCGTTTTTCATACATTTAAGCATTTCATCTGTAAAATACAGCAAACCGTAGCCTGTTGCCTCGGTACGTGCAAGCGAGCCGCCAAATGTAAGCCCCTTGCCTGTAAGCACACCCGTAAACTCGTTTTGCAGGCGCTTATACTGCCCAAAAAGATACCCCACCTCGCGCGCGCCCACACCTATATCTCCTGCCGGAACGTCGGTATTGGCACCTATATGCTTAGCAAGCTCCGTCATAAAGCTTTGGCAAAAACGCATAACCTCATTGTTGCTCTTTCCCTTGGGGTTAAAATCCGCCCCGCCCTTGCCGCCGCCCATAGGCAGTGTTGTAAGGCTGTTTTTAAAGGTTTGCTCAAAGCCCAAAAATTTTATTATAGAAAGATTAACTGAGGGGTGCAGCCGCAAACCGCCCTTATATGGGCCTATAGCGGAATTATACTGTACGCGGTAACCGCGGTTCACCTGTACATTGCCCTTGTCGTCCACCCATGAAACCCTAAAGCTTATGGTGCGTTCAGGCTCTACAAGGCGCTCTAATATGCCATTTTGTTCTAAATCCGGGCGCTTCGCAACAACCGGCTCCAAGCACTCCAAAACCTCAGAAACCGCCTGCAAATACTCAGGCTCGTTAGGGTCACGCTTGCACACTGCATCATAAACCTTTGTTAAATAAGCACTTTTAAACTGCATTAATATTCCTCCTCAATTCATATATTAACTATTATAGACTTTTTTTGAAATAAATCAAGCAGTTGTTGCAACTTTTACGTTGTAATAATTCATAATATGCAGCTTTTTTTAGCATAATGTTTTGTATAGCTTGTCTTTTGCAAGTTAAGCTCATGTTTTCTTCAAATATATTATGTTTGATAAATTCATAATTATATGTTATAATTCACTTGTAACATTATAAATATGTTTGACAGGAGGTTTTTTTATGTTTTGTAGAAATTGTGGAGCAGAACTTTTACAGAATGCAAATGTTTGCATAAAATGCGGTGTGCCTGCGGGTGCAGGTAAACATTTTTGCCCCCACTGCGGCTCTGCTACAGACGAGCTTGCCGTGGTATGTGTAAGCTGCGGTGCTCCGCTTACACAAACGAAACAGACCTATTACGGCGCAAATGGAGTTGCAGTACAGCGCAAATCTAAGCTGGTTGCCGGGCTTTTAGGTGTTTTGGTTGGTTATTTTGGTGTTCATAACTTCTATTTGGGCTACACCGCACGCGGCGTTGCGCAAATTCTTCTTACAACCGTTGGCAGCCTGCTTTGCGGCATAGGCCCTGTCATTTCGTTCATATGGGGGCTTATAGACGGTATACAAATTCTTATGGGCACAATTACCACAGATGCGGCGGGTGTGCCATTTACCGACTAATTATATTATTCTGCCGCGCACAAAATTTGTAAAAATTGCGAGCAAGCAAGACAGCAGCGTGTGCACCCGAAAGAGTGTATATGAGGAAAGTCCGGGCTCCACTGGGCAAGAATAGCTGCTAACGGCAGCCGGAGGCGACTCTAGGGACAGTGCAACAGAGATATACCGCCGCGCAAGCGGTAAGGGTGGAAAGGTGAGGTAAGAGCTCACCGGCGTGCGGGTGACCGTGCGGCCATGTAAACCCTATTCGGAGCAACACCGTGTAAAGGGGACGAATACGCGCCCAGCGCGTTCCCGATAGAGGCGGCTTGAGGTAACCGGCGACGGTTACCTTAGATAGATTGCTGTTTAATACAGAACCCGGCTTATATGCTTGGTCGCATTTTTAATAAAAACTGCTTTACTTTTCTATGAGTAAAGCAGTTTTTTTATTTTTGCCCAATCCACCGGTGGCGGGTAGCG
>JAVWJP010000002.1:50209-175034 GCA_036638975.1 Hydrogenoanaerobacterium sp.
CAAGATGTTTTTTACTTTTATATGAGTAAAGCAGTTTTTTATTTTTGCCCAATCCGCCCATGGCGGGTAGCGCAAGATGTTTTTTACTTTTATATGAGTAAAGCAGTTTTTTATTTTTGCCCAATCCACCCATTGCGGGTGGCGCAAGATGTTTTTTGTTTTTGCCAACTCCGCCTGCTAAATACCCCACATTATTTTTAAAATAAAAACCGAAATAACACCCGGCAGCCCCAAAAAGGTTGCCGCAAACAAAGTTGTAGCATTTACCGTAAGCGCAACACCTGTAAAAAAAGCGGCATAATTTACCGCGGCAAGCGAAAGCAGCCCCGGCACCGCTGTACCAAAAAAAGCACGCAGCGGCTTGCCTGTACACCCAAACAAAAATAACATCAGAAGCACTAAAAAAACTGCACCGGTCAATGGCAGATACCGCAAACTAATCGTAAATTCACCCCCGCAAAACGGCAGCACTGCCGCTACTTTGTCCCATTTGATACTATGCGTGACAGGGGCTAAAATATGCGGAGCAAGTTATTTTTTGCGCGGATAGGCGTCCGGCTTGTCTGTTTGCTCAAGAAGATAATCTATACTTGTATTGTATATTTTAGATAGCTTAATTAAAATATCTATTGGGAATGAATTAGCGCCATTTTCGTATGCAGAATATGCACTGCGGCTTATACACAGTATATTTGCAAGCCTTTGCTGAGTATAGTCTTTGTCTTCTCGTAAATCTTTTATTCTTCTGTAAATCATATTAATCACCATTTTAATTATATTTGATATAAATTCTGTCATTGATTTTTGACAGGATTTGTGTCAAAATAGAATTATGGGGTGATTCTATGGATTTATTCGCAGAAATAGAAAGGAGCTTCCCCTACTTAGAGAAGCTCCTTTCTAAGGAAAAGCTTAAAAGCTTTATTAGCTGCAATCGTTATGATTTTTCTTTGTATCATTTTGGGCTTGGAACATGGATACGAAACAACTTACTTTATGAGAAAAGCAGCTTATATAAAGCATTTATTAAAGTAAATATTGTAAGCCTTGATGATATGTCTTCTGTAATAATACAGCTTTTTTATGATTACGAAAAAGAAAAATATAAAAGTCTTGAAAAAAACAGCGCTTTATAATTATTTTACGAGAGGCTTTACAATTTTACCGTCTATCATCACAAACACCACATTATAGTCGTCGTCTATAGCTATAATGTCGGCGGTTTTGCCTTCTTCAAGCGTTCCGACCTCATTTATAATGCCCAGTTGACGCGCGGGGTTCTCGGTGGCAAAGCGTATTGCGTCCTCAAAAGGCACTCCGACAAGCTGTACAGCATTTTTAACGCCGTTAATAAGCTTTAACGTACTGCCCGCAAGCGCGCCTTCCTCTGTGCGCGCTATGCCGTTTTGCACCACAACAGGCAGCTCGCCCAGCATATATTTGCCGTCCGGCATACCACCCGCGCACATACAATCGGTTATCAAAATAACATCGTCCGTGTGCTTACAGCGAGTTACTATCTCCATAGAACGTGGGTTTACGTGAATACCATCGCAAATCATCTCTGCGGCAAAGCCGTCTGTCACAAGCGTTGCTCCCAAAATACCCGGCTCGCGGTGATGCAGAGGGCGCATAGCATTGTAAATGTGTATTCCTGCTCGTGCACCTGCCTTTATAGCCGCCAGAGTTTCATCATAGGTGGCATCGGAATGCCCCAAAGTTGTTGTAACGCCCTGATTCTTTAAAAATTTTACAGCCTCCGTTGCACCTGCTTTTTCAGGCGCTATGGCTACTGTTTTAACGTTTCCGCGCGCCGCCTTTATCATCTTCGACAAATCATCAAGGTTAATTTCGACTATATATTCCTCAGGATGTGCGCCCTTAAACTTGGCGCTTATATATGGTCCTTCAAGGTATATTCCGCCTATTTTTGCACCCTTTACACCTTTTTCTTTACAATCGGCAACTACCGTAACTGCCTTTAAGGTTCGCTCTAGCGATGACGTAACAGTAGTGGGGTAAAACGTTGTAACACCCACCCCCGCCAAATACTCCGACATTCCGTTTATTGATTTTTCTTCGCAGTCCATAGTATCAAAGCCGTTTCCGCCGTGCATATGTGTATCTATAAGACCCGGCAAAACGCGGTAACCGCTAAGGTTAATTTCTTCTGCTGCTGTGCCTGCTTTATCGGCTGACAGTGCTGTAATTTTACTGCCATCTACGGTTAATACACCCGCCTGTAAAGAATGATTTTGATAGATTTTGTCACTTTTAATAACGTAAGCCATAAATATTCCTCCTGTATTTTTATTTTATTCTATTAAAAATATATTTGAGCACTTGTCTTTCACGCATTTACTACAGCAAAAAGCTTATGATTTCAGATAGTTTTAATTGCGTATGTGCGTAGCACGCGACTTAGATAAAATTAATAAAGCAGGAACTGTTTTATTAAAACTATCACAGATAGTTTTAATTACGCATGTGCGTAGCACGCGACTTAGATAAAATTAATAAAGCAGGAACTGTTTTATTAAAACTATCGCAGATAGTTTTAATTACGCATGTGCGTAGCACGCGATTTAGATAAAAATTAATAAAACAGGAACTGTTTTATTAAAAATGAAAGCGCTTTTTAAGCTCGTGTCCCATCTTGCGAGAGCTAAAAATAATTATTCCCATCAAAGTAAGTATCGAATAAATAAAGCCTACAGCACCCGTCCATTCCACAGTTGCCTCATCAAACAGTAAAAAAAGCGAAAGCCCTATGCAAAGCAATGCAAGCCCAAGCTGGTACAAAATATAATCTCTAAAGCGCCGCTTACGCGAAAAAACAACAATAGTCATAAGCGCCGTTGCCGAAATAAGCACAAACGGTATCACATAGTTTGTACTCCAGCGTGTGTACCCCGTCGCAAAATCTATAAAAAACGAAAGGCTTGATATTCCGAACACCTGTATGAGTGCCAAAAGACCGAGGTTGCGGCGCGATTTTCTGATAAAGCGTATACTCAAAAGCAAATATGCAAGCCCCACCGCAACTATCACCGACCAGTGAATATTAGGTGAGGTTAAAATATCTATACAAACCGAAACCGCCACGACAACTGTCGAAAGCACCACAAGTAGCTTTGTATATTTTTTTGTTTGCGTAACAGCGGGGTACGTTGGGTAATCCTTCTCGTAATTCGAGTCAATTTCACTAAGCTCGTCCGCGCACAAGGGGCACAGACAAAGCTCGTTTTCTATTGTCACTCTGCAATTTTTGCAGTACTTCATTTTATTCCACCCCGTTGCACGAAATATGCACGTCTATGCCGCGTTCTGCCAAAAAACGGCAAAAATACCGCTCCACATCTTTGTCCTCCATGCCTGAAACAAACGAAACCGTCATTGTACTGCCAAACGAGCAAATACAAACCTTAAAGCACTGCCGTTTTGTCAAATTATTAAGCGACTCGAAGCGAGTGATAAACGGTTTTTGCTCCTCAGGCAGCTTTATCTGCCCCAAGTTTGATATCGTACTGGTGTTACTGTTTTCTCCCCTTGCATAAATAATTCGGAGAAAAATATTCTTTAAAAAAAGCGGAATAAACCTAAGTGCAAGGTTTTGCTCGGACTGTACGTTATAAGCTATGCGCTCTGATATATTTTCAAGCTTTAGTGCCTCCTGCATCTGCTGTGACACAAGCTTTAGCACTTCTTCAAAGCTATAATCATGCTCGTAAAAATTAACAGACACGGTAATGAATGAAAAAAAGTTACGTATGGTGTTTGATTTAAAAAATCCGCGTAAATTTATCGGTACAGAAAGTGATATTGGTTTATTGACATTGTAATATTTATAATTGTTTTGATATATTGAAAACATAAGCAGCGATGTAAAATAAACAGTAACAGTAACCTCTGCCTTTTTTGCAAGAGCCACAAGCTCTTTAGTTTCTAAAAGTGCCTGTGTGACATCGACACGTTCGCCAAAGTAACGTGTACCCGTAATTTGGTAGGCTTTTTGTGTTTTAGGTGCACGCACTCTTTCACCCTTGCGTCTAAGACGTAAAAAGCTGTCCTCATCAAGTGCATGGCGCGAAAAACCTGTTTCTGCAATAAGCTCGTTCACCGTAATTTCGCCCTCGTGCGCCGCCTTTAGGTAAAAATAAAGTATGCTTTTTAAAAGCACCATTGCACCCGCGCCGTCTGTTAAGGCGTGAAAAACCTCAAGGTTAATTTTTTTGCATAAGTATGTTACACGAAACATAAACCCGTTATTCTGCCGCTTGTCCATTCGCCGCAAGGGGTAAGTCAAGTCCTCGGTTATAACCGGTTTTTGAAAATTAGTTTCCCAATAATACCAAAAAAGCCCGCGCCGCAGCTTTACATTAAAGGTGGGCAGTTCTTTTAATGCCTGCTCTACAGCTTCCTGCAAAAGCTCCGGCAAAATGTCTTCGTGCAGCTTTACGCTTATGCGAAACACGCTGGAATTACCGGAGCTGCGTACAGCGGGGAACACCTTAGCTGCATTATCCAGCTTATGCCAGTAATATTCTTCCCCCTGCTTGCCCAAAAAAACGCCACCCCTACAAAATTAATATTGCATCTTAGCTTTTAGTGCAATTATAGTCTTGCTGATATTGTACCACATTTTCGCTCTATATTAAAGAATAAAAATAGTGGTTGCCTTTTACTGCAAGACGGTGTATCATAAATAAAAATAAAACCGTTTAGTTATAGCTTAATATAATTACAGGGGCTGAAAAACATGAATTATTACGAGCGAATGCGCAGTCTACGCGAAGAATATCATATGTCACAGCGCCAGCTTGCGGCGGTTCTGGGTATGAAGCAGCCGCAGTATCAGCGCTACGAAACAGGAGAGCGAGATGTACCAACACCCGTTTTGATAAGCCTTTCTACGCTATATGATGTTTCTGTAGATTATATTTTGGGTTGCAGTGATAACCCCAAAATAGAAAAATGCAAATTCTGCCCGCTAGATGCCCGCGGTAACTTAAAGACAGTGCAGGTGAATACAAAATGAATATATGCACAGCGTGCCCCAGACGCTGCGGAGTTTACCGCAAAGAGCACCTGACCGACAGCGAGGGCGAGCTTGGTTTTTGCGGTATGCCACAGGCGCCTGTTTTGGCGCGCGCAGCACTGCACTTGTGGGAAGAACCCTGTATAAGCGGCTCTCGCGGCAGCGGCACCGTGTTTTTTAGCGGTTGCTCGCTGCGCTGTTGTTTTTGCCAAAACCACAAAATCAGTGCAGAGGGCTTTGGGCAAGAGATAAGCACAGAGCGCCTCAGGCAAATTTATTTTGAACTTATAGCACAGGGTGCACACAACATAAACCTTGTAAACCCGACGCATTTTACAAAAGCTATAGCCGAAAGCCTAAGCGAGCCCCTGCCGGTGCCGGTTATATACAACTGCGGTGGCTACGAAAGTGTGGAATCGCTGCAAGCTCTGCGCGGTAAAATACAAATATATATACCCGATTTAAAATACAGCGATAGCGCCGCCGCTCTTAAATATTCTTTTGCAGAGGATTATTACGAAACCGCAAAAAAAGCTATAGACGAAATGCTTGCGCAAACCGGCAAATACATAATAGACAAGGACGGCATTATGCAAAGCGGAGTTATAATAAGACATTTGATATTGCCCGAAAACCTTGAAAACACCTTTGGCGTAATAGATTATATATGTGAGCATTTTAAGCCGGGCGAAATACTTTTTAGCCTTATGCGGCAGTACACGCCATACGCCAACGCCGCACTGCACCCAGAGATAAACCGCATTCTTACAGCAGAGGAATATAAACGCGCAGAAGATTATTTGCTGTGGAGCGGTGCTGTTGACGGTTTTTTACAAGAAGATGAATCGGCAACAGATGGGTTTATTCCAAAATTTGATTTAACAGGAGTTATGTGAAGCGCATGACAGCACAAAATAAAAAATTTTATAACGACATTTTTACAATAGCTATGCCTATAGCACTGCAAAATATTATATCCTACAGCGTAAACCTTATGGACACCGTAATGCTGGGCACTTTGGGCGAGGTTGCACTTTCTGCCGCCTCGCTTGCAAACCAAATGTTTTTTATATTTAACGTAGTTTGCTTTGGTGTGGCAAGCGGTGCTATAGTTTTGGCAAGCCAGTACTGGGGCAAGGGCGACACAGTTGCTATACAAAAAATAACAGGGCTTGCCGTTAAAATAATAGTTGGTTTTTCGGTAATATTTTCGCTTTTTGTTATGATATTCCCATCACAGATTATGCGGGTTTTTACACCTGATGCCGCAGTTATAGAGGCAGGGACTCGTTACCTTCGCATGGTTGCCCTTTCGTACACCACTGGCGGAATAAGCGCGACATTTCTTATGGTGCTTCGCAGTGTCGAAACAGTTAAAATCTCTCTTTTAATCTACAGCATTTCGTTTTGCATAAACGTCTTCTTCAACTACGTGTTCATCTTTGGCAAGCTTGGCGCACCTGTGCTTGGTGTTACGGGGGCTGCAATAGGCACTGTTTTGGCAAGAGCCTCAGAATGTGTTATTTTAGTCTTTTACTTAAAGTTTTTTGAGAAAAAAATCCACTACAAGCTTAAAATATTTTTATCGCATGACAAAGCCTTAATGGCAGACCTTATGCGCTACGGTATGCCTGTAATGATAAACGAGTTTATGTGGGCAGTGGGCATTTCTATGCACTCGGTAATTTTAGGGCATATAAGCTCGTCTGTTGTGGCCGCAAACAGCATATGCAACGTAATTTACCAGCTTGCCACATCTTTTATATTTGGCATAGGCAGCGCTACGGCAGTTATCACCGGCAATTTAATCGGTGCAGAGGATATACCGCATTTGCAAAGCTGTGTTAAAAAGTTTAAAGTAATATACTTCTTTTTGGGGATTGCCTCAGCGGGGATATTGCTGCTGCTTAAAAAACCTGTGCTTGCAATTTACAACATAGAGCCGGAAACCCTTGCCTTTGCAAACCAGCTTATGATAGCCTACGCATTTGCCATATTTTTTATGGCTTATACCTGCCCTCTTATAACCGGTATATTCAGGGGTGCGGGCGACACGCGCTTTGCGGCAGCCGTTGATATAGGCTGCCTGTGGTTTGCTATACCTCTGGGTGCCGCCGCCGCGTTCTGGCTGCATCTTCCCCCGCTATTTGTGTTTGCAATATTAAAGCTCGATTACCCGCTGAAAACATTTTTTTGTCTTATGCGTCTGCGCGGTACAGATTGGATACGAAATGTTACGCGGTAAGCGGTTTTTCTATTTACCTGTTTTTGCCGCCTCATAAAGCATTGCATTACATATTGCGGCGGCGACATTGCTGCCCCCCTTGCGCCCGCGTGCTACTATAAACGGAACACCGCATTTCATTATAATTTCTTTCGATTCTACAACATTTACAAACCCGACAGGCACACCCACCACAAGCGCAGGCGATATTTTGCCCTCGCTTATAAGCTCGTAAAGCCGTACCAAAGCTGTTGGTGCGTTACCTATAGCAATTACCAGCGGGGTTTTAAGCTGCGCTGCCTTGTTAATACAAGCCGTTGCGCGTGTAGTACCGTTTTCTTTGGCCTCTGCCGCAACATCTTCGTCACCCATAAAGCAAAGCGCTTCGCCGCCAAAAACGGCAAGCGCTTTTTTATTTATGCCCGCTCGCGCCATCTTTGTGTCGGTGACTATACACGCCCCCGCCTTTAACGCCACAATGCCTTTTTCTACGGCATTTGGTGAAAAGCAAAGGGTTCTGGCATAATCAAAATCTGCCGTGGTATGAATGACACGCTTTACTACAGCCTCGTTTTGTGGCTGTAGCATAATACCGCCAAGCTCCTCCGTTATAATCTCAAAGCTGCGTTTTTCTATTTCCTCGGGAAGTACGCGCTGCAATTCTATTTTCATAATATATTATTCCTTCCTCAAACACAATAAATGCTCTGCTTTAAACTCCGGCTTCCAATATCTCGTAAATTTTTTTCATGTCAAGTGCCTCACGCACTGCATCTGCCAACAGGTCATACTGCTGTTCTTTATATTGTGCAAGATTTACCGCTTTTGCAGGCTCATATTTTAAACCCTTAGCCTTATAAAGTGCCGCAACTACTCCGCTTGCGACATCTTCGCTGTCAAAAAAGCCGTGCATATAGCTTCCGTAAACGTTGCCGCAAAAAGCTCCGTCCGCCTTTTTTTCATCGTCATCAAGCATTTTTGCACTGCACAGCACAGCACCGCCATGCAAAACAGTTTTGCCCATATGAATTTCATAGCCTGTAAACTCTGCGCCGGAAAGCCCCTCTAAAGCACCGCTTATTTTATTTACACTGCCGCTTGTACGTGTACGTGTTTTTTGCATTGCAAACTCTGTCGTTACAGGTAAAAGCCCCATTCCCACAAGCGTTCCGCCGTGCTCTACACCTAACGGGTCGTACAAAGCTTCGCCCAGCATCTGGTAGCCGCCGCATATGCCAAAAACTATGCCTCCGCGCGCCGCGTGCTTTTTAACCTCGGCTTCAAGTCCGTTTTGACGCAGCCATAATAAATCCTCCATTGTATTTTTAGTGCCGGGTAATATTATCATGTCAGGCGTACCAAGCTGCTGAACGTTGCTTACATATCTAAGCGAAACGCCGTCTATATACTCAAGCGCGTTAAAATCTGTAGCATTTGATATTCTCGGCAGACGAAGCACCGCTATGTCAATATCTCCGCCCTTATTTTTGCGCAGGTACCTGTCCGACAGGCTGTCCTCATCGTCAATATCAACATTGATATATGGTACAACACCTAAAACAGGCTTTTTTGTTATGTCCTCAAGTTGCACCAGCCCCGGTGCAAGAATATTCTTATCGCCGCGGAATTTATTTATAATTGTGCCGCGCACCATGTCGCGCTCGTCCTCTGTAAGCAGCAGCAGAGTGCCTGCCAAAGCCGCAAAAACTCCTCCACGGTCTATATCTCCGCAGATTAAAACAGGCGCTTTGGCAAGCCGTGCCATGCCCATATTTACTATATCGTTTTCTTTTAAATTTATTTCAGCAGGGCTGCCCGCACCCTCTATCACCACAATATCAAACTCGTCATCAAGGCTTTTATATGCGGCTTTTATATACGGAATAAGCTCTGTTTTACGGGCATAATAATCGGCGGCGCTCATAAATCCAAATACCTCGCCATTTACTATAAGCTGCGAGCCTGTGTCGCTTTGCGGCTTTAATAAAATAGGGTTCATGCGCACCTGCGGCGCAACACCTGCCGCCTCTGCCTGCATAACCTGCGCGCGCCCCATCTCTAAGCCTTCATCTGTAATATAAGAATTAAGCGCCATGTTTTGAGATTTAAACGGTGCTACACTGTAGCCGTCCTGCTTAAATATACGGCACAGCGCCGCCGTAAGCAAGCTTTTGCCTGCATTTGAGGTTGTCCCCTGTATCATTATAGCCTTTGCCATAATTTATTTCCCCCTCAATAATAATTCTACGGCTTCCGTGCCGTCATGCTCGCCCATATACCCGCCGTAAGCGCCGCCATACAACACAAACGGCTGTGCTTCACCACCGTGAGCACCTGTTTTGCAAAGCGAAGAATGGTCCGAGCATACAAGAAACGCAGTCCCTTTTGGGGCTTTTTTTAGCAGCAGCGCTAAAAGCTCATCATCTACCCGCTTTAAAAAAGCTGCCTTGCCCTGTGCATCTTGTCTGTGAGAAAGCTCATCAGCACCGTTTATATGCACAAGCACAAATTCATAATCGTTTAAAAGCCCCAATGCCGCTTCTGCCTTTGCCGTTAGATTTGTGTCGCTTTCGGCATTTGCGCCCATAGGTGTTACAAGGTGCAGCCCCATATTAACCGCTATACCGCGCATAACCTCTGTTGCACACACAGCGGCGCCTTTTATACCGTGCAGTGCTTCAAACTTAGGAAGTGCCTGCTTTAAAGCCATGCCCCACGGCAGCATTGCAAGCTGCGCACCGCTTGCAGTATTACCTATATTTTTACGCGCCACAGTGCAAAGTGCGGTACATATGTCTTCGTCAGCTCCGCATGGTAAAAGCGCTTCAAAAAGCTCGCCTATGTGCTCGTGCGGCGCAAAGGTTTTAATACCGACCGCTGCCTTTGCCGCGCCGCGCAAAATAAGCAAATTTTTATAGCCGCTCATATTAATAAAAGATGCTCCCGCCATGTTAAAGCCCTCTGCAAAGCTTTTGCACAAAGTCATCTTGTCCTCTGCACCCTCGGCACACGACGAAGCAAGACAGCCGTCGCCACCTACAGTAACAAGGCTGCAACGAAAAACCGCATCGTTATCCCCCACAGCAGCACCGCAAGAAAGTGCCTCGGCATATGCCCTGCCCTGCGGTATGCTTTGCGGCGGAACACCTAAAAGTGTAGCTATGCAAGTAAGGCTCTCGGCACAAAAACCCTGCGGAGTGGTTTTAAAAAAACCGTATGCACCGCTTTTTTTCATTTGCAAAAGAGTTTCTCCGCAAGATATTTTATCACCGCCGTCTGCTGCACCGTCTATTATTACCATAAGCTTCGGCATTAAATAAGCTCCTTCATAGCGCTTAACAAAAGCATATTTTCGTGGTGCGTCTTTACAGCCACACGGCAGAACTCACCGCTTAACCCCTTGTAATTACCGCAGTCGCGCACCAGTATTCCGCTTGCGGCAAGCTTTTTACGCAAGCCCGCTACATGAGGGCTAAAAAAAATATAGTTTGCCTGCGACGCATAAACCCTACACCCCAATGCGGCAAATTCATCTTTTAAAAACTGTCTTTCTGCTTTTATAAGTGCGCGTGTTTTTTTGACATATGCTTTTTCTTTAGTAGCACGAACGCCCGCAAGCTGCGCAGGAACAGAAACGTCCCACGGAGAACCGCAAGCATACATAGCTCCCAAAAGCTCGCGCTTTTTGCACATAACGTACCCAAGCCTTACGCCTGCAAGGGCATACATCTTTGTAAAGGCTTTAAATATTATTAAATTTTCGTAGTCGCCCAAATATTCTTTCATGGTGTAGCTTTGCGGTTCATCTAAAAAGTCATTAAAGCATTCGTCAAGCGCCAAAATAATATTATTTTCTTTACAGCGTTTTAATATTCGGCAAAGCAGCTCTCTCTCTGCAACAGAGCCTGTCGGGTTATTTGGGTTACACAAAAAAAAGATATCGACATCGGCAGTAAGCGCGGGTAATATTCCTTCGGTCAAGGCAAAATCGTCCTCCTCGCGCAAAGCATGGCGGCGCACAGCACAGCCGGCCGCTGCAAGTGCCTGCTCGTACTCGGCAAAGCAAGGGGCAAGCACCAAGCCTGTTTTTGGACGTACCGCATAAACCAGCCTATATATAAGGTCTGAGGCACCGGCACCGCATAAAACATATTTAAGCGGAACATCTTCGTTTTCGGCAACTGCCGCCGTAAGCCTGCGGCACAAAGGGTCCGGGTATACCTCACATTTTTCCACAGCTGCCACAAGCGCCTCACGCACACCCTTTGCCATACCAAATGGGTTAATATTAGCAGAAAAATCAAGCATTTCACCATTAATAGAGTCTTGCTGAGAGTAAATATCACCGCCGTGAATAATATCAAACATAGTTAATCACACCTTACCAAAATAAAAATGCTGCCAAAAGCTTTAAAACAGCGCACACAAAAAATGTAATCATCGCCGTGGCGTACATAAGCCTATTTGCCGCGGGTATATCGTCACAGCAAATGGGGCGCAGCGCGTCACCTATAGTCGGTTTTTTGTGCAGCACACCAAAGTAATATGCGTCACCGCCAAGGCATACGCCCAAAGCACCCGCGCATACGCTCTCGGTTTGGGCACTGTTTGGGCTTTCGTGGCAACGCTTGTCACGCTTATATATTTTTTTTGCATTATTATAGTCAAAGCCCTGCAACCGCGCCGCCAAAAGCATAAGCCTAGCCGCAATGCGCGCGGGTATGTAATTTACTGCATCATCAAGCAGTGCGGCACAGCGCCCGAAATGCAAATATTTTTCGTTTTTATAACCCAGCATAGAGTCCATTGTATTTACAGCCTTATAAAAAAAGCCAAGCGGAGCACCACCGATTGCCATAAATATAAGCGGCGCAACCACGCCGTCAGAGGTGTTTTCGGCAACAGTTTCTACTGCCGCCTTTATTACGCCAACATCGGTAAGCTCATCGGTATCGCGCCCCACTATCATAGAAACTGCCCTTCGTGCACCCGATAAATCGCCCTTCATAATCTCATAATAAACCTTCATGCTCTCGCTTTTAAGCGACTTTACGGCAAGTATCTGCCAGCAAAAAACAGACTCGGCGGCAAGGCGCAACCATGGGCTAATTTTACCAAAAAAAGCCAAAATACCAAGCGGGACAAAAAAAGAAAACGCAAGCACAAAAGCCACCGTAAAAAGCCCTGCTCCGCGCAATGCCTGTGGGGTACTGCCCGCACGGCGACGAAAAAAGCCCTCGCTTTTTGTTATAACAACACCTATAAGGCGCACTGAATGCGGCATATTTTGAGGGTCGCCAAATAATAAATCTAAAAAAAAGCCTATACATAGTGCAGAAAAAGAAATTATAAAATTTATCAAAAACGGCGCAATTACCACTGAAGCTGTCATCTTTCCTCCTCGCAATCTATGCCGCGCAAAAGTGTTAGGGTCGTTTTACCGTTTATGTAATCGGCGCTAAATATATAGCCGCGCCCATTGTCGCACAGCCAGTCATAAAAGCCGCGCTTTGGCTTTGCAAAACGAGTAAACATACCCATCATAACCCCGCCGTGGCAAAGCACAGCAATGTCGCTGTAGCCGTTTTTTAATGCGTCCTCCACCACAAAAGCAAGTGCTTCATTGCAGCGCCTGTCAAAATCGGCTTTTGTTTCGCCGTCGGGAGGGCTTCCCTCACCTGCGGAATCAAGCCAATCGCGAAAAGGCTTTGTTTTTGCAAGCTCGGCATAGGTTTTATTTTCAAAAGCTCCAAAATCCTGTTCGTGCAGGCTTTGAACCACAGTGTACGGCATTTTGGGGTAAACAAGCACTAGAGTTTGCAGGCAGCGCAGCATAGGGCTTACATAAACGTGCTGCACCTTTGGGTAAATCTCCTGCGCTTTAAGCGTTTTTATTTCTTCTAAGCCCTCGTCACACACAGGCGAATTTATAGAACCAACATAGCGTTTTTCTTTATTGCCCATAGTTTTTCCGTGCCGTATAAATGCAATATTCATGCCCATTTTCGCCTCGCTTTTTCTATTATTTAAGCCGCTGCGGCACACCGCACAAAAGCCTGTCAACCCGCTGTGCCCTGCGCACAGCCTCACAGCACAGCCTGCCCGCTGCCTCGCGCCACAGCCGTTCCTCTGCCTCCGGCGGCACTATCCCGCTGCCTATTTCGTCACTTATTATTATAATATCTGGGTTTTCTTTTATAAGCCTGTCCAAAAACAAAAACGGGTCTTTTCGACAGGTCAAAAGCCTTTTTACAAGCAAATGCAAGCCGTTTAATATTTTTATGCCTTGCTCACAGCAAAGGCTGCAATCCGCACCGCTTACAACATCTTGCAATGCAAGCCCGCTTTCGTCAAGTGCAAAAGCTGTCTTGCCGCTGTATGCCCCTCCAAATATAAACCTCAATTCAAAAACCTCCCTGTAAGCGTCACCGCCGCAAGTATGGCAAGCTCGCAAAGCGTTAAAAACCAACCCGCCAAATCTCCGGTTATTCCGCCAAAGTTTTTGTACGAAGCATAGCGGTAAATAAAAAACACAATTACCGCGGCAAGCGCCGCTGCAAAACCTGCCACAGGAGAAACAAGCATCATCGACATAAAACAAATCACACTAAAAATTATAAGCACAACTCTAACCTGTGTGTTTTGCGCGCTGTCTGCAAACTGCGCAAGCGTACCGGTTTTTTTAGCCGCCTTAAACCCCACAACAGAAAGCCCGCTTAACGAGCGCGAAAGCACAAAGCCTATGCAAAGCACAGTTACAAGACGCTCATCGGCAGATGTATTAATTATAAGCTCAGACCAAAGTGCCACCGTCAAAAGCAGCAGCGAAGCACAGCCCATAACACCAAATGCACCTATGTGAGGGTCGCTTAATATCTCAAGGCGTTTTTCGCTCCCTGCGTGAGATGCCAGTGCGTCAGTGGTGTCGCAAAAGCCATCAAGGTGTATCCCGCCTGTTATTAACAATGGCAAAAGCGTACAGCAAACAGCGTTCAAGAAAAAACCAATGCAAAAAGCGCCCGCCAGCTTGAGCCACAAAAACATTACCGCACCGCACACAACACCTATTAGCGGAAAAAAACACATAGAGTATTCCATACTTTTTTTATCCCACAAAACCTTTGGCATGGGTATTTGAGAATACATTGAAAAGGCTACAATAAATGATTTTAATACGCTCATTCTGCTTTACTCCCCTCGTTTTTGTAAACAACCGGCAGTGTATACACAACCTCGACTACCCGCTGTGCCATTTTTGCAAGCTTGCAGTTAATTTTGCCCAACACACGCATATATTCGCGTGTGCCCTCGTCGTAAGCAACACCGTCTGAGAATAGCTCGTTTGTTACTACTATAAGGTTTTTGCACTGCCCGCAAAGGTGCTTTATGCCCTCCAAAACAGCCGTTTCGGTTTTAGCGCCCGCTCCGTCGAAAACCTCGTTTGCCACAAGGTTAGAAAGACACTCCAGTAGCGCCGTATCATACTGTGAAGCATCAAGGTCAACAGGAGAAAAAGGGCATTCCAGCGTTACAAAGCCCTTGCCCGCCCTAAGCGCGCGGTGACGTGCCACACGCTGCAAAAACTCGCCGTCACTGCCCCCGCACTGCCGCATTGTTGCAATATAACAGAGTCTTTTGCCTGTTTTTACCGCAAGGCTCTCGGCATATTCACTTTTGCCGCTTGCCGAAGCACCTGTTATAAGCGTAAGCAATGTAATCCCCCCTAAACCAGAGGTTTGTATTCCTCTATTTTTATATCTTCAAATGTACTCATATCATTATAAACCTTACATGCCATTTTTAGTATGGGCAGTGCCGCAACAGCACCCGTGCCCTCGCCCAAACACATATTGCACGTTAAAAACGGCTGCAAATTAAGCTCTGTCATAAGCATTTTAGCGGCAGGCTCGTTAGAAACGTGCGATGCAAGCATATAACCCGCCGAGTTTTTACAAAGCCGCACAGCACAAAGCGCCGCAACAGAAGATATAAAGCCATCAACTATAACAGGCAAATGCAGCGCGGCAGCACCCAAAAACACGCCTGCAAGACCCGCTATATCAAAGCCGCCAACCTTAGAAAGAGTGTCCAAAACGTCATCGGGGTTGGGCTTGTTTAAAGCTATAGCCTGCCTTATTACGGCTATTTTGTGCTTTACTCCCTCGCTTGTAAGCCCTGCACCATGCCCCGTGACATCGGCGACACTTTTGTGCAGCAAGACAGATGCAATGGCACTGCTGGTGGTGGTATTGCCGATGCCCATTTCGCCCGTACAAAACACGTCGTAGCCCTGTGGAGCAAGAAAATGCACAAGCTCAATGCCAACCTGTACCGCCGCTACAGCCTGCTCGCGCGTCATAGCTGCACCCTGTGCCATGTTCTTTGTACCCATGGCTATTTTTTTAACTATAAGACCATCTGACACAATATTTTCTGCCACACCGATATCTACCGGAAAAACCTTTGCCCCCGCAACCTGTGCCATACGGCAAACACTGGTGTCACCGGTTGTAAAATTTTTGGTTACAACCGCTGTCACCGCCTGCGAGGTTTGGGTTACCCCCTCGGCAACTACACCGTTGTCTGCACACATAACCACAACACAGGGCCTTTTTATGTCGGTGTTTATGCCGTGCTTCATGCCCGCTATGCGTACCACAGCGTCCTCTAAAAGCCCCAGACTTTTAAGCGGCTTTGCTATAGTGTCCCAGCGGCGCAGTGCCTGCTGTTTGGCATCTTCATCTACAGGAATAATTTTATTTATTATTTCTTCAAGTGTCATTTTGCCTCATCTTCCATTCTATAAAGCTTGCATTGCAGCAAAAAATTTTTAGCGGCAAAGGGGGCACCGTAAAAGTGCATATGCGGAAAGCCCGCATATAGGGTTTTCGACACATACCCGCCCTGCCACACAGCTTTTCCAAATGGCTTTTGCACCGTAAATCCCTCGCCTTCGTTTGTGCTGTGCCAGTAATGGAACTCGTGCCCTTGCAGCTTCTGACCCTTTTGACAAAGCAGATTATCGCAACCTGCCGTAAGCGTTACATAGCCAAAATGCCTAAGCTCATGCGCGTTTTCTGCCTCTGCAGCTACTGCGCCAACCATATTAAAGCTTACACCCTGCTCGTCCTTTAGTTCATTATGCAAATATAAAAAGCCCCCGCATTCAGCTATACAGGGCAAGCCTCCCGCAAGCTTTTCTTTTATCTGCACCAAAAGGCGAGTGTTCTGCGAAAGCTCTTTTGCGTAAATTTCGGGGTAGCCCCCGCCAAGCAAAAGCCCGCATATGCCCTGTGGCAGCTCTGCGTCGGCAATGGGGCTAAATGGCACAAGCTCTGCACCAAGCTCGCGCAAAAGCTCCAGAGAATCTTCGTAATAAAACAAAAACGCTTTGTCCCTTGCCACTGCCACCCTAAGCGGCGCACCGCCCGCAGACGGCGGCAAAGCCGGCTTTGTATATATAAGCTGCGGCGCGGCTTGCGCAAGCCGCAATAAAAAATCGAGCTCTATTGTTTCTTCAGCCTGATGTGCAAGCTTATATAGCTTTTGCCTTAAATTTTGCACTTCACCCGCTGTCACAAGCCCCAAATGGCGGCTTTCGAGTAAGCAAGTACTCAGCGGCGGCATATACCCCGCAACGTGTACACCCGTTTGCTCCTCTATAAGCTTTTTAAGAATATTATAACTGTTTTTACTGCAATTGTTAAGTATAACCGCTTTTATATTGCTGTCATTTTTAAAAGTAGCAAAGCCATGCACCAAAGCCGCCGCCGAAAGCGCCATTCCACGCGCCGAAAGCACCAGCACCACAGGTGTATTGGTAGCTTTTGCCAAATGATAGCTGCTTGCAGACTCGCCACCGCCAACACCATCATAAAAGCCCATAGCTCCCTCAAGCACCGAAATATCACTTTGCTGCGAGTTTTTTGCAAGCAGATAATTTGCGGTGTTTTCGTCAAACAAAAATAAATCCAAATTGCGGCTAAGCGTGCCTATAACCTCTGTGTGGAACATGGGGTCGATATAATCGGGACCGCACTTAAAGGACGAAGCTTTAAGCCCGCGGTTTACAAAAGCTTGCAGCACAGCACAGGTGAGCGTAGTTTTTCCGCTGCCGCTGGCGGGTGCCGCAAGCATAAGGCGCGGTGTGTTAATATTCTTCAAGCTCTCCGCCTCCGCTTACAATATATACAGGGTTCTGTCCCATCATCATATGGCTTTCGCCAACCATTTTTGCACGCGAAACACTTAGCTGCACCGTGCTCTGCTGCGGCAAATTGTGCCGCGCAAATGCCTCGGTTACAGCCGACAAGGTTTCCAGAGTTATGGCGTTTACAACTACGCGTGCCGCCAAATTTTTTTCAAGTACAATATCAATTATTTTGCCTATACAGCCGGACGAGCCGCCTATAAACACAGCATCGGGTGGTGGCAGTGCGTACAAAGCCTGTGGCGCTGTGCCGTTGGTAATATACAAGTTTTCGGCAGAAAAGCGCTTTTTGTTGTTTTTAAGCAGCTCCAATGCATCGGCGTTTTTTTCAACCGCATAGACAGCTCCATATGGCATAACCCGCGCCGCTTCTATGCTAACAGAACCTGTCCCTGCACCGATATCCCACATTACCATGTCCTTTTTAAGGCGCAATGCCGCCAAAGAAACGGTTCTAACCTCCGCCTTTGTCATTGGGGCGGCTCCGCGAATAAAGGCCTCGTCACAGAGCCCGTGTGTTGCAAAAGAATTTGCTTTTTTATTCGTCACAAGCATAACCGAAAGCGGCGCAAACTTTTTTTGAGAAAGCTCCTCCGCCGTCCCCTCGCTTATGTGCTCGTCACTGTAAGAAAGGCGCTCGCCCACTTGAACAAAAACGCCGCCCAGCCCGGCCTCTGTAAGTGCCGCGCACAGTACCTGCACTGTGTTTTCTCCGCCGGTAAGGGCAAAGGTTTTCGCATGGGTTTTTACTGTCGGGCACAGCCACTGCTGTCTGCCATGCAGACTAAGCAATTTTGCGTCCTCCCATGGAGTACAAAGCTTTGCACAAAAATACTGAACAGATGAAACCCCCGCCACGCACTCGGTCTTAATGTTTTCGCAACAGGCAAGGCTTTGGCAAAGCGTCTTTGCACCGCTGTAAAATCCAACGTCACCGCTCATAAGCACCGCCGCATCATTATACTGCGGGTGCTCTGACAAATATTTTGTAATCTCTGCGGCAGAACACGAGGTAAAGCGCACAGCACCCGCATTTACGGCACTGTCAAGCATACGCTGTGCACCAATTAAGCAGCTGCTTTGTGCTATTATGTTTGATGCCTCAAGCGTTAAAGTTTTTTGGTTTCCCATGCCGACTCCCACAATAGTTACCTTCATTTGTTACCTCCCGCCACGCACAATATTTTAGCAATCAAAAAAATCTTCCGCCGCCTTTAGCGTAATTTCCAAATCCTCATCTGTATGTGCCAGTGACAAAAACATTGCCTCAAACTGCGAGGGCGCAAGGTATATTCCTTTGCTTAGCATATGTTTAAAATAAGCGGCAAAGCGTGAGGTATCAGCAGCCCTTGCAGTTTCATAATTTGTAACAGCTTCTTTTGTGAAAAACAGACAGCCAAGCGAGCCTATGCTGTTTACTGTACAATTGTTTTTTTCGGCAAGCTGCGCAAGTGGCGTGTAAAAACGCTCTGCCGCAGACGAAAGCCTTTTGTATATTTGCGGTGTATCGCGAAGCATGGTTAGCTGTGCTATACCTGCCGCCATTGCAACAGGGTTGCCCGAGAGCGTGCCCGCCTGATACACAGCGCCCACAGGTGCAACCATGCTCATTATCTCTTTTTTGCCGCCATATGCGCCTACGGGCATACCTCCTCCGATAATCTTACCAAAGGTTGTAAGGTCAGGCATAACGCCAAAAAGCCCCTGCGCTCCGCTTGCCGAAAGGCGAAAGCCCGTTATAACCTCATCAAATATAAGCACGGTGCCGTTTTGTGTACAAAGCTCGCGCAATTGCCGTAAAAAGCCTTCTTTGGGCAGTACTACACCCATATTTGCGGCGACAGGCTCTATTATAAGCGCCGCCACCTCGCCACTATGCAGCTTAAACAGTTTCTCTACGCTCGCTATATCGTTGTAGCTTGCAGTCAGTGTGTCCTCTGCCGTACCGCGCGGAACACCCGCGCTGTCTGGCACCCCCGCTGTCATTGCACCGCTTCCCGCTTTGACAAGCAGCGCATCAAAGTGCCCATGGTAGCACCCTGCAAATTTTATTATTTTATTGCGCCCTGTGTAACCACGCGCCACGCGAATAGCGCTCATTACTGCCTCTGTACCGGAGTTAACCATGCGCACCATTTCTACAGACGGCACCATGCTGCATATAAGCTCTGCCATTGTAAGCTCGGCTTCTGTAGCCGCGCCAAAGCTAAGACCGCGCTCTACAGCCTTTAAAACCGCTTCTTTCACAACAGAATTGTTATGCCCCAAGAGCATTGGTCCCCACGAACAAACATAGTCTATATATGTCCTGCCGTCAACATCGGTTATATGCGCGCCGTTTGCCATTTCTATAAACCGCGGAGTATCGCCCACAGCGCCAAAGGCACGCACAGGGCTGTTTACACCACCCGGTATGCAATTGCAGGCCCGTGCAAAAAGCTCTCGCGAGCGCTCGTGTCGTGTAGCTGCTTCAGCCATCAGCCCAGCCTCCCCTCGTCTATGTAGCCCGCAAGCTCTATGGCAAAATATGTTATTAAAATGCCCGCTCCCGCCCTAAAAATACTGGCAGAGGTTTCGCATATCATTGCCGCCTCGTCAACAAGCCCCGCTTTTGCCGCCGCCTTTATCATGGCATATTCGCCGCTTACACTGTAGGCTGCCAGCGGTGTCACAAAGCTGTTTGCAACCTCATGTATGACATCTAGGTACGAAAGCGCAGGCTTTACCATAATAATATCCGCCCCCTGCTCCACATCCATAGCAGCCTCTTTAAGCGCCTCACGGCGGTTATGATAATCCATCTGATAGCCTTTCCTGTCACCAAAAGAGGGTGCAGAGCCTGCCGCCTCGCGGAAAGGACCATAAAACGCCGACGAATATTTGACTGCATATGACATAATTGGCATTTCTGTAAACCCGTTTTGGTCGAGTGTGTTGCGAATAGCCAAAATACGTCCGTCCATCATGTCGGACGGTGCAACCATATCTGCCCCCGCCTCAGCATGAGAAAGCGCTGTTTTTGCAAGAACCTCCAGAGTTTTGTCGTTATCCACGGTCTGTCCGCGCAAAATACCGCAATGCCCGTGGCTTGTATATTCGCACATACAAACATCTGTAATAACATAAATGCTTGGAAAATTCTTTTTAATAAACCGTATAGCCTGCTGTACAGCCCCCTGTGCGTCCCACGCTCCGCTGCCTATTTCGTCCTTGTGCTTTGGTATGCCAAAAAGCAAAACACTGTTTACGCCCGCACCTATAAGGCGCTGCAATATACCTGTAAGCCTGTCCGGGCTGTAGCGCTTTTGCCCGTCAAGCGACGGTATATCCTCTGTAATTCCACTACCCTCACACACAAATATCGGGTATATAAGGGCGCTTTTAGAAACTCGGGTTTCGCGCACCATTTCGCGCAAAACCGCACTGCTGCGCAATCTACGCGGTCTGTTTATAAGCTCCATTAAGCCTTCCGCCTTTCTCTTTTTTCTTCTTCGTTTATTTTTAGAATAGTTTCTATCATACTTTCTATACTTGCAACAGGCGCAGCTGTAATCTTCATGCCGTGCTTTTCTGCCTCGGCGGCTGTTTGTGCACCTATGCAAATGGCTTTAAGCCCACGCAAACCTGCTTCTCCCGCCATTGCCGCAAAGCCCTTTACAGAGGACGCACTGGTAAGCATTACATAATCTACCTCGTTTTTGGCAAGCTGTACCTGCAAGCCCTCGTCACACTCACTGCTGTAAATAGTGTTATATAAGGCTATATCATCGTACTGCACACCCGCTTCTGCCAGCGCATTTGTAAGCCCCGCGCCGCACTGCGCCGCACGCAAAAGCAATACCCTGCCGCCTTCCGCCTTTTTTGCAAGCTCTGCGCCAAGCGCCGCGCCGCTGTACTCGTTTGGTACAAGCTCCGGCAAAACGCCATGCTGCTTTAAAAGCTCTGCCGTGGCTTTACCAACTGCCGCAATTTTAACACCATAAAGTGCACGAATATCTATATTGTAATACGCCAAAAGCTCAAAAAACACTCGCACCCCCGCCGGGCTTGTAAGCGCCAGCCAGCTATATTTTAAAAGCGAGTTAAGCGCCTGCAAAAAGGCACTGTTCGGCTTTATGATATTTGTGGTTAACGCAGGCAGCTCTAAGACCTCCGCACCCAAAAGGCGAAGGCTCTGTGCAAGCTTAGATGAGCTCTCGGCGGGACGTGTTACTGCAACGCATATGCCCCCCAACGCCCTGTCCTCTGCCCAATGGAAGCTCTCGGCAAGACTGCAAACCTCGCCCACAATTATTATGGCGGGCGTTTTTACATCAGCTTTTTTAGCATCGTCGGTCAAATTTTGCACTGTAGACACCACACGTCTTTGCCTTGCCGTAGTACCGCGTTCTAAGACCGCCGCGGGCATTTGCGGCGATATTCCCCCCGCCAGCAGTCCCTGCATTATTTGCGGCAAGGCTGTTATACCCATCAAAAAAACTATTGTACCGCCAAGCTTTACAAGCGCTTCGTAATCTGTAGCCGCCTGTGTATCTGTTTTTGTATGCCCCGTTATAATGTGAAGCGATGATGCAAGGTTGCGGTGCGTAACAGGTATACCCGCATATGCGGGTACCGCCAGCGCCGAGGTTATGCCCGGTATAACCTCGTATGGTATATTGTTTTTTTGCAAAAGCTCCAGCTCCTCGCCCCCGCGCCCAAAAAGAAAAGGGTCGCCGCCCTTTAAGCGCACTACACACTTGCCTGCCTGTGCCTCTTTAAGCAGCAGTTTATTTATTTCGTCCTGCGGCATAAGGTGGTGCCCGCCGCGCTTACCCGCATTTATACGTCTAATTTGAGGTGGTATAAGTGCCAGCACACCTTGCCCCACAAGCGCGTCATATATAACAACATCGGCGCATTTCAAAGCCGCCCTGCCTTTAACGGTTATAAGCCCTGCATCGCCGGGCCCTGCGCCCAAAAGTATTACCTTTCCGCTCATAAATTCACCTCGTTTTTAAGCCTTAGTGCAAGCTTTTTTGCCAAGGCTTCTCCGTCCTCTGCAACTCCGCTTTCGCTTCCTTTTATATATTTGCCTGTGTTCTCGTCACAATAAAGCCCTGTTATTATAATATTCTTCCCTTTAACCTCGGCATACGCCGCTATGGGGGAGCTGCACCCTCCGTCAAGTATGCGTACAAAGGTACGCTCTGCGAGTGACGCCTGCCGTGTGCTTTTATCATCAATTTCCCGCAAAAAAGCGTAATCCTCGCCTGCACGCCCCTGCACCGCGAGTGTGCCCTGTCCCGCCGCGGGTAGCATTTCTTCCGCCGTAAAAACGCGGCTTATTCTGTCTGTAAGACCCAGCCTTTCAAGCCCCGCACAGGCAAGCACAGTGGCGCAATATTCACCCGAATCCAACTTTGCAAGGCGCGTTTGCACATTGCCGCGTATCAGCTTTACTTCTATATTCGGGTACAGCTTTTTTAACTGAAGCACACGCCGTGCACTGCCGCAGCCAATGGGCTTTGTAATATCAATTTTAGTTTGTCCCTGTGGCAAGACAAGCGCATCTAAAGGATTCCCCCGTACAAAAAATGCAAGTAAAGGTAAATCCTCCGAAGCTTCTGCCGGCATATCTTTAAGGCTGTGCACCGTTATATCGGCAAGCTTATTGCGAAGTGCATAATCAAGCTCTTTTACAAAAAGACCTTTTCCACCTATCTTATCAAGGCTTTTGTCAAGTATTTTGTCGCCCGTTGTCTTCATAGTAACCACAGAGAGTGTAAGCTGAGGGTTCGCCCCTGCTATAGCTTTTATTATAAGCTGTGCCTGAGCAACTGCAAGCTTGCTTTCGCGGCTTGCAACTGTAATTATTTTTTCACTCAAAACCTGTTTCGCCCTCCTTCTGCAAAAGCTCATCAAGCTTCTTAGTAAATGCCGCCGCCGCCGCGTGGTTTTGCCCGCTTGCCGTAACCCCCGCAACGACACAGCCCTTTTGTGCTATTCCCGGGAAATAAAAGGTAGATTCATCTTTGCAATCGGCAACGCTGACATAACAGTCAAGTTCTTTGCATTCTTCATAAATGCTGTGGTTTACCTCGCGGCTGTCAGTAGCCGCCACAACAAGCTCCGCATCTACACAGTCACCCTGCCTGTAGCCCCTGTTGCAAAGTAAAAGCTTACTGCCGCCTTGCGCCTTTAGTTCTTCGCAAATATAAGGTGCTACAACCGTAAGCCTGCACCCAAATTTTTTAAGCACCGCCGCGCGCCGCGCCGCAACCGTACCGCCCCCAAAAACCACAGCTTTTTTATCTGTAAGGTTTACAAAAAGTGGGAAGTAAAGTGCTTTTGGTTCATTAGAGCTTTGCTGCGCAAGCTTTGGTGTTTTTGGCAAAATACCAAAGCGTTCGCTTAAAAACCGCGGTATTTCGTCGGTATAAACACCGTTTTCATCGGGCGGACAGCCTATGACGACAAGCTTTACCCCTGCAAGGCGCGCCGCCTCGCATTTTTGGTAAAAGCCACCCGCAGAGCCGCTGGCTTTTGTAACAAGACAAGCCGCGCCTGTTTGCTTTAACATAGCCGCATTTAACTCTGCGCTAAAAGGGCCCTGCATACAAATAATATTTTTTTTCTCGAAGCCCAGCCTAAGGCAATGCCCCAAAGAAGCCTCATCAGGCAGCACACGCACAAAAAGTTTTTTTTCGTACTGCGGCACAACTGTAAAACAGTCAAGCTCTTTACTACCTGTGGTTACAAGGGCTGAATAACCCATTTTGGCAAGATATTCTGCGGCTTCTACCGCGCTTTTAACTGACGTAAACTCATCTTCGGTTTTTGCTTTTCTGCGCAACACCCGTAAATATTCTGTTTTGGCAGTAAGGCACGCCTCGCGGCAGTTTGCGCTAACCTCGGCAGCATATGGGTGCGTTGCATCAAAAACACAGTCGAACTTGTTTTTTGTCATAAGCCTTGTCATTTCGCAAGTGTCACGCCTGCCCACAAGTACAGTTAAGTCTTTGCACTGCGGCAAAACCTCGCGCCCATACTCTGTGGCAACACACACCGTAAGCTCGCACCCGCAGCCGCAAAGCAGCTCTGCAAGCTCCCTGCCCTCGGTAGTACCCGCAAATATTAAAAACCTGCGCATTTCCCCCCACCGCTTTTCTTATAATAATTAAGCAATATTTTTCTCTATTAAAATTTATAGCCGCGCGGAGTAACCATTTTACCGCCGATGTTTTTTGTAGACGAATTACCTATAAACACAGTACTAAACATATCCACGGTGGTACTTTTAAGCTCTGCAAGCGTCATTACCTCGCCGCTTTCGCCGCTTCGCCCTATGTTTTTGGCAACCCCGCATACGGTGTTTTCTCCGCGGCTTTTTAAGATAATATCGCACGCTTTTTTTAAATAGTCGCTTCTTTTTTTGCTTGATGGATTATAAAGGCATATAACAAAGTCGCCCTCTGCGGCAAGACTTAGACGTTTTTCTATAAGCTCATACGGTGTCAAAAGGTCCGAGAGCGAAATCACGGCAAAATCGTGCACAAGCGGAGCACCCAGCAGGGCCGCACCGCTGCAAGCTGCGGTTATACCCGGTATTACCTCTATTTCTACATTTTTTCGGTCGCCCAAAAGCTCATATGCAAGACCCGCCATACCGTAAACGCCGGCGTCGCCGCTGCACACAAGTGCAACCGTGTGCCCCGCCTCTGCCTCGTCAAGTGCCGCGCGGCAACGTTCCGTTTCTTGCTTCATTGGTGTTACCAGCAGCTTTTTGCCCTCTGTCTGCCCTGCCAAAAGCTCTATGTACACGGTATATCCCGCTATAACGTCGCTTTTGGCAATAGCCTTTGCCGCACGCGGGGTAATTTCGTCTGCACCGCCCGGTCCTATTCCTACTATGTAAAGCTTCATTTTTGCACCGCCTTTTCCATACTTTCTATACATTCGTCCCATCTTTCGGGCGGTAAATAATCTCTAAGCCCGAACATAAGCTTGCTTACAACCTTGGCAGAAGCGTTTTCAAGCTGATATTGCAGCTTTTTTTGCTCGTCAGGGTCAAGCTCCAGCTTCATAATTGTTTTTTGCACTCGCCCTGTAATATCCTTTGCAGCTAAGCTGCTTATGCCGCTCACTTTAGGTATAAGACCTCTAAAATAGTACCAATTTGTAAATTCGCGGTCGTACTGCTCCAGTATACATTCCGCTTGCCTAAGCTCGTCACTTTTTGTCTGACGAAGCTCTGTCCCGCACAAGCTGTCTATATCATATAATATAACTCCAGCCGCTGTTTTTAGGCGCGGAGAAATATCACGCGGCACTGCTAAATCTATAAGCACTTTTTTCTGCCCGTCAAGACAGGGTATTACATCATCATAATGCAGGGTGTAATGCGGGCTGCTTGTGGCACTGACAACAGCCTGCGCAGTCCTTAAAGCAGAAAGGCGTTCTTCGTATTTTATGGCACTACAGCCCGGCGGTATTACCGATTCTCCGTTTTTATAGCGCCTTATAGTCATTTTAACATTGCAGCCGTTTTTATTAAGTTCTTCCGCTGTAAGCCTGCCAATCTCTCCGTTGCCTATGACAAGGCAGCAAAGCCCGCTTAAATTACCGTATTCACCACGCAAAACCTCTGCCGTGCGCGTTGCAACAGAGCTGTCTACAGCCGTTAGCCGCACCGTGGTTTTCACCCGCTTTGCAGCGGTTACCGCAGTGCGAAAAAGCCTCTCTAAAACGCTGTCTGCCGCAGAGCAATCGTGCGCAAGCAAAAGTGCCTCGCCCACCTGTGTTATAATTTGTTCTTCGCCAAAAATTCGGCTTTTAAGCCCGCAGGCTGTTTCTAAAAGGTGTTTTACAGCCGCTTCTCCAACTCTCCGCGCAATGATACTTCTATTATCTGCAAGCGGAACTCCGACAAGGCGGCAAAGAATATCATCTGCCAAAACAGTTTGTTCGCCACTGTGCGAAACCCAAAGCTCGGTGCGGTTACAGGTAGAAAGTATAACACAGCCCTGCACCCCATACTCGTTTTTTACGCGGCTCATGGCGGCGACAGCGGCAGATTTTGTAAACGCAAAAAGCTCTCGCTTACAAAGCTCTGCCGTCAAATGGTCTATACCCGCCATTTCTATATTCATCAAAATTTTACGCTCCAATCATCACACGCAAGTGCCGCGGTAACACCGTTTGATGCCTGTTTTTTTACTATAATTTTTCCGCCGCCCATCGCCGCCGCTCTCTCGCACACATTGTCGACTCCTATTACACTTTTTACAAAATCAGAGGCTGTAAATTCGCCCTTTACCCGCAAAAGCTCATCGACGCTATATGTTAAAAGCGGCAAAGCGTTTTCTTTGCAAAATGCCAAAATACACGGCTCTTTTGCCTTTATATCTACCGTACACACGCCCTTTACACTGCACAGCGCTATGTTGCTTTCAGATAACACTGTTTTTATATGCGCTGTCAGAGCTTCTTCGGCAGTGCCTCTGCGACAGCCTATACCAAGTGTAATTATACGCGGAATAAGGTTTAAAGTACAAGCAAATGGACGTTTTTGTATGTCTAAAGAAACACAGACACCGCTTTTACAGCTTTTGCCGCTTACTAAACCCAGAGGCAGCTCTCCGTCAATTTTAAAATCAGAAAAAAATCCTATTTCTTCTCCGCGCAAAAGTGCGGAAGAAAGCTCTTTTGCAGCGTGTCTGTCAGCTATTACACAGTTGTTTTCGCTTGCCCAAAGGTCTGCCGCAAAAACTCCGTTTATATCTGTAGCCGTCGATATTACAGCCTTTGCACCGCACAAGCCCGCCACAGCTCGCGCCAAAGCGTTTGCACCGCCGATATGCCCCGAAAGCAGCGGAACGACAAAGCCCGCTCCCTCATCAAGTGCCAAAACTGCGGGGTCTGTAAATTTGTCGCTTACATAAGGCGCTATTGCCCGCACGGCTATCCCACAGGCAGAAACAAATATTATAGCATCTGCCTGTACAAACTGCTGCCCCGCCCACTGCGTAACGCTGCCTTTAAGCGGAGTTAATTTTGTGCGCTCGCAGCAGCTTGCTGCGGCAAAACCGCTTACCTCGTTACCCTGTGCGCAAAGCCCATCATAAAGCCGCTCTAAAAGCGCCGCTCCTTTTTTTGTAAAAGCTATCATTGCTATCTTCACTTAATTACCTCTTTCACCTTGCCTGTATTCAGTTGTAAAGCTTGGGTCGTAAAGCTTGCTGCGTGCGTAACTCCCATTTAAAAAACCTCCGACCAATATAAGCGCCGTTTTAGTTATATCGTTGTCGCTTGCCATTTTTGCAAGCTGCCCGACAGTGCCAATAACCTTTTTTTCATCAGGCCACGTAGCTTTATAAACTATAGCGGCAGGTGTTTCGGCAGTATAACCGCCTTTTATAAGGCGCTCGCTAAGTTCTGCAAGCATAGCTGCCGAAAGAAAAATTACCATAGTTGCACCGTGTGCCGCCAAAAGCGATATCTCCTCGCGCTCAGGCACAGCTGTGCGCCCCGCCATTCTTGTAATTATCACAGTTTGCGAAAGCTCCGGCAAGGTATATTCTGCCTTTAAAGCCGCTGCCGCACCGCAAAAAGAGCTCACTCCGGGCGTTACTGCATATTCTATATTTTTAGCATCAAGCCTGTCCATTTGCTCTCGCACAGCACCATATATAGAGGAATCTCCTGTATGAAGCCGCACCGTTTTTTTACCGTCTGCCTCTGCCATTACCATTACATCAAGCACTTGCTCCAAGGTCATTTTTGCGCTGTCATGTACCTCACAGCTCTTTTTTGCATTCTTTAAAAGCTCCGGGTTCACAAGAGAACCCGCGTAGATTATAACATCGGCTTCTTGCAAAAGACGCTGCCCGCGTACCGTTATAAGGTCAGGTGCTCCGCTGCCTGCCCCGACAAAATCTATCACAGTTTTTCCTCCCCGTCCTTTAAAATAATCACCGAAAAATAGCTTGCGTCCTCGTCTGCATTTTCAAGGTTCTCAAACACCCTCTCGCCCTCCATGCCGCATTTCTGTACCATTTTTGCATTTTTTAGCATTCCGCGACCTGCAAGCTGTTTTTTAACCTCGGCAAATGCCTTTCCGGTTTTCATAAGCACCCTTGTACCACACATATCAAGCCCCGCGCCTGTGCCTTTGTATGAAGCGGGCAATATGTGAAGCGCCTGCGCGCCCTCTGTAAGCGGTATATTAAGCCGCGCCGATACAGCGCAAAACGACGGCACACCTGCCACAAACTGCGCATTTAAGCCCATTTTTATAATCCTCTTATGTATATAGGTGTAGGTAGAATATATGGTTGGGTCGCCCAGCGTCAAAAAAGCAACGTCATAGCCCGCGCGCAGCTCTGCCGCCACGCACTCCGCCGCATCATCGTGGTGCCTTTGCAGCTCGGCTTTGTCACGCGTCATGGGCAATGTAAGCTCAATTATTTTTTTGCCGTCAAGGCTCACCGCGCTTTTTGCTATCTGCAATGCCACGCCATCACCCAAAGCTCCGCCGTTTTTAGGCACTGCAATTACAGCACAATTGTTTATTATTTTAACTGCCTTTAACGTAAGCAGCTCGGGGTCGCCGGGGCCTACACCCACACCGTAAAGTATTCCGCTCATATAATATCTACCTCCGCAATAAGCTCTTTTGCATTCTCTGTAATACCTATTGTGCCATATTTATTAGAGAACACAACAGCGCCTGTTTTTAAGTACTCGCCCGCCCGTGTCCTCAAGTGGTAAGCTATTTTTTGCATAAGGCTCTCGCTTACCGCAGCGCAAAGCCCCGCGGCTTCTATCTTCCCCCACGCCTCGTCCGTTGTGACACAGCCCATAAGCTCGCTTACAGTAGCTCGTGCTGCCCCTGCCAGTGCCGCGTGCGCCGCCAAGACCTCCATACGGCAGTCTGCATACCGCGAATGTGTTTGAAAAACACCGCCCGCCAGCTTTACAAGCTTACCTAAATGCCCCACTAATAAAACTCCGTCAAAATTAAGTGCAACCGCATAATCTAAAGCTTCGCCTAAAAAATTGCTATATTTTACAGCGCATTTTTCGCCGATTTTTAAAGTATTTTGAATGTAAGCTTCTCCGTAATTGCCGGGTGTAAGCACTATAAATTTAGCACCCGATGCCTTTAAAACGTCCATTTCAACTTTGATTGTATCGACAAGTGCCTGCTCGCTCATTGGCTCTACTATACCGCTTGTGCCCAAAACCGAAAGCCCACCCACTATCCCCAAGCGCGGGTTATAGGTTTTTTTTGCAAGCTCTGCACCCTGCGGAATAATAATTTCAACATAAAGTCCGCCGGTATATCCGCACAGGCTGCAAGCGTCCAGCACTGCTTGTACAATCATACGGCGCGGCACAGGGTTTATGGCGGCTTCCCCAACATTACACGAAAGCCCCTCGCGCGTCACCCGTCCCACGCCCTCGCCGCCCTCCACGGTTATACCTAAGGCTGCTTTGCTTACCCTTGCCATTATCAAAGCTCCATTTGTTATGTCAGGGTCGTCCCCCGCATCTTTTAAAACACCGCACATCGCTTCGCCTTCGTCCTGCAAATGCCCATGTATTAAAAGCTCTGCCTCAGTGCCGTTCGGCATTTCTATACCCACCCTTTGCAGCTGTCTGCCGCTAAGCAGTAAAAGTGCCGCCGCCTTTGCCGCCGCCGCTGCGCAGCTGCCGGTTGTGAAGCCACAACGCAGTTTTTTTGCGCCGACAAGCCTGTATTCCTCCACTGTTTGTGCCCTCGTTTCTTTATTATTTGCTGTAAAGGCTAAACTTTCTCACCGTTTATCGCAGCTATCAGCCTTAAAAGCTCTGCCATACTGTGCGGCACTGCATTTTTTTGCAAAACGCCCGCCTGCGCCAAGGCATTGTAAGTGCTTAGTACAAACGGGCTGCAAAGCCCTGCTTCGCTAAGCAACTTACCATTTGCAAAAATCTCATCAGGTGTCCCCTGCGCCTTTACCCTTCCATTATCTAAAACAACAATTTTATCAGCCCATGAATACGCCATATTAACGTCATGCGTCGCCATTAAAACTGTTATGCCCTGTGCGCTCAAGCCGTTTATTTCGTCCATAAGAAGTGACGAATGAAGTGGATCCAAGGACGAAGCAGGCTCATCAAAAAGTATAACGCGCGGGCTCATGGCAAGCACCGCCGCCACTGTAACACGTTTTTTTTGCCCGCCGCTTAAAAAATGCGGCGGCTTTGCACTAAGCGCGTTTAAATCCATGACGTCAAGAGCCTTTGTCACGCATTCATGTATCTGCTCTTTTGAATACCCCAAATTATGTGGGCCGAATGCAACTTCCTGATAAACATCGACACAAAAAAGCTGAGTTTCGGGGTCTTGAAAAACCACGCCAACATTTTTTCGCATATCTATTAGCCCTTTTTTGTCATAGCTTACAGCTTTTTCGTCAAAAAGCATAGCACCGCCACAGGGCTTATAAACACCGTTAAGGCACAAAAACAAGGTGCTTTTGCCAGAGCCGTTTGCACCAAGCACCGCCACCTTTTCGCCTCTGTTTATGCTAAGCGTTACACCGCGCAAAGCCTGTGTACCATCGCTGTATGTATATTGTAAATCTTCCAGTTTTATTATAGTTTGCAAATTTTCACCTCTGATATTTTAATTTGCCTAAAGCTACGCCCGCCACCTGCAAAGATAATTAATTATTTTACACATGACAGGCTTTAATCTTTACAGATTACAGCTTTAACAGTACAAGCAGTGCCAAAAGCAAGGTTATATATAAAGAAAGAATAAGCTTTTGCCCTTTAGTTACAGGGGTAAGCTCGCCTGTAAAAGCAAAATCTCCGCTGTAACCGCGAGATTCCATAGCGCTGTATATTTGCTCTGATTTTAAAAATGCACCCACAAAAAGCGATGATGCCAGCACCGAAAGCGAACGAAACGACGACTTATAATTGATGTTGCCGAGGCGCGAATTTTGCGCTATTTTCATTTGCTGTGCCATATTTATCAAAATAAATATAAAGCGATACGTCATCATCATAAGCTCAGTCATAAGCTTTGGTGTATGCAGCTTGTCAAGCAGCCCCAAAAGCTCACTTATTGGGGTAGTTACATAAAGAAAATACAGGCACGAAACGCACGCCATAGCCTTTAAAAACATATTAGCAGCCTGCAAAAGCCCCTCTTGCGTTACAACGGCAAAGCCGCCAAAAAAAGGTAGATTAAAAACACCTGTAGGCTGCGGCAAAACGCTTACAGAGATTGTAGCCGCGCCCAAAAGCAAAAACCAAAACGGAATAAAACACAATTTAACATATTTTTTTACTGAAAAACCCGAGATAACAATGCACATAAACGACATAAAAACAAACACCGCAGCAGAGAAAATATTTTCTCCCGCAATTATAGTGCAAAGCAATGTAAAGAGCGCAAGCCCCGCCTTAAAGGCAGGGCTTAGCTTTAAAATTTTAGAGCTATACGCGATTTTATCCATTATAATCATAATTATTTATCTTGCTTGTACTTTTTAGTTGCTGCAAGGTAACCCGCGCAAAAGCAAAAAACACCTGCGCCAAGTGCCGCCTGCAAGCAAAACAATAAGCTTTCTGTTTCGCCGCCGGGAGGTGCCCATGCCGGCTCGTACCAAGGGGTATATTCTTTGTCAATAGAAGTGATAATTCCGTCTGCTGCGCCATCTGCCCCGCCAAATTCAGAATCCTTGATAGTAAGCAGAGGGTAAACTATAATAAGAGCGCAAAAAGCCAATGCCAAAACCACCGACAAAATATTTTTTGTTTTACTGCTCATGCTGTTACCTCCTTTGTAGTTACGTTTAACTGAATCAATTCATCTTTACAAAGCGACGCTATAGCGTTATATACAAGCACCGTAAGAACTCCCTCGACTATAGCAAGCGGAATTTGTGTCATTGCAAAGATAGTCATAAATTTTACAAGCGACTGTGTAAAGCTTACAGTACCGCTGTTAAAGGCAAGTGCAAGCTCTGTTGCCGTTACGGCATATGTAAATAAATCTGCCACAAAGGCACATAAAAACACCTGTATATTTTTGTGTAGCTTTAACTTGCGTGCCAAAAGGTAAATGCCATAGCCGACAAAGGGGCCTGCAACTGCCATTGAAAAAGCGTTTGCTCCAAGTGTTGTAAGCCCGCCGTGGGCAAGCAAAACAGCCTGAAAAAGCAAAACTATAGCACCTAAAACCGCCATGGCGGCAGGACCGAACAAGATAGCCCCAAGACCTGTACCCGTAGGGTGCGACGAGCTTGCTGTGACAAGACTGGGCATTTTTAAAGCTGAAAGCAAAAAGCAGTAAGCGCCCGACATTGCAAGCATCATTTTAATGCGGCTGTTGCCGATGCACTGCTTTTTGATGGAGAAAAAGCCCCATACTAAAAAAGGCAAAAAAGCTGCGCCCCATATAACACACCATTTTGCCGGAAGCATTCCCTCGGCAATGTGCATGGCGTAAGTGGGCACTGCTGTTAGCATGGCTGTGGCAACGACAACCGATGCACTGAGTATTCGCTTTTGTTTTTTGTTCATTTGATATTCTCCTATTTTTTATTGCAAACAAAAAAGCCGCATCAGCACTGCATTATGCCAAAGCGGTTTGTATTTTAATAACATTAACAAACGCAGACCGGCTACCGCAGAACTGACGTAAAATGTACAGGCAGATATTCTGACTTATGTATCAAAGCACCAAATTGCCTTCCCGAGGTATAACCCCAGTGGCATAGTAATTTGGCGCTCCACACTTACAGCAGCGGCCCTGTGCGGGATTTTCACCCGACTTCCCTTTTAAACCCACCGCCAAAACGGCAGGTAACCTGTACAAAAGCTATATTCATTTGTACTTTAAATTGTACTTTAATTATACTGTTATGTCAAGTTTGTTTTGCTATTCAAATGCTGTTATAAAATTTAATTGTGTTAAAAATTGATACCACGGACAAAATATAAATTTATATAGACATATCGCCTTAAACTGTGTATAATTTATAGGTATCTAAACGCGATAAAGTTTATGAAAAGAGGAAATTAAATGAAATTTAAAAAAATAGCAGCTTTGCTGCTTGCGGCAGTTATGGCTTCATCACTTGCAGCCTGTAATTCTAAAGACGTGGGCTGGATAGCAAAAACCTCAGATGGTGAAGAAATTCCAGCAGGCGTGTACATTGCAGGCATGGTAAATGCCTACACCGCCGCCGAAAGCAAGGTTGAGGACAAAGAGAAAAAAGTTCTTGGGCAAACTGTTGACGGCAAGCCCGCCGAGCAGTGGATAGCCGAAGAAAGCGACAAGGCATTTGCAAGATATGTAGGAGTAACCGAAAAAGCAAAGGCGCAGGGTCTTAGCATAAGCCCTGACGAGAAGTCCTTTTTACAGCAGCAGGTGCAATATCAGTGGCAATATCTGGGCCCAATCTACCAACAAAATGGTGTAAGCCTGGAGAGCCTTACAAAAGCGCTTGAGAGCAGCTACAAAGAAAGTATGCTTTTTAACGCTAAATACGGCAAAGATGGCACAGAGCCTATCCCCGATGACACTTTACTGAAAGAATTTCAAACAAATTTTTACAAAACAATTTATGTCACAATGAGCCTTACCGATGAAAATGCCGAGCTCAAGGACGAAGCAGGGCAAAAGCTGATAAACGATAAAGCAAACGAGATTTTAGCAAAAGCCACAGCCGAGGGTGCAAACTACAAGGACATTATACTCGAGTACGAAAAAGAGCAGGCAGCCTCTAAAGGGGAAGACCCTGCAACCGTACACACCCACGACGAGAGCTCTCACGTAAGCTTTATAAACAAAAAAAGCGAAAGCTACAAGGCAGACTTTTTAGCCGAGGTAGAAGCAATGAAGACAGGCGAAACAAAGGTGCTGACCTCCGGCAATGTAATTTATATACTGCAAAAGCTTGCAAACGACGTACCGTCTGACATGGAGGCACACCGCAATGAGCTTATGCAAACGCTTAAAGGTGACGAGTTTAAAGCAGAGATGGAAGCACTTGCAGCAGAAACCAAAATAGAATATAACCCCAAAGCAAAAAAGCTTTATACTCCGTCAAAAATTAAAATCGACATTAAGGACAGCAAAGCATCTGCGAAATAATTAACCGGTTCACAAATAAAAGCACCTGCGAATTTAGCTGAAAAAGCTATTTTCACAGGTGCTTTTTAGCTTTAATATCAAAGCGTCACACAGCTTTTGAATTAACAATTTTTACAAAGCTACACCAAAATAAATAATCAGCCGTACATCTTGCCAAATATCTCTGACAATGACGATGAAAGCTGTAAGACATTTTTGTCATTCCATACTCCGCGCACCATTACACTTCGCGCATGGTTGCCCGATAGCTTTGACAAAAACGTGAGTAGCTCGCGCCTGCTGTCATAGTCATTAAACGAAACATCTCCGTCTGCAAGGTTTATAACCTTACGAAAAACCTCATCGGCGTCACTGCGCAGTATATTTTTAAGGCTGCTGTTTATATAATATGCCAAAAGCTCTGCCGAATCTACCCCCGCAGCTCCAACACATAAAAGCTTGTACAGACGCGAGCCGTCCAAAAGCTGTCGCCCCGCAACAGGGTTTTCGCCGTCCCAAGCCGCGTATGGCAATTCTTCAAAGTTATATTCTACTGCCCCGATAATATCTATGGCATTAATAAAATTTTCTTCGGTAAAGCTAAGGCTTCTGTGCACCGTAATTTCAAGCACCTCACCAAGTGCAAGCTTTGCCGCCATTGCACCGTTTTTTGTATATACCTCGCCTAAAGTAAGCATCATCTCATTACTCTTTACAAGAGCTTGCGGTGTAAAAACCGCCACCGGTATTTCTCCGCGCATAGCATTTATACCCACCAAAAAAAAGCTGTGCGGTGTACCGGCATCGTCACAGACTGCAAGCATAATATTAAGGCTGTCTTCGCGGCGTGGTGTATAATATTCATCAGCGGGTATTGCTTTAAGCTCTTCTACGGGCGGTTTTTCTTTGTTCACAAAAGCTGCCATACACAAAGCAAGCGTTAAAAGCGCCAAAAAAGAAGCACCAAACGCAAGCACAAAATATTTTGTTCGCTCAAAATTATGCCAATTCATTTTTTGCCCCCATGCTATTAATACTTATTATAATTGGCATTTTGGTAAAAAATATGCTACAATTATCTATATTATTTACAATTTTGCTATGTGGCATTTTTAGACATAAAGGAGGCACTGCATTTGGGTAAGACAGCACTGGTTTTGGCAGGGGGCGGCTCTCGCGGCAGCTACGAGCTTGGCGTATGGCAGGCGCTACGCGAAATGGACATAACCATAGACATGGTTACAGGCACATCTATAGGCGCTATAAACGGCTCTATGATAGCACAGGGCGACTACGACACCGCCGTTGCATTATGGGATAAGCTTGAAACCAGCCACGTTTTTGATGTTGAAATAGATGAATCTCAAAGCATAAAAGCAAAGGTTTTAAAAACCTATAAAACATTTTTAAACAACTTTATAAAAAGCGGCGGGACAGACAGCAACCCGCTTAAAAAAACTCTCTGCGAATATTTTGATGAAGAAAAAATCCGTCTTTCCCCCATAGACTACGGCATTGTAACAGTAGAAATGGATACCCACAAGCCGCACGAGGTTTTTAAAGATGATATCCCTCAGGGGAAAATTATAGATTATATTTTGGCAAGCGCCTCAATTTACCCCGCAATAAAGCCGTATATAATAGACGGTGTGCGCTACATTGACGGTGCGTACTGCGACAATCTGCCCGTAAGAATGGCGCTTGAAAAAGGCGCAACAAGCATAATAGCGGTAGATTTAGAAGCCTTTGGTGTTGTAAAAAAAGAGGAGCTGAAGCTGGCTCAGCACGTTAAATATATAAAATGCCACTGGGATTTGGGACCGACACTTGTGTTTGACCACGCCACCATGCACCACAACATTCGCCTTGGGTATTTGGACGCACTAAAGGCATATGGCGCATATGAGGGACAGGCATACACCTTCATAAATGGGTTTACAGCAACACAGGCACAGCGCTTTAAAGCAGAAGATTACATTGAAAAGTTTTTTACAGCGGCTAAAAACAGCATGCTTGATAAAATGTTTTTGTCGCTGATTACCAAATTTTTGGAGGAGCGCGGCGTAACCGAGCTTAACGAAGAAAGCATCTCGCTTTTATGCGCTGAGGTTGCCGGAAAAACCTTTGGTATTAGCAGCGAAAACATTTATTCCGAAGAAGTTTGGCTTAAAAACCTTGCAAAGGCTGTACAAAATGCCGAGGTTCCGCCGTCACTTACCGCAAACGGACTCTCAGAAAACAAAACCGGTGTTTTTGAAATACTCAAAAACACCGGCGCACTTCTTGACAAATGTGTACGCACAAAATATGCGGCTCTTGTCATAAAAGATATTCTTTTAAACAAACGCAATACCTTACAGCTACCCGCACCGGCCTTTTTACCCGATGCTTTTTTAGGCGGGTTATACCTTGCTTTATATAAGCTTGTTTAACGCCCGCGCCGCTTTTCAGGCGGCTTATATGGCGGTGAACGGTTACTGCTGTACCCGCGCGGTGTAGCTACACTGTGTGCGGCAGCATAGCCGCGTGGCTCGGCAGTTGCCCCGTTGTTGGCTTCAAAAGCTTCATTGTCAGGGTTCGACTCCGCTTTTTTCATCAAATTATGCTGCGCGTGCACCGCACGGCGCTTGCTTTTACGGCGGCGTTTATTAATAATACGCATAAATACGGCAAAAAAGCCTAAAAGCAAAACCAGCACTGCAAGCCCTAAAAGCATTATGGCAAGCACTTTAAGAACAGCTAAAATTTGCTCGCCAAAGCTAGCCCACGGCTTTTTAAGGTTTCCACTGTCAAGAGTGTTATCCGCCGCTAAAACGCTGTAGTCCATAGGGTACGAGCCTAAATCACCATACATACTGTCTGAATTTACAGAGAAGCTTACACGCGGGTTAATCTCTGCATACGAATATTTTTCGGGGATATCATAGCTTATATTTATATCATTCACATTAATGCTTTTATGAAGCAAAAGCGGATAGTCCTCTTTGCCTGTGATAGTTATATCCTCGGACGAATCACCGTCTTTATAATTTGGAAGGTCAAAGGTTTTTATCCTGTCTTTGGTGATTGATATAGGAACAAAGCTATCAAAGCAGTAATCAAAAAGCATTGTTGCATCTTTAAATTTATCATACTTTTGCGGCGATTTCATTGTTACACATATAAGCTTAACAGCGCCGCGCTGTGCCACCGTCACCATAGTATGCTTTGCTTCTTCTGTCCAGCCCAGCTTGCCGCCCAAGGTGCCCTCATAATAATATTTAGACTCCACCAGCATCATGTGCTCTGTACCAAAGCGCCGTTCGTTTTTTTGCATTGCATTAGGCGGTATAACATAAATATCCTTCATACCAAATATACTCATATAGTTTGGTACTGTCATGGCATACTTTGTTATAAGCGCCATGTCATAAGCTGTCGTATAGTGGTTATCTTCAGGCAGCCCGCTTGCATTTACAAAATTTGTGCCTGTACAGCCAAGCTCCGCTGCTTTTTTATTCATCATAGCGGCAAAGGCTTCTGTACTGCCGCTCACGTGCTCTGCCAAAGCGTTGGCGGCATCATTTGCCGAGGGCAGCATTGTGGCATAGGCTAAGTCTTCAACTGTTAAAACCTCACCCGGTTGAAGGGCGATGTTAGAGCTGTTTGGCTCTATTCCCCATGCGGCATTTTGGCTTACCGTCACTTTTTCTTTTAATGCGCTGTTCTGTAGTGCAAGCGCCACCGTAAGCACCTTTGTTATGCTTGCGGGGTACTCGCGGCGGTTCATGTTTTTCTCTATAAGCACCTGCCCTGTGGCGGCGTCCATAACAACATAGCTCTCAGAAACAACCTCCGGCGGAGCTTCTGACACGGCAAATGCACAAAACGGAAAAACAAAAGCCGCTAAAACAACTGTTAAAAACAGCGCTGTAGTTTTTTTAAGCATTTATTTTTCCCTCCAAGCTTATACTTAATAATACTTTTTGCGCAATATAAAAAAGCTTTTTTATATGCGAGCATTATAATTATAACAATTTTTGACGAAAAATAAAATAGACTATTTGTTAAATGCAAACTAAAGTGCTATAATATTCACTGTTATACACCCGCATGGTGTTAATTTTTATTACAACTGAAATGAGGAAAAACTATGAAGAACCCAATAGTTACCATCGAAATGGAAAACGGAGCGACCATGAAGGCCGAGCTTTACCCCGACATTGCGCCAAACACAGTTAAGAACTTTGTCACGCTTGCAAAACGCGGCTTTTATGACGGGCTAATTTTTCATCGAGTTATACCGGGCTTTATGATACAAGGCGGCGACCCGCAGGGCACAGGCATGGGCGGTCCGGGGTATTCTATTGCCGGAGAATTTAGCGGCAACGGCTTTAACAACGAGCTGCTTCACACTAAAGGCGTGCTATCTATGGCGCGTGCACAAAACCCAAACAGTGCAGGCTCGCAATTCTTTATAATGGTTGATGATGCACCATTTTTAGATGGACAATATGCCGCCTTTGGTAAGATAACCGATGGCATTGAAGAAGCAGACCGCATAGTTTCGGTAAAGCGCAACCGCGATGACAGACCACATGAGGAGCAAAAAATAAAAAAAATGACGGTCAAGCTTGAGGGCAACGAAAACTGGGAGCCCGAAGTAATAAAATAACAAAGTTTTTTTGTGATTACTATAAAACAACACTCCGCACCTTTGTAATGGCGTGGGGTGTTGTTTTTTGTTGATGCTTTTTATTCTACTTTAGTAACTTGCTTTTATTTTTTACGCAATAAATATAAAGACGATGCAGGGGACGAGTAGACGCTATATAAAGAAGCTTTCTGTCGTCGTCGGTTTTATAGTTTTTGTTATCTGCACCATAAATAAACACCGTGTCAAACTCCAGCCCCTTTGCCATATAAATTGGCATAATATACACGCCCTCGGTTATTTCATCGGTAGAATTGCCCACCAGCTTTGCACCGATTGCCCCACCGACTCTTTCGTACAGCTCGTACGCTTCTTTAAAGCTCTTGCAAAGCACAGTAGCCGAAGCAAAGCCCTCGCCCACAACATTTTTTACGTCACTGCAAAGGCACTCATCTATGTCACTTACAGTGTCATAAATGCGTATTTCCGGTTCCTTCTCGTGCCTGTCAAAGCTCTCTTGACGCGTGTCCTCGTCTGTAAAGCGTGTGCTGTAGGCACTTATCTCTGAGGAGCACCTAAAGCTTTTATTCATCGTAACAAGAGTGCTTTTTGGCTTTGCCAAAACCGTCTTTATGTCATCATAAAAGCTCATATCTATATCTTTTATTATAGTTTGATTGATGTCACTTAGCAGTGTGTAACGGGCGCTCGGCAAAATCTCAGCTAAAATTTTGTACTGCATATGCGCATAATCTTGTGCCTCATCTACGACCACTTGCTTTATTAAACCGCCGTTTTCTGCACCCATAAGCTTTATTCTTAAATACAAAAGTGCCATACCGTTTACAAAGCTTACCTTTGCCCGCGTAAGCCCGCCGCATAATTCATTAAGTATTTCGTCTGCATCAGGTGGCAATGTAAGCCCCTCTGCAAGTGTATGAAAGAGCGCCTTGTCTTTAAGCAATGAAGCATAAATTTCGTATGGATTAATCCTTGTAAAAGCCTGTATTTTGTGAGCCAAAGCGGTTGTTTCTTTTATTGATATCAGCCTTGCACGCTGTTTTACCTCAAACTGGTGCTCAGGGTGGTCGCGTACAAAGTCTTCCAGCTCGTCCAGACGCTCTTTTTTAGCGGTGTGCACTTTCTCTAAAAGTTTTTCTTCAAGCACACGCAAACGCTTTGCAAGCGGCTGATTGGGACGTGCCTGAAAGAGCTCGCTGCGCAATGCCTGCCTGCCTGCTATGTTTTTTCCGCCATAAATAAGCTCGGGAACCTCTATTACACGCCGCTCGTAATACACTGCCAGCCTGTCCAAAATCTCACAGAACATCGGTGAAAGTGCAAACTCCATGGTACTTTTTAAAAGCTCTCGCTTTTTTTCGCGCCTTTCGGTAATAAGCTCCTCAAGCATACAGTTGCGGCTGCCTATTTCAAGAGTATCACCAAAATAATCTGTAAAAATATCTTCAAAGGTTTTTGTAACCGCGTTTTCTTCGCCAAGCTCCGGCAATACGCCGGAAATATATTTGCCAAAAAGCGAGTTGGGCGAGAGTATAAGAATGTTGTTTGATGAAAGCCCGCCGGAAATCCCCTGATACATCAAAAAGGCGACACGGTGCAGCGCAACAGAGGTTTTACCACTGCCTGCAACGCCCTGCACCATAAGCAAATCACTTTCTACATCACGAATAATAACGTTTTGTTCGCGCTGAATTGTTTCTACAATAGTTTTCATTTTTGGTGAAGTGTTTTTAGAAAGTGCACTGCGCAAAACCTCGTCCATAACATTTAAACTGCAATCAAAGAAATAAATCAGCTCTCCGTTTCTGATATCATACTGCCGTTTAAGACTCATTTCGCCGTTTATTAAACCGGACGGCGACATATAGCTTACTCGCCCGGGCTCGCCGCTGTAAAAAAGACCCGAAACAGGTGCTCGCCAGTCGTAAACATATGCGTCAAGCCCCTCGTCGTCTGTAAGGCTGCCCACACCTATATAAATAGGCTCGCGCTCATAGCCGTCCTCGGTAAAATCTATACGCGCAAAATACGGGTGCTTCATCATGCTTTCGTAAAGATGCAGCCGTGCAGTAAGCATACGAAAGCTTATTGTGCGTGTTTCTATATCTCCCAGCGCTTGGTTTGCCTCCACCAGACGGGCAAAATCGTTGGAAAAATGTACAGTATTTTCATACATTTGTTTGCTAAGTGCCATAAGCGCCTTTTTTTCGTTTACAGCAAACTCTTGTTGAGTTCCAAAGTGCTCTGCTGCAACGCCCACAACCTTTGCAAGGTATTTTTTCTCGGTTTCAAATTCTTCTTCGTAAGTAGGCAAACGGCTTCTCTCCCCTTTTATGGCAATTATGTGCCAAAAAATAATGCTATAACAACTGTTGTATCAGCTATTATAGCACATTTTTTATTAAAAATCCATCTGTATTTTTGTTGTGGGTGAACAATAAAAGTCGTTAAGGCTTTGTGTAGTAGCGCAGCTCTAAAGCACTCGATTGCGGAGGAATACTCATTGTTGCAATGCCGTTGTAAAAAACGTTTAGTTTATCGCCTTTTTTAAGCTTTGCAAAGTCTAAATAAATTTGTGTGTCCTCAAAAATATGAAAAACCGTTTCCATACCCTTGCCTATGGGTTTTAACAAAAGCGATGTTGAGCCGTCCCTATCGTTTTTCATAATCTCTACAAGCTCGCCGTTAAACACTGTGCCTTCTGCGGGAAAAGAGCGGTTTATAGCTATTGCCTTTTTATATTCTTTTGCGGGTATTGGTTTAATAACAGGCGAAACACCATAATAAACCTCTAAATAATCTCCGACGGCAAGTGTTTTTTTGTCGAAGCTCAACCTTGTTGCGGTGTCTATTTCAATATGATTTATAACAGGCATAAACGCTGTGCCGTCCGCACGCTTTAATGTAAGCAGCAGTGTGCCGCTGTCATCGCCGTTTTTAATTTCGGTTACCGTTCCGCGGTACATTGCGGCATCTGCCACAGTAAGCTTCTCCGGGCGCTTTACTTCTGTGTCGTTTTCTTGCGGTGTCACAATTATAACATCATCGCTGCTGCTTACTACGGGCAAAGCAGGTTTTTCTTCAGGCGTCACAATTATCACCTCATCGCTAACATTAACAGACGGCGGCACATACTTATTTACAGGCATCACCACTATGACATCGTTGCCCATTTCATCTGCTTGTGCATCTGCGGCTGCGCTTAGCTGCTTGTCGGCGTTTGGGTTTTGCACAACTTCGGCAGGTTTTGCCGCAAACGCGCACAATGGCAGCGATGCTGCAAGGCACAAGGTAAGCGCAAGTACTTTTTTAAATTTATTTTGTTGCTTTTTCATGTATATCCTCTTTTCAATTTTATTTTATCCTCTATTTATACAGTGCGACAAAGCATTGAATTTATTGCATAAGTTTTAATTTTACCGCAAAAAACGCCGATGCACTGCACCGACGTTTTATTTATTGACTAAATCGCTTAATCCTCATCTATAAATGCGTCATGTATAGCGTTCAAAGCTTTTTCCGAATCTTTAAGCTCTATAAGCACAGAGATTTTTATTTCGCTTGTAGAAATCATCTGAATATTAACCCCTGCCTCTGAAAGAGCTTCAAACATCTTAGAAGCAACGCCGGGGTTAGACTGCATACCCGCACCGACTACCGAAACCTTCGATATATTATCATCACAAACAACATCGTGCGCCTTTAAATTATCTTTAATATCGGTTAAAATTTCTATAGCTAAGTCTTTATGCGAACGCGAGGTTGTAAAGCTTATATCCTTTGTACCGTCACGTCCTATTGACTGCAAAATGATATCAACATTAACCTTTTTTGCCGCCAGCTGCGAGAACACCTTAAAAGCAACACCCGGTGTATCGGGCACCCCGACTATAGAAACCCTCGCAACGTCATTATCTCGTGCCACACCCTTTATTAACATCTTTTCCACTTTAATAACCTCCTTAATCTGTGTGCCTGGCTTTCTCTCTAAGCTCGAAAGCACCTCCATCGGCACAGAATATTTTTTACCCATCTCAACGGAGCGGTTGTGCAGCACATTTGCACCCAGCGAAGCAAGCTCCAGCATTTCGTCATATGTAATTTCGTCAAGCTTTTTTGCACCCTTTACCACACGCGGGTCTGCCGTATAAACTCCGTCTACATCTGTATATATTTGGCAATTGTCTGCATGAAGAACAGCCGCCAACGCCACCGCGCTGGTGTCACTTCCTCCGCGCCCCAGCGTTGTTATATCATCATAACGGTTAATGCCCTGAAAGCCCGCCACTATGATAATATTACGCTTGCTTATCTCGTTTTCAAGTCGTTCTTTATCTATGCGGCGTATCCTTGCGCGTCCATGGCTGGAATCGGTAAGGAAGCCCGCCTGCCAGCCTGTTAAAGATTTTACCGGAAAGCCCATCTTATCTATTGCCATAGCAAGCAGCGACATTGACATTTGTTCACCCGCCGAAAGCAAAACGTCCATTTCACGCAAAGAAGCCTTTGGGTTAATCTCTGCCGCTTTTGCAATAAGCTCGTCTGTCGTTTTACCCTGAGCCGAAACCACGGCGATTACATCGTTGCCCTCCGCATAGGTTTCTGTAATAATTTTTGCAACATTGGCTATGCGCTCGGGGTTTGCCACCGACGTTCCACCAAACTTCTGAACTATCAGACCCATTATAATACCTCCTATTAAAAGTATCTATACAGTATATTATATTACATTGACGCATTTTTTGCGAATTTTTTTTACAGCATAACACGCGCGCCTGTATTATCTATCGAAAGAACATTTACACGCCAGCCGTCAAGCCCGTTTTCTTTAAGATAATCGCGCACAGTTTGCTCAAATTCAAAGTTGCCGGAGCTTATTATAGACATTATTGTGCTGCCTGAGCCGCTTATATATGAGGCATATGCACCATGCTTATACGAGAAATCGAGCAGCTCATGTGCACCGTTTATAAGCGGCAGACGGTAAGGCTGGTGCAGACGGTCGTCCGCTGCAATGCGCAGGTTTTGATAATTGCGCGAATACAATGAAACAGACATTAAAGCTGCACGCGAAAGGTTAAAAACTCCGTCCTTATGCGATATTTCTTTTGGCAGGGCTTCGCGCGCAAATTTTGTTTTTATTTCAAAATCGGGGACTATAGCAACAAAACGAAGGTCCTCGGCTATCTCCTGCTTAACATAATAAACCTTGCCGTTCTCTAAAACAGCGGTGCACAGACCGCCCAAAAGTGCAGGTGTAGAGTTGTCCGGGTGTCCCTCCATGGTGGCGGCTATATTTACAAGGTCACTGGTGCGCATGGGCTGTCCCAAAAGCGAATTTGCCCCCAAAAGCCCACCCACAATACACGCAGACGAGCTGCCAAGCCCGCGTGCCATTGGTATATTATTGGTCTGTGCTATGCTAAGCCCCTTAAACGGGCGGTCACACAAATCGTAAATATATTTTGCACAGGTATAGACTAAATTTGTTTCGTCTGTAGGTATTTTAACAGCGTCGCAAGAGCTTATTTGCAAGCCCTCGCTTTCCTCTATAGAAACATAATTATACATAGAAACGGCAAGCCCCAAGCTGTCAAAGCCCGCACCTATGTTTGCGCTTGTCGCCGGAATTTGCACTTTCGGCACTATTTTCACTCCAATTTAACTTAAAAATTTTGTTTTACTAAATAAACTATAATTACATGGCAAAATTAAATCTCAAGCACTCGTATTCTGCCAAGCACCGTAAGCCCCTCGTCAGAGAGCTCTAAAAGCATTTTTTTTGCTTCTTTTTCGGTACGAGCCTTAAATATAAACGCAAATTCGTCCTCAACACCACTGCGATATATGGGCTTTACACGCCCTATTACATCGTTTATAACCTTTAAAGCTTTGTCAAAATTATCGTAGCCGACACGCACATAAAGCTTTACAGGTAGGTTTTCGCAGTCTGCAACATAATCTTTTTTTGCGTTATCCTCCCAGTGCAGCAGCGCAGTATTATGCTCGGCATTTGCGGCATCAATAATATCGGCAACAACAGCCGATGCAGTAGGCAGCTTGCCTGCTCCTCTGCCGTAAAAAACCACCTCGCCTGTTGCATCACCCCGCACAAGCACTGCGTTAAACACATTTTCAACACCTGCCAGCTGGCTTTCTGCCTCAACAAAAGCCGGAGAAACCATCACCGATATTTTGCCCTCTGGCAAACGGCTTGCTATGGCAATAAGCTTTATCACGCCGCCCCAAACCTTTGCATATTCAACATCTTCGTGCGTTATATTGGTAATTCCCTCTGTGTGAACTTCATTAGGATAGATGTGCTTGCCAAATGCAAGCGATGCCAATATACATATTTTACGGCAGGCATCAAGCCCTCCGACATCTGCACTGGGGTTTTTTTCTGCATAGCCCAAATTTTGGGCAAGCTCCAACGCAGCAGAAAAGCCCATTTTCTCATGTATCATTTTTGTCAATATAAAATTGGTCGTGCCGTTTAGTATGCCCGCAATAAGCTCTATCTCATTTGCGACAAGGCAGGCATGAAGCGGACGGATTATTGGTATTCCGCCGCCGACACTGGCTTCAAAAAAGAAATTAACATCGTTTTTTTGTGCCACTCTAAGCAGCTCTGCGCCTTTTTCGGCAACCAGCTCTTTGTTTGAGGTAACAACGCTTTTACCCGCCTCCAGGCAACGCCTGACATAGGTAAAAGCCGGCTCCAGCCCACCCATAAGCTCTACCACTATGCTTATTTCGTCATCGTTTATAATAGTTTCAAAGTCTTTTATAAATTTATAAGAATACGGAAGTCCGGGGAAATCGCGCAAATCGAGTATATATTTTATATCCATTTCTTTACCCGTTTTACGCTCCATACCTACAAGGTTTTTATAAAAAACCTCCAATACTCCGGAACCTACTATTCCATGACCCATAACAGCTATCTGCAGCATTAAAAATGCCCCCCTTATTTTAACTGCCCGAAAGCAGCTTACCCTCTACAACCCCGCCAAGACCTCGCACCGCCTCTAAAAGCTCTTCCTCGCTGCAACTTATCGAGCCTATTTTTGCCGATATTGAAACGTGTGCAACAAAATCTACGGGAATATTTTGGTTTACCGTTAAAATGTTTGCTCCAAGCTCGTAAAGCTTTGCTATAACCGACGAGAGCACACCCGGCTCATCTGCCAAGGTTACGTAAAGTGTAACTATACTGTCGCCTATTTTACTGCCGTACTCGCTAACCCTGTCCTTGTACTTATAAAAAGCACTGCGCGAAATTCCCGCCATTTTTGAAGCCTCGCTGGCGCTTTTAGCCTTGCCCTGTGCCAACATTTTTTTAGCATATACAACCTTTAAAAAAACCTCAGGCAGCACAGCCGTGTCCACTATAAGAAATTTTGTTCCTTCCACAATGTGCACCCCCTAAATACATTTGTTCTGCTATGATATACAATATTATCATTATTGCTTTAATACGACAAAGTAAGTTTAAAGCGATATACAGCCATTTTCGGCTATATATCGCTGTTTTTTTGTAATTATAGCGCTGTTACTGCGTATTACTGCCTGTTTTACAATATTGTAATGCTATTACACATTTTTTATAAACAAAATTCGTAATTTTAGTATGCTTTAGAGTATATCTTAAAATATTTTTTTAAAACTTAATATTGCACCCCGCTAAAGGCATATTATAAATATGCAGAGGTGTTTTTATGAACAGAGAACAAAAGCTTAATTTTTTGCTTAACAGCGCCACCGCAGTAGTTTTTACAGCGCTTGCCTTAATAATTTTAAAATATTTGTTGTGGTGGTTTTTGCCGCTTTTTTTGGGGCTGCTTATATCCTTTATACTGCGCCCCTTGGTAAATGCCGCCTACAAGCTGTCAAGTGCAACACGACGTTTTTGCGCCGCCGCTGTACTGCTTTTTGTCTATGGAACACTTGCCACAATATTATGGCTTTGCATTGTACAGCTTACTGCAGGTCTGCGCGGAGTATTTATAAACCTGCCATATTTTTTAAACGAAACACTCGCGCCTGTGCTATGGCAGCTAAGCAAGCAATTTTTAGGCTTTTTACAGCGCTTTTTGCCCGAAATAGGTAGTGAATTTGAGGTTTTTATAGGGCTTGCCGCAGAGCAGCTAAGTGTAGTTGCCGCCTCCGCTTCAGAAAAGCTTATAGCCGCAATAGGCACATTTATACGCGGAATACCTACATTTATGCTTACATTTTTATTTACTGTATTATCATCTTTTTTTATATCTATGGACTACAGCGGAGTAATAAATTTTTTAATACGCCTTATACCAAAACGTCACCGAAAAGCAGTTTTTGTAATTAAAGATTTTTTTGTAAGCACTATTTTTAAATATATACGCGCTTACTCAGTTCTTTTACTTTTAACCTTTGCAGAGGTTTGGGTGGGGCTTGCACTGCTTAAAGTACCGCAAAGTCTGTGGTGGGCTGTGCTTGTAGCCGCAGCCGATATACTTCCGGCTATAGGAACAGGACTAATTTTATTGCCTTGGGCATTGCTGGCATTTTTACAGGGGAACAGTTTTTTGTCTGTCGGAATATTAACACTATATGGTATCATAACAGTTGTACGCAATATAGCCGAGCCAAAAATAGTTGGTGAAAGCATTGGTCTTTCCCCGCTTGTAACAATAACCGCCATGTTTTTGGGGCTTAAAATTCTTGGCATAGCAGGGCTTCTCGTAGTGCCGCTGCTGGTACTGTTTGTAAAGTTTTTAAACGACAGCGGCAAGCTGCACCTGTGGGAATAAAACAAAAAGCAAAGTAAAGCGCTCTTAAAACGGGTTTGTACCTCCGTCTTTAAAAGCGCTTTAGCATATTTTAACGCAAAAATTAAAAATATTACATTATCAATTTACAACTATAATCTCATCGCTGGCTCCGGAGGACGACTCGCCCTCGACGGTGCCGCCCGCTACCTCCTGAGATTCTTTTACGTCGCTGTAATAGGTGCATATACCCGGCAAAGCACTTTGCTTATACCAGCCAACCCCCGTGCGTGCACATGACGGAGCTGCCAAATCGCCCGAATCGAAGCAATAGGTTTTTTCAACCACACCTCCGCTTACAGGGAACTCTTTATACGCGGCATTTTCGCTGACATCTGACATAACACGCTTCCATATTTGAGGCGGAGGATATGGGTTATAGTGTGGAATACCTGCGTTTTCTTTATCAAAGCCAAACCAAACTCCCGCCACATAGTACGGAGTTCCGCCTATAAACCACTGATCCTTGTCCATATTGGACGTGCCTGTCTTACCCATTGTAGGCAAGTTGCCAAGCCTTGCCGGAGCGCCTGTACCGCCCGTAACAACGCTTTGCAAAAGCTTGTTCATTATCTCTGCGCTGTCCTCGGCTATAACACGCCGCGGCGGGGCGTTGGCTTCAAGTATAACGTTGCCCTGGTTATCAACAACCTTGCTGTACGAATGCGGTTCATAAAATAGCCCGCCGTTGCCGAATATCTGGTACGCGGCTGTCATGTCGAGCACCGAAATTCCCCCGCTCTGTGCGCCCAAGGCAAGCGGAGCATAGTCTATATCGTGAGTGGGATCTAGGCTGTTTATGCCTAAATTATTATGCAAAAAGTCGTAAGAAACCTGCGGTGTGACGAGGTCCAGCGTTTTTACGGCTATTGTATTTACCGAGTTTTGTATGGCGCGGTTTACCGTAAGCATACCTTGATAGCTGTTGTAGTAGTTTGTAGGCCAGCCGTTGCCAAGGGGCACCTGCTTACTGGTAATATTGCCCTCGGCATCGGTTTCTTCAACAGTTTTTGTGCCCACAGAGCGCACAAGCTGCCCATTTACAAGGTAACCAAAGGGGCTGTCCTGCGTAAGATACGACCAATGCACAAGGTCCAAATCTATAGCGGGGGCATAAACCGATATAGGTTTTATTGCCGAGCCTGTTTGACGAATGCCGTCTGTGGCAAGGTTAAAGGTTCTGTCGCCTGTCTTTTCGCCTCTGCCACCCGCAATCCCCTTTATATTGCCCTCGTAATCCATTATAACCATGGCACACTGGGGCTGTTCTTTTACATAGTCACCAAAGTCCTTGCCGCCGTTTGTAATATAACGCCCGCTCACTTTTTGAAAAATAGACTTTGCGGGGTCATAATTTATCTCATTTGTTATAAAATCTTGGTCGAGTATGCCCTGTATTTTTTCATCTACCGTAGTATATATAGAAAAACCACCGTTATAAACCTTGTTCCAAGCGGCTTGCTTCTCTAGCCCTTGCTGTGTGCAAAGGTCGTTTATAACTTCTTCTATGACATAATCGACAAAATAGCTGTATGTTTCTTTACGGGTCTGCTGTGCCGCACTTGTTTTTATGACTAAGGTCTGTTTTTTTGCATCAGCATAATGTGCTTCCAGCGCTTTTTTTTGCTTATCGTATTCGCTTTTGTTTATTTTACCGCCCGCCACAATACCATACTCTGTTTTTTCTTTGCCCTCAAGCTGTGCTTTTAGCTGTGTAAGCTCTATATCAAGCATATTATCTAAAACGTAATAGCGGCGCTCGCGGTTTTTTTCTTCATGCGCCAAAAGCTCATATTTACTCGGGTTTTGAGTTATAGCCAAAATAGCGGCACACTCTGCCGTGTCCAGCTCCGAAACATCTTTATCAAAAAACAAGTTTGCCGCCGCCTGCACGCCATAGACGTTGTTACCTGTGGTGGCGGTGTTTAGGTACGCCTCCATTATGTCATCTTTTGAATATTCTTTTTCGAGTGAAAGCGCCCTAAATATTTCTTTTATTTTGCGCTCTATAAGGACGTCTTTATCGCCCGAAATATTTTTAATAAGCTGCTGCGTTATAGTTGAGCCACCTGTGGTTTCAGCACCTGTAAGCATATTTAAAAACGCTTTAAAGGTCATCTTCCAGTCCACGCCTTGATGTGTTTGAAAGCGTTTATCCTCTGCCGCCATAGCCGCAAGCTGCATTTGCCGCGGTATCTTCGCAAAATCGACAGAGATGCGGTTCTCGTTGCCCTTTATAACTTGAAGCGGATATGGCTCGCCGGTTTCGGCATTGGTGGCATAAAGCGTGGTGGTATAGTTAAGGTCCAAATTGCGCAGGTCGTATTCTGTTCGCTCGTCCAAAAAGCCCACAACATAAACAGCCATAACCGAGGCAACTATGCAGCCTGTTATAATCATAATTAAAAATATTGTAGCTATAGTTTTAAAGGCAATAGAAATAGTGCCTTTCACACCGCGCAGCACAAGCTCTCCGCCTGAAACGGGCGTTTTTTTTCGTGAGGGGCGGCGAGGATTTACGCCGCCGTTTTCATCCGAGGGCTGCCTCTGACGGCTGCTGTTGTTGTCTGTCATTGTCTTCGCCCCTTTGTAAAAAATAATATTGTGCCTAATAGTCACATCATTTAGTATATCATAAAGCTACAGTAAAGTGTTAATTTTTTTTAAAATAAGTAGTTTTTTACTCGTATTTTTCACCGCCTGCATAAGGTCTAATATTTATGTCCACAATAAAAATAAAGTTTACGGCGAAAAACCCGTATATGGTGGTGTTTTTTAGTATGCTTAAAAGTTTCTCTATAACTCTCGCAGCGCTTTTATTATCGTTTTTATTGGGCTGGGCACTGCTTAAATGGAGCTTGCCCCGACAAAGTGAAGCAATTGCTAAAAGCGCATCTTCTGTGCCCGTGGACGAGGCAGACAGCAGCTACGAATATATGCTAAAGGATTACAATGGCAGGCTGGCGGTTTTTTCTGTAGGTGCAGAAACCCCCGACATGGTTTTTGACGTTTATATTAAAAACCTGCCCGATTTTGACAGGACAGAGCTGCAAAGCGGTATAAAAGCTAAAGACTATACCGCACTTGTAGAGCTTATTGAGGACTACACCAGCTAAAGCATATACTTTTTTATGCCAAAAAAGAGCCGTCAGGCTCTTTTTGTGGGCTTAAAACTAATTTTTTTGGTTAAAAATCTTCATAATATCAAAGAAGTCGTTATCCTCGTCTTCTTCTACAGATGTTTGTTTAGGCTGAACTACAGGCTCGGAAAAAGGAGGCGTAAGAGGCTCTTGCTTTAGCACAGGCTCCGGCTTAACCTCGGTTACTGCCCTAATATCTGCCGGTGGAGTTATTTTTGATACGGAATTATCTATGGGAGTTTTGAAAATATAGCTCGGTATTTCTATGCGGTTAGCATCATCGAAGCCGGTAGCTATAACAGTTACCTTCATTTCATCGTTCAAGCTTTCATCGTATGCAACACCCCAGATAAGGTTTACCTCAGGGTGAGTCGCTTCGTGTATCATGGTTGATGCTATATCAATTTCTTCAAGGTCAATATCGGGTGAAACTGTAAAGTTTACTATAACACCGTGTGCGCCGTTAATAGAGGTTTCAAGCAGCGGGCTTGATATTGCCGCCTGAGCCGCCATTTTCGCCTTGTCCTTGCCGGAAGCACTGCCAACGCCCATATGTGCAAAGCCGGCATCTTTCATTATGGCTGTTACATCGGAGAAATCGAGGTTTACAACGCCTGTTACATTTATGAGGTCAGATATGCTCTGTACGCCTTGACGCACGACATCATCTGCCATTAAAAAAGCATTTGCAAGAGAAATTTTTTGGTCAGAAACAGTTTTTAGGCGCTCATTTGGTATTATAACAAGTGCATCTACCTGTTCTCTCAAAGCGGTAATGCCAAGCTCGGCTTGGTCGGCACGGCGCTTACCCTCAAAATTAAATGGTTTTGTAACAACACCTATGGTAAGTATGTCCATTTCTTTGGCAACCTCTGCTATGACAGGTGCTGCACCTGTACCTGTGCCTCCGCCCATTCCCGCGGTTATAAACACCATGTTTGTTCCGCGCAAAGCCGCGGCTATTTCTTCGCGGCTTTCTTCTGCCGCGCGCTGCCCTTTTTCGGGGTCACCGCCCGCACCGCGCCCTTTGGTAAGCTTTTCGCCTATTTGTATTTTCTGTGCTGCCTGAGAAAACATCAAAGCTTGATGATCGGTATTGACACTTACAAAATCGACCCCTTGCATACCGGATTGTATCATACGGTTTACAGCGTTGCCGCCGCCACCGCCTACTCCCAAAACTTTAATCGAAACACAGTTGTCATATTCCATGTCAATGCTAAAATTATTAAACATCCAAGGTTTCCTCCTATACAATTTATGGAGTATATTGAATAAATTAAACTGCTTACATAACTATATACATTATACTTTATCATGTTTTTGCTTTCAATTCAATAGTATAGCACAACAAAAAAGCAAAATTGCGTATAAACGGGCGAAAAAATATTTATAATCCTAAAAATCACTCTACAGATACAACATCCCAATTATAATCATCTGTGGAAGATTCATCGGCATTTGCATTTTGGTCGCCTACGGACGCTTCGCTTTGTAATTTAGGCGGCTCTTTTTCTACTTCGGGTTCTTGTTGCTGCACTTCGTTTTTTGGTTGCTGCTCCGGTACAGAAGACGATGAGCCGTCTGTGCTTGACATAAGTGAGGCGCTGTTTTGCTCGTACAAATATTCTGCATATTGGTCGGTAGTCATGCCTTGTATTTCAGAATTCAAATGTCTTACACGTACCCTGCCGGCATAAGATGCGTCCAGCTTGCCCTCAAAATTTGGGGGTAGTTTTTCTGAAAAAACTTTTTGAACGCACTGCATCTTGTAGCTAAGCTCCGCCTCCGCACCAAATTCAATGGTAACCTTATCTATTACGGCAATCAAATTAAATTTGTCACTTACATCAAGTATTTCGGCTTCAATAAAATTGGTTTCGGCAGCAGAACGGAAAAACGCACGCATCATGGCAACTTTTTCTTCCATTTCTTTATTGTGTGCGGTAAGCGCTATAAGCTCGGATTTTTTTTCTTCTTTTTCTTGGGCAGTTGCTTCTACAGGCAGTTTTGCCGCAAGCTTAAAATCTTCTTGCTGCTTTAGCAGCATTTCGTCAAATGTGCCACCCACTGCAAGCGGAAGTATATCAAAGCCTTTAACTGTCACCACTTTCGGCGGCAATTCGGCAGTATTTTCAAGTACTCTGCCCGCGGAGGAAATAACCATATACATTTCGCCCTGCTGCACAGCTCCTACAGGCTGTGCCTCGGTAATCTTTATAGTAACGGTATCCGGAAGGTGATAAACAAGCTTTGCTTTTTCAAAATAGCTGTATTTTTTTACCAGTTCCGCTTCAATCTCACTGCGGCGCAGAGCAAACATATTTTCTCCCGCCGCAATTCCGCTTGAAGCTATAACATCTTGCTCGTTGTAGCGTGTAAGCCCCTCTACATTTATGTTGAGCACCTTAAAAAACACCGTAAAAATAAGCACCACACCCACGGTAAGCATAAAAACAAGCACCATTATGTAAAGCGCGGCGGTGTTGCGGCTGCGGCGGTGTTTGTGGCGCTTTTGGCTTTGTCCGCGTCCTGTTCTATTTTCTCCAGTAGTTTTTTTCATCTTTGTTCTCCAATTTATACCCTTTTTATGCGTATTCCCAATGCCGTAAGCTGCTGCTCTAGCTTTTCGTAGCCTCTGTCAATGTAATGAATATTTGTTATTGTACTTGTGCCCTCAGCCGACATTGCCGCAAGCACCAGTGCCGCACCTCCGCGCAAATCCGTTGCCTCTACCTCGGCACTGTGAAGCGACGGCACACCCTCTACTATGGCAACTCTGCCCTCCAGCTTAATATGTGCCCCCATTCTGCGCAATTGCGAAGCGTGCTTAAAACGGTTTTCAAATATATTTTCAACAAAAACCGAGGTTCCCTCCGCTACCGACAGCATAGCCATAACAGGTGCCTGTGCGTCTGTAGGAAAGCCGGGGTATGGCATTGTGCGCAAAAGACCTATAGAGCTTAAACGATGGCTTGCATTAAGTGTAACAGCATTTTTGTAGCGATGCAGCGTACAACCCGCCGCTTCAAACACAGGTAAAATAGCCTCTAAGTGTCGGCAGTCTACGCCCTTAACGTGTACATTTCCGCCTGTTACCGCACCCGCAACAAGGTAAGTAGCAGCAACAATTCTGTCGGGCATTATGGTATATTCGCACGGATACAGCTTTTCTACCCCTGCTATAGTAATAGTGCTTTCGCCTGCTCCCGCTATATTTGCGCCGCAGGCTTTAAGATAATCGGCAAGGTCTATCACCTCTGGCTCTCGCGCGGCGTTTGTTATAACGGTAACGCCCTTTGCAAGCACTGCCGCCAGCATAATGTTTTCTGTAGCTCCGACGCTTGGGAACGAAAGCATTATATTTGCCCCATGAAAACCCTTTGGTACAGTACAGTCAAGGTAACCGTGGTTCTCTGCAATTTGCATACCCATTTGAGAAAGCGACGAAATATGAAGGTCTATAGGACGCTGTCCTATCTCGCACCCTCCCGGATAGCTTAGCCTGCATTTTCCGCAGCGGGCGGCAATAGCGCCCAAAAATATAATGGACGAACGCATCTCACGCATAAGCTCATCCGGCACCTCACAGCTTTTTATATCACTGCTGTCTACCGTCACAGTGCTGCCGCTGCGCCCGCACGCACAGCCCAAATACTCAAGTATCTGCATGGCAGATTGTGTATCGAGCAAGCCGGGGCACTTGTGTAGTATGGTTTCTCCTTTGCACAAAAGCGTAGCCGCAAGCACGGGAAGACTGCTGTTTTTTGCACCCTGTACCGTCACTTCGCCCGCCGCTCTGCCACCCTTTACAAAAAAACTTTGCATATCATCTACCTCGCATTCAAAAAACGAAGCTGTGCTTCGCTATAACCCATATTATGCGAGTAGCGCAAATGTGTGAAAAAAACAAGTTTTCAAGCTTTAAAGGCTCATTTTTTAAGTAAAAGCTTAATTTCTTCGTATATTCTTTCGTTGGCATCTGTAATAGCTATTGCGGCGGCATTTTTGCCAAGCTTTGCAAGCCTGTTTTTATCTGCAATAAGCTCGCGCACTGTCTTAATAAGCAGTTCTCCCGTTAAATCTTTTTCTTCTATTAAAACGGCAGCATTGGCTTTTTGCAAAACCAGTGCATTGTAATACTGATGATTTTCGGCAACATTCGGTGATGGTATCAGTATAGAGGCTTTTCCCGCAGCTTGCAGCTCAGTTAAGGTAAGTGCACCTGCACGGCAAATTACAAGGTCTGCCGCCGCAAGGCAATCTGCCATATCATCTATGTATTCACGTATATCAAGCTGCGGATATTTTTTAATATCGCTTATTCCCTCATCTTTTAAAAGCTGAGGCAAAAGCTGCACCCCAAAACGCCCCGTTGCGTGTATATGGTAAATATCGGCGTTTTTACAGTACCACGCCATAAGCTTGGCAACAGCCGCGTTTACAGTGCGCGCGCCGTTGCTGCCGCCAAAAGATAGTAAGCATGGACGCTCGCCTACTTCAAGCTTTTTGCGGGCTTCGTCGCGGCTTGCCTGTGCAACACCTAGCCTTACAGGGTTACCTGTAACCACCGTTTTACAAGCCCTCGGCAAATAATCGGCGGCCTTTGGCACAGCTATTAACACAGCATCTACATATCGGCTTAAAAGCTTTGTGGTAACCCCCGGGAAGGCATTAGATTCATGCGTTAAAGTTTTTATCCCCATTTTTGCGGCTTCGCGCAGAACAGGGCCGCTAACATAACCACCTGTACCAAAAACAATATCCGGTGCAAAACGCTTTATTATTTTTTTAGCGTGTAGCCCTGCTGTTGTAAGATATGCTATAGCTTTAACGTTATTTACAAGGTTTTGTCGGCTTAACTGCCGCTGTATACCCAAAACGCGCACAGCCGCAAAGTCGAAGCCCGCCTCTTTTACAAGCCGTGCCTCCATACCGTTTGGGTTACCAACAAATAGCACAGCCGCATCTGCGTCTTTTTGCCGCACAAGCTGTGCCACGGCAATAGCAGGGTTTATATGGCCCGCAGTGCCGCCGCAAGCAAAAAGTATTCTCAAATTACCGCCCCCATATGTTATTTTTATTACTCCTTGGTAAGCGCCGCACGGCGTGAAACCGAGAGCACAACGCCCATCTCTGTAAGCAACATGGTAAGCGAGGTTCCTCCGTACGAGAAAAACGGCAGGCTTATTCCTGTATTTGGTATAAGGTTTGTGACCACCGCTATATTAAGTATTGCCTGTAGCCCCACCTGAACGGTAAGCCCCACAGCAAGCATAGCTCCAAATTTGTCGCGCGCCTTCATTGCTATAACAAAACCGCGCCATACAAGCAGCGCAAACAAAAGTATAATTATTGCGGCGCCTACAAAGCCCAATTCCTCACAAACTATAGAGAATATAAAGTCGTTTTGCGGCTCTGGTATATATAAATACTTTTGGCGCGAGTTACCAAGCCCCAGCCCCATAAGCCCACCCGACGCAATGGCATACAGTGACTGTATAGTTTGATAGCCTTTTCCGCGAGGGTCTAAAAAAGGGTTCAGCCAGTGCTCGACACGAGTAGAAGCATACTCTATTACACCGGGCAGCATAAGCACCGCGCCCAGCATAACTGCCGCCGCAATAACAGCTATGGCAAACCATTTTAAATCTGTACCGCCCACAAACATCATTATAGCACCTATCCCAAAAATAAGAATCGTGCCCGAAAGGTGCGGTTCAAGTATCATAAGCCCTGCAACAACAGCTAAAATTGCCGCAAATGGCGCTATACCGTACTTAAAGGTTTTCATCTTATCTTGATTTGCCATTATAAGCTTTGCAAATATTACCACCACGGTAAATTTTGCTATCTCCGACGGTTGTATGCTGCCTCCTCCCGGCAGCCATATCCACCTTGTTGCATTGTTGCTGGGCGTCATAAAAAGCACAAGCACCAAAAGCATAAGCGAAAACACAAACATGGGCACAGCCAGCCTGTTAAACCAGCGGTAATCAAAAACCGCCGCACTTATCATACCCACTATTCCAAGCCCCGCCCATAAAAGCTGCTTTCTTACATAATAAAAGCTGTCATTGTTGTGGTAAAGGGCGTTGGCGTAGCTTGCAGAGAACAGCATAATAAGCCCAAAGGTTGCCAGCAAAAGCACAAGCACCAAAAAGGTGATATCTATGCTGCCAACAGTTTCTTTGGGCGCGGCTTCGCGCACTCTCATTCTCTTTTTAGCTTTTCCCATGCTATGGGCGTTTGCCTGTGACACCCCGCACCAGCCCCTTTAAAATTAATAAATATTACAGCCTGTTTGCAGCCAGCACAGCTACAATGCAGCCCACAGCCGCCACAAGCGAAAACAGAGCAACTATGCGTTTTTCGCTGTAGCCTGACATTTCAAAATGGTGGTGTATGGGGCTCATTTTAAAAATGCGCTTGCCTGTAAGCTTAAAGCTTGCCACCTGCAAAACTACCGAGCCCGCCTCGCAAATATAAACTATACCTATAGGTATTAAAAAAGCGGGCAGACCTACACCAAAGCCCATTGCCACCACAAGCCCTCCCAAAAACATCGAGCCTGTATCTCCCATAAAAATTTTAGCGGGGTAAAAGTTCCATATAAGATATCCTATCATTGCACCTGCAACCGACACCGCCAGTATACTCATTTCGTTGTTTTTAAGCATTCCGGCAAGTATCAAAAATGCTGCCGAAACAACAAATGTAACCGAGCCGCAAAGCCCGTCTATTCCATCGGTAAGGTTTACCGCATTAACCAAAAATATTATAAACAGCAGCATGACGGGGTAATACAAAATACCCATGTCAAGCGCACCGAAAAACGGCAAAATTATAACTGTAGAGCTGTCGCCGCGTATATACAGTGTTACCATATAAAAGACAGAAATTACCACCTGCATTATTATTTTTTGCATGGCTGTAAGCCCCAAATTATGTTTGCGCACTACTTTTATATAATCATCTATAAAACCCATAAAACCAAAAGCAAGCGACATAACAAGCCCTGCCATAAGGCGGACAACATTCATTTCACCCGCAAAGCTGTGCTGCATTGTTTCAAAAACATATGCAATATAACCGGCAGTAACTGCAACAAGTATACCTATTATAAAAAGTATACCGCCCATAGTCGGTGTACCTTGCTTGTTTTTATGCCATGTCGGCCCTATGTCATTTATTGGCTGTCCGTACTTTACCTTATGCAAAAAAGGGACAAGCCACACCCCAAGCCCCGCAGTAACCGCAAAGGCAAGCGCTGCCGTAAAAACCACTATAAAAGCATTCATTTATTATTCCACTCCTCGTAAAACTGCTTTATAACTTCCTCAAGCTTCATGCCGCGGCTGGCTTTAAACCATATAATATCTTTGTCTTTAGCTATCCTTATAATATACTCCGCAAGCTCATTTTTATTTTTAAAGTGTATGGCATCATTTATTCCACACATCTTTGCAGCTGCAACCATTTGCCGCGAAAGCTCTCCAAAAGCATAAAGAGAGTCTATTTTAAGCTTTGCCGCAATCTCGCCCATCTTTTTATGCGCACCCTCTGCAAAATCTCCAAGCTCCAGCATATCCGCCGCTATAACTATACGTCTGCCGTCACACGGCATTTCGCTTAAAGTATGCAGTGCCGCCGCAAAAGAATTGGGGCTGGCGTTATAACAATCCTCTACAACTGTAACGCCGCCGTACTTAGTCATTTTTTGCCTCATTCCCGTAGGAGAATACCCCGCAAGCGCCCTTGCAGCTTCATGCGGTACAACACCTGCCAAAACTCCCGCAGTAAAGCCCGCCAACGCATTTAAAACGTTATGTCTGCCCAAAGCCGGTATAATTGCCGAATAGCGGCTATCCTTATAAAGTATCTCAAAGCTTGTAGAGCTGTTTTCAATCTTTATATTTTCTGCCAGTACATCACAGCTTTTATTGTTTATGCCGAAGCGAACTATATTAAAGCGCGGGTTGTCATATGTACAAAGCAAATCATCATCACCGCAAAGCACAAGTGCTGCTCCCGCAGTAAGCCCAGAGGTAATCTCGGTTTTCGCCTTAAATATACCCTCGCGACTCCCCAAAAGCTCTATATGCGAAACACCTATATTTGTAATAATTGCAATATCGGGGCGTGCGCAGAGCGAAAGCTCCTCTATTTCGCCAAATCCCGACATACCCATTTCTACCACAGCCGCCTCGTGAGAGCTTTCTATACTAAGCACCGTTTGCGGAACGCCTATCTCATTATTAAGGTTTGCCTGAGTTTTTACCGTGCTGTAAGCCGCACTAAGCACAGCGGCTGCCATGTCGCGGGTGCCCGTTTTGCCTACGCTGCCTGTAACCGCAACTATTTTTGCAGAAAGCCCCAAACGGTAAAGCGCGGCAATGCGCCTAAAGGCACTTTGTGTGTTGCCCACAAACAGCACCTTATCCGCAGGATAATCGCCTTTAATGTCGGCAACCGCATAGGCGGCACCTGCCGCAAGCGCTGCGTTTATATAGCTGTGCCCATCAAATTTTTCTCCGTGCAGTGCAACAAAAAGGCAGCCCTGGCGAATATCGCGTGAATCTGTCGTGACAAAGCTTATTGTTCCAAATGGCTTTTTGTCGGCACATATAACCTCACATATTGCCGAGAGAGAAAGCGTCATGTTCATTTTGGGATTTCTCCTTTTTCTTTAAGCATACGCAAAACTATTTCTTTTTCGTCAAAACATATTGTTCCAAAATCCAGCACCTGATAATCCTCGTGCCCCTTGCCGCAAAGCAAAAGTATATCGCCCTCTTTTGCAAAATCCAAGGCATATTCTATCGCCTCGTAACGGTTTGGTAATATTTTGTATGGTGTTTTGTGCTCTAAAAACCCCGGTACCGCATCGTTTATAATTTGTAGCGGGTCTTCATCACGCGGGTTGTCTGAGGTTAAAATTACGTAGTCAGAAAGCCGCGCAACTATCTCTGCCATTTTGGGGCGCTTGCTTCTGTCGCGGTTACCCGCACAGCCAAACAGGGTTATAATGCGCCCTGTCGCGTACTCTCGCACACTTTCTATAATTTTTTCAAGCCCGTCGGGTGTGTGGGCGTAATCGCGTATTATTGTAAATGGGTGCTCGGCAACAATAAGCTCGGTGCGCCCCGTCACACCCTTGCACTCGCAAAGCCCTTTTACAGCTTCTTCAAAGCTAACACCCGCTGCCAAAGCCGCAACACCCGCTGCCAAAGCATTTGAAACCGAATATTTACCGGGCATACAAAAATTAACGCGCCCTATATGATTTTGCGTAACAAGCGCAAAACGGCTGCCGGTGGCAGATGAATAAATATTTTTTGCAATAAAGTCTGCATTGTCATCGTCTGTAGAAAACGTAAGCACCTTGCACGGTACTTCCTTTGTAAGCCGCAGACCATATTCATCGTCTATATTTATAACTGCTGTACCGCATATATCAAAAAGACTTTTTTTAGCCGCATAATAGTTTTCCATTGTACCATGGTAATCAAGGTGATCCTGCGTAAGGTTGGTAAAAACGCCTACGTCAAAATGACACCCCGCAAGGCGGTGCTGGTCCAGAGCATGTGACGAAACCTCCATTACAACATATTCGCAGCCCGCAAGTGCCATGCGCGAAAAAAGCACATGAAGCTCAGAGGGGTCCGGCGTTGTATGCGTTGCAGGCACATTCATTTCGCCAATCTCATTATGAATAGTACCTATTAGCCCCACCCGCTTACCCGCATCTTCAAGCAGCTGCTTTACAAGGTAGCTTATAGTGGTTTTGCCGTTTGTACCTGTTATGCCTATAAGCTTTAATTTACCGGCAGGGTTGCCATAAAAATTGCCACACATAATACCATATGCCTCTCGCGTATTAGCTACTACAAGCTGCTGCGGAAGCCCCACATCTTTTTCGCACACAACAAGGCTTGCTCCGCTTTCTACAGCCTTTTGTGCCACATCATGCCCGTCAAATTTTTGCCCCTTGATACACACGAAGACCGTCCCTGCGACAACCTCTCGGTTATCACAAGTAACCTTTACGACTTCACAGTCCTTTATGTTTTCATCATGCTTTATTCCATTTAAAAGCTCGTAAAGTGTCACGGTTACCCTCCTCTTTTTTATAGCTTAGTTTATATGTTTACTTTAATCAGAGGTATCTGTGCTTACAAACTGCACCGTAATTACAGTGCCTACCTCTGCAACAGTACCTGCCTCCGGTGTTTGCTTAGCTGCCGTATTAACGCCTGTTGTCGCACCTGCAAGACGAATATTAAAGCCCGCCTGTGTTATTGAAATATTTGCATTTTGTGCTGTCATGCCCTTGACATTAGGCACTGTACCCGCTGTACTTATCCCCTCTGTAGCTGTATAAAGCAGTACTCTCCCGCCCTTTGGCAAAGATGTCATTGCGCGCGGAGCTTGCTTTATTACAGTTTTGCCATCGCCTATAACTTCATACGAAAGCCCCAATGGGCGCAGCGCAGCTTGAGCGTCCAGTGTGCCCTTGCCAACAACATCGGGCACTTTTATGTCTATGCGAGCAAGCTCTGCATCTGTATATTGCGGCTCTACGCCGAGATATGGCAATATTTCGCTTAAAATAGCCCCCACCACAGGTGCAGCTATAACAGACCCGAATGGGTTTGACATATATGGTTCATCAAGCATTAAAAGGCAGGCTATCTGCGGATTATCCGCAGGGGCAAAGCCCAAAAATGATGATATTCTTTTATCGACCTCACCCGATATATTTACGTCATCTATTTTTTCTGACGTTCCTGTTTTGCCGCCTATGCGGTAACCGGGCACATAAGCGTTTTTGCCAGAGCCCTCTGAAACAACACGTTCTGCCATAAGCGCAATGGTTTTACTGGTTTCTTTTGAAATCACCTGTCGCTTCATATGCGGTTCAACATTTTTTACAATGTTACCGTCCGAATCCACCACTTGTTTTACGACATATGGCTGCATTAACCTGCCGCCGTTTACAACTGCCGAAATAGCTGTTATTAACTGAATGGGTGTTTCTTTATGGGTTTGCCCAAACGATGAACTGGCAAGCTCTACACAGGGCACAACACGTGTAAGTGTTGCCTTGTTATGGTAAAGCCCCGTGTTTGCGGCTTCGCCCGGCAAGTCTATTCCGGTTTTTTCAGTAAGCCCGAACGCCTCGTAGTAATCAAAAAATTTTTCTCCGCCAAGACCCAGCCCCACCGTTATAAAGCCCGGGTTGCACGAGTTCATCATAATATGTGCAAAGTCCTGCGTACCGTGTCCTCCCGCTTTCCAGCAGCCAATTTTGCGGTTAGCAACCTGTATAGAACCCGTGCAGGTATACGAAAAGGTTTTTGGGTTTACAGTGCCCTCCTCCAACGCCGAGCTTCCTGTAATAAGCTTAAAAACAGAGCCCGGCTCGTATGGGTCTGATATGGCCTTATTGCGCCACTGGTCGTATTGCAGTTGCAGACGCAAGTCGGACTTTTCGCTGTCAGTTAAAGCTTTTGCCCCCTCAAGCTCTTCTTGAGCACGCGGGTCTGTAATAGCATAAGGCTCGTTTGGGTCAAAATCGTTTTTAGTGGCCATTGCAAGCACTTCTCCTGTGTTTACGTCCATCACAATACAGGTGGCTCTGGCGCGTACATTATGCTCTTTTACAGCAGTTTCTAAGTGCTTTTCTACAAAATGCTGGATAGTTTCATCTATTGTAAGCACTATGCTGTTGCCGTCATCGGCGGGGTACATTTTGTTATATTGGAACGGCATATCGCGCCCAACCGCATTTTTTGCCGCAACTACACGCCCGGGTGTACCGCTTAAAACGGTGTCATACTTTGCCTCCAACCCATATGCGCCGTGGTTTCCATCGCCTGTAAAGCCCAAAACAGTAGAAGCAAGGCTGCCGTAGGGGTAATACCGTTTATTGTCTTCTTCTAAATTTATGCAGCTTATGTCGTTTTCTGCGGCGAACTCCAAAACCTTGTCGGCAAGGGGGCGGTCTACACGTTTTTTAATAATTTCGTAATAGGTTTTGCGCTTTGTTTTTTCAAGTATCACCTCGCGGTCCACCGTCAGTATCTCTGAAAGACCATCGGCAATAAGCGTTCTAAGCTCGTCGGCTGTGCGTATAACAACAGCGTTTTTATCTTTTTTGTCGGCGATATCCGACGGCGAAACAACTACAGTCCAAACCGTTGCGCTTCTTGCGAGCGTCTTCATATTTCTGTCATAAATAAGCCCGCGTTCCGGCGAAATATCTGCCTCACGTAGCTGCTGCTTTGCCGCCTCGCGTTGGTACTCATCGGCATCTACCACTTGCAGCAAAAAAAGCTTTGTAAAAAGCGCGACAGTTGCTACGACGCATAAAATAATCATACATACCACCATGCGTCTTTTCATTTTAGAGCTGGGACCTGTAACTGCCATTACGCTTTTCCCCTTTCGCATTTTTTGCCGCGATTTGTCGTTTTACAGCACTTTTTAAAGGTGCTTTGCTATAAAATTAAGAAAGAGCCAAGAATATTACATCCTTAACTCTTTAGGATTACTCCATTCATATTTTCCTAGCGGCTAAGGTATTCCTTTATTTGAGCAATAGATTTTTGGGCGATGTTGCCCTGCGCAAAATCTTGCCGCTCCACCTCAACCTCATCGTCCGGTGCCAAATTGATATATTCAATCTGGCTTCTGTCCATTTTAACAAGCCCAAGTGTGCTCTCGGCGCTTTCCTCTATATTTTTTATAGACATTTTGCTCTCAAGAGAAGCCTGTAGGCGCACACCCTCGCTTTGCAGCTCATTTGCCTCCTGCGTTGCGGTGTCTATCTGCGCCCCAATCTCTGTAAGCACAACGTTATTGTAGATGAAAAGTGAAGTTATGACAACCACTATAACTGCGACAAACAGTACCACTGCCGGGGATAAGCCGAACAAATGGCTGGGCGCGGGACGCGGATTCCTTACAACGCGCAGCGTGCGACGCTCGGCGCGCTGTTCAAACATAGAAAGATCATATGCGCTGGATTCTTTTTGCGGTGTCGGTACAGCCATTTGTTCGTCCTCCCCTAAAATAGAAATAGTTTAACCCGTCTGCGCGGTTACAAAGCGCGCAAGGGCTTTGGCGCGGTTTAACTGTCGCACCAAATATGTAAAATAGTTTAACACATTAAAGTTTTTGCAACACCCTTAAACGAGCACTGCGGCTGCGGCGGTTTTCCTCCTGCTCGGCGGCTGTCGGCTCTATGGGCTTGCGCGGCGTAAGCTTTGCCCTCGGGGTTTTTCCGCATATGCAAACAGGGAAGTCCGGCGGGCAAGTGCAGCCCTTTGTATACTGCGCAAATTTTTGCTTTACCATACGGTCTTCCAAAGAATGGAAGGTAATTACAGCAAATCTGCCTCCGGCATTAAGACATTCAAAAGCGGTGTCAAGTGCAACAGAAAGACTGTTTAGTTCACCGTTTACAGCTATACGCAGCGCCTGAAAAGTTTTTTTCGCGGGGTTTCCCTCGCGCTTTACCGCAGACGGCACTGAAGCTTTTATTATATCAAGTAGCTGTAGGGTAGTGTCTACAGGGGCATTATCTCGCGCTTTTACTATATTTTGCGCTATTCTCCATGCAAAACGTTCTTCCCCAAACTCGCGCATTATACGCGCTAAATCATCGGCGGAATATGTATTTACTATTTCGTGCGCGCTTATTCCGCTTTGACTCATTCGCATATCAAGCCTTGCATCTTGTAAATATGAAAACCCGCGCTCTGCGGTGTCTAACTGGTGTGATGAAACGCCCAAGTCTAAAAAAATACCGTCAACCTTTTCTATAGATAAATTTTTAAGCACCTGCGGCATCTGTGAAAAATCGCTTTGTACAACGGTTGCACATGGGAAAACGGAAAGGCGCTCTGTCGCCGTTTTTACTGCATCAGGGTCTTTATCCAGCGCAATAAGCCTGCCTGTGGTAAGTTTCTTTGCTATTTCTGCCGAATGCCCGGCACCGCCCACTGTTCCGTCAACGTAAGTTTTTTCGGGGCTTATATTCAGTGCCTCTATGCTCTCGTTAAGCAAAACCGAAACATGATGAAAAGTCATAGCTCTCCTTTATCAATATCAGAAGCCCAAATCGTCCATTGCCTGTTCTACCATTTGCGGGGTAAGCTCGTTGCAGCTCTCCTGCCACCTGTCCTTATCCCAAATCTCGGCACGGGTAGATGCTCCTATTATCATAACGTCCTTTGCAAGACCCGCGTAATCGCGCAAATTTTGCGGAATAACTATGCGTCCCTGCTTATCAAGCTCTACTTCTACAGCACCCGAAAACAAAAACCTTTGCAGTGTTCGCGCTTTGCTCATAGGCAGCGCTTTTATTTTATCTTCAAGCCTTGCCCACTCGTCACCCGCGTAAACAAAAAGGCAATTATCAAGCCCCTTTGTAAGTATAAAGCGTTCTCCCAAATGGTCGCGCATTTTGGCGGGAAAATTAACACGTCCTTTTATATCTATGCTATGCGCATATTCACCTATTAACATTCTCACCACCTGCCTTTCCATTATGGGGCTTTTGCACCACTTGCACCCACTTTTCACCACCGTATATTCATTATAGCGGTAAACTTTTGAAAATGCAATGATTAAATTTCTTTTTGAGCATCTTTTTTAGAGTTTTTTTAACAAAATTTTCATTTTTATGGTTATTTTTTACTTTTAATGAAAATAAAAAAACAGAGGTCCACATATCTGACCTCTGTTTGGTATTCTGTTTACTAATTTTTAGTGTTCCGCAGTGCCTGTCTTGTGGCTTTTACCTCGCCTAAATTTTTGGTCAAGCTGTCCTCTGTGGTTTTAAGCAGCTTGTCCGCAAATTCCTGAGAAACCCTGCGCATCTCGCGTGACTTCATCTGTGACTGCGTAAGCATTTCTTGCGAGCGCTGCTGCGCCTGCTTTACAATTTCTTCTTGCGCCACAAGCAGCTTTGCACGCTCCTCGGCTCGTCGCACTATGTTTTCTGCTTCACGCTTAGCCTCTGCTATAATATCGGCGCGGTCAGCTACTATTTTTTGTGCATGAGAAATTTCGGCAGGCAAATTTGCGCGTATGTCATCTATAATATCACGAACCTTATCTGCATCTAGCACACAACGTCCGCCTGTCATGGGTAAATTCCACGCGCGGTCTATCATTTCATCAAGCGTGTCCAATATTTGTTCTACATTCATTTTGCCAACCTCCTGTTTTGCTTATTATGCTTTTCTAAGACGTTTTTCCACCTCTGCGGCAATTTCCGCAGGTACAAAATCAGATATATCTCCGCCAAAAGATGCTATTTGCTTTACAATGCTGGAGCTTAAATACATATTCTCGGCAGAAGTTGTTAAGAAAAGCGTATCTGCCTCGGGGTTAAGCTTTTTGTTTATAAGTGCCATCTGAAATTCATATTCAAAATCTGTAACAGCACGAAGCCCCTTTACAACCGCAACTGCGCCTTTTTCTCGCACATAGTCCATAAGCAAGCCCGAAAACGTGTCAACCTCCATGTTTGTTATGTCTGCCGCCGCCAGACGAATCATAGCGGCACGTTCATCGGCAGTAAAGCTAGGTACTTTTTCGGAGTTTATTACAACCACTACTATAATTTTGTCAAACAATTTTGAGGCTCTTTGCAAAATGTCCAGATGCCCTTTTGTTACAGGGTCAAAGCTTCCGGGGCAAATAGCTATTCTCATTAATCTTCTCCCCCATCGTTTTTATACATCCATACCTTGACCTTGCCGTAGCGGTATGTCCTGCGGAGAACAAAATCACCTGCCGTTTCCGGCAAAAGCTCTTGCAGCTGGGTTTCACACAGTATCACCGAGTTTTTAGCCATATGCCGTGCAACAGATGGCAGCACATCTGCCAAAATACCTTTATTATAAGGCGGGTCTAAAAGAGCGATGTCGTAGTGCTCACCCGCACTCATAAGATAGGCTTTTGCGTCCATCGGGTATATCTTGGCATTTTCTAAAAGCTCTGTAGTTTCTAAATTTTGCTTTATTGCCGCTATAGCCTGTTTAGAGCTGTCAACAAAGCTTACCGAGGCTGCCCCACGGGAGAGCGCCTCTATACCCATTTGTCCCGTACCCGCAAATAAATCCAGCACTGCTGCGCCGGGTATATCAAACTGTATTATAGAAAAAATTGATTCCTTTACCATATCTGTGGTCGGACGTATTTCTATTCCGTCAGGCGCTGTAAGCTTTCGCCCCCGTGCCGTACCCGTAATAACTCTCATGCTCTTTACCTCTCACTTCTTTTGTAAGGCAATTCCCACTGTTTTTGGCAGCAACCAAAACAACCGTAGTAACATTATCAGCTAAAAGCCACGCTATGTCAACTACATTTTAAACATATACTGCTAAAATTTGTCTTCGTGCAAAAAAACATATAGCCCCTGCGCTGTTTTTTCGCTTATGCCCGAAACGGCTTTAAGCTCGTCCAAGCTTGCAGCTTTCATAGCCTTTATGGTTTTAAAATGCGCAAAAAGTGCCCTCGCGCGCGTCTGCCCTATGCCCGCCACAGAGGTTAAGCTTAGCTCGAAGGCTGTACTTTTGTGCCTTGCGCGCGAAAAAGTAACCGAAAACCTATGCACCTCGTCCTGTATGCTTGAAACAAGCGTAAAGGCTGCACGGTTTGCATTTATGGCAATTTCTCCGCCGTTTTCGGCAATGGCGCGAGTGCGGTGTTTTTCGTCCTTAACCATGCCATACACAGGTATATCAGAAAGACCAAGCTCGTTCAAAATAGGTCTGACCACACCGACGTGCCCGCGTCCGCCGTCCAAAAGAATTAGGTCAGGCTTTTTGCCAAAGCCACGCCCCGTTTCTTTTTCTTCAAAATATCTTGCAAAGCGGCGCGAAATAACCTCTTTCATGCAGGCGTAATCATCTGGAGTAAACTGCGTTTTTATAGAGAATTTTTTATAAGCGTCACGCTTTGGACGTGCGTTTTCAAAAACCACCATACCCGCCACCATAGTTTGCGAGCCTATATTTGAAATATCATAGGCTTCTATATAAACGGGTGTTTTTGTAAGCCCCAAAAGCCGCGAAAGCTCGTCAAGCGCCGCAACCTCGCGCCCTGTGCGTTCACTCTCGTGCGACAGGCGCTGCGAGGCATTACTGCGCGCCATCTCTATAAAGCGCATTCCCTCGCCGCGTTCGGGCACGTGCACGGTAACCTTATGCCCCGCTTTTTCGCTTAAATACTGCTCTACAAGCTCCATGCCATCAAATTTTCCATCGCAAAGCACAAGCTTAGGCGGTATACGAACGGCGTAATAGCCTGTCATAAATTCCTCGCGCAGCTGGCTTATCTCCCCGCTGTCCGCCAGAACATAATCGTCCTTATCTACAAGACGGTTGTCGCGAAACTTTAACACAACCGCACACGAAAGCGTCCCCGAACGCGAAAAAGCTATTACATCTTGACTTTCCGCCTTTGTAAATATAACCTTTTGGCGCTCGGTTATGCGGTTTATGGCATTTATTCTGTCACGAAGTCGAGCCGCTTTTTCATACTCCTCCGCTTCACTTGCCGCCAGCATATCAGCGTTTAAGTTTTGTACCGCCTGTACACTGCCGTTTTTTATAAATTCTACCGCAGCATTTACCGTTTGCATATATTCTTCGGCGCTTATTTTACCGCAGCAAACACCCATACACTGCTTTATATGAAGGTTTAAGCATGGTCTGCCCTTGCCCAGCTCCTGAGGAAAGCGCCTTGTACAGGTTGGCAGGCGAAAAATCTTGTTTGTTTCATCTACCGTTTGGCTTACTACAAACGACGAGGTATATGGTCCCAAATAGCTTGCTTTCTCGTCCGTCTTTTGCTTCTCCGCAGTAATTCTGCTCCACGGAGGCTCTGATATTTTAACGTAAAAATACCCTTTATCATCTTTAAGAAGTATATTATATTTTGGGGTATACTCTTTTATAAGGCTGCACTCCAACACAAGTGCTTCAAACTCGCTGGCTGTTACAATATATTCAAAGTCATAGACATTTTCAACCATCTTATAAACCTTGTCGGTATGCTTCTCTACACTGCGAAAGTAACTTGAAACGCGGTTTTTTAATGCCTTTGCCTTGCCTATATATATAATTGTACCGCCGCTGTCCTTCATTATGTAGCACCCCGGTGAAAGCGGCAGCTTTTTTACTTTATCGCGCAAATACGTCAGCCTGCAATTCTGCAAAAAGAGCACCCCCTTTTATACGAAAGAAAAAGCGCTGCCAAAAGCTTTGACAGCGCGCAACAAACAGACCCCCTGCGGGGGTTATTGCAACTTTACAAAGCTACTCTGTAAAGCCCGATTGTATAAGCTTAATAAGACCTTCCACGGCTATCTGCTCGTCTGAGCCATCAGCAATAATACGAATATTGGTACCACCTACAATGCCCAAGGAGAGAACTCCCAAAAGGCTTTTTGCATTTACACGACGCTCTTCTTTTTCTACCCATATTGACGACTTGTACTCGTTAGCCTTTTGAATAAAAAATGTAGCTGGACGCGCGTGAAGCCCTACTTGATTTTGAACGGTAACATCTTTAACAAACATAATAATACTCTCCAAATCATATCTATAATTTTAGTTTTAGTGTTCTTTGCGCGTGGATTTTACATAATTTTCATAATGCAATATACTAATTATAACATACGCATTTGTTTCGTCAACGGATATTACCGTCTGTTTGACTATTTTTCGCTAATTTCTGTTGTTTTTATATATCCATGTGCACATGAGCTGTAAGGTTTGTGCATTATCACCATAAAGTTTTCCACATCATCAGCAAGTTATACATCAAGAAAGGCAGTACTCGCATTTTTTATATATTATATTATATGTCTTTACTATACATCGGGTTCGCCCTTTGCGCGCTTAGATGCCACCCGCTTGTCCACAACAAGCTGCATCACCTTATAAAAGGTAGCAAATGTAGGTATTCCAAGCACCATGCCTATAAGCCCGAAAAGCCCTCCGCCCGCAATTATAGATAGCATTACCCAAAAGCCCGAAAGCCCTATAGAATCTCCAACTATCTTTGGAAGTATTATATTTCCGTCCACCATCTGTATTGCAATTATCATTGCGACAAACCAAAGTGCACTTTTAAAATCTACCATTAAAATTATAAACGTACACGGCACAGCCCCTATATAAGGGCCGAATATAGGTATAATATTTGTTATGGCAATTATGGTAGAAATCAAAACCATATAGGTATTTATAGCCGGAGAAAGCGGCAATATATTCATACCTATAAAGCACAAAAAGCCAACTATGCAGGCGTCTAAAATCTGCCCAGATATAAAGCCGTTAAAGGTTTTATAGGCTATATCTCCAAGGTGCATTATATGCCCATACTGCACCGGCGGCAAATATGCCCCAAGCACACGCTTTAGCTGTGCCGAAAAGCGTTCTTTATCCGCCAGCATATAAATTGAAACTATAATGCCTATAAAAAAGTTTGAAACTCCGGAGGTAACCGACATTGTAATGTTCATTACCTGTGGCAGTGCCGAAGAAATTATGCTGCCCGCCTGTTTTAAGATTTCTTCCCAAGAGCCAACAACGTCACTTATTAAGGCTCCGCCTATACCATATTTTTGAGATAGCGTGTTTACGGTGTTTTGCAGCTGGTTTAAGTATGACGGCACATTTGCGACAAGTACTTTTACACTGGCTGCCACCTGCGGCACCAAAAGCGACACTACAAAGGCTATAATCAAAAAAAACAAAAGATAGGTTAAAAGCAGCGCCACAGGGCGTTTAAACTTTTTAAGCTTAGGGTTTTTGTTCATAAGCGCAGACAAATGCCTTTCTAGCATTTTAAGCGGCGAATTAAGCACAAAGGCTATGGCAAACCCTATAAAAAACGGTGTAACTATCCCCATAAGCTTACCCAATGATGACAAAAACCAACCTATATTTTGCAGCGCCAAAAACACAAGCACTACGCAAACAGCTGTAAAAACCCACTTTTTTATTTGATATTTTGTTTCGGAATCGAATTTTCTCATGTACTCCCCGCTTCCACATAATTTCCGATTTGATGCCTGTTTGTAATATATGTGTCATTGAAAAACGGCACAATATAGCGTACAATGTAGTACGGCTCAATGCCATCTGAAAGGATTTAAAAATATATGAAATATAATGAACACAACCTAAGCTCACGCTACAAACGCCTTCGCCTTTTTGGTATAGCCGGCTCTGTACTTGCAATATTGGCAGGTGCAGGTCTGCTTTTATGGTGGTTTTTAAGCTTCCGCAGCGGAATTTTTGATTTTTATCAGGCTTATATCGTAGGTATGGGCGGAGGATTGATGATTCTGGGCATAATTACAGCTGTAAAAGCCGTGATTATTATTACAAATAAAGAAAAGTTAGAGGCAGCATCTGCCGCACAACGCCCCGATAAAAATGCTCAATGGAAAAAAAACCGTGCAATGGCAATGGCATTTAAGGTATACCTGTGTACAATGGCAATAGCGCTTATATTTATTGGACAGGCTGTAAGCTACACCTCATTTGTGGTGTGTTTTTTCAGCATAATATTTGCATATTTTTGCTATGTAATCTGCTCTATGCTGGTCGACAAAAAATAGCCTTACTTCATGCCGCCAAAAAGCTTTGCTATGGGCGCAACAACCCTGTTAAGGTCCGATATAGCACTGTTAAGTGTCTTAATGTCAAACTGTTCTATCACTTTAAGCGCTCTTTCAACATCATCAAGTGCTTTTGCTATGCCGATATCTCCCGTAACTATGAGCTCGTCTATTCTTTTGGCAAGCGCCGGGTAATCTATGCCCGAAAGCTCATCGCTTACAGTCTTTGCATTGGTCAAAACAGCATCTGCCTGCGTTAAAACCTTGTTTATGCGCGGGACAAAAAACGCCGACAATACCACTGACACTGCAAGTAATACAGCTAAAAAAGCCGTACACAGCTTCGTAAGCATTAGCTGTGTTTTTGCATATCTCACTTGCTTTTCACTGTTTTCTGCAATCATTTGCAAAAGGGTGTCGCTGTTTTGTTCTGCTGTGGCTTCAGCTACAGGCTCGGCAATTGTTACAAGCTCATTCATAAATATATCCCCCTGTTGCTTTAATCTAAAAGTTGTGCGAAGTTTATTTCGGTAAGCTTCTTTTTTATGTCCTCTGTAAGCTCCATAAACACCCTTTGAAACTGACACTGACCATTTTTGTTTCTTGTGCAAATAAACTCAGGCGAAACACAGCGCGATATATTAAGAGGTCCTTCTATAGTGGATATAACATCGTAAAGTGTAATATTCTCTATAGGCTTTACTATTTCATAGCCCCCATGTGTGCCCTTATACGAAATTATAATACCCGCCGCCACAAGCTTGCGCAGTATTTTAAGCGAAAAGCGCAGTGTTACCCCAGTAATCTCTGACACAACTTTAGCATCTGTTCGCGTATTGCGGCACGAAAGACAATGAACTATACGAATGGCATAATCTGCTTCCAGCGTAATTTGCATTTTCTTAATCCTCCCTGTCTAATCCAAAAAGTCTTTAAGTTTTTTACTTCTGCTGGGGTGGCGAAGCTTGCGCAAGGCTTTTGCCTCTATTTGGCGAATGCGCTCGCGCGTTACGTTAAACTCCTTGCCGACTTCCTCAAGTGTGCGGCTGCGTCCGTCCTCCAGACCAAAGCGCAGACGCAAAACCTTTTCTTCCCGTTGGGTAAGTGTCTGCAAAACATCGCTTAGCTGCTCTTTAAGCAAGGTGTGGCTGGCAGCCTCGGCAGGGGCGGGCGCATCATCATCAGGTATAAAATCTCCTAAATGGCTGTCCTCCTCCTCACCTATAGGTGTTTCGAGAGAAACAGGCTCTTGTGCAACACGCATTATTTCGCGTACTTTTTCTACCGGCATCTCCAGCTCCACCGCAATTTCCTCGGCGGTTGGCTCGTGCCCATTTTTATGCAGCAGCTGGCTTGATATCTTTTTTACTTTATTGATGGTTTCAACCATATGCACCGGTATGCGTATGGTACGCGCCTGGTCGGCAATAGCTCTTGTAATTGCCTGTCGTATCCACCATGTAGCGTAAGTAGAGAACTTGAAGCCCTTGGTATAGTCAAACTTTTCAACTGCCTTTATAAGCCCCAAATTGCCCTCCTGTATAAGGTCTAAAAACTGCATTCCACGCCCTACATAGCGCTTTGCTATGCTTACAACAAGGCGCAAATTTGCCTCTGACAAGCGCTTTCTGGCGGCAGGGTCGCCCTCTGCCATACGCGTGGCGAGGTCTATTTCTTCCTCCGGCGTAAGCAGCGGGACACGACCTATTTCTTTAAGGTAAACCTTTACAGGGTCGTCTATATTTATGCCCTCTGAGGCAAGCGAGCTTTCAATCTCCTCCGGCTCCTCCGGTATAATGTCAACATCTATAGGCGGCAAAAAGTCCTCTATAATTTCTATATTATAGCTTTCAAGCGTGTCATAGAGCTTGTCCACCTGCTCGACATCAAAGTCAAGCTCCTCTAAAACATCGTTTATTTCTTTTGTACTAAGTTTTCCTCTTATTTTTCCGCCCTCAATTAAATCTTTAAGCAGCGTTTTTTTGTCCTGTACAGCCATTATTATAAAGGCCCCCTATTTTTTCTTATCACTTATTTTTTTTATGTATTCCTGCCAGTCTGTGTTTTCCATTTTTCCGATATCCGAATTTGTTTTTTGTGTTTCACATTCCAGTATCGCCTTAATATAATCGTCAGCTTCCTCACAGGTATAATTTTGCTCGTTTGCCGCGGCAATAAAGCCGGATATCCGCCCTATTTCATCATCTGTAAAAAGCTCGCCGAATATCCCCATATCAAGGTTTTTATTAAGTGTTATCCTTGCACATATAAGCTCGTAAACACGCCTGTTAAACGTTGTTACAAAAGCCTCCGGCGGGAGTTTTTCGCGTATATAACGACAATAATCGGGGTTTTTAAAAAGTATTGCTATCAGCCGCTCCTCGGCAAGCGCCGCACGCAGGTTGCGCCCGCGCTCGGGGTTTATTTTGTCGGCCGGAGAAGCTGCAAAAGCTTTAAGCTCCTTAGCATCTTTTTTTTCTTTTACCCTTGCCTTACGCTTTATAGTGTGCTTTACCTGCTCTGTAATGGCGTCGCGGCTTACCTCCAGCTCTGCCGCAACCTTAGCTATATAAACATCGCGCTCTATGGGGTTATTAAGCCCCGCAATAAACTCGGCAAATTCTTTAAGGTAACTAAGCCTGCCCTCGGTTGCTGTTATATCATACCTTGCCCTAATTTTTTGCAGCTCATAGTCAAGAGCACTGCTGCTGCCGTCAAGTAGCATTTTAAAGCGGTCGCGTCCATACTTTTTTATATATTCGTCCGGGTCTTTTGCACCCTGCATAGAAAGCACCTTAACCTGCATTCCAATCTCATCAAATATATTTATAGCACGCTTTGTCGCCGTCTGCCCCGCTCCGTCACTGTCATAGGCTATAATAATCTGCTTTGCATACTGGCTCATAAGACGTGCCTGCTCGTTTGTTAAAGACGTACCCAGCGTTGCTACGGCATTGCTAAAGCCAGCCTGATGAAGCGCTATGACGTCCATATAGCCCTCTGCAAGTATAAGCCTTTGCTCTTTTGTCGCCTTTGCTATATTAAGCGCAAAAAGGTTGCGGCTTTTTTTAAACACAGGGGTATCGGGCGAGTTTAAATATTTTGGACCGTCACCGCCCATAATGCGCCCGCCAAAAGCTATGACGTTCCCGCGGATATCTATGATAGGAAACATTACCCTACCGCGAAATTGGTCGTAGCAGCCGCCGTTTCTCCCCTTTGCAGCGACACACGCCGCCTGCATTTCCTCCTGCGAAAAACCAAGAGCTTTAAGGTGCTTAGTTAAGCTGTCCCAGCCCTCGGGAGAATAGCCCAGCCCAAAGTGCCTTATAGTTTGCGGAGTTAAACCCCTTTCAAGCAAATAATCAAGCGCTTTTTTGCCCTGAGGTGACATTAGGCAGCTGTTGTAAAAACGCGCCGTTTGCCTGTTTATCTCAAGTATTCGGGTTTTAAGCTTTGCCGCTCCGTCATCAAAGCCGTCCTCCGGCATTGCCATACCCGCTTTTTCTGCCAAAAGCTTTATGGCGTCAATATATTCTAAATTTTCTATACGTTTTATAAAGCTTATAACATCTCCGCCTGCACCGCAGCCAAAGCAATAAAACGACTGCGTTGCAGGGTACACGGTAAACGAAGGAGTTTTTTCATTGTGAAAAGGGCAAAGCCCAACTACATTGCGCCCCGCGTGTTTTAAGCTGACGTAAGACGAAAGTACAGTTTCTATATCACTGTTAAGCTTAAGCTCACTTATAAACTGCTCTGACAGCATCTTGCTCACCTCCGTTTAGCAGGCTCATGCCTATGGCTTAGTCCACGAGCGTGGTATAAAAAATTCTTCGTATAATGATATTGCAAAACGGTCGCTCATGCCGGATATATAATCGCAAATAGCGCGGCTCTTGCCGTCCTCCTCCGCAATTTTTCTGTATTCTTTGGGGAGTTTATCCGTTTTTTCGCAAAAATATTCATAAAGCCTCTTTACAAGCTCCGTTGCCTTGTCCTCCTCGTCGTGCACGACTTTACTTTTATAAACAAATTCAAACATAAACTCCCGCAATTCCTTGTACGCCGCAAACTCTTTATCCCCCATTTTTATGTCGTCAATGCTGTTTTTTATAATAGATTCGACAAGCGTCGAAATTCTCTCTGATTTATTGCGTCCCAGCACACATTTAACGTTAAATGGCAAATCGTCCTCCGTTATTATACCCGCGTGTACAGAATCTTCAATATCATGGTTCATATAGGCGCTTTTGTCGGCAAAGCGCACTATTCGCCCTTCGCGCGTGTCGGCATCTGCCCCATGGCTGTGGCATAAAATTCCGTTACGAACCTCATAAGTAAGGTTAAGCCCTTCTCCGTCATGCTCCAGCTTTTCTACAACTCTTACACTCTGCTCAAAATGACGGTAGCCCTGCGGAGATATCTCGTCAAGCCCCGCCTCGCCCGCATGTCCAAAGGGAGTATGACCCAAATCATGTCCAATAGCTATTGCCTCTGTCAAGTCCTCGTTAAGGCACAATGCGCGCGCTATAGTACGCGCTATTTGCGAAACCTCAAGGGTATGTGTAAGCCTTGTGCGAAAATGGTCGCCCTCAGGGCTTATAAAAACCTGTGTTTTGTGCATAAGACGGCGAAACGAATTACAGTGCAAAATTCTGTCCCTGTCGCGCTGATATGCGGTGCGCGTATCGTCCTCAGGCTCATTCCGTTCGCGTCCCCGCGTTTTATCCGCAAAAGCAGCAGCAGATGACAGGGTTTTATGCTCCCATTCCTCGGTACGCTCTCTTATTTTCATATTCTCACCGCCCTACAGCAATAAGTAAAATTATTACCTTCTTTGTATACTATACCAAAAAATTTACAAAATTCCTGCTTTATTTAAAATTTTTTTAAATTATGCCGCTATGCTTTTTGCCATGCATCATGCCCAATATTTTCTGTCAAGGCTGCGGTACTGAACTGCCTCGGCAATATGCGAAGGCTCAATTTCTTTTTTACCGTCTAAATCGGCAATAGTGCGCGAAACCTTTAGTATTCTGTCGTATGCGCGGGCAGACAAGCCCATAGAATCAAAGACCTTGCCGAGCATTGCCTTTGCCGTCGAGGTCATCACACAAAATTCATCGAGCATTGCAGGTGTAATATGAGCATTGCACGAAACGCCGTGTGACTTATACCTTTGCACCTGAATATCTCTGGCAGCACAAACTCTGGCGCGTATATCGTCAGAGCATTCTGCTTTTTTACCCGAAGATAAATTTTCAAATTCCACAGGCATTACCTCTATATGTAAGTCGAGCCTGTCCAAAAGCGGGCCCGAAACCTTTGCAAGGTATGCCGCAACTGCCTGCGGAGAGCAGGTGCATTTGCGCGTGGGGTGCCCAAAGTACCCGCACTTGCATGGGTTCATCGCACCAACAAGCATCATTTGGCAAGGGTAGCTGCAAGTTCCGCTTGCGCGTGATATACTCACGCAGCCGTCCTCCATAGGCTGACGCAAAACCTCCATGGCATTGCGCTGGAACTCCGGCAGCTCATCTAAAAACAAAACCCCATTATGTGCCATGCTTATTTCTCCCGGTTTTGGAATTGTACCGCCTCCGGAAAGCGCAACAGCCGAAACAGTATGATGCGGGTGTCTGTATGGACGCGTTGTTATAAGTGCCACACCGCCCTCTAAAGCGCCCGCCACAGAATGTATTTTTGTTGTTTCTATAGCCTCCTCAAAGGTGAGCGGAGGCAATATAGACGGCAAGCGCTTTGCAAGCATACTTTTACCCGCACCCGGCGGACCTATCAGCAAAACATTATGCCCGCCTGCCGCTGCAACCTCCAGTGCGCGCTTTGCGCCTGACTGCCCCTTTACGTCACTGTAATCCAGCATAGCCTCATCGCGGGTGCTTTTAAACTTAACACGCTGTGCGGGCAAAAGCTTAACGCTGCCTTTAAGATGCTCTAAAAGCTCTGTGACGTTTTTCACGGGGTAAATATCCACTCCGTCCACCACTGCACCCTCAGCGCCGTTTTCATATGGCAGATACACCGATTTTACACCCTGCTTTTTTGCCTCCATAACCATAGGCAGCACGCCGCTTACCCGGGTAATATCGCCCGAAAGCGAAAGCTCGCCAAAAAAAGCAGATGACGAAATGTCGCAGTCAAGCTCTCCGCTAACCGCAAGCAAGCCTACAAAAAGCGGTAAATCGTAAAGAGAGCCAACCTTTTTTATGTTGGCGGGGGCTAGGTTTACCACTACGCGCCCCAGCGGGAACTCGCAGCCGCAGTTTTTTATGGCAGAGCGCACTCTGTCACGCGCTTCTCGTACCGCTGTGTCTGCAAGACCCACCATGTCTAACATAGGTATTCCGCGCGAAATATCTATCTCAACGGCAACGCTGTAAGCGTCCATGCCAAAAAGCCCAAAGCTGTTTACCTTTATAAACACAGCCAAAGCCCCCTTTTTTTATTTTGCTCTTCTTCGCAGCTCTCTTTTTAAAACCAATTGGTATTCTAATTTGCTATTTTCATAAGCAAATTTACATATCAGAAAGAGTTTCTTCGCAAAAGCTTAGCTTTGCATTTGCCGCCGTAGCTTCTCTAAGTGCATCTGTAAAAACAGGCACATTTTCGCTTTTAAGCATAACCCTAAGGCTTACCTCCTCGCCAAAGTCGCTTTGCAGCACCAAGGCTTCGTACTGCGGCAAAAGGCGCGCCGCTTTGCCGTACAGGCTGTAATTCACACTAAGCTCCAGCACCGTACACGGCAGCATAAGGCGCTGCTTTGCGGCTTTAAGAGTCTGCGCCGCAGCCTGTGAATATGCGCGTATAAGACCGCCTGTGCCCAGCAAGGTGCCGCCAAAATAACGTGTAACCACAACACAAACATCGGTGACACCTGCCTTTTGCAAAGCCTCTAGGGCAGGCACACCCGCCGTGCCCTGCGGCTCTCCGTCGTCGGTACAGCGGGCTATTCCGCCGCGCAGCGTATAAGCGTACACATTATGAGTGGCATCTCGGTGCAAGGTTTTTCTTGCCGATATCACCGAAAGCGCGTCCTCCTCGCTTGCAGCAGGAGCTATATATCCTATAAAGCGCGACTTTTTCTCGGTAAATTCGTCCTCCGCGGCTTCATATATTGTTTTATAGCCCTGCAAACTTCCACCCCCGTCATATTTGTAAGTGTCAAATCAGCGCTCAATTTTTGCATGAGGTTTGCCGGCATTTTTAAAATACTCTTTAGTAAGCTTAATCACTACACCGGAAAGCCCCAAAAGTCCAATAAGGTTTGGTATTGCCATAAGACCGTTTAATGTGTCGGCAATGCCCCAAACAACATCAAGCTGTGCTACCGAGCCCACAACCGCAACCGCTATAAATGCGACACGGTAAAGCAAAATATATTTTTCGCCAAAGAGATATTCAAAGCTTTTTTCGCCATAATATGACCAGCCCAGCATTGTAGAAAAAGCAAAGAAAAAGAGTGCTATAGTTATAACTATACCGCCAAGACCCGAAAGCGACTGCGAAAATGCCGCCATCGTAAGGTCGCTGCCCTTTAAGCCGCTATCCCATAAGCCGCTTGTAAGAATGACAAGTGCTGTGCAGGTGCAAACCATGATAGTGTCTGCAAATACCTCAAAGACTCCCCACATACCTTGCTGTACAGGGTGCTTTGTGTCGGCGGCGGCATGGGCTATAGGTGCCGAGCCCAACCCCGCTTCGTTAGAGAATATTCCGCGCGCCATACCCGACTGTATAGCCTTCATAACTCCTGCTCCCAAAAAACCGCCAATAGCAGCAGTTGGAGTAAAAGCACTGCGAAAAACAAGCGCAAAAGATGGTATTATATTCTGCCAGTTTATAGTGAGCACCAAAAGTGAACAAATTATGTAAAAAAGCGACATAAAAGGCACCATTTTTTCGGTAATAGCGCCTATACGCTTAACACCACCGACAACTGTAAAGGCTATAAGTGCCGCCACCACAAGCCCTGTAACAATAGGCGGTATGCCAAAGGTACCCTTCATAGAGCTTGCAATAGAGTTACCCTGCGTCATATTGCCTATGCCAAACGCCGCAAGCGAAGCAAGTGCCGCAAAAACCACTGCCAGCCATTTTTGTTTAAGCCCCTTTTCTATGTAATACATAGGGCCGCCCTTCCACTCGCCTTTACTGTTTTTTTCGCGGTAGTGCACAGCCAGCACAATCTCCGAATATTTTGTCATCATGCCGACAAGAGCCGAAATCCACATCCAAAAAACCGCGCCCGGCCCACCTGTTGTTATAGCTGTGGCAACACCGACAATATTGCCTGTGCCTATAGTACCCGCCAACGCCGTTGTAAGCGCCTGAAAAGGCGTTACCGAGCCATCTGTGGCACTTTTTTTGTCCGAAAAAATTGTTGCTATTGTGTTCTTTAAGATGTAACCAAACTTACGAAATTGCAAAAAGCCTGTGCGCACGGTAAAGTAAATACCTGTGCCCATAAGCAATGCAATCATCACAGGCCCCCAAACCACACTGTTTATGGCACTGTTTATTTGCATAATTAACTCCACACCATGTTCCCCCTCAGCAAAAATATATGTAATACTTAACTATATTACAACAAAGGCGGTGCATATACTGCACCGCCCTAATTGACAAAATATGATTGCTTATTTTTCAATATTAAAGCGCTTTTTAAATCTGTCGACACGCCCGCCTGTATCTACAAGCTTTTGTTTGCCTGTAAAGAAGGGGTGACACTTAGAGCAAATTTCTACTTTAAGGTCTTTTTTTGTAGAGCGTGTTTCAATTACCTCGCCGCAAGCACAGGTGATTGTTGTAGGCTCATATTTCGGATGAATATCGGATTTCATGTAAAGCTCACCTCTGTTCAAAGTTGTCGCATCAGTATGAGATGCCACACTAAAATTTATATTAACATAATTACGACAAAAAATCAAGCAAAATTTTAAAAGCCCAGCAGCTTTGTTACTGCCCCAACAAGCATTTGTGCTGTGCTGTCTGCTTCGTCCTGCGTTTTTGCTTTAACCATGTAGTAAGCCTTAACCTTAGGCTCTGTGCCGGAGGGACGTATAACCACCTGTATATCGCCAAAAAGCCCATATGCCAGCACGTTAGATTTTGGCAGAGTAATAGGCGTTACCGCACCGTTTTCAGTCTTTTCAGATGTTTCATAATCGGAAATTGAGGTAACCTTTATACCGCCTATTTCGGCAGGTGGGTTGCGGCGCAGCGAATCCATCAGCTCGCCCATTCTTTGCATACCGCTTGCGCCCTCACAGTAGAAATTAGACTGTATATTTTTGTGTACGCCATATTTTTTATAGAGGGCATTTAATGCATCTACAAGCGTCATGCTTTTGCTCTTGTAATATGCCGCCATTTCGCATATAAGCATAGACGCAACTACTGCGTCTTTATCGCGCACATATGTGCCTGCAAGGTAACCATAGCTTTCTTCAAAGCCTAAAATAAAGCGGTCTTCTTCGCCTTTTGCTTCCAATATAGCAATTTGCTCGCCGATATATTTAAAGCCGGTAAGTATATTTATTACCTCTACGCCAAGGTCCTTGCCAATGGTATCCACCATAGAGGTAGTTACTATTGTTTTAACAACCATAGGGTTTTTAGGTAATGTGCCTAGCTCGGCGCGAGATGTAACTATATAATGCGTAAGTAAAACGCCAACCTCGTTGCCTGTAAGCAGTGTGTAGCTGCCATTATGGTTTACCGCAATACCCACACGGTCACAATCGGGGTCTGTTGCCAAAAGTATTGACGGGTTTTCTTTTTCGCAAAGCTCCAACCCGTTTTGCAGTGCCTCGCGGATTTCGGGGTTGGGGAACGGGCAGGTTGCAAAGGTGCCGTCGGGGTGCTCCTGTTCCGGAACAACCACAACATTTTTAACGCCTATCCTGTCTAAGATAGAGCGCACACAGCGGTTACCCGCACCGTTAAGCGGAGTATAAACCACTTTAAGCTCCGCTTTTTCGCATATTCCGCGCCGCACAGCTTGTTTTTCTATATTATCTAAAAGGCTTTGCACTACAGCCTCCGGTATAAGCTTTATAAGCCCTAGCTTTACGGCTTCGTCATAGTCTGCAAGCTTAACGTCTGTAAACGGGTTTACTGTATTTGCAAACTCAAGCACGCGGGCGCTTTCATCGGTGCCAAGCTGGCAGCCATCTGCGCCGTACACCTTATAACCGTTGTACTTAGCGGGGTTATGGCTGGCGGTAACCATTATGCCTGCCTCGCATTTTAAGCTGCGTGTTGCAAACGAAAGCGCAGGCACAGGCATAAGCTCGGGGTAAATGTTAACCGAAACACCGTTGCCCGCAAGCACGCGCGCCGCTTCCTTTGCAAATAAATCAGATTTAATACGACTGTCATAGGCTATAGCCACAGACGGTTTTTTATAGCGCTCGCACAGCATCATGGCAAGCCCCTGAGTTGCCCTGCGTATGGTGTAAATATTCATGCGGTTTGTACCCGCACCAATTACCCCGCGCAGCCCCGCCGTGCCAAAATCAAGTTCACGGTAAAAACGGTCGAATATCTCATCTTTTTTGCCGCTTATTGAGGCAAGCTCTGTCTGAAGATCCTTGTCATCTACTGCTTTTTCAAGCCATTTTTCATAAAGCTTTTGCTCGTCCATAGCCATTCCTCCGTTCGTGTTTTAGCGCCCAACGCGCAGCTTTTATATTTCCACGCTTCAAATGCAAAATTTCTTACTTTTAAGTATAGCCGTTTTTTAGGGGTTTTTCAAGCGAAACTCATCTTAGAATAAATATTTTACTTATTGCACAAGCTTCTGCCGTACAAATAAAAAAACGGCGGTAAAGCCTACGCATTACCGCCATTTTTTTCTGCAAGCTCTGCCGCCGCAAGCATATCGGGGCGTTTTGCAGCAGTGCGCAAAACCGCCTGCTCGTGCCGCCATTTTATAATATTCGCATGATGCCCGCCAAGTAAAACCTCAGGCACTTCTTTTTTGTGCCAAACTGCGGGGCGTGTGTACTGCGGGTGCTCTAAAAGCCCTGCCCAATGGCTCTCGTCTGTAAAGCACTCGTCGCTTGACAAAACGCCCTCGCACATACGCGCAATGGCATCTATTACTACCAAAGCAGGCAGCTCTCCGCCTGTTAAAACGTAATCTCCTATAGACAGCTCCTCATCTACAATTTCCTCTAAAACGCGCTCGTCAACGCCCTCATAATGCCCGCAAAGTATAAAAATATTTGACATTTCAGAGTATTCACGCGCCATTTGCTGTGTAAAGGTTTTGCCCTGAGGCGACATATAAATAACATGTGGTTTAGCGTTAAGCGAAGCAGAAATATCGCTGTAACAGCGGTAAATAGGCTCTGCCTGCATAACCATGCCCATTCCCCCGCCAAACGGTGCATCGTCTACGCGACGGTGCTTGTCTGTGCTGTAATCTCTTATATTATGGCAGTAAAGCTCTATAAAGCCACCTGCGCGGGCACGCCCTATAATGCTCTCTGAAAGCACCGACTCACACATTTCCGGGAATAAAGTAGCTATATCAATTCGCATCAAAAAGCCCCTCCAACGGACGAATAAGCATAATATTTTTGTCTATATCCGTGCTGATTACAACTTGAGGTATTGCCGGTATAAGCTTTTCTCTCTTACCCTCTTGTGCTATATGATAAACATCGTTTGCGCCTGTTTGCGAAACCTCGCAAATACTTCCGTAGCATTCGTCGGTGTCAACATCGCGCACCTCCATGCCAAAAAGGTCCTGAACAAAAAACTCCCCCGGCAAAAGCTTGCAGTCGTCACGGTTTATAAAAAGCACGGTTCCACGCAGCTTTTGGGCAGTTTCAACATCATCACAGCCTTTAAACTTTACTATTACTATATTTTTATGCGGGCGAGAGCTTTCAACCTCCATGACAGCAGAAGCTTTTTCGTCGGTATAAAACCTCTTAAATTCGCACACAAAATCTGCGCTGTCGCTCCATGGGTTGACGCGAACCTCTCCGCGAACACCATGCACAGCCGCAATCTCGCCTGTTTCTATATATTGTTTCTTCATTTTTTCAGCTCTCCCCGCATAATATAACCGCATAACGCAAAGAATGGGGCAAGCAAGGTGCTCCCCCATTCGCTGTAGCCTTGTACCTTACATAGTGCAGCCAAAGCACAATTATTTGTTGCATATGCTTTAAGTTACATCGGTGTCAGTCAATCTCTACCGCAATTCTTATCTCTCTGCGGACAGCGGCTGCCTTCATAACAGCCCGAATTGCCTTAGCTATACGCCCTTGCTTACCGATAACTCTGCCCATATCCTCCGGCGCAACGTGCAAATGGTACACAATAGTGCCATCTTCAAGCGGAGCATCTGCGGCTATAGACACAGCATCTTTATTTTCCACAAGACCCTGCGCAATTGTTTTCAGTAGCTGTTCCATCTGCAACCTCCTACGGTGTTAGATTACGCCGTTTGCTTTCAAAAGCGATTTTACCGTTTCGGTTGGTTGTGCGCCGTTTGAAAGCCATTTTTTAGCTTTTTCTTCGTCAATTTTAACTATCGACGGGTTTTTTGTAGGGTCATAATATCCTACCTCTTCAATGAATCTGCCATCGCGCGGATAACGGGAATCTGCCACAACAATACGATAGAAAGGCGCTTTTTTAGCACCCATGCGGCGCAATCTTATTTTAACAGCCATTTCTGTCACCTCCAAATTTTTTTATAAATATTATCTTTAAGCGATAATCGCTTTAAAGCTGCTTGATATGATAATTAAAAACCGCCCATGCCGCCCATGCCACCCATACCGCCCATGCCCGACATCATGCCGCGCATACGCTTGCCTTTTTTGCCGCCGGCAGTCATTTGCTTCATCATTTTTTGCATTTGCTCAAACTGCCTAAGCAGACGGTTTATATCTTCAACCCTTGTGCCGCTGCCTGCCGCTATGCGGCGCTTACGCGACGGGTTTACTATGGCGGGTTTTGCACGTTCTTTTTTTGTCATAGAGTTTATTATGGTTTCTATCTGATTAAGCTGTATTTCTCCCTGCTCTGCATCAGCATCTTTTATCTGCCCGCTTACACCGGGTATCATAGACAGCACTTGGCTTAATGGACCCATTTTGCGAATTTGCTTCATTTGGTCCAGCAAGTCATCTAAATCAAAGGAGTTTTCCTTCATCTTTTGCGCCATTTTTTCGCTGTCGTCAAAATTCATGTTCTCCTGCGCTTTATCAATAAGGGTTAGTACATCGCCCATGCCTAATATTCTTGATGCCATTCTGTCAGGATAAAACGGCTCTAAATCATCAAGCTTTTCGCCCATGCCGACAAACTTTATGGGCTTACCTGTAACGGCACGCACAGAAAGCGCCGCTCCGCCGCGTGTGTCACCATCAAGCTTTGTAAGTATAACTCCGTCTATTCCCAGTGCTTCATCAAAGCTTTTTGCCACATTCACCGCATCTTGTCCGGTCATAGCGTCTATGACGAGCAAAATCTCATGCGGAGAAAGCTCTGACTTTATGTTTTTAAGCTCACCCATCAGGGTTTCATCTATATGCAGGCGACCTGCGGTGTCGAGTATAACTATATCGTGCCCATAGTCCTTTGCATGGGATATTGCTTTTTTTGCAATTTGCACAGGGTCGCCCTGCCCCATTTCAAAAACAGGCACACCTGCTTGCTGCCCAACCACCTTTAGCTGTTCTATAGCTGCGGGACGGTAAACGTCGCACGCCACAAGCAACGGGCGCTTGCCCTGCTTCTTAAACGATTTTGCAAGCTTTGCACAGTGAGTTGTTTTACCCGAGCCCTGAAGCCCGCACATTAAAATGATGGTAGGCAGCTTTGACGAAAAATATATGCGGCTGTTCTCTGCGCCCATAAGTGAGGTTAATTCTTCGTTTACTACCTTTATAACCTGCTGTGCAGGCGTTAAGCTTGTTAAAATATCTGCTCCTATTGCACGCTGTGTTACCGTAGCGACAAAATCTTTTGCCACCTTATAGTTTACATCTGCCTCTAAAAGTGCCAAACGTACCTCGCGCATTGCCTCTTTTACATCTGCCTCGGTTAGCCTGCCCTTAGAGCGCAGCTTTTTAAAAGCGGCGGAAAGCTTATCTGAAAGCCCATCAAATGCCATAGCTGACCACTCCTTTTTTAGGTTAATCGGTTAAAATTAATCGCTTAGCTCTGATGCAATACTTATTATTGAAGATGCCTTTTCGGCTATCTGCCCCGAGTAATGATACTCGCGGTTGTAAAATTCTATGTCCTTTGCGCACTGAACTATTTTGCTTACTCCGTCTTGCAGCTCGCGGAATTTTTTTGCAAGCCCCAAGCGCTCTTCCATATCCAAAAGCACAGCTTCACCGCGCTTGATTGAATCGCGCACGCCCTGCCGTGTAATTCCCTCGTTTGCTGCTATCTCGGCAAGAGAAAGGTCATCATTATAGTAAAGCTCTATAACTTCTTTTTGCTTTTCCGTCAAAATATCTCCATAAAAATCTAAAAGCAACGAAATTTCAAGATTTTTCATCAAATAACCCCTTCCTCCGCCCGTATCTGTAAAGCGCTTTGCTTTACACGAACAATTAGTATTATAACGCATTTTAGTCACTCTGTCAATGCTTTTCTCTTTACATTTACAATAATTTTAAATTCTGTTTTCTGTGCGGCAGTGCAGCGGCTGTTAAGGCATATACGGCAAATTTGCCCCCACGACATAAGCAGCGTGAGGGCAAACAGTTTTTTTAATTTTTATCTAAGTCGCGTGCTCTACAGATGCGCAATTATAAAATTTCTTGCACCCTGCCAACCTTGTTGTCGCTCAGCATTACCTTAATGCCATGCGGATGAGTGGCGCTTTTTGTAAGTATCCTCGCAACAGTGCCCTCTGTAAGCTTACCCGTGGGCTGGTCTGCTTTAAGCACAATTTTTACATTTGCGCCAATTTTAATATCACTTCTGTTTTTACCGTTCATTTATTTTCTCCTTCTGTCTGCTTAGAAGCATTTTCGCTTTGCAGATAGCGCAAAATAAATTCTGTCCACAGCGCCATAGTCTGCGGGCTTACAATATGCTCCATTTTACAGGCATCTTCCTCTGCAACAACGTCGTCAACGCCAAGCACCTCTGCCAAAAAACGTTTTATAAGCTCGTGGCGTCTAAGCACGGCGGCGGCACGCTCTCGCCCCTCCTCGGTTAAAATAATGTCGCCGTATCTCTCTTTTTGCACCATGCCCGCCTCGCACAGGTTGCCCATCGCTTTGTTTACACTGGGGCGCGAAACCGAAAGTTTTTTTGCGACATCAACAGAGCGGACACGTCCGCTATTTTGCTCCACCTGTAATATAGCTTCAAGATAATCTTCGCCCGCCTTGTGTATCTCACCCACAATGTATACCTCCCTGCAAGCTTATTTGTTTTCTTTATTTTCATCATTAGAGCTGCAATTTTCTCGTTGCGCACAGCCCTTACAGCCCTCACAGCACTTGCCCTTTGCCATATTGCTTATGTTTTTTGCGAAAAGCCAAAGCGCCAAGGCTATAAGCCCGATACAAACAAGTATTACCAAGTATTTCACCTTTTTAAGCCTCTTTTCTTATAAAAATAACGAACCTATCTGATAAACAAGAAGTGCTACAAAATAAGCAACTCCTGTTTCAAAAAGTGCTGTTCCAATTGCCCATTTAAGCGAGTTCATCTCGCGCCGTATAGACACAAAAGCCGCTATGCACGGCATATATAAAAGGCTGAACACCATAAATGAATACGCCGAAAGCGGTGTAAAGCTAGCAGCTATAACGTTAGTTGATGTATAAAGCACGCCCATTGTGCTTACAACCGCCTCTTTTGCAACAACCCCCGCCAAAAGCGAAACCGATGCCTGCCATGTTCCAAAGCCCAACGGTATAAATATAGGGGCTATAAATGTGCCTATATGCCCAAATATACTCTCTGAGCTATCGCTTACCATTTGTAATGAAAAATTAAAGTTTTGCAGCAGCCACACAAGTATGCTCATAGAAAATATCACTGTACCCGCCTTAATTAAAAAGCCCTTGCATTTGTCCCACATATGCAGCCCAGTGCTTTTTAAAGTGGGCATTCTGTAGGTTGGCAGCTCCATAACAAACGGTGCTGCCTCGCCCTTAAACAGGGTGTGCTTTAAAACCAAGCCCGCAACCACAGCCACAACTATACCCAAAAGGTACATAGAAAAAACCACCAAGCCCTGATGTTCTTTAAAAAATATCCCGGCAAACAAGGCGTAAATCGGCAACCGCGCCCCGCACGACATAAACGGCGTAAGCATTATTGTAAGGCGGCGGTCTTTCTCGTTTTCCATAGTTCGTGCCGCCATAACAGCAGGTGTTGTGCAGCCAAAGCCCATAAGCATAGGTATAAAGCTTTTGCCTGTAAGCCCCAGCTTGCGCAGTAATCTATCCATTATAAATGCTGCACGCGCCATATATCCGCTGTCCTCAAGTATTGACAAAAACAAAAAGAGTAGCATTATCTGCGGCAAAAATGTAAGTATTCCGCCAACACCGCCTATAACCGCATCTATTATTAGGCTAAATGTCCAAAGAGGTGCATCTGAGACAAGCAAAAATTCCTCTGCCGCAGGTGATATAACACCATTTAGAATCCACTCCACAATGCCCTTAAGCCCCGTGCCGACAGGACCGAAAACTATAGTAAACATAAAAAACATCACTGCTAAAAACACAGGCAAAGCCAAAACACGGTTGGTTACTATTCTGTCAATTTTATCTGACATTGTAAGGAAGCCCGGTGTTGTGTTTTTTACCACCGTTTTCCCCACAAGCTTTGTTATGTAGCTGTAACGCGCATCTGCAAGCATTGTATCTCTGTCACCGTATTCCGACGTTGCTTCGTAGGCTTTTACAACCGCTTCTATTCTTTCGCGCTGGCTTTCGGTAAGCTTTAAAATATCTGCTATTGATGCATCTGCCTCTAAAAGCTTGCTCGCATAAAACTGTATGTGATGGTCGCTGGTTTGGGTGTTTTCCGTAAGAATTAAAAGTATGCTGCTTATTGCGTTTTGCGTTTTATAATCGTACTCTATGTGGTGCGGCTGCGGCTCTGTAGATGAAGCTATTTTTACTGTTTCATCAAGAAGCCGTGTAAGCCCCTCGCCCTTGCGCGCAACTATGGGCAGCACAGGCACGCCCAAAAGCGCCGCCAGCCTATCACAGTCTATAGTTTCTCCTTTTTGCTCAACATCGTCCATCATATTAACAGCTATAATCATCGGTCGCCCCAGCTCCATAAGCTGTATGGTTAAGTACAGGTTTCTCTCGATATTTGTGCCGTCTATTATATTTATTATAACATCAGGGTCGTCATGCATTATATAATCTCTCGCACAAACCTCCTCCATAGTGTATGGCGAAAGAGAATATATGCCCGGTAAATCGTTTATCAAAAGCTCTGTACCATTGTAAGAAGCCTTGCCCTCTTTTTTTTCTACAGTTACGCCTGCCCAGTTACCTACATATTGGTTAGAGCCCGTAAGCTCGTTAAAAAGCGTAGTCTTACCACAGTTCGGGTTACCCGCCAATGCTATAGAATAGCTCATGTTCAGCCCCCTTTTTTATTCCAAAATATGCTGTAAAAATCACTCCTGCACAATCAATATCTTCTCGGCGTCGTCCTTGCGAAGCGAAAGCTCGTACCCGCGCAGGTTTATTTCTATAGGGTCACCCAGAGGTGCTACCTTTCGCACAAAAACGTCACAGCCCGGTGTCAGGCCCATATCAACAAGCCTTCGTTTTAAAGCACCGGACCCTCCTATGGCTATTATCTTTGATTTCTGCCCGGGCAAAAGGTCTTTTAACGAACGTTCTCCCTTGTTGCTTTTGCTCATATATTAACATCTCCCTATAATTCGCTGCAATAATGTTACCCTTATCTAACATTATTATATGCAAAATATATTGTTTTGTCAAGCAGAAAATATTCGTTATCTTTTTTATATTTATTAATATTTATCTAAGCCGCGTGCTACGCATATGTGCAATTAAAAAAAGCGGAGTTAATGCCCTGCGAGGCACTGACTCCACCTTTTTTTATATTTAATGCTTATATTTATTTTGCTTCAACCGGCGCATCGGCTACTTCGGTTACTTTACTTTTAAAGTTTTCAACCATATTAAGCACCAATGTATCCAAAGGTATAAGAATTTCTATTTTTTTGTTTTTTGCAAACGGAAGGTCTTCTATTTTTATAGTACTGCCTTCTTTTATATTGTCCATATCTATCTCAATTTTTTCAATTAAATCTGCCGGAAGCGCTTTATAGGGGATTTCCTCCAATAACTGCTGAACCATCATCGTTGTTTTTTCTTTGTTAAGAAGCACTATTCTTAATGTACTGTGTACAATTTCGTCCTCCATAAGTTTTTGGAAGGATATAGTTTCTACCATGCCGCTTACCGGCGTGTAGCTTACGTCTTTTAAAAGAACGCTAAGTTTTTTGTCGCCTAAGTTTAACATAACCGTGCTGCCCTTAGCCTTTGTCTTTAACATTCTATTTGCGTCTATTAACGAAATTTGGAACAACAGAGTTTCTTTAAGGTCGCCGCCATAAACATTTACCGGGATTATCCCTTGTTTTCTAAGCTGCTTACACTTTAACTGTTCATTTCTTTTTTCTGCATTTAAACTATACACGTTTAAAACCTCCAATAAAAATTTAATTCAAATATTCGGTACTCGATGAACGGAACTGCTATCTGCATTTACATACATCGCCCCCTTTATGCTAAAAAAAGAAAGACCTTTCATACAGCACCTTATACGGTGCAATACCAAAAGCCCTTCTAAATTTAAGACGGTTCTTTTATATTTAAGTTTAGTTTAAGTATATCACAGCTACAAACAAAAAACAAATCGCGTATAAAAAAACAAGCAATTTACAAATGGCTTTTATAACCACAGGCATTGCTTGTCTTTTTATTTTACTGCATTCTATACTTAAAAAGTTAAAGCTTTACGCCTTTGCTGCAGCTTCGCTTTCGTTTTTCATACCGCGTAGGCGCAGCGTCAGCTTGTCAGAAATTAATGCGATAAACTCGCTGTTTGTGGGCTTGCCGCGCTGGTTGTGTATGGTGTAACCAAAATAGCTGTTAAGCGTGTCAACATCGCCCCTGTCCCACGCAACCTCTATAGCGTGGCGAATTGCCCGTTCTACCCTGCTTGAGGTTGTATTAAAGCGCTTTGCAACTGTTGGGTAAAGCTGTTTTGTTACAGAGTTTATTATGTCAACGTCCTCTATGCAAAGCATTATGGATTCGCGTAAATAATGGTAGCCCTTTATATGTGCCGGCACACCTATCTGATGAATAATATCGGTAACCATCATTTCAATATCAGGCTCTGACTTTACAAACGGCATAACACCGCCGCCGTTTAAAGCGGACGCACTGCGCCTGCCTGTCAACTGTACAGCCCGCTCTGCCAAGACCTCCATATCAAATGGCTTTAAAAAGTAATATGCCGCGCCCGTGTCCATAACCTCTTTTTGCAAAGCCGCATTGTCAAAAGTTGACATAACAATAAACATAGGGTGTGCCGCACCAATATTGTTCACTTGCTTCATAACAGAAATTGCGTCAAAATATGGCATAAAAATGTCGCAAAGCACAAGCTCTGGCTTAATTTCACCAATCTTCTCAAGCAAAACCGCGCCGTCCTTCTCTAAAACAACAGGCTCAAAACCGTAGCTTTTCAGTAAATTGGCACAAGGCAGCGTAAAGTCCTTGTTATCGTCCGCGATAATTATTGTGGGTTTGTTATCCATGATAATTCCTCCAAGTTGTCTGTAATATTTCCGTCTGCTACAGATTACCATATTTTTACATATATGTCAACAGTTTATTGCAGAATATTTTATTCTTCTCTATCCTACAGCACTAATTGCATTTTCAACATTGTCGATGGAATAATACATATTCTCGGCAAATATGCCAAAACCACGCGTTGGGTCGTTTACAAAAACGTGAGTAACCGCACCCACAAGCTTTCCGTCCTGCAAAATAGGGCTTCCGCTCATACCCTGTATAATACCGCCTGTTTTTGCCAAAAGCTCGGGGTCTGTAACACGTATTACCATGTTTTTTGTGGGGTTTCCGTCAGTAAAGCTTACCTTTTCTATCATTATATCATATTCGCGTGGCAAATTACCATATAAAGTTGTCAATATAGTGGCTTTACTCGCTTTTACCTCTTGCCGCATAGAAATTTCATAAAGCTTTGGCGGAGTAAGTTCTTTATTTAGCGTACCATAAACCCCTGTTTGGGTGTTTAGGTAAAGGCTGCCCAGCTTGCGCTCGTTGTAAAAGCTGCCTTGCAGCTCACCGGGCTTACCTGTTTCACCTTTAATGCAGCCTGTAATGTCAACGCTTACTGCCTCCCCGCTCATAAGCGGCAAAATCTCACCGGTGTCAACATCACATACCGCGTGTCCCAAGCCGCCAAAAACGCCGCTTACAGGGTCGTAAAAAGTCATTGTGCCAATTCCCGCAGAGGAATCGCGCACCCACATACCCGCCTTATAACAGCCGTCAACGCTGCCCTTTGCAGGGGTAAGCAACACGGTTGTAGGTGTGTTTTTGCGCTTCAATAGCACTTTAAGTGGTTTGCCGCCGCTTGCCGAAACAATTTCTCCCACCTGCTCGTTTGAATAAACCTCTTTGCCGCCTATGCGCGTTATTACGTCCCCTGTTTTTATACCCGCGTCCTTTGCGGGGTTTACAGAACCCACGGCTGTGTCAAGGTCGCTTAAACCCACAACCATAACGCCCTCAGTAAACATTTTTATGCCAAAGGGTGTGCCGCAGGCAGCCACCATCTGTTTTTCTACAAGCTCTACAGTAACCTCCTTTAACGGTATTACCCCTAAAAATTTTAGCTGAGTTTTGTATATATTGCCTCTTTGCGTAAGCACTTGATTGGCGGTGTTTTTATTTTTAACAGCCGCAGTCACTCCAAAACGCGAGCGTATATTAAGCTTTTCGCCCTTATTTACCATGTATTTTTCAGGTAAGCTGCTGCTTATATAAAGCAAAAAGGACAAAAGCACCGCAAGTACGCACGCAAGAGTACCCGCCGTAAACCTAATAATTTTCTTCATATAAAGCCCTCACAATTTTTTTATAGCACTAAATACCTTTAGCTATTGCAATATAGCTATCGCCTGTAATATAAATTCAAGCATTTTATTAAAGACAGTATTAGTTTGTGAAAGCAAGCACTTTTTATCAAAGGCAAAATATAGAGCTTTTTACAAATGTTTTATCTTAATTATCATATCTATTTTAAACAATTTTCATAGTTTTATTTTTTACTTCATAAGATAATTATGGAGGTGTAGAAATGAAATTTTTACAAATATCAGGCGCTATTTTCACCATAATAGTTGGAACATTACTGCATTTTACCTATCATTTATCAGGCGATAACCCAATTGCAGCCGTTTTTAGTGCGGCTAATGAGAGCACATGGGAGCATTTAAAGCTCTTGGTAATGCCTATATTATTTTTTGGCATAATTGAATATTTTGCTTATGGCAACCAAACAGCAAATTTCATTCCCGTAAAAACACTGTCTGTACTGTTTGGAATGGCAACAATTGTCACGGCTTTTTACACATATGTCGGTATTGCGGGTAAAAATTATTTATGGGCAGATATAGGTACGTTTATTGTTGGAGTAATTGCAGCATATTTGTTTAGCGCATACTTTTTAGATACAAATTATTTTTCTTCTCCTACTGCAATTATTTTAGCTTGGGTTGGAATTATTATAATTTTTGCCTGTTTTGTTATTTTTACTTTTTCGCCGCCGCATATTGGTTTGTTTCTTGACCCTGTTTCAAACACTTATGGCGTAGCGCGCAAATAACTAAGCTAAACAGGTGTTTAGAAAATGATGCAAGCGCTCATACACTACCATGCGCGTTACTAAATCTTGCTATGAGCTTGTCCTTGTCTCGTATTATACATTTTCCAGCATTATACAAAACGAAAATTGGTTTTTAGTCGGTTTTCGGTGAATATCGCAAATTTCGACAATGTTTGGAAAAACCATCGAAGCATCCTACAAAGGTGAAGTATTCAGAACTGCGCCAAACCTATTGAAACGCAACTTTGAAGCTGAAAAACCCAATCAGAAATGGGTTACTGATGTCACAGAATTCAGTCTGTTCGGGCAAAAACTCTACCTCTCTCCGATTTTAGATTTGTGCAGCCGCGACATTGTAAGCTATACAATTTATGACCATCCGATGCTAAATATGGTGACAGAAATGCTGGATAAAGCCTTTAAAATAATACTGAATGATACAAATCTTATCCTACATTCTGACCAAGGCTGACAATACCAACGGTTGTTGCAAGCAAAGGGCGTTCGACAGAGTATGAGCCGCTTTATCTGCAAAAATTTGAGTCGATAGAGCACTTCAAATCAGAACTCATTGAGTACCTCGACTACTACAATAACCGCCGCATCAAGGCAAAGCTAAAGGGCTTGCCGCCTGCTATTCACAGACAACAAGCCCTCTCGGCTGCTTAATTAAAATATTTGTCTAACTTTTTGGGGTCAATTCAAGTTAGTTTTTAGGTCTAACTTTTGGGGGTCGGTACATAAATGACGTCTTTTTTCAAAATTATATTTAAAGATACATCTATTTTGCAAGCTCTGCCAAAACAGAAACCAATAGCTGCCAAAAACGCCCGCAGCTTGCTAAATCAAGCTCTTCCTCTGGTGTGTGGCACTTGCGAAGGTTAGGTCCTACGGCAATGGCATCAAGCCCCGGCATTTTTTTAATAAACAGCCCGCATTCCAGCCCCGCATGAATAGCTTCTATTTTAAGCTCTGTACCAAATTCTTTTTTATAGCACTTGCAAAAAATATCGCGTATATTTGACTTTTCGGCATAACTCCAGCCCGGATATTCGCTGTCCTTGCTTAGCCTAAAGCCTAAAAGCTCTGCCAAAAGCTCCAGCCTATGCAAGGTTTCCTGCTGCAAGCTATCCTCAGAGCTGCGAAGTGAAAAGCACAGGACTACCTCATCTTCTTTTGTTGTTATAACGCCCAAATTAACCGAGCACACAACAAATCCGCCCTTTTGCACATTACGCGCAAGAGGACCGTACGGAGCTAAGTAAACTCCGCGTACTACAGCTTCGGTAAGTGCCTTGCTCATAACAGCAGCTTGCCTGTCCTCTGTTTTTAAATCTATCTTAAAATTAGGCTCTGCGGCAGCAAGCTCCGCTTTAATGTCAGCCGTAACAGCAGCTATAATATCCCTTGCGTTTTCACGCTCTGCCTCCGTTTTAAAGGCTGCCACACAGTCGCTTTCGCGTGGTATGGCGTTGTCCTTTGAGCCGCCGTTTATAGTGACAAGGCGCAGCTGTACATTGCGCAAAACAGCATTTAATATTCTGCCCATAAGCTTGTTTGCATTTGCGCGGCCTAGGTGAATATCTGCACCCGAATGCCCGCCCAAAAGCCCACGCAAAGAAAGCGCAAGCAAAAAGCCATATTTTTCGTCTTCGTATTCTCTGTTTTTATGCAGACGAACGCGCATTCCTCCGGCACAGCTTACTGTGGCTATGCCCTCCTCCTCAGAGTCCATATTTATCATTGTTCTTGCCGAAAGCAAGCTGCCGTCAAGCTCTACAGCACCAAAAAGCCCTGTTTCCTCTTGCACGGTAAATACACATTCAAGCGGAGGGTGACACAAAGCATCATCTGACAAGACTGCAAGCATAAGTGCTACAGCTACGCCATTATCCGCACCTAATGTTGTACCGTCGGCGCTTAAAACTCCGTCTTTTACCACAAGCTTCAGCCCGTCTTTTTCAAAATCGTGCACGGTACCGGAGTTTTTTTCGCACACCATATCAGTATGACCCTGTAACATCACAGCAGGTAAATTCTCACAGCCCTTGCTTCCCGCTTTTTTTATAATAACATCATTGAGCTTGTCACGGTAAATAAAAAGATTATTAGCCTTAGCAAAATTCTCAAGATAATCCGCAACAGCTTTCTCGTTTCCGGAGGAGCGAGGTATAGCGCTTAAATCTTCAAAATACTTAAAGAGTACTTTTGGCTCGTAGCCCTGTATAACATATTTCATTTTGTAGTTCTCCCATTCTGTAAAATCAAAATCAGATGGTATTATACCAAGTTAGAACGCTTTATTTATTCTAAACTATTTTATAAGTAAAATCAACCGTTTTACGCTATAGAAAAAACGGTTGACATTTACATCAAAAAGAGCGATAATAGATAATGCAATTGCAGGCGTAGTTTAGTGGCAAAACATCAGCTTCCCAAGCTGAGGTTGTGGGTTCGATTCCCATCGCCTGCTCCAAAAAGGTAAAAGCACCCATGTTTGGGTGCTTTTTGCGTTTTGGCAAGCAGTGCGGGGAAGCGAACAGCCCGCAAGCGCAGCCGAGCCGCAGGCGAAAGCTGTGCGCAGCTAAAGCCGCTTCATCATGTGCTACTTGTATTTCAAATTGCAGAGCATATCTGACTCTTTCATTTTTTCGGAAAACTGCCATTGAGGGCGCAAAAGTGACATTTCACGAAATTGCCTACACAAGCTCATTATTTTTTGATATAATTGAGATAGAAATATATGCCATTATTAGTCGGAGAGGTGTTTTGAATGAAAAAAATTTCTATGCGCGCCCGCCTGCAATATCGCTTTGATAACATCATGTCAAAGGGTACGGTTCCGCTGATTTTAATGCTGTTGGGGATTACCGCCGTAGTAGTGGTTCTCATTGGCGTGCTGGCGTGGCTGCTCAATGCTTCGGTATTCGGGTCACTGGGGAATTCGATTTGGCAGAATCTGATGCACGCCATTGATGCAGGCACGCTGGCGGGTCTTTCCACCGAGAGCGGCGCGCCGTTTGTCGCGCTTATGACAATCACCACGGTCTGTGGCATCTTTATAACCAGTATGCTGATTGGTATCATCAACAGCGGTCTGGAAAGTAAATTTGAAAATCTGCGCCGTGGCAATTCCAAGGTGATTGAAAGTGACCATACCGTCATACTCGGCTTTGACGACCGGATTTATAAAACCATCTCAGAGCTTGTCATTGCCAATGAAAACCGAAAAAAACCACGCATTGTAATATTGGGCGATTTGGACAAGCAAGCTATGGACGAGGCAATCCGCAATTATATCCCCGACACGAAGAATACCGTTGTTATCTGCCGTGGGGGCAGCACCTCTGATACGGTAGCGCTGGAGCGTTGCTCGCTGGAAAGCTGCCGCAGTATCATTGTGAACGAAGAAAACGATGCCAAAACGATTCGTACCATTCTGGCAGCTACAAACTATTTGAAAAGCTACCCCGAAAATACCGCGCACATCACCGTCGTTGTGCGCGAGGAGAGCAATGTAGACGTGGCGCAGCTCGCTGGGGAAGGACGCGCGGAGGTGCTGTATTTTTCTGACGCGATGTCCCGAATTGTGGCACATACCTGCCGCCAGCCCGGGCTTTCCCGCGTCTATACCGAGCTATTCGCCTTTGAGGGGAATGAGATTTATATTGAGACAATTCCCGCTTTCGTAGGGAAAACCTTTGCAGAAACGCTAACTCTGACACAGCTTTCCTGCATCATCGGCATCAAGCGGGCAGGGCAAGCGTTTGTCAACCCGCCCATGGATACCGTAATTGGGTGTGATGACCAACTGATTGTCATTGCCGAGGACGACGGTGTGACTACACCAATGGAATCCTCATCTATACATACCGAGCTGTTCGCTCCGGAAACCATACATTCACAATCCCGCAGCACAGAATCACTGCTGGTGCTGGGGCACAACGGTCTGCTTACCGGACTGCTGGAGGAGCTGGACTGCTATGTACCGGAAGGCTCTCGAGTGACGGTGGCCTGCGAAAATGCAGAGCCGCTGGCCGAGGTGGAAAAGCTGCAAAGCACGCTGCATAATTTGCTGCTTCGCCCATGTAGCTGCAACATCTGCGACAGGGCGGTACTGGAGGGCTTTGTTTCGGAGGGATATCGCAACATTGTGGTGCTCAGCGGCGCCGGAATAGACCCTGAAACCGCCGATGCCACCACGCTGATGGTGCTGATGTATCTTCGGGACATCGCAAAGAAAAGCAAAGCGGAATTTTCCATCACCAGCGAAATGCGCGATATACGCAACCAAGAGCTTGCCCGTGTGGCTAATGTCAACGACTTTGTTGTCAGCTCCGATCTCACCAGTCTGATGACCGCGCAAATCTCTGAGAACCGTCTGCTTTCCGCAATCTTTGCCGATCTTCTCGATGAGGACGGCTCTGAAATCTACTTAAAGCCCGCCGCCAATTATGTTGTCATTGGTAAGCCTGTGGACTTTTTTACAGTAACCCGTGCCGTAGCCCAAAAGGGCGGTGTGTTCATCGGCTATAAAGATATCACCCGCACAGCCGACGGCACGCAGACCCGTGTGGTACTCAGCCCCGACAAGGCAGAAATGATGGTATTCGATGAAGATGACCGTCTGGTGGTTATCTCCGAGGATTGACAAAAACCGCAAAAAGCACCCAACGTGGGTGCTTTTTTGCATTTTTGCAAGCAGTGCATTGAAGCTGACAGCCCGCATATGCAGGAGGTTTTTTGACATTTTAAAGCAAATTGCTTTACTTATTTTCAAGTTCATTAACGCGTTTTTCTAAAGTTTCTATCTTCATAAGCAGCTTGCAAAGCTCCTGCGAAACAGGGTCCGGTATATGTATCTGGTCCATATCCTGCGGCACTTTTTTGTTACCGCGGCGCACCACGCGAGCAGGCACACCCACAGCCGTTGCGTCCTCCGGTATAGGCTCCAGCACTACGGCTCCCGCCGCTATTTTTGCGTTATCCCCAACAGTGAAAGGACCCAAAATTTTTGCTCCGCTGCCTACCATTACGTTTTTGCCCAGTGTGGGGTGACGCTTGCCCTTGTCCTTGCCGTTACCGCCTAAGGTGACACCTTGGTATATTGTACAGCCCTCGCCTACCTCGGCAGTTTCGCCTATAACAACACCCGCTCCATGGTCTATTAGTACACCATTGGCTATTTTTGCGCCGGGGTGAATTTCTATACCCGTAAAAAACCGCGCCCACTGCGAAATTGCCCGCGCAATAAAGAACAGACTGTGCGCATAAAACCAATGAGAAATACGGTAATATATAAGCGCATGGACACCGGAATTAAGCAGCAAAACCTCAAGGCTGCCGCGTGCAGCAGGGTCGCGCTCTTTTACGGCGGCTATATCCTTTCGCAAGCCCTTAAACATAGAATAGCTCCCTTATAATATATTATTTTACTTTTTTATATGCTGTGATATTTTATTACTGTGCCTTCAACCAATGTTGTCAAACAAATCTGTAGAAAGATACCTTTCTCCCGTATCCGGCAGAAGCACCACTATAAGCTTAGCTTTGTTTTCGCTGCGCTGTGCCAGCACCCTTGCCGCGTGCAGGGCTGCACCTGACGATATTCCGCACAGCAAGCCCTCGGTTTTTGCAACTCCGCGGCAAGCGGCGTAGGCTTCATCTGTAGTAACGGTTATAACCTCATCAACTACGTCTTTATTGTATATTTCCGGTATAAAATTAGCGCCTATACCCTGTAGCTTATGCGGTGCAGCAGCTCCGCCTGAAAGCAAGGGGGAGTCGGCAGGCTCTGCTGCCACAATTTTAACATTCGGGTTGTGCTCGCGCAGCCCCTCGCCAACACCGCTTATTGTTCCGCCTGTGCCAACTCCTGCTACAAATATATCAACCTTACCGTCTGTGTCGCGCCATATCTCCTGTGCTGTAGTTGCCTTATGCACAGCGGGGTTTGCAGGGTTTACAAACTGCCCCGCAATAATACTGCCATCTATTTCAGCCCTAAGCTCCTCCGCTTTGGCTATAGCGCCCGACATACCCTTAGCGCCGTCTGTAAGCACAAGCTGTGCTCCCAGTGCCTTTAAAAGCTTTTGGCGCTCTATGCTCATGCTAGAGGGCATGACTATAACAGCTTTATAGCCCTTTGCCGCCGCCACAAATGCAAGCCCTATGCCCGTGTTGCCGCTTGTAGGCTCTATTATTACTCCGCCCTCTTTAAGCCTGCCGTTTTTTTCGGCGTCCTCTATCATAGCAAGCCCTACTCTGTCCTTGACGGACGAAAGCGGGTTGAAGCACTCTAGCTTTGCAACAAGGCGCGCTTTCAAAGCGTTTGCTTTACTGTATGCGCAAAGCTCTAAAAGCGGTGTATTCCCTATCAGCTCATAAAAATGTTCGGCTATCTTCATTTTTTAACCCCCATAAGTAAACAGCTTATAAATACCCATTTTTTTGCATATACTCTAGTCGTTTTTAAGTGTGCCAAGGCTTGAGGCTTTTAGATAAGCATTTATAAAGCCGTCTAAATCTCCGTCCATAACAGCACCTATATTGCCGCTTTCATAGCCTGTGCGGTGGTCCTTAGCCATGGTGTAAGGCATAAAAACATACGAGCGTATTTGGCTGCCCCACGCTATTATGCTGTGGTCGCCGCGAATATCTGAAATCTTTTCAAGGTGCTCTCGTTCTTTAATCTCAACAAGCTTTGCGCTGAGCATTTTCATACACATATCTTTATTTTGAAACTGGCTTCGTTCTACCTGACACGAAACCACTATACCCGTTGGAATGTGTATAAGCCTTACCGCCGATGAGGTTTTGTTTACCTTTTGCCCGCCCGCACCTGACGAACGAAAAACCTCCATGCGTATATCCTCGTCGTTAATTTCTACTTTTACATCGTCCGAAAGCTCAGGCATAACATCTATAGATGAAAAAGAGGTATGCCGCCTTCCTGCCGAATCGAACGGCGAAATGCGCACAAGCCTGTGCACACCTGCCTCCGATTTTAAAAACCCGTAAGCGTTAAGCCCCTCAACCATTATAGATGCACTTTTAAGCCCCGCTTCGTCACCGTCAAGATAATCGAGCACCCTGTAAGTAAAGCCATGCCTTTCGCTCCAGCGCGTGTACATACGGTAAAGCATCTGTGCCCAATCTTGGCTCTCTGTTCCGCCTGCACCTGCGTGGAAGGTTATAATAGCATTGTTGGCATCGTACTCGCCTGTAAGCAGTGTGGCAAGCTTTTCGCTCTCCAGCTCTACGGCTATTTCTTCGGTTATCTCTTTTATTTCTGCAAGCACAGAAGTATCCTCATCATCGTTTGCAATATCTACCATTGTAAGGGCATCATCACAGCGGCTTACAAGGCTTTCGTACGCCTCTATTTTGTTTTCGCAGCGTTTTGTCCGCTGCAGCACCTTAGATGAGTTTTCGGTGTCGTTCCAAAAACCGTCGGCACTCGTCTTTTGACGCAGCTCCTCAAGCTCCTCGCGCAATTGCGGCAAGCCTATAGCCCCGCCAAGCTCTTTTATTTGTGGCTGAAGCTCCTCCAGCCTAAGTCGCAGTTCATCATATTCAAGCATATATTTTTTTCCTCCGCTGATGAGTTATGTTTTTATTGTACGCTTTAATTTTATATTATCTATGAACATTTGTAAACTCATTTGTTTTAGTATTGGCTTTTGCATCTTAATATACTATAATAATATAATAGATTATGATGTTTATTGCAAGATGGAGGTAATTTGACATATGGAAAAATATATTGGCATTTGCTGCCCGGTGTGCAACAAGCCATTTACAGCAGAGGACGATATTGCCGTTTGCCCGCAATGCGGTGCACCGCACCACCGCAGCTGCTTTAAAGAACTTGGCCGCTGTGCTTTTACCGAGCAGCACGCACCCGGCAACGAATGGAAGAACCCAAACGAGCAAGCCCTACAGCCCTTGCCGCAAAAACAAGATGAACTCACCCCGCAGCAAACCGACGATGCTTCAGAGGCTGCACAGGAGGACCACAGCAAGCTTTTTACACCTGCAAATAGAGCTATGCCGTTTTTAAATGAAAAGGAGGCGCAAAGTGTAAAGCAGCTTGGCATTGGGCTTGATGATGAGCTTGATGGTGTACCTGTTAAAGATATCGCGCAGTTTGTCGGGGCAAACTCACTGTATTATTTACCGCGTTTTAAGTTAATCTCAGGCAAGCAGCCTTTTTTTAATATAAATTTTTCGGCGATGCTTACCGGCTTCTTTTACTTTTTTCACCGCAAAATGTATAAAGCCGGTACTGTTATGCTTGCGATATTTATTGCGGCGCTTATACCCCAGTTTGTTCTAAGCTATTTTATGTTCCCCGAAATGTTTGCGTGGCTGACAGTAGAAAATATGCCGCAGCCTGTAATACCGTACCCATGGCTAAGTATGCTTTCTACAATACTTCATTATGTTTATTTTACGGTAGTTATGCTGGGCGGAGTTTTTGCCAACAAAATTTATTACCGCTTTACAATGAAAAAAATTCATAAGATACAAGATGAATTTCGCGGACTTTCCGAAAGCGACTATATGCAGGCTCTTACGCTTCGCGGACGCACCAACAAAATAATAATAGCCGCTTTGCTTGTTTCATTCGCCGTTGCTTGGGTTTTTTACGGCGGGTTTCTTGTTGTAAGCTACCCCATGCTATGATGATATATCAAATAAAACATATTATGTTTGGAGTTAGATTTTAATGAAAATAAGAAAAGCCGTTATACCGGCGGCAGGTCTTGGCACACGCGTGCTTCCTGCCTCTAAGGCTATGCCAAAAGAGATGCTTCCCATAGTGGACAAGCCGGCAATACAGTATATTGTAGAGGAAGCTGTTAAGTCCGGCATAGAGGACATTTTAATTATAACCAGCCGCGGCAAAACCACAGTGGAGGACCATTTTGACCGAGCGCCCGAGCTTGAACAGCATCTTTTAAGCAAAGGCAAGGAGGATATTTATAACCAAATGGTTGCCATATCTAAGCTTGCAAACATACAATATATACGCCAAAAAGAAACAAAAGGCTTAGGACACGCCGTTTATTGCGCAAAAGCATTTGTGGGTAACGACCCCTTCGCGGTGCTCTATGGTGACGATGTGATAGTTGGAGAGCACCCTGCCTGCGGACAGCTTTGCGAGGCTTACGAAAAATATGGCAAGGGTGTTGTAGGCATAAAAGAGGTTGCCACCGAGCAAATTTTTAAATACTGCTCTCTTAAAACACAGCATATAGAAAAAAACATATACAACGTGACAGACATGATAGAAAAGCCTGACAGAAGCCAGCTTTTTTCTAATTATGCCATTTTGGGGCGCTGTATTCTTCCGCCCAAAATTTTTTCTATACTGGAAACTTTAAGCCCCGGTGCAGGCGGAGAAATACAGCTTACCGACGCAATGCGAGAGCTTGCTGTAATAGAAGGCATGATAGGTGTTGAGTACAAGGGAACCCGTTATGACATGGGGAACAAGCTTGGAATTTTACAGGCTATAGTAGAGGTAGGGCTTACTCACCCGGAGGTAGGCGAAGAATTTCGCGCTTATTTAACCGCACTTTGCAAAAAGGAAGGCTTTTTTGCTTGACTTTAAAGCCTTTTTGTGGTAATATCTATTTTGTTATTGTCCGCCCACTTATTATACCGGTGCGTGACGCTTAACTATCCTTGCCCTGTTTACAGGGCCTAACGTCCATAAGGAGGTGTATTCTAATGGCAAAAACCACACAGAGCTACGAAACTGTTGCTATTTTCAGCATCAAAGACGGTGATGAAAAAGTAACTGCTCTCGTAGAAAAGTTCAAAGCTCTCATAAGCGAAAACGGTACTATTGACAGCGAGGCAGACTGGGGCAAGCGCAAGCTTGCATACCCTATTCAAGACGAAACAGACGGTTATTACTTTGTAGTAACCTTTACTTCAGCTCCTGAATTCCCTGCTGAGCTCGACCGTGTCTACAAAATCACAGACGGTGTCCTTCGTTCGCTCATAGTTGCGAACGAGCAGTAGAAAAGGCGGTGTAAAGTTTGAACAAGGTTTTTTTACTTGGCAGACTTGTTGCCGACCCTGAGCTTCGTCAAACACAAAGCAACATTTCAGTAGCTTCTTTCCGCGTTGCGGTAAACCGCCCATACACAAAGGGCGCAGAACGCACAGCCGATTTTATCGACTGCGTTGCCTGGAGGAACAGTGCGGATTTTCTCTGCAAGTACTTCACAAAGGGCAAGCCTATTCTGCTTGAAGGCAGGCTGCAAATTCGCAGCTACGAAGACAAGCAGGGGCAAAAACGCACAGCGGCAGAGGTTGTATGTGACAACATAAGCTTTGTAGAGGGCTCATCAAAGGCTGACGGTGCTTCGGGCAATTATACTCCGCCCGCGCAGGCATCTTCTCCTGCCCCGGCTACCGAAAGCGGTGCGGCTTACGCCTCCGGCGCAGCCTCGGACTTTCAAGAGGTAGAAGGCTACGATGACCTACCGTTTTAAGACACGTAATTTTACCGTAAACCATTTTAAAGGAGGTTTTGGACTATGGAAAGAAACAATGACAGACCGGACAGAGGCAACCGCATGAGAAAAGGTCGCAAAAAGGTATGTGCTTTCTGCCAGAAAAAGTCAGAAAACATTAGCTATAAAGATGTAGCAGAGCTTAGAAAGTACCTTTCTGAGAGAGCAAAGATTGTTCCTCGCCGTGTAACAGGTACCTGCGCACATCATCAGCGCCTGCTTACCATTGCCATAAAACGCGCACGTCATTTGGCAATGCTACCCTACGTTTCAGAATAAGCATATTTTTAAAACAGGCTTTTGCCAAAAGCAGAGGCCTGTTTTTTTGTCAAAATATATTGACAAAATTTAGCTAAAATGATACTATATAATTATATAATGTGCATAATTAATTACAGTTTTTTTGCATCAAAAAGCTACATATCTATTTTATATGTCAGCTCTGTTTTGTAACTTACATATAACTTCTTGCTTTTGACAAGATTATTTAATATCGTTATAATTTTAAAAGCATGAAGTATATTTTTATACTTTCACCGCTTTATTTTTTTGTAAAAACAATACTTATTATCATATATTTGTAAATATTGGTTTTTTCTCTAAATAAGTAGCTGCACTTACACCAGATATTGAAAAGAGGCGCTTAAAATGAAAGCTGCAAAAACAAAAAGGCTCAAAAGTACAATAGCAAATACAAATAACGGCAAGCCTCAAAAAAACAAAAAACTGGCAATGAAAATATCGGTATATATATTTACGTGTATATTACTTGTATTTACTGTTACCATTTTCTTAATTTCTCTTAGCACAAAAAGAGATTTACTCATTCGTGAGCAAGACAAGCTTTCGCTGCTCGCCACAGAAAACGCCTCTACGACAAAAGATTTTTTAGAAAAAACAATGTATAAGCAACAGGTTATTATAGATACAATAAGCTGTATGGATAAGATAGAAGACGGTAAACGGCTTGAAGCTATACAAAGAATAATTAAACAGACAAATGAAAACGACAAAGATGTTTTGGCAATGTTTTTGCTTGCAGAGCCGAACGCGATTACGGCAGACACGCCAAACGGCTGCTCTATCTTTTCGAGCGAGGAGGGCACAAGGTTTTACACCTCTAAATACACCGATATTGACGAAACATCTTATGTGCGTATGTGTGAAGCAAAATCTATGATAACCATTGACCCCTTTGAAAAAGTTATAAACGGTAAAAAATACAATGTCATGGAGATTTTGCAGCCAATTTTTAACAGCTCCGGCAGCATTATAGGTGCTGTAGGCAGCGACATTGACACAGCACTTTTAAGCAAAGATATTTACAATAATGGCGGCTACAAAACCTTTTATAATCAAGTAATAAGCGGTAGCCAAACAGTCATTATTCATAGCAATCACCCGGAATTTACGGGCAAAAAGTTTTTGGACGTTACCGAAAGCAACAACGCCAATGCCATTTTAGAGTCTGCAAACGAACCCACAGCCTATACAATACTTGATAAAAGCCCAAACGGAGAGGTTTATTATAAAGCATTTGTTCCATTCAGCATAGGTGATTCTGCCGAAAAATGGCTTAGCGAAAGCAGTATCGCAGGTGCGGAATTTGATGAAGGAATTTTGGCGCAGATAGTTTTTGTACTGTTTCTTCTTATTCTTTCACTTATAGTGCTTACCTTTCTCTCGTATTTTAAAATTCAAAAAAGCTTAAAGCCAATTGCAATAATTGACAAAGCCGCCAAAGAAATTTCAAAAGGAAATCTTAAAATTGATATTGCATACAAATCCAATGATGAGCTTGGCAGCCTTGCAGACAGTCTGCGCGAATCTGCCGCAGTACTGCACACTTATATTGCCGATATCGACCGTGCAATGGGCGAAATGTCTGACGGAAACTTTGACATAGCACCTTCTCAGCCTTTTATAGGCGATTTTAAAGGAATAGAAGATTCTATCACCCGCTTTATTATAATGATGTCAACAATAATTACTCAAATAAACACCGCAGCAGACCTTGTTTCCGATGAATCGGGACAGCTGGCAAATGGCTCTCAAACACTGGCTCAGGGCACTACAGAGCAAGCAGGCTCAGTACAAGAGCTTTCGTCGATGGTTACCGAAATAACCGAGCAGGTTCGCCTTAACGCAAAGAACTCAAGCATTGCAAATGATATGGCACATTCGGCAGCAGGTGCAGTAGATGGTAGTAACGAACAAATGAGTAAGCTGCTTGAGGCTATGAGCGACATAAATGCAAAATCTGGCGAAATAAGCAAAATTATAAAAACAATAGAAGATATAGCTTTTCAAACAAACATTTTAGCACTTAATGCGGCTGTAGAAGCAGCACGTGCAGGGTCTGCGGGCAAGGGCTTTGCGGTAGTTGCCGACGAAGTGCGCAACCTCGCCAACAAGAGCAGCGAAGCGGCTAAAAATACAACTGCGCTTATTGAAGCCTCTGTAAACTCTATAAATAAAGGTGTTGAGCTTGCGGGTAAAACATCAAGCAACCTTGCCGAGGTCGTAGAAGGTGCAAGTGCCACAACAAAGTTTATAGCAGAAATATCTAAAGCAAGCAACGAACAAGCAGAAATGCTTAAACAAGTTATGGGCGGAGTAGGTCAAATATCCTCTGTCGTACAAACAAGCTCTGCCGCCGCCGAAGAAAGCGCCGCCGCCAGCGAGGAGCTTAGCGGGCAATCGCAAACGCTTAAAGAGCTTGTAAATAAATTTAAGATAAAAAAGCTTTAGTATGTTTGATGCTGCTTAGATAAGAATTAATAAAAAAGATGCGCCATAGCCTAAAAAGCTGTGGCGCATCTTTTTTAGATGAATTTAATTTTACTGTACAAGCTCTACAGTGTCGCGAGCTATCATAATTTCTTCGTTTGTCGGCATCACCCATGCTTCTACCTTAGAAGACGGAAGCGAGAATTTTGCATCGTGGCGCGAAGCCTTTTTATTTAAATCTTCTGAAACCTCAAGCCCCAAATACTGCATGTTATCACATATTTCGCCGCGGATTTCGACATCATTTTCGCCTATTCCGCCTGTAAATATTATCGCGTCCATTCCGCCCATTGCAGCAGCATAACCGCCTACAAATTTCTTTATCTGATACACAAACATATCTAACGCAAGCTTTGCCCGCTCGTTACCGCCGTCAGCTGCCGTATGTAAATCGCGGCAATCGCTTGAAACACCTGAAATACCCAAAAAGCCGGATTTTTTATTCATAAGCTCCGACATTTCATCGGGCGTCTTGTTTTCTTTATTGGCAATATAAGTTACCACAGACGGGTCTATACCGCCGCAGCGTGTACCCATCAAAAAGCCGTCGAGAGGGGTAAGACCCATGGAAGTATCAAGAACTTTTCCGTCCATTACGGCAGAAAGCGAGCTTCCGTTGCCTAAGTGACAAATTACAATTTTGCTTCCCAGCGGGTTTTTGCCTGTCACTTTAAAATAACGGCGGCTTACATATTTATGACTGGTGCCATGAAAGCCATAGCGGCGTATTGAATATTTTTCATAATATTCGTAAGGTACACCAAACATATATGCCTTAGGCGGCATTGTCTGATGAAAAGAAGTATCGAAAACTGCAACCATAGGTGTTTCTTTGCCAAAAACCTCTTGGCAGGCGCGCATTGCAATAGCTTGCGGCGGGTTATGCAGCGGACCTAACTCTTTAAATGACATTATGTCGTCTATTACTTTGTCGGTAACAAGCGTAGAAGTCTTGTAAACCTCGCTGCCATGCAGGACACGATGCCCTATTGCAGAAATTTCTTTAACACTGTCGATAACCTTACCCTCGCCTGCTGTAAGCATATCTACAACTGCCATAAACGCTTCTTTATGCGTTGGAAAATCGAGTGTCTTTTCTACCTTCCTGCCGTCACTCGTGCTGTGACCAATCTGTCCGCCTATTCCTATTCTTTCGCAATTTCCCTTTGCAAGCACACTTTCGTCAGACATATCAATAAGCTGATATTTAAGTGACGAGCTTCCTGCATTAATAACAAGTACCTTCATTTTTTCGTTCCTCCAATGTCATTTGGTATTTAAAGCTTGACATACAGTCATACTATTATATATTATTACAATATATAGCAAAAATCAAGTTGATTAAGCCAAAAAGAGGTGTTGACCGTGAAAATTGCGGGAATTGCCGCAGAATACAACCCATTTCATAACGGACACGCATTTATGATTGAAAAAACGCGCGAGCAAGGCGCAACACACATAGTAGCGGTTATGGGCGGAAACCATTTGCAAAGAGGAGAAGCCGCAATATGCGAAAAGCACACCCGCGCACAGGCTGCTCTGCGCTGTGGGGCAGACCTTATTTTGGAGCTTCCTCTGCCCTACGCCTGCGCCACGGCAGAGCGCTTTGCAAGCGGCATTGTAGCAGTACTTGCGGGCTTAGGCTGTGTTGATATATTAAGCTTTGGAGCAGAAAACACGCTAAGCGAGCTTTTGCCAATAGCAGCTGCTTTAACCCGCGACACGCTTAAAGGCGTGATTAAACCGAACCTTGCACAGGGGCTTACCTTTGCGCGGGCGCGGCAGCTTGCACTGGAAGCACAGCTTGGAGTAAAAAATGCCGCGCCGCTTTTAAGCCCAAACAACATTTTAGGAATAGAATATTTAAAGGCGGCGAAAAGACAAAATTTTATACCGCAGTACTGTGCTATAGCACGCAAGGGCGCACCGCATGACAGCCGCTTTGCAAGCGGTAGCTTTGCCAGTGCATCTCACCTTAGAGAAAATTTAAAAGCCGATGGCATTGCGGCTTTGCGGTCATTCGTACCCGCGGCGGCTTATGAGGTTTATAAAGATGCTGCCGCCACAGGTCTTATGCCCGCAGAGCCTAAGCTTACCGATACTGCTGTTTTAGCCGTTTTGCGCCGCATGACAAAAAGCGATTTCAGTATACTTCCCGATATATCGGAGGGACTTGAAAACCGTTTTTATTCGGCGGTGCGAAAGGCTACAAGCACAGATGAATTATTAAAGCTTTTAAAAAGCAAGCGTTACCCGCTTGCGCGCCTTCGCCGACTTGTGCTTGCGGCATATCTGGGGCTTACCGACAGCGACTGCAAAACCGCTATTCCCTACCTGCGCGTGCTGGGGTTTAACGCAAAGGGGCTTGAGGTGCTAAAGCTTGCCAAAAAAACCGCATTACTGCCAATTTCGGCATCACTTGCACAGCTTAGAGAGCAAAATGACGATTGTTCCCGCTTTAGCTTTTTAGAGGCGCAATCAACCGACCTTTTCAGCCTGACACTGCCAACTGCGCTGCCCTGCGGCTACGACTACATCTGTAAGCCCGTAATGCTTAAATAGATGCTATTTTATAAGCTTTAGCACAGCATTTAAAGCATGAGAAGCCGCAACATAGCGTATATATTCACGTTCCTCCGCATAGCCGCGCGAAAGCTTCAGTTTCAAAACCGCAGTACCTTTATCTGTAGCTACACCTACATAAACAAGCCCCACGGGCTTTTCATTGCTGCCGCCGCTCGGTCCCGCTATTCCGGTTGTAGAAATTCCTATTGACGCGCCAAATTTACGCTGTGCGCCCCTTGCCATTTCGCCTGCTGTTTGTGCCGACACCGCCGTGTATTTTAAAAGAGTTTTTTCTTTTACACCTAAAAGCTTGTGCTTTGCACTGTTTGCATAGCTTACAACTCCGCCCAAAAAGACCTCGCTGCTGCCCGCCACATCAGTTATCCGTTTTGCAATATAGCCGCCTGTGCAGCTTTCTGCTGTGGCAATGGTTAGCTTTTTTTCAGCAAGCCTCTGCACCAATGCAGTTTGAAGATTTACTACATCAACACCATAAATATACCGCGGATATTTTTCTTTTAACATTTGCACAACAGGAGCAAGCAGTTTTTCGGTCTCGTCCTCGGTTTTTGCTGAAGCCGTCACGCGAAGCATAACCTCTCCGTCCTTTGCATATGGGGCAAGCGTGGGGTTTTTCATGGCAAGCATTTCTGCCTGAAGCTCACTTTCAAGTGTGCTTTCTCCAATTCCGAAAAAATAAACGCAATGCGAACGAAAAACCCTGCCGGAACGCTTTTGCAGGTAGGGTAGCACCTCGTTTTCAAACATAGGTATCATTTCTCGCGGAGGCCCCGGTAAAAGAATAGCTATTTTGCCGTCTTTTTCTAAGATAGCACCGGGTGCAGTGCCGTTTGCATTTCTTAAAATAATACAGCCCTCGGGCATCATTGCCTGCTTTTTATTGTTAGCCGTCATAGGGCAGCCCAGCTTCTTAAAAAAGCTCTGCATATATTCTACCGAGGGTTCGTCCAACACAAGCCTTGCTCCAAAATATTCTGCAACCGTTTCCTTTGATAAATCGTCACAGGTAGGACCGAGCCCCCCTGTTGTAATAACAATATTATTGCGCGAAAACGCCACATCAAGTGCCTCTTTAAGGCGCTTTGGGTTATCCCCCACCACGGTATGATGATACATATCCATGCCAATATCGGCAAGCCCGCGGGAGATTACCGCCGAATTTGTATTAATAATATTTCCAAGCAAAATTTCTGTTCCTATACATAATATCTCTACAGAATCACACTTTTCTTTCATTCTTTCACTCCCATAATATTTCTTAACGTTATTTTATCACAACAGCTTATTCGTTACAATGCAAAATAGCTTTGTTTTTTATATTTAAAATAAAAAGGGTTGATTATTTTGTCACGGGAGAGTATAATTGTATTACTTTTAATATAGTAAAATTAAACAAAATAAATGGGTGGTGACGTATTTGGCGCAGGAAATGATAGACGCAATAAAAGATGCCGAGCAAAAAGCCGAGAGCACAGAAAAAGCCGCGACTTTGGCAGCCGAAGCCGCTATAACAGCCGCTAACGCAAAGGCAGAGCAGATTAAAGCAGAAATGACGGCAGAGGCTAAAAAGGACGCTGCAAAGGCTAAAGCCATTGCCGAAAACGAAGGGCAAAAAAAGCTTGACGAAGCACAAAGCGAAGCTGAGCAGGAGCTTAAACTGCTACGCGAAGCCGCCAAGGCTAAAGAAGCTAAAGCAATAGAGCTTATTTTAGGCGAGCTTTTATAGTTTTTGCATATATTTGAAGGGAGGCATCTGTTATATGGCTGTGCTACCCATGAAGCGGGTTTGCATATGTGCACTTGCAAAAAACCGCAAGGCTATACTTGAGGTTTTGCAGCGGCGCGGTGTTGTCGAGCTTACCGATAAACACGAGGAAGACAATATATTTAAAAAAACCGATATTACAGCCTTTAAAGCAACTTTTGAAAAAAACATAAGCATTGGCACGCAGGCTTTAGACATTTTAAACAAATACGCCCCCGCAAAAACCTCTATGCTTTCGTCTTTAAGCGGGCGAGAAGAGCTTTCTGTGGAGCGTTACGAAGCCTTTAGTGCAGAGCACGATGAGATTATGCGCGTAGCATACAGGCTTACCTCGCTGTCTAAAGACATACAAGAGGCAAATGCCAATATACCAAAATTAGAATCACAAATAGAGGCGCTTAAACCATGGCTGCTCCTTGATATACCACTGAGCTTTAAGGGCACCAAAAAATCGGCGGCGTTTATTGGCACTTTGGTAGGAGAAATAACGCAACAGCAGATAATGGACAACTTTTCGCGCCTCACCCCCAGCCCCGACCACATAAATGTTGATATTATAAGCAGCTCTAAAGAACAAACCTGCATTCTGGTGCTGTGCCCAATATGCGACTCACAAAATGTTGAGGAGGCTCTGCGCACAATCGGCTTTGCAAAGCCCGCCATGCTTTCTACAGTAACACCATCGCGCCGCAAGCAAGAGCTAGAGCAAGAGATTGCCGCGCTTCAAGCGGAAATTGCCGCAGATGAAGCCGAAATTATAAGCTACCGCGGCGTTTGTAACGCATTAAAATTCACCATAGATTATTACATAATGCGAAGCGAAAAGTACGATGTAATAGGTAAATTGGCGCAGTCACGCCGCGTGTTTGTTTTGTCGGGCTTTATACCGGAGCGCGAATGTGATACCTTGGAAAAGCTGCTTTCGGACAAATACGATATAGCAATAGAGTTTGACGATCCCAACGAGGACGACGAAACGCCCGTGCTTCTTGACAACAATGCCTTTGCTGCACCTGTGGAATCTGTCGTGGAAAGCTACAGTATGCCCGGCAAGGGAGAGCGCGACCCCACAAATGTAATGGCGTGTTTTTATTACCTGCTATTTGGCATGATGCTTTCTGACGCAGCTTACGGAATTATAATGATAATTGCCTGCGGGCTGTGCCTGTGGAAGTTTAAGAACATGGAAAGCGGAATGAAAAAAACTCTTACAATGTTCCTTTACTGCGGTATTTCCACAACATTTTGGGGCTTTATGTTCGGCAGCTTTTTTGGAGATGCCATAGGCGTTGTGGCGAAAACCTTCTTTAACAGCGACATCGCTTTAAAGCCTTTGTGGTTTGAGCCTGTAAAAGAACCGATGCGAATGCTTGTTTTTGCATTTCTCTTAGGTATAATTCACCTCTTTGCGGGGCTTGCCATGAAGCTGGCGCAGTGCATTAAAGACAAAAAATATCTTGATGCACTGTATGACGCGGGCTTTTGGTATATGCTTGTCGGCGGAGGGATAATTTACCTGCTTACAGTACCTATGTTTACAGAAATGCTTGGAGTAAGCTTTATTTTACCTCCTGTGCTTGGCACTATCGCTACGGTTATGGCGTGCGTAGGCGCTGTCGGTATAATTTTTACCTCCGGCAGAGATTCTCGCAACTGGTTTAAACGCTTGTTAAAAGGGCTTTATGGTCTTTACAACGTAACAGGGTATCTAAGCGACATACTTTCTTATTCCCGCTTGCTTGCACTGGGTCTTGCCACAGGTGTTATAGCCACAGTAATTAACCAGATGGGTTCTATGGGAGGCGGAGGAATAGGCGGCGCAATAATGTTTATTCTTGTGTTCCTTGTGGGGCACACCATAAACATAGGCATAAACCTTTTGGGCGCTTACGTTCATACAAACCGTTTACAGTTTGTAGAGTTTTTCGGTAAGTTTTATGAGGGCGGCGGGCGCAAGTTTATGCCGTTCACTGAAAATACTAAATATTATAAAATTAGGGAGGACATTTAATCATGAGTTCTATGGGAATTGCTTTCGCACTGCTTGGTGCAGTTTCAGCAGCGTTACTTGCAGGTATAGGTTCCGCCATTGGTGTTGGCGTTGCGGGTGAAGCCGCTGCCGGAGTTGTTACAGAGGACCCTGCAAAGTTCAGTAAAGTGCTTATTCTTCAGCTTTTACCCGGTACACAGGGCATTTACGGCTTACTTATAGCATTTATTACACTTTCTCAGATAGGTATTTTGGGCGGCAGCTCTGAAATGTCACTGGTAAAAGGGCTTCTCTACTTTGCAGCCTGCTTACCAATGGGCTTTGTCGGGCTTTACTCGGCAATACGTCAGGCACACGCCTCTGTTGCCTCAATAGGGCTTATCGCTAAACGTCCCGACCAATTTGGTAAATCTATGATATTCCCGGCAATGGTAGAAACCTACGCCATTTTAGCGCTTCTTATTTCTATCCTTGCTATCTCAAATATTGCTAAATTACCGGTATAATCGAAGTTAGGAGAGCTAACCATGACTGGACTTAATAAAATACTAGGTCAGATTCAGCGCGAGGCTGACGACAGTGCAGCCGCCATAATGGCGAAAAGCGAGGCGGAAGCCGCCGGTATTTTAAACGCGGCACAGCTGCAAGGTAAATCCGAAAGCGACGCTATCGGGCAAAATGCAAAGAACGAGAGCGCCGATATAGCCGCGCGCGCCGAAAGTGCAGCCGCGCTTTTAAAACGAAAGGCTGTACTTAAAGCAAAGCAGGAAATTATAAACGAAATAATCATTAAAGCAAAAGCTTCTCTTTATAAGCTACCCGATGCAGAATATTTTGGCATTATTGTTAAAATGGCAAAACGCTTTGCACTGGCACAGGTAGGAGAAATTTTGTTTTCGCCAACAGATTTTAACCGCTTGCCAAACGGCTTTGAAGAAACTTTGAATACCGCTGTAAAAGCAAACGGAGCAACGCTTAAATTGGTAAAAGAAACTCGCCCTATAGACGGCGGTTTTGTACTTATTTACGGCGGAGTTGAAGAAAACTGTTCGTTTGAAGCCTTGTTTAATTCGGCGCATGACACCTTGCAGGACAAAGTACACGGGCTGTTATTTTCGTAGCCGTATGCAAAAAGGAGGAAGCCTACCATGTCTGAAAAGCAATATACCTATGCGGTTGCGCGTATTCGTGCAAAGGAGCTTTCGTTGCTTAATGCCTCGGCACTGGAACAGCTTATGCAAAGCCGCAGCTACGAAGAATGCCTTACGCTTTTAACCGAAAAAGGCTGGGGCGACGATGGCGCTGTAGCTTCGTCTGAAGCACTTTTAGAATGTGAGCGCAAAAAAACATGGGGGCTTATAGCAGAGCTTGCCGACGATATGAGCGCCTTTGATGTGTTTTTATACGCCAACGATTATCACAATTTAAAAGCTGCCATAAAACAGGTATGTACAGAAACCGAGCATGAGCACATATTTATACAGCAAAGCACCGTGCCGCCGGATACCATACTAAAAGCTATAGAATCGCATGACTATACTCTTTTGCCCGAGGCTATGCGCGCAGCGGCAAAGGAAGCGTTTGAAGCCCTGCTTCATACCCGCGACGGTCAGCTTTGCGATATGCTTTTAGACAAAGCTGCGCTTGATGCTATTTATAATGCAGGCAAAAAAGCAGAAAACCCGCTTCTAAAGCTATATTCAGAGCTTACAGTTGCCGTGGCAGATATTAAAACGGCTGTGCGCGGGCAAAAAACCGGCAAGCCTTTAGAGCTTTTAAAACGTGCGCTTGCGCATTGTGATACGCTTGATGTAAACAGCCTTGCACACGCAGCCACAGAAAGCTTTGATGCTATCTGTGAATATCTTGAAGGTACCGCGTATGCGGAAGCTATTGTGGAGCTTAGAACCTCGCCCTCTGCTTTTGAGCGTTGGTGCGACAACCTTATGATGCGCAAAATTCATCCACAGCAGTTTAACCCCTTTACTATAGGTCCTCTCGCCGCTTACATTTTAGCGCGCGAAAACGAAATAAAATCGGTGCGTATTATTCTTTCGGGCAAGCTCAACAATCTCCCTGAAGAATCCATACGGGAAAGGGTAAGGGAAATGTATGTATAAAATTGCCGTTTTAGGCGACCGTGACAGCATTTACGGCTACGCCGCTTTAGGGCTGGACGTTTTCCCTGTCACCGACCCGCAAAATGCAGCAAAAAAGCTTAGAGAATTTGCCGAGGGTGACTATGCAGTGGTTTACATCACCGAAGCGCTGGCTTCACATTTAGAAAACGAGCTTGAACATTACCGCAGCTTACGCCTGCCCGCGATAATACCTATACCCGGCGTTTCGGGCAACACAGGCATGGGCATAAAGCTTGTCAAAAAATCTGTAGAGCAAGCCGTCGGCTCCGATATTATTTTTGGCGGAGAATGATTTTTATCTTTAGCGGGAGCGACCCGCAAGATTTTTTAGAAATTGGGTGAAAACAAATGAGCAAAGGTACCATAAAAAAGGTTGCCGGCCCGCTTGTTATTGCGGAAGGAATGCGCGACGCAAATATGTTTGACGTAGTGCGCGTCAGCAACCAGCGACTTATCGGCGAAATCATCGAAATTCACGGTGATAAAGCCTCGATACAGGTTTACGAAGAAACCTCAGGCTTAGGCCCCGGCGAGCCTGTTGAATCTACCGGCGTACCTATGAGCGTAGAGCTTGGTCCCGGTCTTATAAGCAGTATTTTTGACGGAATACAGCGCCCGCTTGATGACATAATGAAGCTTTCGGGCAACTCGCTAAAGCGCGGTGTAGAAGTTCCGTCCATTAAGCGCGATGTTAAATGGCACTTTAACCCCACTGCAAAGGTCGGCGACGAGGTAACAGGCGGCGATATTATAGGTAATGTACAAGAAACCGAAATTGTCCTGCATCAAATAATGGTTCCTCACGGTATAATCGGCACTGTCGAAAGCATCACCGAGGGCGATTATGTAGTGACCGACACCGTTGCAAAAATAAAAACCGCGGACGGTATAAAAGAGCTTAGCCTACTGCAAAAATGGCCTGTTCGCGTTGGACGCCCATATAAACAAAAGCTTTCTCCGGATATGCCTCTTATAACAGGACAGCGCGTAATTGACGCCCTGTTCCCCATTGCAAAGGGCGGCGTCGCGGCTGTTCCGGGTCCATTTGGCTCCGGCAAAACCGTCGTGCAGCATCAGCTTGCAAAATGGGCGGAGGCCGACATTGTAGTATATATAGGCTGCGGTGAGCGCGGCAACGAAATGACAGACGTTCTTAATGAATTCCCCGAGCTTAAAGACCCTAAAACAGGACATTCGCTTATGGAACGCACGGTACTTATAGCAAACACCTCCGATATGCCCGTTGCGGCCCGTGAGGCTTCAATTTACACAGGTATTACCATAGCCGAATACTTCCGCGATATGGGCTTCTCGGTTGCCCTCATGGCAGACTCAACCTCCCGTTGGGCAGAGGCACTTCGTGAAATGTCCGGCAGGCTTGAAGAAATGCCCGGTGAAGAAGGCTACCCTGCTTACCTAGGCAGCCGCTTGGCACAGTTCTACGAGCGTGCGGGGCGCGTTATAACCCTAAGCAAGGACGGGCACGAGGGTGCTCTTTCGGTAATCGGCGCTGTTTCACCTCCGGGCGGCGATATTTCAGAGCCTGTTTCTCAGGCGACACTCCGCATAGTAAAGGTGTTCTGGAGTCTCGATTCATCGCTGGCTTACAAACGTCACTTCCCTGCTGTCAACTGGCTTACAAGCTATTCGTTATATGTAGACACCATGAAAAAATGGTTTAATGAAAATGTAGAATCAGACTGGATGGAGCTTCGTGCAACTATAATGCGTCTTTTACAGGACGAATCGGAGCTGGACGAGATTGTAAAGCTTGTCGGTATGGACGCGCTTTCTGCACCGGACCGCCTAAAGCTTGAAGCCGCCCGTTCAATCCGCGAGGATTTCTTGCATCAAGATGCTTTCCACGAAACCGATACCTACACAGCCCTGCCAAAGCAGCACCTTATGATGAGGCTTATGCTTGATTATTATAATCATTCTGTTGCAGCGCTTGCAAAGGGTGCCTCGGTAGAAGCACTTGTAAAACTACCTGTGCGCGAGCAAATAGGGCGCTTTAAGTATGTGCCTGAGGACAAAATGCGTGCAGAATATGAATTTATTGTAGAAACACTGCAAACTCAAATTGACGAAATATTACAGCAAAAGGAGGACTTCTGATATGCCAAAGGAATATAGAACCATTGAAGAGGTAGCCGGTCCCCTTATGCTGGTGCGCGGCGTAGAAGGCGTGGCGTACAACGAGCTTGGCGAAATAGAACTGGCAAGTGGAGAGCGCCGCCGCTGCAAGGTACTTGAGATTGACGGCAGCAACGCAATGGTACAGCTTTTTGAAAGCTCCACGGGTATAAACCTTTCTAACAGCAAGGTGCGCTTTTTGGGGCGCAGCATGGAGCTTGGGGTTTCTGACGATATGCTATCACGCGTATTTGACGGACTTGGAAGACCTATAGACGGAGGACCGGAAATACTGCCGGAACGCCGCATGGACATAAACGGGTTGCCTATGAACCCCGCCGCCCGTAACTACCCGCAGGAGTTTATTCAAACAGGTATTTCTGCAATAGACGGGCTTAACACACTGGTGCGTGGGCAAAAGCTGCCAATATTCTCGGCATCCGGTCTGCCGCACGCAAACCTTGCGGCTCAAATTGCGCGTCAAGCAAAGGTGCGCGGCACAAACGAGCCATTTGCCGTTGTGTTCGCCGCCATGGGTATAACCTTTGAGGAGTCTAACTTCTTTATAGAAAGCTTTCGCGAAACAGGCGCTATAGACAGAACGGTTTTGTTTATAAACCTTGCTAACGACCCTGCAGTAGAGCGCATTGCAACACCTCGTATGGCGCTTACCGCAGCCGAATATCTGGCATTTGAAAAAGATATGCACGTTCTTGTAATTTTAACCGATATTACAAACTATGCAGATGCTTTGCGTGAGGTTTCGGCAGCACGTAAAGAAGTACCCGGCAGACGCGGCTACCCCGGTTATATGTACACCGACTTAGCTTCGCTCTACGAGCGCGCAGGCAGACAAAAAGGGAAAACAGGCTCTATAACTATGATTCCTATTTTGACTATGCCGGAGGACGACAAAACTCACCCCATACCTGACCTTACAGGATATATCACAGAAGGACAGATTATACTTAGCCGTGAGCTTTACCGCAAGGGCGTAACACCGCCTATAGATGTTTTACCGTCACTTTCACGTCTTAAAGATAAGGGTATAGGCGAAGGCAAAACACGTAAGGACCATGCCAACACCATGAACCAGCTTTTTGCGGCGTATGCGCGCGGTAAAGATGCAAAAGAACTTATGGTTATATTGGGCGAGGCTGCTCTTACCGATATTGATAAGCTTTATGCACAGTTTGCCGACGAGTTTGAGAACCAATATGTTTCTCAGGGCTACCATGCCAACCGCGATATTGAAGAAACACTTGAGCTTGGCTGGAAGCTGCTTCGCATACTTCCGCGCAGCGAGCTTAAACGTATTAAGGATGAATTCCTCGATGAACATTACGAAGGATAATATGGGATAAAACCCACAGAGAGGAGTGATTTTGCTTGGCTGCAACCCATGTAAACCCCACGCGTATGGAGCTTACCCGCCTTAAAAAGAAGTTGCAAACCGCAACGCGCGGTCACAAGCTGTTAAAAGACAAGCGCGACGAGCTTATGCGCCAGTTTTTAGACCTTGTACGCGAGAACAAAGCTCTGCGCGAGCAAGTGGAGGCAAACATAACAGCCGCCAACAAAAACTTTGTTCTGGCACGCGCAGGTATGACAGACGAAGTACTTAACGTGGCACTTATGACACCAAAGCAAGAGGTGTATTTAGAGGCCGAAGCGCGAAATGTAATGAGCGTCGAAATACCCGTGTTTCATTACAAAACCCGCACTGCCGACCCTAACGACATTTATCCCTATGGCTTTGCATTTACTTCCAGTGACCTTGACGATGCAGTTAAAAGCCTGTCGGATATTTTACCCGATATGCTAAGGCTTGCAGAGTGTGAGAAATCGTGCCAGCTTATGGCGTCAGAGATTGAAAAAACCCGCCGCCGCGTAAATGCACTGGAGCACGTTATGATTCCCGACACACAGGAAAATATTAAATATATAACCATGAAGCTTGATGAAAACGAGCGCAGCACACAAATTCGCCTGATGAAGGTGAAAGACATGATGCTGGAAGCCGCGCACCATTACTCTGAGCGCGGAAAAGCAGAATAGCACACAAAGACCGCACAAACGCGATATGACATCGCCGCTTGTGCGGTCTTTTTATAATTTATTTTATTTTTTACGCTGCAAAGAACATAAAGTACAGCGCCACCGCGGCACCCAAAATAATTCTATACCAGCCAAAAGCCTTAAAGCTATGCCCCTTGATATACCCCACCAAAAACTTTATGGCAAAAACAGAAACAATAAATGCAACAGTCATGCCCAAAAGCAAAATTAAAAGTTCACTTCCTGCAAAGCCCTGCCCACCCAGCAGAAACTTTAAAAGCTTTAAGCCGCTTGCACCAAGCATAACGGGTATAGAGAGGAAGAACGAAAATTCGGCAGAAACAGAGCGCGAAACACCCAGCAGCATTGCACCCAAAATGGTAGAGCCCGACCTTGATGTGCCCGGTATAAGCGAAAGCAGCTGGAAAACGCCTATAAGCGCCGCCGTTTTGTAGCTAAGCCCCGAAAAACTATTTATGGCAAATGTCTTTTTTGCATTTCGGTTTTCGAGTATTATAAAAAGTACACCATAAACAATTAAAGTTATAGTAACTGTCTGATAATTATAAAAAAGCTTGTCTATCTTATCGTTAAAGGGCAACCCGATTATTGCGGCAGGCAGTGAGGCTACAAGCACCTTGCCCCATAGGCTAAGTGTTTCGCGGCGCTCTTGCGGTGTTTTACTAAGCGCAAACGGGTTTAGCTTGAGAAAATAAAGCAGTATAACCGCCAAAATTGCACCAAGCTGTATAACTACAAAAAACATCTCTTTAAACTGCGGCGTAATGGGCAGCTTTATAAATTCGTCCAAAAGTATCATGTGACCTGTACTGCTTATGGGCAGCCACTCGGTAATGCCCTCTACCACGCCCAGCAAAACAACTTTTATTATGTCTAAAAAATCCATTTTAATCCCCTTATTTTTTCAATATAATTTGCTTATATTGCTATTTTTATGATACAATAAAGTACACGTGAATATGCTTATTATGCTATTGAATAAAATGTCGGAACACGGTTTTTGTAAAGTGCAAGCTTTGTAAAACCTGCCGACAATATCACACGGCGCGCCTCGTCAAAATCCGCACCGACGTCACAGGCACGGTGTGCATCAGAGCCCACAACAAGAAGCTCTCCGCCAAGCTCGCGGTAAAGCTTTAGAATGTCGCTGCCCGGCAAGGTTTCTCCCAGACCCTGCCGCAAGCCCGATGTGTTAAGCTCTATCCCCTTTCCACGCTCTATAAGACGCTTTAATACACGCGCAGTTTCATCGCGGCGAGTCATCATGCTAACCCGCTGCCCCTGCCGCGCAGCATAACGCTTTATTAAATCAATATGCCCCAAACAATCAAAATCTCCGGCATCAGCAAGTTCATAAAGCATCTGTAGGTTTTTACGCAGAATTTCATCGTTTGTACGCTCTGAATACCGCTTATATGCTAAATCTACAGAATACAGCTTATGAATAGAGCCAATAATATAATCAAAACCTCTATTCGCTATGATGTAATCGACTCTTTCCATATTGCATATAGGCTGTCCAAGCTCCATTCCGCGGCGCACAGTAAGCTTGCCTGCAAAAAGCTTTTGGCAATGTTCCCACTGAGTAAAGTAATTATCAAGGTAGCTCTCGCTAAACATAAGAGGTTCTTTGCCCGTATAATCCGCATCATAAATTTCCATGTGGTCTGTGACAGCAATTTCGGTAAGCCCCGCCGCCAAAGCCGCGCGGCACATATCCTCCATCGGAACTCTCGCATCGGGAGAAATGCTGTGTAAATGGTAATCTGAAATTATACGGCTCATCGCTACACCGCTTTCAATTAATTATAGTAAAATAACGTTTGTTTATTTATGTATAGTACCTTTGCGGTGTTATACCCTATATCAGAATTATAGCTTCACATATTGCCCTTTGCAAGTGTTATTGCAAATTAGAAGCTTTACTTTGGCAGCTACTACAAAATAGGCTCATAATAGGAGTGTTATTCTATGAAAGAAATAAGTGTTTTTGACGTAATTGGTCCAAATATGATAGGCCCCTCCAGCTCTCATACTGCGGGGGCACTTCGCATAGCTCTGCTTGCCGGCAAGCTTACACGCCACAAAATAGTTAAAGCGGAGTTTACTCTTTACGGCTCGTTTGCCAAAACCTATAAAGGGCACGGCACTGACAGGGCATTGTTAGCCGGAATTTTAGGCTTTGCCACCGATGACCCGCGCATAAAATCGTCATTTGAATATGCCGAAAAAAACGGGCTAAATTACAGCTTTATACTAAACACTACCGAAAAAGAGCTGCACCCCAACACTGTCGACATAGCAATAACAGATGATACAGATGCTATAACCACTGTACGCGGAGTTTCAACCGGCGGCGGCAACTGCAAGCTGGAGCGCATAAATAACGTAACAGTAAGCCTATCGGGTAACTACACAACACTGCTTATGCGTCAGCTTGATAAACCCGGTATAGTCGCTTATATTACAAAAATATTAAGCGATTTTGGTATAAACATCGCTTTTATGCGTATGTACCGCGAGAGTAAGGGCGAGGCAGCTTACACCATTATAGAGGTGGACGGCGAAGTACCAAGCGATGTTATATCAAAAATAGAAGAAAACAATCTTATAGAAAGCGCAATGCTTATACAAATTTAACACGAGGTGGATTAGATGGATTTTACAAACGGCGCTTCACTTGCAGCATATTGCAAAGCCGAAGGCTGTACTATACACGAAGCAATGCTTCACCGCGAAATAGAACAAACAGCTGCGTCACAAGGTGATATTATGGCACGACTTGCCACTGCCTACGACATAATGAAGGCTTCTGTACAAAGCTCGCTAACCGAAGAACTACATTCCATGGGCGGGCTTATCGGCGGTGAAGCAAAAACAATTATGACTCATATCTCAAAAACCGAAACTGTATGCGGCCGTGTAAGCGCAAAAGCCGTTGCGTACGCCATGGGTGTTTTGGAAGTAAATGCGGCAATGGGGCTTATAGTAGCAGCGCCTACAGCCGGCTCCTCCGGCATTATACCCGGAGTCTTTTTAGCCTTACAAGAAGAATTTAAGCTCAGTGAACAAGCAATGTTAAATGCCCTGCTTTGCGCCTCTGCTGTGGGGTATATATGCACACGAAACGCGACTGTAGCCGGCGCGGAGGGTGGCTGTCAAGCAGAAGTCGGTGTTGCATCTGCAATGGCTGCCGCCGCTGTGACAGAAGCTATGGGCGGAGATGCCGAGGCAAGCCTTTCTGCCGCCGCAATGACGCTTAGCAATTTGTTGGGGCTTGTGTGCGACCCTGTAGCCGGTCTTGTAGAAAGCCCGTGCCAAACGCGCAATGCAATAGGAGCGGCAAACGCTTTGATATGCGCCGAAATAGCTCTTTCCGGAGTTAAAAACCTTATACCGTTCGATGAAATGACAGAGGCGATGTACCGTGTCGGAAAAAGCCTCCCGCCAAGTCTGCGCGAAACTGCTCAGGGCGGCTGTGCAACAACACCCACAGGCTGCGCACTGCGAAAAAAAATATTCAAATAAATTACTTTAAACGAGGCTTTATTATGGCAGAAAAAATATCGGAAAAAACCAAATACGAGGTAAAACGTTACTTCTTCATGGTAGTTGGCAGCTTTAGCTATGCCCTAGCGCTAAACCTTTTTTTAGCGCCTAACAACATTGTAGCAGGTGGAGTAAGCGGACTTAGTATACTTTTAAATATCACCACCGGCATTGGTGTAGGCTTTTTTAGCATTCTGCTGAATATTCCCATTTTACTTTTAGGTCTGCGCTCGCAGGGCAAAAAATTTATATTGCGCTGTTTTTTAACCACCTTGGTGCTCGGCTTTTTTACCGATTTATTGGCATTTTTGCCGGCAATCACACAAAACACAGTTATTGCGGCGCTTTACGGCGGGGTATTTCAGGGGCTGGCAATAGGGCTTTTTTGCCGCTTCAATGTTTCAAGCGGTGGTACAGAGCTTTTAGCGCGTGTAATTCTTCCGTGGCTGCCGGGGGTTTCGCTGGGCAATACCATTGCGGTTTTGGACGGTATAATTGTACTGCTGGGCAGCTTTATACTTAAAAACCCAGAGAACGTCCTAATGGCGCTTATAGTCATTTTTGCAAGTGCAAAAGTTAGCGACCTCATCATTACAGGGCTTGATTATGCCAAAATGTGCTATATCATAACAGACAAACCCGATGAAGTTTCGCAAATGCTAATGGCTAAATCTCCACGCGGAATAACAAAGCTAGAGGGCGTGGGTATGTACACTAAAGCCGAGCATCATGTGCTTTTAACAGTCATAAAGCGGCAGCAGCTAAACCAGCTTCGCCGCGTTTTAGAGCAAATAGACCCGCAGGCTTTTTTAATTGTAAGCGAAACAACCGAGGTAGTTGGCTATGGCTGGAAACCACTTATAGATAAAAAATAAAACCGCTATTTTCTTTTATACGTTAATATGGTATAATAAACGAAGATGTCCATTATACCATATTAACATATAATTCACATATGCGCCAGTAGCTCAGCTGGATAGAGTATTCGCCTCCGACAGTTCTGACATTTTCAGATGAGTGATTGTGCAAAGTCGCATGGTTACTGGATTTGTGGCGATTTGGCTTGCTTGGTTTTGTGCCTTTGACTACTATTTGACCACTATGCGGTGCTCGTCCACGAGCTGTGCGAGTGGCTAACAGCACCCATGCAAGGCTTGTCCAAGAGCGTAAGCGATTGGCAACAAGCTACTGCAAATTTAATAAGTTGACTACTACTGTTAAAAGTAGTTTTCATATAGGTATGCGCCTGTAGCTCAGCTGGATAGAGTATTCGCCTCCGACGCGAAGGGTCGTGCGTTCGAACCGCATCAGGCGTACCATACTGTTTGGTCAATAAAGATGCACCTCCTGTAAAGCCAGTGTTTATGCGGCTTTGCGGGGGGTGCAGACCATTTTTCTAGAGATTTAGTTTGAGAGATGCAAACACACTATTTTTACCGTCTGACGGGAGTC
>JAVWJP010000003.1:0-56944 GCA_036638975.1 Hydrogenoanaerobacterium sp.
GCTCTTACCTCGCCATTTGCCGAAACGTTATCGCTTGGTGCGGTAGCTGAAGGTGTTATTGTACCGCTGCTTGAACTGCCGCTTGAACTGCCGCTTGAACCACCGGATGTGCTATTAGAACGCACCTGAATCGTCGCAAAATTCTCTATATAGGTGTTACCATCCGGTCGTGCACAAATATTTACAGTTCCAACGCCCACTGCCGTTACAAGACCGTTCTTGTCCACTGTAGCCACTGCTTTATTATCAGACCACCACGTAACAGTGTCTGTAACTGTAGGTAATTTTGAGTAGATGGTTAGCTCTGCTTTAAGCTGGTAAGTACCGCCGTTAATAAGCTTGACCAACCTAGGAGTTACCTTTATACCTGTGACCATTGATACATAAATATTCGCAGAAGCACTCTTCGTTGGGTCAGACACTGAAGTTGCTGTAATAGTTGCATAGCCACTGCCAATTTCGCCATCGTCAAGCGCTACTGCCGTTACGCGACCTTTATTGTCTACTTTAGCTACTCCTGGCTTATCAGACTTCCATGTAACATCTTTTGTAGCTGTTGATCCGCTATCGAGCACCACTGTTGCAGCAATATCAATATATTTGCCTACAAAAATGTTGTCCTCCTTGGTGCTTAATGTTACACTTATAACACCCGAGTCACCCGAGTTTGTCGCCCGGCTACCGCTCGCCGCAAAGGCGCTTGTAAGCCCCATAGAAAATGTCATTGATACTGCCAGAATAAGGCTTAGTATCCGTCTGCCTGTAGTGTGTTTTTTCATCCTGTTTCCTCCTCATTTTTCCCGTTTTTTATGATATATTTCGCCTATTAAAAGGTTTATAACTAAATATATGACTTTTTCTTATACTTGTCAATATTTTTTTTTAAATATTGACAAGTATAAGAAAAAACTACGCCCACATCCTTGCATAAAAGCAAAGCTGCGGGCGTGTTGTAATTTATTAATTTTACAGCTCAACGCTTGTAAGCTCCAGCATAGTGTCCTTACTCAATATTTTTCCTGTATCCAAAAGTAAAACCACTTTACTTTCAACCCTTGCCACACCTGTTAAGTAGCTGTCGCCCATATCACCCGCAAGCTTTGGCGGAATAGAAATTTTGTCGTCTGCAATGTCTGTCACTGCGTCTACGGAATCGACTATAAAGCCTATGCTGTTTTCGCATATATTTGTTACAATAATGCAGGTTCTCTCATCATATGCCGCCTCCTGCTTATGAAAGCGCAGACGCACATCTATAAGCGGGATAATGTTCCCTCTTAAATTTATAACACCCTTGGCGTAATCGGGGAACTCGGGTATAACTGTAATTTCCTGTATGCCGACAATCTGCACAACATCTGCAATAGGTACACCAAAAAGCTGTCCGTCGGTCCAAAAAGTAAGATATTTACCGTACATTTCGGTATTACTGCCCACAAAATCTTCTTTAAAGTCTGCACCGTTAAAATTATTTGCCTGCATCTTCATTCCTCCGATAATTAATGATAAGCGCTGCCTTTTAGTTCACATTGGCACGCCGTCGGTGTTTCTTTTTTCTAATCCTGCAATTTTATCGGTTATCACGCTGTTTACAGAAACACAATAGCAATCTTCATTTGTTGCCACAAGGCGGTTTCCCACGCGCACTATGGGGAAGGCAAAGCGAAGCGGGCTTACATAAACCACAATACCTGTTTCGCCTGTCGAAAGGCTTACCGTTCTGCCTACAAGCTCTCTGGGCATATTCTCAAGAAACACCTCAACTATGGTTCTATCAAGGTGAGTAAACATTCTTTTAGAAAACTCATCAAGAACCTCAAAGGGCGAGCTTTGGCGCTTGTATACGCGCTTAGAAATCATCGCATCATAGACGTCCGATACCGCCGATATGCGGGCAAAAAAAGGTATCTCGTTTGATTTTAAATCGTCCGGATAGCCAGTACCGTCAATTCTCTCGTGGTGTCCGCGCACACCTGTAAGTACTTCTACATCTGTTTCGCCAGAATTAGTAAGTATATCGTATGAATAAGTGGCGTGCATTTTTATAATATCAAATTCTTCCGACGTAAGCCGTGCAGGCTTGTTAAGAACCTCCGGAGGAATTTTAAGCTTGCCTAAGTCGTGCAAAAGCCCTATTCGGATAAGCTTATGTGTTTGCTCCGGTGTAAGCGACATCCATTTGCTTATAAGACCGTTTAAAACCGCCACGTCTATGCTGTGAGTGTATAGGCTGTCGTCCATCTGCCTAATCTCGTTTACGCAGCTTACGACAATTGTGTCGTCCACGTTATTTACAAGGTCCGCCACCATATTTGTTATCTCGGTGGCAGTTTGAAGCTCTATTTTATCGGTGTCACCTATCTCGCCCATCATGGCAACGGCATCTGTTATTATTATCCCATATTGCTCTTTTGTGCGCTCCAGTCGTTTTACTTCTTCGGCGGTAAACGGCTTGCCCTTGCGCTTTGTCTTTTTCTTTTCTGTCTGCTCGCTTTTATCATCAACTTCAAAAAGCTCCTCGTGGTATTTAATGCTGGCAGATAAAATTTCATCGCAGTAAGAGGCTTCTACAAATATTCCCTGCTGAAAAGCCGAAATTTCGCGCATACGCTCTATCATTTCTTCAGTGAGGTCAACATCACAGCAAAGCATGACATAAGTTGATTTATAACAATAATATATCCCGCAGGGAATGTGGATTCCGGGATAAAAAAGGTCCGGGTTAATCTCTGCCAAATGACCATGTGAGCTTGCCGGTGTAAACTTTTTGCCGTTCGGCTGCCGTGTTCTGCGTGCCAATCCATCACCTCCGCAAAAAAAATTCATATGCAGACATTATAACCTAAATTTTATATTAAGTCCACATTTTTTAATAAAAAAACTACTGTCACAGCAAAAAAAAGACAACAAAGGGTAGAATAGACTATCCTTTGCCGTCTAAAATTACTAAATAACTACCTTTTCAAAAGCGCCTATAGCCTCGCACAAGGGGCAAACTGCGGGCGGTGCTTTGCCGTCTATCTCGTGAATATAGCCGCAAAAAGCGCAGCGATAAACTGTTCTCTCTGTCAGCTCACTGTCATTTTCGTCGCTGTTTTTAAGCTTTATAAATTCTTTAAGAAAGCGCTCTTCATGGGTTTTTTCTATACCGGCAACTTTTTCAAACATCTGTGCCAGCATCTCTAAGCCCTCCTCGCGCGCCTCCTTGGCAAAGCTTGGGTACATAGACTGCCACTCGCTGTTCTCGCCGTTTGCGGCGTCCTGCACGTTCTCATCGGTGTCGTTTATGCCGTTCATTATTTTAAACCAAATTTTTGCGTGCTCTTTTTCGTTATCAGCCATCTTTAAAAACAAGTCGGCAGTTTCGTCCAGCCCCTCGGCTCTTGCTTTTTCGGCATAGTATGTATATTTGTTTCTTGCTTGAGATTCCCCCGCAAATGCAGCTTTTACATTTGCCTCAGATTTTTTACCTTTTAAATTCATATTGCTTCCGCCTTTCTTTTATAGAATTTATATTAGTATACCACCAAAGTATACTTTGTCAAGAATAATAATTACTACTATAATGCAAACCAAAGCCCTTAGGATATACCCTCCCAAAATATGTCTACGCTGTCACCGTCCTTAATGGGTTGCAGGTATGAAGATGTCGCTTTGTCGTTTATGCGAAGTATTATATTTCCCTGCGGTTTGGTTGGGTCAATATCCACAATGGCAAGCATATCTATAAACTGATAATCTAAGCCCTCTTCTTTAGACGGCAGCTGCACCATGCTGCCGTTAAGGCGTATACTTATAGGCTTTTGCATCTTTACAACGTCAGTTCTCTGCGTAAGCTCGTAAGCCGGCTTAGCCTGTGCAAGGGCTTCTTCCGTCGGCTCGCCCTCGCCGCCTTGCATTGTATATTCCTCTTTTACGTTCGCTTCTCCGTCCTGTTCATCAAGCAGCGGCGGCTCTGTGTCGGCTTTCTCCTCGCTTTGCAGCGGCTGCTTAGGTACCATTATCACCGCATCGCCCTCGCAAATAAGGTATTCCGGCTTTTGTTCTTCTTCATTTACATAAAAAGTGTATTCCTCAGGCATAGGGGTTATATCCCGCAGCGTCGGCTCTGCGTCTACGCCCTGTACAGCGGGCACCAGCCATATTTCGTCGCCGCTTTCCACCATCGTAGATATTGCACCCGACACACCGTTTATAGTTATTTCCGCCGGCTTGTACATTCCACCGCGCATTATTTTTTTGTCACCGTTAAGAGTATATGTAACATTTTTGCCGCACTTGCCCATAAGCTTACTGTAGGGGTACCCGCAGGTCAGCAGGGAATCCATTACCGTAACGTTATAGCTGCGGAATATTCGTGTTTTTTTTCCGTTCACCATGACATGAAAGCCCTCGCGCATACCTGCCGCCGCGCCTGTCATGGCAATGCCTATCGGAGTTGCATATTCGGGGCCTGCCAAATCCAGCTCGGTGCGCACAACACGACCTATAAAATTGTTGCCGCCAACCGCAACTTTTTTGCGGTCTATCTTTAAATTATCCGCTATATAATCGCACAAAAGGGGTGCGCGGCTGCCGCCGCCCACCAAAAACACCGCCATTGGTGCTTTACCGTTTACGCTCATAATCTTTTCGCATATTGTTGCCGTAAGCAGCTCTACAGCGGGCTTTAAAAGCTCTATAACCTCGTCCAGTGTAAGTGTATATTCAAAGCCCAATATATCCTTGTAGCTTATCTCAGGCAGCCCTGCCGCCGCCTCGTGCTTTATACGCTCGGCTGTAGAGAAATCCACAAGGCATTTTTTTATAATTTCCTCCGTTACCTCGTCCCCCGCAACGGTTGCCATTGTATATGCCGAAACACCTCCGTTATCGGAGGTTGCAATGTCGGAGGTGCCCGCTCCTATATCTACAAGCGCTAAGTTTAAAAGGCGCAGCTCCTGCGGTATAACCGCATTCATTGCGGCTATTGGCTCCAACGTAAGGTGGCTTATATCAAGCCCTACAATATTCATTGTAGTGCATAGGCTGTCGACAACCTCGTTTGGTAAAAACGTTGCTATAACCTCCACCTTAGCAACACTGCCGCGGTGGTTAAGTATAGTTGTAAATGGGTAGTCATCAAGGTAATAACGTATTACGGCGTGCCCCACACAATAATACCGCGTGCCCTCTTTTTCAGCATCAAGGCTTTCGCGCGCCGCCGTAACTGCCCCCATTTCAAGCTCGTAAACCCGTGTTTCTGTAATGCTTTCCGGTGCAGAAAAGTCTATCTGAAATGAAGCCTTGGCTGTTTTAAGAGAGCGCCCCGCCGCCGCCACACAAACATTTTTAAATTTAGTTTTAACGCGCTGCTCCAGCCGTGCTTTTACAGCAGTGGCAATGCGCGCAACCTGCTCTATGTCCTCTATCTGCCCGTCCATCATCGCGCGCGTTGGGTGCTCCATCATTTCGGTTGCAATCACGTTAAAAAAAGCGCCCTCCTGCTTGCCCACCACGCCTATTACACTTCTTGTACCTATATCCAAAGCAAACACATATTCCTGTAGGTCCTCCGTCTTTTGGGCGGTTTTCCCATTTTTAACATCTGACAACTTCTAATCTCCCCTTTAATCAAACGCGTTATCGCGCCTTTTTTTAAGTTCTATGCGCTGTAACTGGAATAAGTCCTTACAAAGATTATCATCGGTTCTTTGGCTGTTTTCAAAAAACTGACAGCCATAGCGGTAAAGTCTGGTATCAGACTCGCACATCCTGCATATCCGGCATTTAAAACGAAGTATATTTTTAAAAAGCAACAGCTCAACTTCAAAAACATCGTTCATCTGAAATATTTGGCTTGTGGCAAAGAGCAAGCCGTTAAGGCTTATGTTTTCCACCATAATCTCCAACGGAATATCCTCAGGATTCGGCTCCTTATCTTTATTTTCTTCATTTTTTTCTTCACGTACTCTAAGCTTTTTGTCCGCCGTAAGCGTGTACAAATTTGCTTTAACGCGCACACTTACACGAAAAAACTCGCGGCGCTCAAAGTCCTGTATAGTTTCAACATTGCTAACCCTAAGCGACCATTGCGTAGAAGTAAACACTGTGCACCTAAAAAGCTGGAAGCCCAGCTTACTGTTAAATATACTTATTTTAACAGGTGTTTTGTAAGCAATAAGCATCATTTTTCCGCCCGCACTGTCTATTACATCTATTCCTTCATCGTCTATGCGGTAAATTGTGCCTGTTGCCAAAAGTTCATTTTTCTCGCTCTCTATACGGCAAGACGAGCCCTCATATGCGCTGTCTAACGGTGTCATCTCTTAAAAGCCCTCCTGTATCTACCGCTGTAATGCGGCTTAATTTTATAATTCCTCTGCTGCGACAGAGTGTAAAAACATCTGCAAGGCGTCAGCTTGTCTTTCTCCCGCCGCTTTAAGCTGTGCCGCATCTGCCAAAACTCCGTCGTGTCCTCTGCCGCGAACTTTCTCTATGGCTAAAGTAAGCATCTGCATTATATCCGCTATCTCCTGCTGCTCGCGGTTGCTGTACTCGCCATATACCTCGCCTTCTTTAGTGGTTATATAAAAGGTACGCAAGTGGTTAAGCGCGTCTGCCTCTATGGCAGATATACAGTCATCACATTTACATACATCATTATACTGCTTATTGTCCGATAAAATTCTCTTTAGGTAAAAAGATACTGAATCCTCCATATAATTTTTAAGCATAATACACCCTCGTCCGGTTTATTTTTGTTGCGTATTAATTTCTTCACTATACTGCTTTATATTGCCCGAAATACTTATTATCTGTGTGTATATTGCAGCGACAACATCATAAAGCTCCGGCGGTATACTGCGCCCGACTTCAAGCATACAAAGCAGTGAAGCTGCGCTGTCATCGCGAAAAACGGGTATACCCTTTTGCTCCGCAATATCAATTATTTTTTCAGCCACAGCTCCGTAACCGGAGGCTATCACCACCGGTGCTGCGTCCTCCTCAAGCTGGTACCTAAGCGCAACCGCTTTTGTTTCTCTAGACAGTGACATCTATACCTGCCCTCCTATGCGGCAAAGTTTTAAAAACGTCCATAAGCGAACGGTGCCGCTCCAGCTTATCAACATTTATAGCGCTAAAACGGTATTTAGAGCCAGAAAGCAGCTCCTTAACCCCTGCGCCGAAGCCTGCAAACTCCGTAAGATATGCAGGCGGGCAAAAAAGCTTTAGCAAAATATCGTAGCCGTTTACGAACATTTCGGCTTCAAACTCTCCTATACCCTCAACATCAAACGCCACCATAAAATGTATACCTGTTTTGTCCTTGCCGCCGCCCGCTTCTTCGTCCTGCGGGTCCACCCATATTTCGGCAAAAGCCTTCATATACTCGTCCTGCATAGGCACTATAAAATGTAAAAGCGGCGTAAAATTACACGGTGATGAAAGAAGGCTGTGCACTATCTTTTCTATCTTTGCCGCATCAACAATATTCGCGTTTTTCTCCTCGCCCTCTTTTGATATAATCTTTACAAGGGCGTCCATGACCTGCGAGCTTTCTTTTGCCGGAGCTTTGTCACGTGCAAGGTACTCTTGCAGCAGCTTTACAAGCTTTTCTTTTTGCGGCAGCTCGTCCATAGAGGTTATAAGGCCCGCTGCCGCCTCCCGCAAAAAGTCGGGGTTTTGGTTTACCCGCGACAAATTATACGTTAAAAGCGGAACTGTTTTTTGCAGCTTTGGTGTGTATAATATGCTTTGCTCCACAAGCTTCATAAGCTCAAGCGTTCTACCTTTAAGCTCTGTAAAGCGCTGTATTGCCTCCGGCTGTGCGTACTCCTGTGCCAACTGCCGCAGACTTGCCGAAAGCTTAGTGCTGCTTTTAACGCTGTCTGCTAAAAAATTAAGCGTGTTTGACACAGAACCAAGCATTTTTTGGCGCGTACCAACCGCATTGATGGACTTTAACAGGTTTGCTATGCCGTAGCTTATCTCGGGCTTAGGGTTTTCGTTAAGCACTTGTCGCAAAAAGTCAAATAGCTCGCCTTTAAACGAGGTTGAGGCAAACTCCTGTAGAATTATCTCGGAAGAAACCTGCTCGGGTTTTACAAGCAAAGCATTAAAAAGCTGCTCTATCTCGGCAGACACCGTGTTGTTGTTTACCGGTAGGAGCTTTATAACCTCCTCCAGCATATAGATGTTCTTTAAGAACCCAACGGTTACAGCAGGGTCTTTAAGCATATTCATCAGTATAGTAGGTGCGTCCTCATGCTCTATCATGCCTGTGTTTTGCTTTAATATTTCACTTTGCTGCGCGGGCTTCATAACCTTAGAAACATCTGAAAGATTAAACGGAATTGATGGGTCGACTACCTGTTTGTTTGGCTGAATGGGGTTTTTTTCAATTAGAGGTGTGCTTATTTTTAAAATGTTAGACACAGTGCCGCCCCCTTTTTGTACAATGCTTATAAAAAAAGCAAAAAATTTGTCTAAACTACTTACATTTTTATTGTTTTAATGGTATTATAGCATACATAGGTATATATCGTAAATTTTTTTATAAAATTAACTTGTTTTTATTTAAAGTTTTTTTAAAACCCCTTAAAATTCTTTAAAAAAATGCTTTTAAAGGACTATTTTATTACAAATTTTGAAGTAGTAGGTGAAAGACGTGAGTGTTTTTGACGCAAGTATGGAGCCCATGCTGGAAATGTTTATCTATGAAACCACAACTCTGTTAGAGCAACTCGACGAAATCCTGATTAATTCAGAAAAAGTGCAGACCCTGACGACCGACAACATCAACGAAATATTTAGGATAATGCATACCATTAAGGGTTCGTCTGCCATGATGGGGCTTAGCGGAATTTCAGAGCTGACACACCATGTAGAGGATATGTTCTTTATCATCAGAGAGAACCCCGCTCATATGCAATCGGGCAACAGCAGCACTATTTTCGATTTGCTTTTTCAGTCCTCCGATTTTCTTAAATCAGAGGTCGAATCCATTCAGCAAAACGATAACTACGAGCCTGCCGATTCAAGCGAGCTTACCGCGCTTATAGCCAACGAAGTAAAGGTGCTTAACGGCGAAGCTCCTGCCGCAACGCCTCCCACGGCAAGGCAGGCTGTAGCCTCCGACGACGACACCGCGGCTTTAGACGAAGCAGAGCAAGAAATCAACGCGCAGCTTGCCGCAGCCGCCGGCGCAGCTATTGCCGATGACGAAACCTTACATAATATCCGCGTATACTTTGAGGACGGCTGCCAAATGGAAAATATCCGTGCTTTTATGCTTCTTACACAGCTTAAAGAAGTATGCGATATTTTAAACACCGACCCTCCCTCCCCCGAAAACAATTCAGCTTGTTCGGCAGATATTGTTAAAAACGGCTTTTTTATACAGTTCAAAACCTCACTTCCTGTTTCTGAGGTATACAACGTCATAGAGAGCTCATTAAACATAAAATCATACGAAAGCGCAGATGAGCATAAGCTGGCAAATGCAGCAGTACAAGCTGTCGCAGTTCAGCAGGCATCTGCATCTTCAAGCTCCGGCAATAGCAGTCAGGCTGTTGAAAAATCCATTGAAGCAGACCCTGTATCGGCTGTTATGCAGCAATCTAAAATAAATAAGCAAAGCCTCATAAGCGTAAACCAAACAAAGCTTGACCAGCTTATGGATATTATGGGTGAAATAGTTATAGCCGAGTCCATGGTAGCAAGCAATCCGGAGCTTAAAGGGCTGCACCTCGATAACTTCTACAAATCCACACGTCAGCTTCGTAAGCTTACCGACCAATTGCAGGACGTTGTAATGTCAATCCGCATGGTTCCTCTGTCTGGAGTTTTTCAAAAAATGAACCGTATTGTACGCGACATGAACAAAAAGCTTGGCAAAGAGGTTGAGCTTATCACTGTTGGCGGCGATACCGAGGTTGATAAAACCATAAACGATATTTTAGCCGACCCTTTTATGCACATGATACGCAACGCCATGGATCACGCCATAGAATCCCCTGAGGACCGCGTTAAAATGGGCAAGCCCGAGGAAGGCAGAATAACACTTGCCGCACAAAATGTCGGCGGCGAGATTGTTATTACAGTAGCAGATGACGGCAGGGGGCTTAACCGCGAAAAGATTCTGCAAAAAGCAAAAAATAACGGAATGCTCTCCAAAAATGAATCCGAATATTCCGACAAAGAGGCATTTGGAATGATAATGCTGCCGGGCTTTTCTACAAACGAGGTTGTCACCGAGTTTTCGGGGCGCGGCGTAGGTATGGACGTTGTTCGCAAAAATATCGAGAAGGTGAGCGGAAGCATCTCTGTAGAATCCAAAGCCGGGCTCGGCACCACCTTTACCATAAAAATACCGCTTACACTTGCTATAGTTGACGGAATGGAAATAGCAGTAAGCAAGGATACCTTTACTATCCCCATAACCTCTATAAAGCAAACCTTTAAGCTGTCCGATTCCACCAAGGTTATCAACGACACAAACGGTGTTGAGATGATAATGCTGCGTGGAGAATGCTTCCCGGTAATTCGCCTTTACAACATCTACGGCATAGAAACAACTGTAACAAACCTTGAGGACGGTATTTTTATAATGGTAGAGAACGAGCAGAAATCCGCCTGCATCTTTGCCGATTACCTTATCGGTGAGCAGCAAGTAGTCGTAAAGCCGTTCCCTCTGCTTCTAAGCCGCTACAACATAAAAAGCGCGGGGCTTGCAGGCTGCACCATTATGGGCGATGGCTCAATAAGCTTAATTCTTGATATCAACAGCTTCTTAAATAATTACTAACACAGGGGTGAAAACAATGTCTAATGTTACAATGAACACCAACCTTGATACCGATGAAATAGACGACCTTGCCGGAAAATATCTAACTTTTTATATTGCAGATGCAGTATACGGCGTAGAGCTTCTTCATGTTCTCGAGATTATAAGCATACAGGGCATTACCACCGTGCCCAGTACCCCTGTATATGTCAAGGGCATTATCAACCTGCGCGGGCGCATTGTGCCTGTTTTAGATGTTCGCCTCAAATTTGGGCAAGAAGAAAAAGAATATGACGAGCGCACCTGTATCATAGTCATAAATATAGACGAAATGATGGTAGGTCTTATAGTTGACAGCGTTTCTGAGGTTGTAGATTTCAGCGGAGATGCACTTTCAAATCTTCCTTCTTTCTCAAACGTCAATCAAAACAAATACATAAAATCAATATCTAAAGCGGCAGACAAGCTGGTACTTAACCTTGATTGTAAAACATTTTTACAAGATGATGCTACAGAGGTTGTATTTTAAACAAGGTGCTTAAAAAGAAAGCTTGAAAGGAACACTTTATTTATGCTTAGCTTAACAGACAAGGATTTTCAAACGCTTACGAGCTTTATTCATCAAAAATTCGGTATAGATTTATCTAAAAAACGTATTCTTATAGAGGGCAGACTCTCGAATACTCTTCAGGAACGCAACATAAAAAGCTTTCAAGAGTACATGGATATACTTTTTGCCGACAAAAGCGGGAACGAAGTTACCACGCTGCTTAACAAGCTTACCACAAACCACACGTTTTTTATGCGCGAAAACGAGCATTTTCAGTACCTGACAGACAATGTTCTGCCGTATTTCGAGCGCAGCTCAAAGTCGCATATTCTTCGCATATGGAGCGCGGGCTGCTCGTCAGGGCAAGAGCCGTATACTATGGCTATGGCTATACGCGAATATTTTGGTCCGCGAAAGGGTATGTGGGACACAGTTATTTTGGCGTCCGATATATCTATGAACGCACTCGAAAAAGCAAAACGCGCGATATATACACTGGAGGAAATCAAAGATATTCCGCCCTCGTGGAAGACCAAATATTTTACCGATTTACATAACGGCTCGTTTCAAGTGAATGAATCTATCCGCAAGGAGGTTGTTTTTAAGACAATAAACCTCATGGAGCCTTTCCCATTTAAAAAGCCTTTTGACCTCATCTTTTGCCGCAATGTAATGATTTACTTTGATTCCCCGACAAAAGACAAGCTCATCAATAAATTCTACGACCATTCGGCGGACGGTGCATTTCTTTTTATAGGGCATTCCGAGAATATAAACAAAGAAGCGACTAGGTACCGCTACATTAAGCCCGCAATTTACCAGAAAGGCGGACACTAATAATGCCACTTGTAAAAATAAAAGTTCTCATAGTTGATGATTCAATCCTTTTTCGCAAAACGCTTGAGTCTAACCTTTCAACAGACCCTTACATACAAATAATCGGCACAGCCGTAGACGCTATGGACGCTATGGCAAAGATAGATGAGCTTAACCCTGATGTTGTTACGCTAGATGTAGAAATGCCAAAAATGAACGGCATTGAATTTTTAAAAAAGCTTATGCCGCGGCACCCTGTTCCGGTTGTCGTTGTAAGCTCTCTACCCATCAACGCACTTGATGCACTCTCGGCAGGTGCTGTCGATTTTGTCAAAAAACCGCAAGTGCAAGGTCCTTCCGACCTTGCACATTTTGTGCGCGAGCTTACCATAAAGGTTAAGATTGCTTCAACGGCAAAGGTTGGCAGGCGTCAGCCGGTGCTTGCACCCGGTGCGCCAACATCAGTTTCGCTTAGCACCCGCGCGCCAAGCGACGCAATAATAGCAATAGGCGCATCTACAGGCGGAACAGAGGCAATTTTAGAGGTTGTGCGAAACCTCCCTACGACAACCCCCGGGGTTGTAATTGTACAGCATATGCCGCCTGTGTTTACACAAATGTACGCACAACGTTTAGATAAAATTTGCAAAATGCGCGTCAAAGAAGCAGAAAACGGTGACAGAGTAGAGCGCGGCAAAATCATTATCGCAGCAGGAGAATACCATATGACCGTCAACAAAGACGCTCAGGGTTACTTTATAAAAAGTGCACAGGGGGCACGAGTAAACGGGCATTGCCCCTCGGTAGAGGTTATGTTCGACTCTGTTGCGCTTAAAGCCAAGAATAAAGCCATTGGGGTAATACTTACAGGAATGGGTGCGGACGGTGCGCAGGGGCTTTTAAGAATGCGACAGGCAGGTGCTTACACCATTGGGCAAGATAAAGAAAGCAGCGTAGTTTACGGTATGCCAATGGTTGCATATGACATAGGCGGCGTGGCAAAGCAGCTTCCGCTAACGCAAATCAGCGCCGAAATCATCAGATATTTAAACACACTTTCACATTAAAAAAAATAACGCTTCGTTGCCTTTGGCAATTGTAGCGTTATTTTTATGCACATTATTAATGATAAAATGTTTTTTTAAAGCTACTGAAGGCACTTTAAAATATGCGCTCGGCTTTGTTTGCAGATTTTATCCGCATAACACCGTCGGCGGCATCAAAGTAAAGCGTACGTCCGTAGTCCAAGCCTGTGTCCTCAGCAATAATGGGTATACTAAGCTGACGCAATGCCGCTTTTACAGCAATTACGTTGCGTTGCCCAATATTTGCTATTGCAGAGGTTGACATAGCGGCGAACATCTGTGCACCACCCGCTATTTTAGCCTTCATAAGCACCTGCCGCGCACCCAAGCGTTCCATCTGCCTTACAAGCTGTACAATAGCAGTATCGGCAAATTTATACGGTTGATTAGTCACATTTGTAAGCTGAGTGCTGTCCGGCAACATTATATGCGAAAGCCCGCCCACCTTTGCCATACTGTCATAAAGGCAAATACCGACGCACGACCCCAACGCATATGTCACCAGAATATCCGGCGTCTTTACAACATTCAAATCGGCTATTCCAACCGTCACTGTTTTACTCATAAATCAATCCCAAGATTCTTCATGATTTTTTGCAGCGAGTCAACTTCAGGTATAAGCAAAATATTACTTATAGCATTTTCTTCCCCGCTGTTAAATTCATCTTCGATGAAGATTATTTTATCGCTTATGTTTGCAAAGTGAATTGCCGGAACGCTTAAAATTGCACCGGCCATGTCTATACAGATATCCGGAACGGAAATATTTATTTCCATATTGGTAAGCTGCGAAATGGCGTTTACGTAAGATGCCGCCATAATATTCCCGATTTCTTTTAAAGCGGAAATTCCCATCTCGCCAACCTCGCTAAAGTTGGTAAAGCTTTCTCCCAACAACGCATTAAGCACCATATGCGCAAAATCCTGCTGTAATAAAAACATCATCATTCCTGTAACGTCGCCGCTCAAAGCCAAAAGCATACCAACAATCATTTGTTCCGGTCCGCCAAGCTCGTTTGTAACCTCAGTATAATCAAGAATGTTTATCTTTGGAACCTGTATATTTACAGGCTTTGACAGCATAGAGGCAAGTGAAGTTGCCGCATTCCCTGTACCTATATTGCCTATCTCACGCAAAACATCAAGGTGCATGGAATTAAGCTCGCTGTAATCGCTGATTGGCATTTACTCTAGCCCTCTTTCGATTTTATCGTAGATTATTTATAACTTCATCAAGTTGGTCAGCAGTCTGCACTACCTTTGCATTAAGTTGAAAAGCCCTTTGAGCCTGTATAACATCAATCATTTCCTGCCCTAAATCTACATTAGAACGCTCTAAGCTGTACTGCATAACCTGCATTTTAACAGCATTGGGGCTTTTGTCGCTTTTTCTAACCTTGCTAAGCTCTGTAGCTGTGCCGCTGGTGCCGCTCTCTAAAAAGCGGCTGCCTGTCGTTGGGATAAGCCCGTACGGGTTTTTAAAAACATAAACACCAACGCGCGCCGCTGCGCCATCAACAACAGGGCTTCCGTTTTTGTCAAGCTGCAACGCGATGGATTTACCCTTTTTATCAAGCACATATGCTCCGTCATCGGTTACCAAGTAGCCCTTTTTACCCTCTATACTTATACCAAAGGCACCATTGCGAGTGTATTCGGTTTTTCCCATTTTATCTACTGCAAAAAGCCCATCTCCGCCGGTTATTGCAAAATCTAAGGCATAGCCTGTTTGCTCTATACCGCCCTGCTTGCCATAGCTTATATCTGTACCGGCTATTTTTGTACCGTGCCCAACCTTATTGTCCCCCTCAACCTTTACATTCATTTGTGTATATAAAAGGTCATCAAAAGATGCACGGCTGGATTTAAACCCATGCGTGTTTACGTTTGCAATATTATGCGCTATAATGTCCATCTGCTTTTGGTAAGACATCATGCCCGAAACGCCTGTATAAAAGCCAATACTCATACTTTACGCCTCCGTCTTAGTCTATTCTTTATTTTAGCACATTTTATATGGCAAAGGCAACCTTTTTAGAGATTATTGTAAGTTATTGGCCGCCTATTGCCACAGCCTTTTGATTTATTTGGTCTATAGCTTGAAGCGCCTTGCTGCAAGCCTGAAAAGTTCTTTGAGTTTCCATCATCATTGACATTTCATTTTGCAAATCTATATTGGAACGTTCTAACACGCCTTGCTGAATATTTGGCGTTTTTACGGTTTCTACCGCAGGCTCTGCCACTGTAGCCGGAGCTGTTGTAGGCGCACCCGGAGCTGTTGTAGGTGCACCCGCATCTGCCGCCGGTGCTGCAACAGGCGGCGGAACAAGCTGCGGAGTTTTATCTATCTGGTACATTCCATTAGAAAACTTTGCAAGCTGTGTGCCCTGCGTTGGCTTTGTTATAAGAAGCTTATCTATTTTTCTGCCACGTATATCCATAACATTTCCGTCTGTATCAACAGTAAAGCTTGACGAACCTTTAAGGTTAATTTCTCCCCTTTGCCCCATAACTCTGCCTGCCCCATGCAGTACAAGGTAGCCCTCTTTATCTATGTCAAAGTTGCCGTTACGCGTCATGTACTGCTGCCCATCGGGGCTTTTAATATTAAAATACCCCTCACCGTTAATTGCCATATCAAGCGGGCGCTCTGTTTCTCTAAGCAAGGAAGGGTCAAAAAGTGACGGCACATCTTGTACAAGCCTTACCGGAGAGCCCTTGCCTATAAACCCATTATTGCCTCTTTCCTGCCTTGTTAAAAGCTCTTGCTCAAAGGTAGTACTAACCACCCGCTCAGACTTAAAGCCGGGTGTTTCGCCGTTAGCCATATTGTTTGCTATAACGTTAAGCGAACGCTGCTGCATAAACATACCCGAAGCCGCTGTGTAAAAGCCTGTCAGCATATAATCACCCTTTCATATATTTTTGCAGCCTGTTCTGCATTTTAATAATTGCCTTTGAATGTGTTTGACAAACGCGCGATTCACTGACGCCCATAATTTCTGCTATCTCAAAAAACTTTAACTGCTCGTAATAATAAAGCGATATAACTGTCCGCTCCTTTTCGGTAAGCGAGTTTATTGCCGCTACCAGCTGCTCTTTAAGCTCTGTTTTAAGTATCTTATTTTCGGGCATATACTCGTCGCCTGCCGGTTTTTCTGCGGTAGTGTCGCTGTACAGCGAGCTTTGCAGCAGGGTTTCAAACGATAGCATGACAGAATTTGATATTTCGCTGTAATGCTTGTTTACATTGCTTTCGGGAATCTCCATGTAATCGGCAATCTCTTTTGTAGTTGGCTCTCGCATAAACTTATTTGACAGCTCGTCATACGCAGCGGTAATGTCCTTTGCCGTTTTGCGAACCCTGCGCGGCAGCCAATCCTGCTTGCGTATAAAATCTATATTGGCACATTTTATGCGCATAAAAGCGTACGATTCAAACTTAACGCCCTTTTCAGGCTCAAACTTTTCTACACAGTCTATAAGCGTTATAATGCCCTGGTTTACGATGTCCTCAATTTGCGCAAAGCTAGAGGCTATGCCGCGCATTTGCGCCGCCACAGTGCGTGCAATATAGCTGTAGTTAAGCACAAGCAGGTTACGAAGCTCTACATCGCCTTTTTCTTTATACTGCAGCATAGTTTCAACAGGGTTTTCCAGTGTTTCGTCTGCCAAGCTCCGTCACCTCCCATAATGTTATCTGTCTATAGAAATATTGCCCAGCGACTGAATTTGCACATCTGAATCTATCTCGTTAAATGAAATAACCGTTATATTTTGCAAAAACTGGTCTACAAGCTTCTTAAAATATATTCGCACAATGGGCGAGGTAAGTATTATTGTTGTCGGCAAAAGCTCTTTGAATTTGTTGATTTGGTCTGTTGTTGCCGTTATAATATTTTGTATAACCTGCGGCTCCAACGCGAGGTACGAGCCATTATCCATCTTCTTTACCGCACCCATAATAAGGTTTTCTATCTGCGCGTCCAGTGTTATAACTTTAAGCTGGTTTGCCTCTGTAAAGCGGCGCGAAATAGTCCTTTTAAGCGCCTGTCTAACATATTCGGTAAGCATATCAGAGTCTTTTATGCTGGTGCCGTAATCTCCAAGTGTTTCAAGTATTGTTTCCATATCACGGATTGGGATATTCTCACGCAGCAAGTTGCACAGCACCTTTTGCAGCTCGCTTATGCTTACAACTGACGGGATAACCGCTGTCACTATAGCCTCGTTTGTCTTGCGGAAGTTTGCAAGAATGTTGTTTACCTCCTGCTGGTTTAAGAGCTCGGCAGCGTGCGCCTTGATAACCTCTGAAAGATGCGTAATTATAACAGATGTAGGGTCTATAAGCGTATAACCCGCAAGCTCTGCCTTTGCTTTTTTGTCCTCGCTTATCCACTTTGCGGGTATGCCAAAGGCAGGCTCTATAGTATCTATACCCTCTATAGGCTCGGCTGTTTCGGCAGGGGCAAGTGCCAGATAATGATCCATTAAAACGTCACCCATGGCAACCTGCTCGCCCTTAAACTTAATTGCGTACTGGTTAGGGTTAAGCTGTCCGCTGTCTTTTAGCCTTACCGAAGGTATAACCATGCCCATTTCAAGCGCAAACTGTTTGCGGAACATAACCACCCTGTCTATAAAGCTGCCTCCGCTGCTTTCGTCAACAAGCGGTATAAGGCTGTATCCAAACTCCATTTCCACCTGCTCTATACTTAAAAGACCATAGACATTATCTATATTTTTATAGAACGATGCCTCACTTGATATTTCCTCGGTGGGCGGCATTGCAGCTTGCTCGCTTGCAGTTAAAATAGTCTGCTGCTTGCGCAAAAACGTAATGCCTATGCCTATAAGCAGGGTAGAAGCAATTATTACCTGTATTGGCGGGAAGCCTATAAACATAAGAAGCAAAAGCGAAGCACCCGCAATAATAAGCACCATCGGCTGTGAGAGAAACTGCTTTACAACATCGGTGTTAAGGTTAGACTCAGAAGCAGAGCGTGTAACTATCATACCCATGGCAACCGATATAAGCAGTGCCGGTATCTGTGACATAAGCCCGTCGCCAACCGTAGAGGTGGCATAAAGCTGCATTATCTCGCCAAAAGTACCAACATTATTTATAAAGCCCATAACAGCTCCCCCGACGAGGTTTAAAAAGGTAACTATTATAGATATTATGGCATCGCCCTTTACAAACTTTGAAGCACCGTCCATAGAACCGAAGAAGTCGGCCTCGCGCTGTATTTTAAGACGGCGTTCGCGCGCCTGAATTTCATCTATAAGCCCCGAGTTTAAATCGGCATCTATAGCCATTTGCTTGCCCGGCATAGCGTCTAAGGTAAAGCGCGCCGAAACCTCGGCTACACGCTCTGAACCTTTTGTTATAACCACAAACTGAACTATAACTATAATAAAGAATATTACCAAGCCGACTACGACATTACTTTGTATAACAAAAGCGCCAAAGGTTTTTACAACCTCGCCCGCGTAGCCGTCGTTAAGCAGTATAAGCCTTGTTGATGAAACATTAAGCCCTATCCTAAAAAGGGTGGTGATAAGCAGTAACGATGGGAATATTGAAAATTCGAGAGATTCTTTTATGTACATGGTTGTAAGAAGTATGACAAGAGAAAGCGCAAGGTTCATAATAAACATCATATCCAAAAGCCATGTAGGCAATGGAACAATGAGTAAAACTATAATGATGAGGACAAATATCGACACCATATTGTTAAAAATGCTATACTTCTTCAACTATTTCAAATCCTTCTTTTTAAGGCTGTATACAAACGCCAGTACTTCAGCCACAGGCTGGTAAAACTCCTCGGGTATTTCCTGCTCGATATCCACCGCCTCAAAAAGTGCCCTTGCAAGCGGCTTATTTTCGACTGTGGTTACTCCGTTTTCTTCACCTATTTTAACTATACGAAGCGCCACATTGTCGGCTCCCTTTGCCACAACCATGGGGGCGCGGCTTTTGTCCGGAGAATATTTTATGGCAACAGCAAAGTGCGTAGGGTTTCTTACTATAACATCGGCGCCGGGCACTGCCGCCATCATACGGCTTCTTGCCATTTGCCTTTGTTTTTCTTTTATTCTGCCCTTTACCTGCGGGTCGCCCTCTGTCTGCTTGTATTCCTCTTTAATTTCGTCCTTGCTCATACGCAGGTTTTTTTCGTAATCCCACCACTGGTAAAAGTAATCCACCACCGCCAAAAACACAAATATTCCCGCCGTGGTGGTGACTATATCCATGACAAATTCGCCGGTATACGAAAGCGCCTGCATTGGCTCCATGTCTATAAGGCGCGGCAGGGTAAGAATACGCTCTTTAAACTTAGTGTAGATGATGTATGCTATTACACAAATTTTAATAAGCGACTTTGCAAGCTCAAAAAGCCCGCGCATAGAAAACATTCGCTTAAAACCCTGTATAGGGTTCATTCTGTCCATTTTAAACTTCATTGGGGTTACAAGCATTTTTGTTTGTACTATTGTAAATATTATAGCGACAAAACCGCTTATAAGCAAAAGCGGCATAGCCGACATTGTAAAAATTGTAACAGATTTTATAAAAATCGGGTTAAGCTCTGCATCTGTAATAACCGGCATACTTATAAGCAAACCAAAAAAATATTTGATGCCGTCCTCCATGGTTCTAAGGCTTAGCGGACCCAGTGCCTTTAAAGCATAAAAAACTATAAGCAGCGAAAAGACGGTTACAAGCTCTTGGCTTTGAAAGATATTGCCCTTCTTGCGTTCTTCTTCTTTTCGCTTGGGGGTAGCCTTTTCGGTTTTTTCACCGGCGATAAGTCATCCCCCCTTTTGCGTGACGGGTTTTTAAAGCCCCGACATTATTGCCAACGAACGCTGCATATTTTCTAAAAGCACAACTATGTAATTATCAAGAAACGAGCCTATTACAGGCGCGCAAAGAATAAGCAAAGTCATACCGAGTATAAGCTTTAATTGAAAATTTATAACAAAAATATGTATCTGCGGGATAATCTTCATTAAAACTCCCATTGCAACCTCTAAGGTGAACTCTGCCACTGCAAAAGGTAGCAAAAGGCGAAAAGCCAATGAAAACACCTGTATAAAAAGGTTTATGCCATACTCTATAATGGGCGACCATAATATAGCAGTGCCCGGCGGTATAGCCACAAACGACCTTGCAAAAAGCTGTATCATTATAAGGTGACTGTCGGTTAAAAAAACATAAAGAATTAAAAACACCGTTAAAAAGTTGCCGCTTACCGACATTTGAATATTTGTGCCCGGGTCAAAAACCTTTGCCATGGACATACCAAATTCCGTGTCCAAAAAATCTCCCACAAAAAACAGCATATAGTAAAACACTTGAAAAACAAGCCCTAAAACAGCCCCTATAAATACTTCTCTTATCATAACAAGTGTCATTGTAAAGGTGCTCATAGACGGTACATTAGGCAAAGTTGGTGCTATAAGCAGGGTTAAAAAAAGCACAAAGCCCATGCGCACCGGCTGCGGGACGTTTTTTCTGGCAAGCAAAGGGTTTAAAAGTATCATGGCGGCTATGCGCACAAAAACCATAATAAAAAGCGTTATACCGCCAAACTCTATATTCACGCGCTCGCCTCACAAATCCATCATAATGGTGAAAATGTTAATCATAAAATCACTCATCATGGTCATCATCCACGATGCCAGCACCAAAAGCAAAAGTGCTATTACAACAACCTTTGGCACAAAAGTAAGTGTTTGCTCATGTATCTGCGTTGCCGCCTGAAATATTGAAACTATAAGACCTACAACTATACTTACTATAAGCAGCGGGGCGGCAAGCTTAAACGCAACCAAAAGCGCCTCGCGCAGTATGTCTATAACCTCGCCTTGCGTCATATTCTTCGCCGCCTTTCTCTTTTACCTAAAGCCACGCACAAGCGTACCCATAAGCAGTTGCCAGCCGTCTATCATTACAAACATAAGTATTTTAAACGGCAAGGCTATCATTGCCGGCGGCAGCATAACCATGCCCATAGACATTAAAACGCTCGAAACAACCATATCTATAATCAAGAATGGCAAAAACAGTAAAAATCCCATTAAAAACGCGCGTTCCAGCTCGCTTGTGATAAATGCGGGAACTAAAATTTCAAGCCCCAGCGGTGTCAAATCTTCGGGCTTTTCTATAGTCTTAATAATAGGTGTAGTGCTATCCGCAATTGTAAGGTAAAGGTTAAGCGCCTTTACGGTGGTTTGCTTTATCATAAAAACCTTCATTGGCTTAATTGCCGCGTCAAGCGCCTGTTCTTGTGTGATTACACCTTTTTTGTAAGGCTCGTACGCCTCTGTATTAATTTGTGTAAACACAGGCTTCATAACAAACAGGGTTAAAAACAACGCCAGCCCTATCAGCACTTGGTTTGGCGGAGATTGCTGCGTACCTAAAGCATTTCGTAAAAACGAAAGTACTATTATTATCCGCGTAAAGCTTGTCATCATCATAAGTATTGACGGCAGCAGTGCCAGCAATGTAAACATAAATAATATCTCTATAAGCCCCATAGAGTTCTCTGTGTCATCGGCATTCATGGTGATAGACATTGTGGGCGCAGCATAAGCAACTACCGAAAAAAGTGCGGCAGCCGCGGCTATGGCAACAATTGTCGAAACCATAAATATAAAAAGCTGATGCTTGAGGTTCTTTTTTGCCCGTGCGGTTTCGTTCATTCGTCACCGCCCCCTTTTTTATGACTAAAGCCCTCTTTTATGCTAATCCCCTTTTTTTTGACAGTTTCAAACAGCACGTCCGAAAAACTGCTGCCGGGCTGTGCGGAGGCTGCCACCAGCAAAGCCTCCGGGTCTTCGATATCGCATATTTTTTCTACAGAATTTGTACTGACACCTACAAGCATAGTTTTTTCTGCCACTTTTATAAGCAGTAAATACTTGTCACGGCTAAGCATCATTCTGTCAAGAACCTTTATGTGCCCTGAGGTATTTTGCGACGGAAGCTTTTGCCCCATCCACTTTAGCGATATATAGGTGAACAAAAGTACTGCCACCAAAATGGCTATAGTGGATAGAATAGTAAATAAGCTTTCAAACACTTCCAAGGTCTTGTTCCCCCTATATCTCTTTGCAAATGCTAATTAACCCAAAACCTTAGAAACCGTCTGCAATATTCTGTCCGGCTTAAACGGCTTAACGATAAAATCCAGTGCACCAAAGCGTATAGCCTCGACAACCATAGATTCCTGCCCCATGGCGGAGCACATAACTATTTTAGCAGATTTGTCAAATGCCTTTATGGCTTGAAGCGCCTGAATGCCGTCCATATTAGGCATAGTTATGTCCATAATGACAAGATCCGGCTTTTCTGACTGGTATGTATCAAGAGCTATCTGACCATCGCCTGCCTCTATAAGGTTTGTGTAGCCGTTTGAAGTGAGGCTGTTTTTTATCATCATTCTCATAAACGCCGCATCATCAACAATTAAAATTTTCTTATCTGTGCTCATTCTTAAAACCCCTCAATATAGTTATTTAATTTCGTCCTCCAAAGACTGAAGCAGTTCCTTAGTGCCCACAATTTCGGTAATTCTCACACCAAAATTATCATCTATTACAACAACATCTCCGTGTGCCAAAAGCTGCCCGTTTACTATAATATCTACCGGTGCACCTGCCTGCTTCTCAAGCTCAATAACCGTCCCCTGGGTAAAGTTCATGATGTCTTTGATTTTGCGCTTTGTTTTGCCGATTTCTATAGAAACGTTCAAAGGAACGTTCATAATGAGGTTCATATTCCCGCCCATTACAGCTGCTCCGCTTACAGGTGCCGGGTTAAAGTCTGCAAACTGTACGGGCTTTACATTTAGCGGGGCCTGCTGCTCTACCCGTTGCTGCACCATTTCGGGCACAGCATAGCCATTTTGCATTGGCGGGTAACCATAATTTGCTTGCGGAGGGTAACCGTAAGGCACTTGCGGCGGATAACCATACGGTGGCTGCATTGGCGGCGGCACTTGCTGCTGCATTGGCGGCGGCGCTTGCTGCTGCATTGGCGGCGGTGCTTGCTGCTGCATTTGCGGCGGCGCTTGCTGCTGCATTGGCGGCGGCGCTTGCTGCTGCATTGGCGGCGGTGCTTGCTGCTGTATTGGCGGCGGTGCTTGCTGCTGCATTGGCGGCGGTGCTTGCTGCTGTATTGGCGGCGCAGAAGCCTTATGCTCCGCTGCCGCCCTTGCATTTTCCTCGTCTTCCTTGTTTATAAAGTCGTTTATTATCTCTTTAGCAAGCTCTTTACTTAACACGCTTACAAATTCCGAGCTTATAACGTCCGCAATATTAAGAGAAAACAAAACCGAAACTATCTCGTCCTCTGCCTCTAAGCCTACTGCGTCCATAAAGCTTTTTTGTCCGTCCATAACCACCGCAGTTGGTGTAGAAATGTTGATAGCCTTACCCAAAAACTTTGAAAGAGCCGTTGCCGAAGCACCCATCATCTGGTTCATAACCTCACAAGCGGCGCTCATGCTAAGCTCGTCAAATATAAAATCGGGCGATGGCGGCTCATCTATTCCCATAAGCTGGTTTAGAATAAGCTGCATATCATTTTGCCTGAAAACCATTACGTTAGAGCCTGTTATGCCCTCGGTATATGTAATTTTTACGATGATAGCAGGCTCCAAGGTTCCGGTTTTTATGCTCTCCAGTGTTTCCACCTTTACCTTTGGGGTTGTTATGACTACTTGTTTATCAAGCATGGTAGAAACCGCGGTTGCAGCCGAGCCCATGCTAATATTCAGTACCTCTCCTATTGCGTCTATCTCCATGGGAGATAGACTGGAGGACTGCGTCGCCTGCGAGGCGGTATCACTATTCGTCCCCATAAAATACTCCTCTTTGTTTATAGATTACTGATTATAGACACCTTTTACTTTTACCGCTTTTTTGTTTTTTACATTGCCAAGGCTTGCAGTAAACCACGGTACATCGTTTACCTCTATGGCAATGTTACTGTTTAGCTTTTTATTAAGCGGTATGACATCATCAATGCGAAGGTTCATAATCTCTGCTAAATCCAGATGTGTTTGGTCGAAAACAACTTTAAGCTCCAGCTTAGATTCATACACAGAGTCTTTAATGACATTTTTGCGGGTGGTTTCGCGGTTTTCGTCCGATAGCTTTTTTGAGATTCGCATATATTTTGATGTAAAATCTCCAAGCATTTCTTCAAGCCCGATAGCCGGTATACAAATGCTTATCGTGCCCTCCAAATCTTTAAACTTAACCTTTAACGCCACAATTACCACTATGTCCTCCGGTGCATAAACCTGTATTAGGCGCGGGTTTGTTTCTATGCTGTTAAGCTCTGCCGAAACATCTATATAATCCTTCCACGATTCTTGTATATACGTGGTAAGCTTAGCATAAACACTTTTAAGTATTGGCAGCTCTATGTCGGTAAAATCTCTGGCAAAATTGTTGCCCGCGCCTGAGCCGCCCAAAAGTCTATCTATCATAAAAAAACAAATATTCTGCGAAACGTCTATCATAAGAGTTGCTTCGTTTAAATTTGGCATTTTCGGTTTTAAATCTATCAGCCCCAAAAGCGCTGTGTCCGGTAAAGCGTTGTTAAACTCGTAGTAGCGCTGCTCCTCTATCTGCAATATGCTGACCTCGCAAAAAAGACGAAGTACGCCCGAAAAATAAGATGAAAATAATCTTGCAAGGTTTTCGTGCAGGCTGTCCATGGTGCGAAGCTGCTCTTTGGTAAATTTTTTAGGGGAATAAAAGTCATAGTCTTTTATTTTTTTCTCGTCGCTTGCTTCCTTTACAACCTCGGCGTTGCCACTGCTAAAGCTGTTTAAAAGCGCATCTATTTGGCTTTGATTTAATACATCAGGCATATAAAATTTACCCCCCCTTTTTACATTTTTTTATTTTACTGCTTTGCGTTTTCTTCGTTTGCTATTTTTACAGCGGCATCAAGCGTTGCCTGTGCGTCCTGCGGTGTTTCCACAGGCGCTGTTGTTTGCTCTGCCGCGCTTACCGCTGCGTCCGCCGTGCCGTCGTTTATGCTTGGCGGAGTAACTATATCGGAAGAATTGCTCTTGTCGTCAAAGAAATCTACATTAAGGGTTTTATTAAGCACATCAAGCATTTGCTGTGCATCTGTCGTGTCAAACTCGTTTCCCAGTATCATTATATCAACACGTCTGTTTTTTGCGCGTCCCTCAGGGGTATCGTTAGAAGCTATTGGGTAGTTTTTGCCGTAGCCCTGTGTCATCAATTTAGCGGGTTTAATGCCCGCTTTTTCAAAATTTGACGCTACGCGGCAGGCGCGCAAGGTAGAAAGATCCCAGTCATTCACCATATAATTATCGTTGCCCGGTACTGCTGCGGTGTGCCCGTTAATACGTATAAATAATATTTTATCTTCTACATTTTTAAAGCACTCACCCATAAATTTAAGCACAGGGTAACTGGTCTGACGCAAAATAGAACTATCACCGTCAAAGAAAATATTGTTGTCAAAGCGCAGATAAACACTGTTTACGCCTTTTTCTACTTTAACTTGCCCTGTCATATTATTACTCTCAACATATGCCTTTAAGTACTGAAAAAGCTCTTCAAGGTCTATAGGCTTAGGGTCTGCCAGCTCTTCTTCGCCTATTTTTATCTCGCCCTCTGTTGTACCTGTAGGCGGGGCAGCCTGGTCACCCTCACCGGGCAAGGCAATTTGCGCTGTGTCAGCGGCGGGCGCGGCATTAGAAAAAGCCCTTACGAGTATAGAAAATTTTTCGGCATCAACCGTAGATGAAGCAAAAAGCAGCACAAAAAAGGTGAGAAGCAGTGTGACCATGTCGCCGTAGGTGTCCATCCAGCTATAACCGCCGCCTTCATCGCTGCGTTTTTTTTTCGCCAATTCTGCCTCGCCCCCTTTCGCCATGCTGTCGGATAATATTTTTGTTTGTTACAAATTATTCGTCCTCTGCAGGTGCTTCCTTGCCTTTTTTACCTTTTTTGCCTTTTTTAGACTTTGTTGCTATTACAAGCTTTTGCAGCTTTTCTTCTATAAACTTTGGGTTTTCACCCGCTTGAATAGCCTCTACGCCCTCGCATATAAGCACCTTGCATAAAAATTCTTCATCGTGGCGTGTTTTAAGCTTGTTTGAAATAGGTGAGAAAAAAAGGTTTGCAAGCATACTGCCGTACAGTGTTGTAAGAAGTGCCACAGCCATATTCGGGCCCAGTGTAGACGGGTCGTCCAGCTTGCCTAACATATTTATAAGCCCTATAAGTGTACCTATCATACCAAAGCCCGGTGCAAATGCGCCGCCCTTGTCGTAAAAAGCCCTGTCGTTTGCATGGCGCTCGTCCATATGGTCAAGCTCTACCTCCAAAAGGTCGTGCACCTTCTCGGGCTCTACCGAGTCTACTACAAGCATAAGGCTGCTTTTTAAAAAAGCGTCCTCTGTTTCGTTAAGCTTGTCCTCCAGCGAAAGCAAGCCCTTCATACGTGCTTCTTTAGCAAACATTACTATTTGGTCTATGTAGCTTTGAGAATCATACTTTGTGGGCAAAATAGCTATTTTAAGGTGCTTTCCTATTTTACCAAATGATGATATTGGGAACGCAACCATAAGAGCCGCACAGGTACCGCCTATTGTAATTGCAACAGATGGGTAATCTATAAACGAAAGTATCTTGCCTAAATCAACAGCTTTATATTCTGCCATTGCCTTTGCGTTTTCTTCGGGTGTTCCGTTTTGCTTGGGCGGCATAGAAAAAACTATGCCGAAGATTATAAGCCCTATACCGATAACCCAACCCAAAATAGTCATAACATCAAGGCTTGTCATTTTGCCGCTCTTGCTTTTTCCTTTACTCTTCGCCATGAGAACCCTCCTCAATGCGACCCGAATAAATTCGTTGTTTGTAAGCAACCGCGCGGTTTATTACGTCCTCCATGCTCTCTTTTACTATGTAAAGGTTGCCATTTGTTAAGTGGATAGTGGTGTCGGGGTTTTCAAACACCGTTTCTATTAAGTCGCAGTTAAGCACAAACTCAACATCGTTTAGCTTTGTTAAAATAATCATAGCTATCGTCCCTTTCGTGTTTGCTGTTGCCACAGGCAAAAGGAGAAAAACGCTTCTTCTTTTGCCTGTGGCAGCAGCCTTTTTACGGGCTGCCGCCGTTTTTAGCTTAAATTTAACGTTTTAAGTTTACAAGCTCCTCCAGCATGGTGTCAGAAACGGTTATCATACGCGAGTTCGCCTGAAATCCTCTCTGAGTTGTAATCATATCTGAAAACTCACGAGATAGATCCACATTAGAAAGCTCCAGCGAGCCTGTTGCCAAAGCGCCCGCTCCGTCCGAGCCGGGCTGTGCCTTAGTTATGTGTCCGCTGTTTGCAGTGGGGCTAAAGTAGCTGCCGCCCACCTGCAAAAGCCCCTGTGGGTTTGCAAAAACGCCTATATCTATGCGCCCTACAACTATGTTGCCATGTACAGCGTGCTGTGCAGTTATAACGCCGTCCGGGCCTATGCTTATACCCGTCAGGTTAGAAACGTCCTGCGGACCGCCCACAGTGCCGCCGGTAAGTACAAACTTTTTGCTGCCCAGCCCCAAAGCGTTAGAGAGTGTTGCAGGGCTTGCTTTTACAGTCGAAGCCGCAAAAGCGTCTGTAAGTTCTTTTGGCAATGCCTTTACAGCATTAAGCGATGCAACTGCCCCCGCAGGGTCGGCTCCGTCTGTTCTATCCGTCGCAACATCATTAAGTGCCTTGTAACTGGGGCGCTCAAACTCTATGTAGTCGTCTGCATTAATAATATTACCTGTTGCATCAACTTGCGAAAGCTTCATGGTTCCGCTGTCACCGCGTGATGAATCTATTTTGCCTGAGTAAGCCTTGCCGCCTATAGTCGCGGTTACAGTCCAAAAGCCCGGTACAGGCGGAGTAGCAGGTGTTGCAGGCGTAAAAGCACAATCAAACTTAGTAAAATTACCCTCTACAGGCGGGTTTGCGGTACTGCCCGCAGTGTATTTGTCGCCTGTAACTCCGTTTGCCTTAAACCCACCCCAAACTGTTGGTGTTGCTTTGGGCCAGCCTGTAATTTTACCGGACTTAACAGCGTAGTCGCTGCTGCAAATTTCTTCGCCTGTAAGACCTTTATTTGGGTTGTTTGTTTTAAATGCCTCTTTAGGCTCTAGGCTAAAGGTAAAGTTACCGGCGGGGTGCGGCTTGCCGTTTGTTGCCATAGTGGTTTTTGTTATGGCATCGTTTATAGCCTGTGTAAGGTCAGCTTCGCTTTTAAAAATCTCTTTGGGGTTAAGCTTAATGGTTATACCGTTTGCGCCAACCTCGGCAGTGGCTTTTATGCCATCTGTCATTTTTTGCCCCGCCTCTATGGTAAAGCCGACGTTGCCGTCCTTTATTGTGTTTGTCGCGTTAATTTTAAACTTAACGTCGTTTAAGGTGTCCTCCGATTTCGCCGCAGTGGGCGGAACAGATGGCACCTGAATCTGAATTTTTTCGCTGCTTGAGGGCTTGCCCATAGGGTTACCCGAAACACCCAAAACAAAGTTGCGCTGTGCATCAACCAAATTTCCGGCAGAATCGAATTTAAGCTGCCCCGCACGCGTATAAAATATATTACCGTCTTGGTCTTGTACCTGAAAAAAGCCTTCGCCGTCTATGCCTAAATCCATAGAGTTGTCTGTCATTGTAAAGGACGAGCCGCCCATAAGTACATCTACACTGGCAAGCTGTGCGCCGTAACCAACCTGGCTTGGGTCGCCGCCGCCTGCGCCGCCTGTTGCGCCCGAGGCATTTTTTAGTGTCTGATAATATACATCGCGGAAGGTTGCGCGGCTTCCTTTAAAACCGTAAGTGTTTACGTTGGCTATGTTGTTTCCTATAACGTCCATACGTGCCTGATGCGCTTTCATGCCGGATACGCCTGAATACATACTTCTAACCATTAATAATACGCTCCTTCTTATAGGTACCATGTAGAACCCGTCAGTCAGTCGGGGTTCAGGTTAGCCTCCAAAAGGGCCAGCTAAATAATTATAGTACCGTCTATATTTGTAAATATATTTCCTTTTAGGTTTTCGCTGTCTACCGTGGTAATTACCTTGCTGTTTTTAACATTAACAATAAACGCAGTTTTGTCTATGAGTATAAGGGTATCGTTTAAGCCTTTTTCTTGTGCCATGCGAACTCCCTCGTTAAGGCGCGACATATTGCTCTCTGATACCTCTATTCCGCGTTCTACTACCCGCGAAACCGCGTGCTTAGAAAACTCGACACCGCTTTGCTGTGCAAGACGTGCCTGTAAAATGTCTTTAAATGACTGCCCGCCTTCTTCGGTTTTGGGGGCTTGCTGTTGCGTTTTTACAGGTGCTGTGATGTTGCCTGTAACTATCGGTGCAGAAAACCTATTTAAGAAAATTTCGCTCATTTGGTTTTACACTCCTTTTGTTACTCGTCTGCATTTTTGGTGGTGATGACGCGCTTTTGATAAACCGCTTCTTTGCCGTTTTGGTTTTTTACAACTACGTTTACAAAATACGTTTTGCCCGGCTCTAAGCCTTTTATGGTGGCCTCTAAAGTACCTGTGCTCTCTGCATCGCCGACTAAGATACCTTTTTTAACTTCCGACACAGTGTCGAACTTTTCGTCCTCAGAATAATATACGCTGTACATCATGCCTTTTTGTGCCGCCGCATCGCTTACAGCAGGCTCCCAACGGAACTTAGCCTCATTTTTTCTTACCCATTCCAGCAATACGGTTTTTTTAGAAACATCTTTAAATTCGCTATCTGCCTTTGCCGTTGTGTCATTAATCTCCATTATCTGGTTTAGGTTATAGCCCTGTCCGTCCACAAATATCATAAACTCTTTGTTAGAAAGTGCTACTTTTTCAACAGGACCCGTAACCGCCTTCATATTGCCGCCCAAGGTTAATGTTGCCGCAGTAACTTCTTTGCCCACCAACGACATAACGTAATTAGACTTTGAATAATAGGCTAAATCTTGCATTTGCTGCATAGATGCAAACTGTGCAAGCTGTGTTACATACTGTGCATCATCTACCGGGTTTGTAAAGTCCTGGTTTTTAAGCTGTGCAATCATAAGCTGTAAAAAGTTGTCAACCGAAACCTGTTTTGATGCTTCGTCTTCGTACGGCGTATTTATAACCTTTCCGCCTGTGGGGGCGTTTACTGCCTTCCCGCCTGTGGGCGTGTAGCCTGTTACGCCAATATTACTCATGTGCTTTATCTCCTTTCTTTAGATGTAGGTATCAAGACCCTGCTGTGCTTTAGAAAGCTGCTGTACGGTCTGTGCCTCGTCGTCGGTATCGGTCTGTGTGCCATAGCTGTAGCCGTACCCCGCAAAATGCCTTTGCTGTTGTTCTTGCGGTGCGTTAAAGTTTTGCTGTGCACCAAACTGGCTTTGCTGCTGTGCGTTAAAATGCCCTGCATCACGGCTTACGACTGCTTCTACTTCTACACCCATAGGGCGCATTACCTCGCGTAGCCCTGCCAGCTCTGCCGACAACAGTTTTTGTGTCTGCGTGTTTGCCGCCGTTATACTAAGTGACATTCCCCCGCTTAGCTCTGTAAGCTTTACGGTAATTTCGCCCAGACCCTCTGGCTTTAACTTAATGATAAACTCGTTTTTGCCTTTTTGCAAGCCATCTGCAACACCTGTTTTAACTTGTGCCAAAAGCTCCTCGGTAGTTATAAGCTTTTCTGTGCTTACAGCCTCGGCTTCTTTTGCGCCCTGCTGTGCATTAAGCTGTGCCATGCCTTGCAGTTCTTTACTTAAGGTAAGCTTTTTTTCTTGCGGCTCGGCTGTGTTAAGCTTTTGCTTTGCTTCACCGTCCTGCGGGGCTTCATCGGCATCTTGCTCGCTTCCGCCTGTAGCGGCTTTTGCTTTAAGCATTTTTTGTGCCTGCATTACCGCCTGCCCAAACTTCATGCTTGCATCGGGCTCGCTCTGCGGCTTTGCCTGTGCCTTGTCTGTACCCGCGTCGGTTTTTGCTACAGAGGTTTTTTGCACGCTTACAGCGCTATTTTGCGCTGCCGCATTTGGCATTTGCTCTTGCTTTACGGCTTCGTTTTGCAAAATTTGCGCCTGTGTCTGCTGTGTAACAGCCGCTTTACCTTGCTGTGCTGCTGCCATTGCAGCTTGTTCTGTGCCCGCTTCAAGCAGCCTTTCTTCATTTGCAAAAGTGTTTTTCTGTTGCGGCTCTGCATTTTGCTGTGGTACTGCCGTTACAGCTTGTGCTGTATTTTCTGCAAACAGACTTTCTTCATTAGCAAAAATGTTTTTCTGCTGCTCCTGCGGTAGCTCTTGCCCTATAGCTGCCTGCTGCTGTGCCACTACCCGCTGTTGTACCGTAAGCATAAGCTCCGCTTGCTCGGGTGTAAGCTGCGGTGTACCCGCTCCGCCGATATCCTGTGGTATTTCGGCATTTATGCCGCCCTGCTGCATTGTACCCATTGCTTCCTGCATAGCTGCTATATCGGCACCGGTGGGCAAGCCTGCCTTTTGCAGTGCCGCGTCCATAATCTGCTCTGCCATAAGGCTTATGTCAGTAAGCTCGGGCTGTGCCGACGACAACATCTCTGCCATCATCTGCATTCCCATTCCGGCAGCGTTTTCGTTCATCTTGGCTTCCATTTGCTTTATCATGTCAAGCTGTTCGTTTAGCTGCTGCACTGTAGCATTTTCGTCAAGCTCTCCGTTTTGCAGCATCTGCTTCATCATGTCCAAAAAGCTTGCGTTTTTGCCTGTACCCAAAGCAGCCTTGCTGTCTGCCGCAATGCGTACCCCGCCGTTGTTTGCCGCCTGCGGAACTGCCATTTGCTGTACCGCCGCTGTTTGTACTGCCTCCATTCTTTGTTTCACCTCGCTTTCTCTTTAGCACCGCTTTTGCAGTGTAGGTGAGCACGGTGCTTAAATATATATGTCAAGATTGAGTAGGGTTTTCGGCTGCATATTTAGAGCTTATAAGCTCGCCTATGCGCACTTCCTCCTCTTTCTGAACACCGTAGTTATATTCCTCAAGCTGTTTTTCGCGCAATTTTTCTAAACCCGAAACCTCCTGAGAAAGTGCCACAACCACCTTGCGCTGCTCCTCGACAAGCGCTGTTAAATTGGCAAGGTCTGTTTGCAGCTGTTCTATAAGCTTTCTTGCGTTTTCGGCATGAAATTCAAAGGTTTTAAGCTCCATTGCCGTTGTGCCCAGCATTGCTTTTTGCTTCATATCTGCTTCAAGCTCAAGCATTTGTTTTTCGTTGCGCTCAATCTGCTGTTCCATAGAGGTCTGCGTTGCCCTAAGCTGTAACAAAGTGTTTTTTTCCTTGTCAAGCAAAGCGTCCTTGTAGTGCATCATGCTTTCCAACGAAAACTTAAATTTTTTCATCTTTTGTCACCTTAGCTTAATATTTGTTCCATGAGCTTCACAGTGTCCTCATACTCCACTTTTTCGTCCACTCGCTGTGCCAAAAACTCGTTTATACGCTCTATATGTGAAATCGCCTCGTCAAGCTCGGGGTTTGTACCCGCCTTGTAGGCACCTATGGAGATAAGGTCTTGGTTCTGTTCGTAAACCGACATCATATTGCGCAGCTTTGCCGCCGAGTTTTTTTGCCCCTTGTCAACAATATCGTTCATAAGACGGCTTATACTGCCCAAAACGTCTATAGCGGGGTAGCGGTTTTTTACGGCGATTTTGCGTGAAAGCATTATATGACCGTCTACTATGCTTCGCACCGTGTCAGATATTGGCTCGTTGGTATCGTCACCCTCTACAAGCACCGTATATATACCCGTGATAGAGCCTGTTTGAAAGTTGCCGGAGCGCTCTAGCAGCTTTGGCAGTGCCGTATATATCGACGGCGTGTAGCCGCGGGCAACGGGCGGCTCGCCTATGCTTAAACCTATCTCGCGCTGTGCCATGCAAAAACGTGTTAAAGAATCCATCATAAGCAACACGTCCTTGCCTTGGTCGCGAAAATATTCGGCTATTGTTGTTGCGGTTAAAGCGCACTTAGAGCGCATCATTGCGGGCTGGTCAGAGGTGGCAACCACAAGCACCGAGCGTTTAAGCCCCTCCTCGCCCAAATCGCGCGTCATAAACTCGACAACCTCACGTCCGCGCTCGCCCACCAGTGCTATAACGTTGATATCAGCCTTTACGTTGCGCGCCAGCATACCCATAAGTGTACTTTTGCCAACGCCGCTCCCTGCAAATATCCCCATTCTTTGCCCTTTGCCTATAGTCATAAAGCCATCTATAGCTTTTATTCCCATTTGTATGGGTGTGTCAATTCTTGGTCTGTCCATAGGGTTTGAAGGCTCTCCGTTAATGGAATACCGCCTGCCCTCCGGTATGGGCTCGCCGCCGTCTATGGCATTGCCCATGGCGTCCACCGTGCGCCCCATAAGCCCGTCGCTTACGTTTACCATAAGCTTTTCGCCTGTGTTCATTACGCTGCTGCCATAGCCTATGCCGTCCATGTCGTTATACGGCATTAAAAGCACCTTGTTCTCTTTAAAGCCCACAACCTCCGACAGCACTTCCTTGTCGGAATCCTGCTGCGTTATGCGGCAAACATCGCCTATGTTGCTTGAGGGACCCGTGGCCTCCACCGTCATGCCGACAATTTTATCTATCTTGCCCATGTGCGTGTAAAGGTCGCTAAATTTAAGCACTCTGCGGCAGTCTGTTATGGTCATCGGCATTCCCCCTTTCGCTGTACGCTGTTTTTTATGTATTTTTAAAATATTCTTTAAGGTTGGCAAGCTGTGTGTACACAGAGGCATCTGTGCGTCCCTCCGGCGTGTCTACAATGCAGGTGCCGACAGGCTCGGTAACACCCATAACCTTTACCTTGGTATTGTCACTTTGCTTTAAAACCTGCGTAACCTTGTCTATAAGACCTGTCATGGTTTCGGCTATTTCAACTCGTATCCATTCGGCATTTTTTACCGAATTTACCGCCGCTTTTACAAGCGCTTCCATTTCGGTATCGTCGTTTTCTATGCGCTTATTAAGTATTCTCGCAGCTATCTCAAGTGCCAGCCAGCGCAGGTTTTCTTCGTACTCCGCTATAAACCCCGCCTGCTCACCCTCCATTTTGCTAATGGCAAGCTCTATGCCATTTATTGCATCATCTATTTCGGTCTTTTTGGTGTTCATGCCCTCTTCAAGACCGTCGTTATATGCCTTTTGCTTTATTATTACAGCTTCTTCTTCCGCCTGCATTATTATATCGCGGCGTTTTATGTTGCCCTCGGCTATTGCCGCTTCTATAACTTTTTTAGCGTGCTGTGCAGCGTTTTCTGTTATTAGCTGCTGAGCCTCGGGGCTTTCATAATCGTAAATTACATCTTCGCCGTATTTTGCTATACCGCCCTCATCGCTGAGCTTTACAGCGTGAACAGGCGCCTGCTCGTGTACCATAAAAACATCGTCTGAAAGCGAAATATTGCCGGATTGTACAACTTTAGGCAATTACTTCATCCTTTCCACCCTTAGAAATATCAAGCTCTCCCGCTTCTTCAAGCTTACGAATAACATCAACAATTGATTGCTGCGCTTTTTCAACATCACGCATTCTGACATTATGCAGGTACTCGATATCGCTTGAGATGCTCTCTTGCACACGCTTTGACATATTGCGGAATATAGCCTGACTGACCTCGGCATTGCAGCTTTTAAGCGCAACAGCCAAATCCTTTGCATCAACCTCGCGTATAAAGCGCTGAATAGACATATCGTCGAGGTACACAATGTCCTCAAAGACAAACATAAGCTTGCGTATATCGTCTGCAAGAGCCGGGTCTTTTACGCCCAGTTCGTCGAAGATGTGCTTTTCTGTTCCGCGGTCTACGCGGTTCATAATATCGGCTAAGTAGTTTACGCCGCCCAGCTCTACAAGGTCTACCGAGATTATAGAATCGAACTTTTTTTCAAGCGTTTTTTCAACTATCCCTATTACCTCCGGCGAGGCTCTGTCAAGATTTGCTATGCGCTCAATAATATCTATGCGGCGCTCCGGCGGCAGCTCTGCAATAATCTGAGAAGCTTGGTCGGCTCTTGCGTAAGAGAGTATAAGCGCTATAGTTTGCGGGTGCTCATTCTGCAAGACGCTTAAAAGGTTTTTATAATCGGCCTTGCGGACAAAATCGAAAGCCTTTGTGCGCAGAGATTTACTGACGCGCTCCATGTACGAAACCGCCTGTTGTGTACCAAAAGCCTTTTCCAAAACATCGCGTGCATACTCAACTCCGCCCTCGGCAATAACCTTTTGAGTAACACATAGCCCGTAAAAATCATTTATAATATCTGTCATTTCGTCGGCCGGCAGACGGTCCAGCTTAGAAATCTCAAGTGAAAGCTGTTCTATTTCTTCTTCACGCAGATATTTGTAAACTCCGGAGGCCTGCTCGGTCCCCAAAGCAATTACCACAGCGGCGGCACGCTCCATATTATTTGTGCCCTTTGTCATTCTCGAAGCCATATTATTCAGAATCCTCCTTTAACCATGCACGCAATAGGTTTGCTGTTATCTCGGGGTTGTTCTGTGCAAATTCGCGTACCTCATTGGTTATAGCATTATCCTGGCTGTTACTTTCGGCGTTTTCTTTAAGCTGGCGCTTGCGCTCCTCTAAATCCTTCTGCATATTCTGCCGCGCCTCCTGTAAGGCATTCTGCTCTGCAAGCAAAGCAGCCTGCTTGCGTTTTTTTGCTTTCCCGCGAAGCATTGCAGTTACAACAATTAAAATTATAAGAATCGCCAATACAGCTATACCCGGGATAATCAGTTTTTTCAAATCGAACGGCACTGCCGCATCGGTAGCACCCGGTTTTTCTTCTGTAGGAGCAACTGTGATATTTTCTATAGCTATGCTTTCTTCCGGTATATTTGTTGCCTTAGAAATGCTCGAAAGCATAGACTGCCTTGTTACGTCATCAACAGGTATTTTAAGTGTTACCGACATACTTGCAGATTGCAGCGTGGCTTTATCGTTATTAACTTGCTCGGTTATGTAGCTGATAACGTAGTCGCGGCTGTCGGCTTGGCTTAATGCCTCGGCATTGAGGGTGCCGTCCTTGTTTAGATAAGTAGGTGTGTCAGTGTTGTCCTCTTCTCCGGCTACTCCGGCTGCAGGTGTCGTGCCTGTTTTATCTATAGCGGTGTCCTCATGCTGTAAAACACCGGCGTTATTTTTAGAATCGGGCGATGGCAGATATTCCTTCTTTTCGCTTAGCATTTTTTTATAATCCACAACTACGGTTGCCGAAACGCGAACGTCGTCGGGGTGAAACGCTATAGAAAGCACATTAAGCGCCTTGTTTACCAAACGAGATTCTATTTGGCTTTCAAAATCGAGGTTACTGCCCATTCCGTCCATATCGTCATTTGTACCGTTTAGGCTTAGGTTTGATGCCGCATCTATAACCTTTACATCGTTAATCTCCATGCCTGTATTTGCCGACACAAGATATTTAATGCCGGAAACCTGCTCTTTTGATAATGTGTAACCCGGCTTTAGCATAACAGTAACACTGCCTGTGCTTTTTTGCTTGTTTTCTTCCCACACGCGGTTGCTCTCCTGCGGTATATTAAGCGTAACTATTGCGTTTTTTACGCCGTCAAACTGCCGCACGGTGTCTTGCAAACGGTTTTGTGCCTGCTGTACCTCTAGCACTCTTTTTTCGTAATCGGTGGTGGTAAGCCCCGCCCCTCCGTTAAAAATATCGTAGGGCAAAGGGTTAAGCGGGTAATGCTTCAGTGCCATTTTTGCCGTTGCAAAATCTATATCGTTACGGCGTACCATAACCTGCCCTTTTTCGCTAAGCTTTGCGCTTATATCAAGCTCCTGCAAAAGGCTGTATACCTCTTGGCTTTCCTCGGCTTCCATGGTTGGGTAGAGCACTACGTAGTTGTTCCCCGACAAATTAAGAAACAACGTCGAGCCTACGGCAAAAATAATTATTGCCGCGGCACCAAAGCCTATAATTTTTTTTACTTTTGGCGTTAAACCAACCCAGTATTCCTTGAGCTTTGCCAGCGCCTGCTTTACTTGCTCTCCCATTATTTTTTCTACACTTTCCTACGTTTTATCTTAAATTTGCCGCTACAAGGGGCGGCAACATCTTGCCTTTTAAAAAAGCCAAAGCCCCGAAAACGCACACGGCTTTTTTCAGGGTTAATCTGCTTTATATCTGCATTCTTAATATTTCGTTATAAACCGAGAGCACCTTACCAGTAAGCCCCACAGCAACACTGGCAGCAGTTTCTGCCTTTGTGGCGTTAATTTGCATTGTGTGCAAATCGTCCATATTACCTAAGGCAACATTCATAGAGTCGCGTTGCGCCACTGCCTGTGTCGCCTCCATGTTTTTTAGTGCTCCTTTTAAAACGTCGGCAAAGGGGACACCCGAGGACAACCCTGCCTGCTGTTTTGGTGCACTAACTTCGCTTAAAGGCGAGAGCGGTTTTAATGGCGAAATAGGCACAATAAACATATACTGTTCACCTCTTATAATATTTTTTATTAAGAAAATCATCATATTATTATTTTTGTTATTCGCCTTTGATTATACTATCACACAATAAGTATAACGGTTTAGTCTAATCATGTCAATATTTCTGTAAATTTTGATTGCTTTTTGTGTATAATTAGTTAATATATTGGACATTTTGTAACATTTTAGGTTAATATACTTATTTTCCTATTTCAAGTGCTCGCATTGTCATTGATTTCATGGCATTTAGAACAGTAATATTTGCACTGTAAGCCGTTGTAGCAGCCATCATGTCCACCTGCTCCTCTGCTCTGTCAACATTTGGCATCATTACATACCCGTTTGCGTCGGCATGAGGGTGATTGGGGTCGTAAACAGGCACAAAAGGCTCTTGGCTTTCGACAACCTTAGCTATTCTTACGCCTCCGCTCACCTTAGAGGGCGAAACCCTGCGCAACTCGTTATTTAGCACATTTCTAAAAGAAGTAAGCCCGCGTTCTTCAAACACCACCTGCTTACGGCGGTAGGGCGTGCCCTCAGGTGTCATTGTAGTTGTTATATTTGCCATATTCTGCGCTATAGTATCCATGCGAAAGCGCTCTGCCGTAAGCGCCGAGCCTGTGATATCAAGTGAAGTTAAAAAAGCCATATTATTACCGCCTTTCTTTTTTATCTGCTTAACTGCGTAACTATATTTTTAATATTTGAATAGCTGCCTGTTATTTTTTGTGCAAGAGCAGCATACTGAACTTGCTCCTTCCACAACTCAAGCTGTTCTTTTTCCATAACCACATTGTTGCCGTCAACGCGCGCCTCAGTGCTTTTGTCCGCGCTTATTCTTGTGCGGAATGCCACTGTTTTATTGTTGTCGCTTGCGTTTTCGGGGTTCACACTGCGCAAAACCTGCTCGAAGGTAACCTGCTTTGCCTTGTAACCGGGTGTTTCGTAGTTAGCAATGTTGTCGGCAGTAACCTGCATTTTAAGCCACAACGCGTCCATTCCGCGCTCCATTGCCTGGTTAGGCAAGGTGTTAAAATTCATATTGCTCCTCCTTTTTTTACTTTTGTTTTAGCTTTTCGTTTACTTTAAGTACCGGCGGTGTTTCCGGCGCGCCCTCAGGCATAAGCCTTGCCATAACCACAAAGCGCCCCGTACCGTCGTTTTTGTATTTTACCGAACAGGTAGAAAGCGTAAGCAGCTTGTCTTCTCCGCTTATCTTAACACCATAATCGTACAGCGAAAGCCTTTGGGCATCTATAGCCAATGCCTTCACCTGTGACGGCTCTAAAAGCACATCAATATAATTAAAATCTGTGTCGGTATAAAAAACCGAAAATATCTGCCATGTCATTTTTTCATCAGCTGTTGTAAGATAAATATACGGTGTTTTCTCGGCAAATGCAAGCTCTGTAAAGCGGAACAGCTCTGAAAATTTAGGCCCCTCCTTGTTGTCCTTGAGGTCGCTGTGTCCATATATCACCGTGTTCCCCGCAAAAACCTCTCGCTCACCAAGCTGACACTCATAATCGGCAAAGTAACAGCCGTAAATATCGTCTGATTTTTTTTCGTTTCGGCGCAAATAATACCAATTATCTATACTTTGCAGAACGCTGTCATTTATCTTTGTTCCGGGTATCATAAGCCACGCCACTGTGTCGTCATTCATCTTAGCTGCCGCAACTAAATTATCTACAATATCAGCCTGTATTTGCGGTTTTTCCTTCTCTCTTACCGCTGCTGCCGCTGTACTGCTTTGAGAGCTTTCTGCTGCGGACGATGATGCCGCGGTGCTGCCGCCGCCCGCCATAAAGTAATATGCGGCAATACCTGCAACACCCAGCATCAAGGTCACCAAAAGTGCTATTAATACCTTCATTCCCTGCACCACCCCTTACTTCCGGTGTTTGGGTTGGTTTTAGGCTCGCCTACCCATTCTGCCACGCTTGCGCTGTAGCTCGTCGGTTCGCTTTCTTTGTTCTCAGAGCCTATAATGCGTTTTCTCGTAACCACATAGTCACTCATATGCGTAAGTATTGTAGAAAATGTGCCTTTTACATTGGTTCGTATGTTTCCGTAATAATCTATTCTCTCGCGCTCATCATTATAATAGTTCCAGTAAAGCGTCTTGTTTTGGTACTCTCTGCCAAGGCTTAATGTAAGCTTAAAGGGTGCAGGCAGCTCTCCGTGATGCTTAAAGTAAACAAACACAAGCTCTAAGGCATCATTGCGGCTTTCCTCACTTACAATGTTTCTTATAGCATCTTCGTTAGGTGTTTCAAAAGAAACTGCCATGTCAAAGGTAGCTGTGTTCGGCACAAGCTCTTTTAAGTCCTTGCCGCGCATCTCAAAGCTGTAGTCGTTGCCCTTAAATATTATGCTCTTATCGGGGTAGCCTTTCATGGTGTTAATAACATCTGCCGCAACAATGTGATATTTTGTAATATCAATTATAATAGGGCTTGCCTGCTCGTAGTTTACCATCTCTGCGGTTATAGGTTTTAATTTGCCTTTTTTCTCGTCGTTCTTGCGGTAAATTACAACTGTATATATTTTAGGCTTGTCCCCTGAGGACGGAGTAACCTCAATTCTAAGCTCCATGGTGTCATCTGTAATGGAGGTGGAATAGCCGTCGTAATAGCGTTTAAGCTGACGCGAGCCGTTAAACACCTTGACAGTAGCGTTTTTATCCGCCGTCCTTGGCGTAATGCCAATCCAGTCTGCATCGTCCTTTACATATGCCTCATAATCTACAATACCGGGTTTAAAACGGGGTGACAGCTCTCCGTTTTCCAGAACAAGAGAATCTAAGTCGGCATTTTTGCTTTTTACTATATAGTTTTCGTCCGATATTTTTATATTATAGGTTTTCTTTGTTTTGCCGTCCTCCGCCGTCACAATTATTGTAACAGAGCTTTTTAATTCTATAGAATTTATAGGGCCGAAGGGTGTATTTGGTTTTGCAGACTTGCCGTTTATTTCCATAGTAGCGTATGTATCTACCGGCTTTGCCAGAACAGTATATACCTTTACGCCTTGCGGCAGCTTTGCCGTATAGGCTGTTGTCGACGGTGCAAATCTTGGCAAAAAGTCTTTGCTTTCGGGTATACTTAGGGTTTCCAGCCTGCATTCGGTGCTTGGGTTCTGCCGCGTTACATTAAGGATATATTCGCGGTTTTCTCCGTTTTCGGCAACCACCTTTACTTTAACAACCTCTGTTTTACCCGCTGTAAGCGGCACATTGACATACTTGCGGTTATCGCTTATCAGCATATTATTTACTTCGACACGGCTTAAATCTACCATTGTAGTAGGCTCTACATTTACAGAGCTTGTAACATACGGTACTTTTATGTCATATGTAAGCTGCTCTGTATTAAAAGTAAAGGTATCGACACCTTTATTGTCTTGGTCAGTTAAAAGCAATGTTTTAAGGCGCTTATCGGTGTTAGCCGGCTGACGCGAAAACTCTATACTATATAAATAGTACTTGTCTGCACCTGCGGCGGCGGCACTTGCGGGTTTTTCGCTTTCTGCGGTGGCATATACCCTAAAGGTGAACACGCTGGGGTACGAAGCCACAGGCACAGCCACAGTTCTAAAATCTACAGGAGTTTTGTTTTTTTGGTCATAGGCTTTGCTCTCGTGCTTTAGGTCGGCGGCATCGTAGACAATGGTTACCGTAGTTGCAAAGTCGTGCTGCGGCTTCGCCTTTATGCGAATTGTTTCCATAGAATACGGGATATCCATATAATAGTCGCGTGTTTCGGGCTTAAACACAGCCTTGCCTTTAAAATCAAGCTTAGCATCTTTTTTATCAAATATATCTAAGCTTTCAAGCTTGTTGTTTTCGCTGGGGTCATCACGCGTTATACTTATAGTATATGGTGTTTTCATTGCCGTGTCCTCTGCCGTAACCATAACGGTCACCTTTGTGGGGGCAGGGTGTGTAAGAGGTATCCAGCCGGTTGTGCCAAAAAACATACCCTTTTGCGGCACAGGGTCCAGCGTCACCGTTGCAAAACGGTTAGTGGTCGTTGGCTCTACGCGCACACGTTTTACGCCGTAGGGAACCAAAAGAGAGTAATCTTGAGTGCCCTTTTTAAACTTGTCCTTAAGCAAATCCTCTGCCGCTGCACCCTCCTCGGTAAATACACCTAAGCCGCTAAGCGACGAATCTCTGTTAGCGGCAGCGCGGGTTACACTAAGCCTGTAGGTCTGTTCATTTCTGTCCTCGGCCAGCACAACAACTTCTATTTTTGTTACCTTGCCAACTTCAAGCGGAACATTCTTAATTACCGCATCTTTGCCGCCCGATTGCGGGGGCAGACCCGCTGTGGTTATTCTTATTGTGCTTGTTGCAACCGATTTGTTTACCGCAGAGCTTACGTCTATTGTTTTTGCCGCATAAGGCACTTCGTAAACAGGTGATTGGTACTCGGTTTTCTCGGGCGTAAAGCCGAAGCTAAGCGGGGGGTAATCGGACGGCAAGTCGCTGCTTTTTAAGGTGAAGCTTTTAAGCGTGGCATCGCTGTCCGGTGTACTGTCCTCCACCGTAATATTGCGCGAAATTATAGGTACATCAGGCGCGATAACCCCCGCATTGTTCTTGCGGTAAAAAGTAAATGTGAGCTTTGTGTTGGTGTTGCCTGTTTTGGCTCTTATTCGCAGCTCTGCAATACCCTCGCCCCTTTGGTCTTGGTTTTTTATTTCGGAACCAAAAACATACTCCGAGTTATCTCCACCCACATAAATACTTAAAGCGCTGGGGTCATCTGTAGTTATTTTTAAATATTCACAAGCCGCATTTTTTTCTCCCATATGCACAGCCGCTGTCATTTGGTAAGGTCCGCTTACTGCTGTAAAGCCCGCAATATGTGCGTCATAGACGTCCATTCGCGTTGGCATATTATTTATGTCGTTTGCATCTGCAGGCGGAATTGTTATCGGGGCTTCAACACTACCTGTCCACTTTTGCTTTAGCTGTACAAAAGCGGGCTTGCCTATGCCTTTTATTGTAACAGGCACGCTAACTACGCTCTTGCCCGGTACAACACCGGCTTTACCGCTGTCATATGTAACCGTCGCTTCAAGCTTGCCCTTTACATCGTCAATGGGCGGTTTGCCTATATGCGCATTTTGTCCGTCACCTATATCATCAATTATATCCTTATATTTTGGGTCGTTTGGTTTCCACTCCCACTTTATCTTTGCAGAGGCATTGTTATAGCCTATTTCTCTTGTAACCAGAGTAAAATCTTTTGTTATCCAGTCCTGCTCATCACCCTGTGCAAGCTTTATATAGTTTTTAGAGGTGCTTGTACCGCCTATATTATCGGCAGTTTGGTTTGTAAAGTGCTGTGGTGTTACAACATTAAGCAAAAGGTCAGGCGAAGTAGGCATCAAAAACTTTATGACATATATCGTTCCTGCTGCTATTTTATAGCTCTGATCAGCTTCCATAACAGGCTTCCAGTTTTTTCCCGAACCCTTTGGTGAATCAACCCACTCTTTTACTATACTATGGCTCTGCTTAGGCTCCAGCTCAAGCACAAGTGAACGCACAATCTCGCCCGGCTTTGATACCTTTTGTGACAGCGTTACTTTAAGCGCCTTTACGCCGCCGGATTTTTTTTCAACTGTTACATCGTCATATGGTAAAAAAGTACCTGCGCCGCTACCCACTACTTCAAAAGACAATGAGTTTGAATTTGTTTCATCTGCCGTACATCTTATTGTAATTTGGCTATCTATAGTTATAGCACTGTCTATAACACTTCTGACATCTGCTATGGCTTTGCCCGCAGGTTCCGTAAAATCTTTATCGCCCGTATCACCCGGTTTATAGTTTGGGTTTGTCTGCGTAGTTTCTTGCCATGTTTCGGTTGCCTCGCCTTCTGCTATAGTTGCATATGCTACGCCCTTTATCTTATATATGGCTGTAGCGTCCGGTTTAGCAGGAGTTCCGCCCGCAGAGCCTGCATTCGCTGTAAAAGTACCGTTTAGCTGCCCGCTGCCCGGCTTTGTGTATTTTATAAAGTTTTGGGTAGGGGTAAGCGGTTGTCCCGCTCTCTCGTAAACAACAAACGGAGGCTCTGCCATAATATAACCGTTTGGCAGTTTTATATCAACAGCCGTGTCGTTGCCCTCTATAACCTCAGCCTCGTGCTTTCCGTTTGCAAAGGTTATAGGTATGTTGGTGCTCACTACCGCCGCCTGCGCGGGCAGCGTAAACGGTGCCGATAGCATTACCAGTACAGCCGCCATAAAGGCACAGGTTATTTTTTTAAACTTAATATGCTTCATAATATATATCCTTTCGGCACATGGCAGAATAATATTATACTTGTAAAAGTATATTTGTTTTTATCCGTCAATATTCAGCGGAATAATTTATCTTATATTCCTGTTAATTATATAATACTCCTAATTGTATAATTCGTCACTATTATTTAAAACTTTACACGAAAATTTAAAAAAATTCAAGACATTTATGCTTAATAAAGTAAAATATATAAAAAAAAGCGACACCATTTTTTAAACAGTGCCGCTTTTGCGGTTTTATAACAAATTTTTAGCCCACACGGTAGCTTTGTGCATTGGTGCTGTCCATGCGCGCAATGCGCTCTCCCTGTGTAAAAGCATCTTTAAGCTCCTCCACAAGCGGCAGAATATCATCGAGAAGCTTTGTTTCCTTGCGTATATTTGCCGCCACAAGCTGTTCAATGAAAAAATCGTAAAGGTCAGCCAAATTAGAGGATATCGGATATTTAAAATCGAGTGTTGCTTTAAGGTAAGTTAAAATGCGCTGTGCCTTTTGCAGTGCTGCGTTTGCGGTGACAATATTTTTAGAAAGTATGCTGCTTTTGCCTATATTTATTTGTTTTATTGTTTCTTCGTAAAGCTTTATAAGCATTTCTCCGTGTGTCATAGTCATTACCGACTGCTCTGTATATCTCTCATATGGATTCATACCCAATCACCCCTTCTATTAACTTCCACCAAGCTGCTGTGTCAGCCATGAGCTTTGCGTGTTCATGTTTTGAATCATGCTTTCCATGGTGTTAAACTGCTTCCAGTAACGGTTATATTCTGTAGTATAGGTTCTCTCAAGAGTATCAAGGCTGTCATTTATGTTTTTCATTTGCTTATAAATATTACTGCTGGTGTCGGTGTTAGATGAGCCTGCAATGCTTACAAGTGTACCGGGCTTTGTTATAGAAACAAGCGATGCCCTGTCTATAACGTCCATCATTCCCTTGCTAAGCCCTCCCTGCTCGCTTAAAAACAGCTTTGCAACATCATCTGGTCTTTCAGCTATCATCTTTTTAAGGTCTGCACCGGCATTTGAAAGGGTAATTTTTCCTGCATCTAAAGGTTCATAGCTCATGTATGTTTTAATGCCCATCTCATAAAGCGCTATGTTTGAATCCTTGGGCTTCGAGTAAAGAAGACCGCGCATATCTGTCATTACAGCTTCTAGCGCAGGGTCGCGCCGCAGCAGCCCTTCCTTAGATTTCTCGTCCCAGGTCTTAGCCTCGCTTTCGCTCATGCTCTTGCGCTGCTCAGAGGTAAGCGGCGCATATTCTTTGTAGCTCGGCTCTGCCGAAAGCAATTTATTTATACTTTCTACTACCTTGTTGTATTCATCGACAAACTTTTTAAGTCCATCATAAATCTGGTCCGTATCTCGCGTTACGGTAATTGTTTCGGGGATAGGGTTACCGCTTGCATCGTCCTTGCGGGTTGTCGCCAAAAGCTCGAAGCTAAGGTCATCGTAGGTAAAAACGTTGCTGTTGCGCTCTACTTCTACACCGTTTACGCTTAACACTGCGTTTTGTCCGGCTGTGTCTAAAAAAGCATTCGCATCTGTTGACATAGCACCGTTTCCAAGCGAAAGCTTATCGCCCGCAAAAAGAGCCTTGCTGTTTTCTCCTGTTACCGCTATCTCCATGGGTATATCCACACCAAAAAGCCTAAAACGCCCCGGTGGGTCGTCAAAAGCCGCTGTGCCATATGTGCCCGGCTTTGGCTTTGGTACTTCTGTAGAAGTTGCCTCTGCTGCACGAAGCGACGTGTTTATTGCAGCTTGCATACTCTCAACAGTACCGTTTTCTCCGCCGAAATCGGCGAGGGTAAGCTTTAAGCTTTGCTTGTTTGCGCCTGTACCTATTGTAAGGTTCATAGCAAAATCTGCACCAAGACCCAGCTCTGAAAGCTTTGTTGTACCTTTAGCCGCGCTGTCGGTGCTTGCGTCCGCCTTAAAGCCCAAAAGCCGCGCCGTTTCGCTGCTGGTGACCGTCACGTTATAATCGCGCGAAGACTTAATTGTCAAAATGTCGTTGTTTGCGCTGTCCTTGCCCACAGTAAGAGAAACATTTGCAACACCATTTGCGTCCTTGCCATATTCTGTTTCTAAGTCTTTATTTACTGCCGCAGCAAGGCTTGCCGCCGTGTATTCTTCGTAAACAGGCTTGCCCTCTGCATCTAGTATGGGCTTGCCGTCAACGTCTTTTTTCTCGTTTTTTGCAAGATTCACCATAAGGTTTTTGCCATTGACGTTAAACATAACACTTCCGCCGACAAAGGCTGTGCTCTTTAATGGGTCCGGCGGTGTGGCGGTGTCAAGTGTCTTTAAAAAGTTAGCTGCATCATAGCTGCCTGTAATGTCTGCGTGTGCCGTAAGGGCTTCTCCGCCGACGGAATTGCCTCCGGCTACAGCGCTGCTGCCAAACAGCGCAGACAGCAGGTTGCCCTCGGTCTGCGACATTGTTATGCCCACGCCCGCTCCGCTTTGCTTTGCCTCTATAACAAATTTGTCGTCAGAGCGCGAATAGCTTATTTTAACGTTTGCGTCACTGTTGTTAATCTCGTTCATTATAGAGCCCAAGGTACGGTCTGTGGTTACGTTAAAGTCTACTCCATTTATTTTAAAGCTTTGGTTCTTGCCCGAAAGATTCTCTTTAAAATTTATATTCTTCAAGTACATATCGGTATTAATTTTGTTTGACTGCCCGTTTTTTATCCCAAGCGCGTCCATAACGGAATTCGGTCCTTGCAAAATAATCTGGCTGCTGGAAGACTTTGTCGAAAGGCTTATTTTATCGCCCGTATTATTAACCACTATTTCGGGCCCAAACGCCTTGTCCAAAGAGCTTTGCAGGCTTGCCACAACCTCGCCTGCATTCTTAGAATTGTAACTGAAGCTAATGTCTTTTTTTACTCCGTTAAGGTCAACAGAGAGTTTAGGGTTAAGCACAGACAGGTTGATTTTTGATTTTATAATGCCCGACTCAGAGCCTATTGTGGTTTGGTCTGTGGCACCAAAAATTCTTGTGCCTGTTCCGCTTATTTTTATAGCCTCGGCAACGCCGTCCTTGCCGGTTGCCGTAAAGCTCATTGCACCGTTTTCAAAAACCGCCTTAACGGTTTTATCCATACCTTTAAAAAGCTCTGCAAATTTAGTGTTAAGTATCTCGGTAGCTTCTGCATTGCCCTTACCCGCTATAAGTAAGTTTACATCATCTATAGTTACTTTTTTGTCGCCTACGGTTATATCCATGCTTGTTTTTACAGCTTCCTTTGCAAGCTCCAACGATTTTGCATTAAAAGTGCCCTCTAAGCCCGCTGTAGCGGCGTTGGCAGATTTTTTACTCGTTGCCCGCGCCAGCTGCTTAATATAATCTACATTTGTAATACCTGTTTTTGAATTTGTATTAGCCGTAATTTTAAACGCACTTGATGAGCTTTTTGCAGCCATAGTGTTGAAAAAGCTTGAGGAGTACATATTTTTATCGCCCATCGCACCTGTAAACTCGAAGAACGAGCTTTTGAACGCGCGAAGCTGCGCACTTACCGAGCGGTACATCTCCTGCTTGTAGGTAAGCTGCGCTTTTTTAGATTTTGTATTATCTATTTTGCTTTGTGTACCTTTAAGCAATGCGTCTACCATCGACTGCGTATCCATACCCGACGCTAGCCCGGAAAGACCGTGGCTGGACGATGATAATGAATTGATGGCCATAATAACACTCCTTTTCTTCCGGCGGCTTTTGTTTTTTATTTTGCCCGCGCCCACAACGCCGGTGCACACACGGGGGATAATTTATTTTTTTGCTTTATTTTTATTTCCTCTATTAGTATCTATCGACACTTTTTTAAAAAAATAACCCTTGTTTTAATTATTTTTAAAATTTTTATATTATAATGCGGGCAACTGCATTTGTCACACCTTGTCGTATTTTTCGCCCAAAACTGTTCCGTTTTGCGGGTGAGAAGCAATGCCGCTTAAATATTTTGCTATTTTAGGTATGTTATGAGATTTTTTAATTTTAACAAGCAGCTCATCTCTCTGCTGCTGCATACGCTTAATTATTGCGGGTTCTTGTGCCGATATTTGTTTTATCAGTGCAAAAACCTCTTGTGAGGCTGCAAAAACAGCTTTTGTGTCCTCGCCTGAAGCACCGCCGCACGCAGACGGCTGCAACGCCCTGTGCAGCTCTGCGGCGTTTTTTGCTCCGTCACAGCACTCTGTTATTCTAAAGGTAATTTTATCTATTTTATTTGCTAACTGCTCTCTTTTTGTGATATAATCTTCTATAGTGTCAACAGATGCCTGCACCATCTCATCTGTACATTTTTTATATTCTGTAAACAGCGCTTTTTTTTCTTTTAAAAGCCCTATTATTTCTTCCTCGGTATTCATGCTTATCATCCGTTCTGCCGCTTTGACGGCCTTATTGTTTTTATATTGTATCGCATTTATTTTACAGAAAGGGAGAAAGCCAAATTATGGTACCTATTTATTTTTCTGCCTCGCTTGAAACCGACACTAAGCAGGTTTTAGAAATAGGCGAAGCCTGTGTTTCTGAAACAGACGACGCCATAACCTTTACCAGTGGCTTTGTGCCGCTTATAAAGCTTGGCACTACCGTCCACATCACGCGCGTTTTGGGCGGGCACGAGCTTAACCGTTTCGTCGGCAAGGTTTATCTTTCATCAAGCAAGCTTTTACAAATTGTGGGCGTAGAGCACGAGCTTATATGCGATATGCGCAGGCTTTTTTCTGTAAACGAGCTTGCATCTACCAGCCTTGTCTTAGCGCCAAAGGCATCGGCAGACTTTACACCGCAAAAAGCCGAAAGTATTTTTGGTGTAGTGCGGTATCTTTCTATGAACATAATAAAAATATTCTCTATGGAATATATCCCCGACGGGCAATATCTTGTATTCTCGCTGGATACCCCCGGCATAAAGCTTACAAATATGCTTGTGCAGGTGCGCGAACGCGTACTTTTAAAGCGCAATGCAGCCCTGCATATATGCACGGTGGTAAAACCCAGCCACGAAAACGGAATGGCACTTGCGGCTTATTCGGTGCGCAAAAAACAAAATTCTCTCAACTGATAATTACTCGTTTGGCAATTTTGCCTTTTTAAAGCTTTGTGCAAGCTCGCGCAGCAGCTGAGAATTTACATTTTCTGTTGCCTGCTTGTTGGTGCTTAGGGTTTGGTACAGCTCCTCGCGCAAAACCGTCATGCTTTTGGGCGCTTCTATGCCTATTTTAATTTTGTCACCAATAAGCTCAACTACCGTTATCTTTATATCGTCGCCTATATAAACACTTTCTCCCGCTTTTCTGCTTAAAACAAGCATTATTTCGCCCCCTCTGTTTGTGGCACCAGTCTTGCCTTTATAGGGTAATTTTCATCAAGTATAACCTGTGAAGCAAGCTTATTTTTAGGGTTGAGCACCACAGGGCTTTTAAGGTTTACGGTGGCATCTATAAAATGCTCCGGCACCACCGTTATAAGGCGGAACACAGGCTCGTCATCACCGTAAAGCTTTAGTTCAATGCGTGTTTCTGCGCTTAAATGCGGAGCATAATCGGTAATACCGACAGTTTCTGCATCTGTAAGTATAAAGCAAACGTCTTTTGCTTTGACAGATTGCAGCCACATAAATGGTAAGCCTATATCATCATCATAGAGTAAAACATACTCTTTATATTCTTCAAAGCCATAAATTCCGGTACAAAATGTTATTATTTCCTTTTCGTCTATCTCAAGTGCGCCAAAATTTCTTGTTTCTATCTTCATTTTTTAACCATTCCTTCTCGCAGCAGCTTTCTCTGCGCTTTTTATAAATTTTACAAACAGCTATGCTCGGTGATACCTTGCATAGCTGTTATTTTATATTTATCTCAGGCTTGTGCTTTAAAATTAGGGTCGGCACTTGGCGGCGCATAAACAGGTCCTCCCAGGTATTCTATCTGCACAGACGGATATTGTGTAATATTCATCGAAACAGACGACGGAACAAACTCCATTTGAGGTCTTGCTATATTCCAATCAATGCTGAGGTTTACAGGCGTATAGTTTATATCAAGGCTGCTTGGCTGCCAAGATATATTTATAGGGCTTAGCGGAACCAGTACGACATCTGCCTGCGCATACTTTGCAAGCTTTGAGAGTGCCGCATCGGCAACAGTAACGCCCTTGTACGCCTGCATCATCTGGTTGCCCACTTCAGCGTAATCGGCTGTTGCCTGCATAGCCATTTGTACGCCTTTCTGCCCTTGCTCCTTAGCAAAATCGACAGGATTTTTAAGCCCCATGCTGCTGCGGCGCTCTACAGAGTCCATCTGCACCTTAACCTGCTCCTGCTTCATCTCCAAGGTACCTCCGCTGCGCGAAACGTTCATTTGCGGCGGCTGATATGGAGCTGCTTGCAGCTTTGCGGGCTGAACGCTTCTTTCGTAGCGCATAGGCTTTGAAGTTATGCGAATAAGTAACTGTGCCATGTTATCACCTCTGGTATTAAGTCAAACCGACCTAACGCAAGAAATCGAATATAGAGGTCGGTAAAATCTTGGCACCCATCTGCAAGGTAACCATCCACGACATCTCGTAGTCCTTGTTGTAGATAGATTCTTCTTGAATGGGAACCGCTTCCAAGTCGTTTTGTATCTTTTGCAAAGAAAATGTGCTGTTGCCCAGTCGCTCGTCAATTTGCTCTATATATGCCGTCCTTGTGCCTATAGTAGAAAGGTGCATAAGAAGCTGGTCCGATTGCTCGTTCATGGATTTTAAGTTTTGCCCAAGCTCTGTGCTGTTACCGTCGCGCAGGTTTTGCGCTATGCTGCCTAAAATACCGTAAAGGTTATTTGGCGAGCCGTTTTCTGTTTTGCCAAAGCCCAGCGACTCAACGCCGGAAACCGAATATTCAAGGGCTGTTCTGGGGTCAACATATCCGTTTTTAACGGTAAAGCCCAAGCCTATGTCCAAATAGTTTTTGCTGTTGTAGGGTATCTCTTTAAAGCCACCCGGGGCAGTGGCGTCCGCTACCATAACTTTTCCGGTATTAACGCCTGTTCCTTTCACCATATCATCTACTATAGTGCCGTTGTACATCAGCTGTTTTCCGTCTGCACCGCCTAAGGTGTACGGGGCAGAGCCGTCTTTATTGCCCGCCGCACCAAAGATATATTTGTCACCGAAGCGCGAGTTGCTTACCTGAAGAATTTGGTCCTGTAGGGTTTCTATCTCGCGGGCAATTTTCTCTTTTTCCTCAGGTGCCATAGTTCCGTTTAAGCCCTGTACTGTAAGTGCAGCTACATTTTGCGTAATTTTGTTTATAGACTGCATACTGTCCTCTATCATTGTAAACTTGCCCTTTGCATCGCGCACATTACTTTTATAAACCTCGTTATTTGTAAGCTGTACACGCACACGAAGCGCACGGCTTGCGTCTGCAACGTTCTCTGACGCAGTGTTAAACTTGCGCTGAGAAGACATACGTTCGTTAGATTTGGAAAGATTCGTCATGTTGTTATTTAAGTTTTTTAAGTAGTTTCGTGTAAGCATATTATGTGTTACGCGCATTTCTTCATCTCCCGCCTAATTATTCGTACTTTACCTGCCAACAAGCCCCGTTTTATTTATAAGCACATCAAGTGCCTCGTCAAGTGCTGTCATAAGCCGCCCCATAGAGTTATATGCCTTTGTATATTGCATCATGTCAACGCCGTCTTCCTCTTGCGAAACACCGGATATACCCGATATTTGGTCTAAAAGACTGTTTGCTATATCTACAGATGCCTCTTGCCTTGCAGTTGCAGCCGAAAGCTGGTTGCCCAAGGTAGCCGCACTGTAAAACTTGACATAATCGTTGAAGTTGCCCTTAAATTCGCCAAAATCGAGCTTTTTTGTAAAGCTGTCAAACACCGATGATAAAAACTTTGTGCTGTCCTTGCCCTCGCCTTTTTCGTGCACATTTTTTGTAATGTACTCCGGGTCGGACTGCCAATCGGCGCTTATGCCTATGCCGCCCGCCGTGCGCTCGCTGCTGTCTTTAAAGGTAAAAAGCTGCTTATAGCCTTTAAACTTATACGCATCAGGGTTAGGCTGTCCATTGGGCAGAAGCTCCGGCTCATACTCTTTTATGGCGCTGTTAAAGGTGTCGGCTATTACTGTGGCAAACTTGTTTATTTTGTCGCGGTAATAAAGTATGCCCTTGTCAAAGCCCTCTCCGCGTATGGGTGCACCCTCGCTGCCACGCCCGTTTAGCATTTCTACAGCCGATTTAAGCGAGCCGCCGTATATTTCTATGGGCTTGCCCGTAGACTGCCAGTTTACAGAAACCGTTTTGTTTTGCTGGTCGGTTACAAGGTCCATAAACTCGTTGCTTTCGTCGTCAACCACCACTTTACCGCCCATTGTAACTGTAACCGTGCCGTTTCCGTTTTGCTTAACTTCTACATCGGCATAAAGCGCCAGCTTATCTAAAAGTACATTGCGCTGGTCTAAAAGCTCGTTTGGTCCGTAATACTCGTTGCCCGGCTTTGCCGAGTTAAAAACCTCGCGCTTTATAATGCCGTTCATGTCGGCTATGTTTTTTAAGGTTGAGTTTACTTCGTTTACTTCTACGCCTAAGTCGAAGCGCTGCTGCTCCCAAACATTGGCAAGCTTGTTGTCAAACTCACGCAAAGCCTGTGTTACTGTGTTTGCCGCGCCCAAAATACCATTGCTGTTTACAGCAGAAAGCCCGTCCTCCTGCATTATTTTAAATGATTTTTCAAAATTAGCTATGGCATCGGACATCGGTGACGGGTTTATATCGTTAAGTGTAGTTTCTATGTCTGTCAATGCCTCGTGAAGCTTGTTGTAATAGCCGACATCTGCCGATTGCTCACGGAAACGTTTATCTAAAAACGGGTCGCGTATCTGCGACACACCGTTTACGTTTACGCCCTGCCCCGCTAAGGTAGAGGTCTTTGACGTAAAGCGCGCGTAACGGCTGGTTACACCCAAAGAAACTAAGTCTACGCGCTGACGTGTATAGCCGGTAACGCCTATATTACCAAGGTTATTACCGACAATGTCAAGCGCCTTTTGGTTTGCCATAAGCCCTCTCGTTGCCGATTCAAAACCCATAAATGTCGGTCTCATTTAAAGAAGCCCCCTTTTTTATAAAACACGCAGCTTACACCTTTGTTTCAAGCATAGGACCGCTGCCCTTGTTCTCTTTTACACGCATATAAGCGCTTGCCGGCGTGGTGTCTGTGCTGCGTGGCTCTAGCTCTATGTTAAGACGGCGCATATTTGCGCTTGCTATATCTACAGATTTTTCATTGCGCTGCTTAATGTCCTCTACAGAGCCTTGTATGCGTAAAAAGAGCACACGAAGCCGCTCTTTTTCTTCATCTGGCGCGTTTTCGATAATCTCGCTGAAGGTTTTGCCGCCGCACCCCGCGCGTTCTTGCAGCTTTATACGCTGCTGCTCCATGTTTTCAAGCTTCATTGCATTTGCCTGTGCCACCGATATTGCGTGTTCTATGCGCGGTAGCTCGTTTGAGATTAACGCACGAACCTTTTCGGTTTCACTGCTTGCCATGTGAGAAGTGAAATCTGCATATTCTTCAAAAAAGCCAACCAGCTCGTTAAAGCCTACAGAGCCGTTCATGGCATCACCTTCCATTTTTAAATATCAAGCCCCAGCGCACCCAAGATAGAGTCTGCAATAGCCTCTGACGGTACGTTGTATTCGTTTTTTTCTACAGCTGCTTTAAGCGCTTCTATTTTGGCGCGCGAAGCAGGCTTGTCAAGCTGAGAGCTTATCTCTTGTGTCATGCGGGCAACAGCGCCGCTTTGCGTGGCTTTACCGCTTATAGAAACGGTGTCGGTTTTTGCACTTGCCTGCGCCTTTTGCGGTGCTTCTGTGCCTGCTGCGGTCTTGTATGAATTGTAGTATTGATACGCCGCGGCCGGTGAAATTTTCATAGGTGTCGGCCTCCTTTAAAAATAATTTATAGCATTTGTTAATTTGTCTACTTACCTATTCGTACGATATTCTTAAAACTTAACCCCTTTTTTTAAGAAATTTTTAAAAACAGCAAAAATATTTTTGTAAAAGCAGTTTTATTACAAATAATTACAAAAGAGTATTTAGATGTATATTTGACACTAGATGAAGTGTTAGACAAAACAAAAGCCACGATATTTTGTAGATTTTTTGTATTTTTGTGCTGTTTTATGCCAAAAATACTTGAAAAAAAATGTTACAGCCTGTATAATTATATAGATGATATTCTATTTTGTAGACATTTAAAGACGGGGGTGGCACGATGAGCACGGTAATATCTATGGCGAACCAAAAAGGCGGCGTAGGCAAAACCACCACCACAGGGGCACTGGCGGTAGGGCTGCACACAAAGGGCTTTAAGGTTTTGGCTATAGACCTAGACCCGCAAGGTAACCTCACCTTCAGCCTGGGCGGCGACAACGAAATAAACGCCACAATATACGATGTTTTGCGCGAGGAAGTAAAGGTACAGCACGCCATACAGCACCTTTCGTGTACAGACCTTATCGCCGCAAATATACTTTTAAGCGGTATAGAGCTAGAGTTTACAAACACAGGGCGCGAGTTTTTGCTGCGCACCGCTCTTGCACCTATTTTGCCGCTTTACGACTATATTTTGATAGACACTCCGCCCGCCTTAGGCATACTTACCGTAAACGCATTTACCGCCTCAGACTACATTGTTGTACCCATGCTCTCAGATATATTCAGCCTGCAAGGCATAACACAGCTGCACGACACAGTAGAGCGCGTGCGCAAATATTGCAACAAGGACATACATTTTGCGGGTATTCTGCTTAACCGCAGTAACCCGCGCACCTTGCTGTCTACAGAGATACGCGGCACTGCAAAGATGATTTCGGACACGCTTTCTATACCGCTGTTTAACACCTCTATACGCTCAAGCGTCACAATAAGCGAAGCACAGTCGCTGCAAAGCAGCCTGTTCGAGTACGCACCCACAAACATTGCGGTTAAAGACTACGCCGCATTTACAAACGAGCTTTTAAAAAGGGGGATATAACACAAAATGCCGCGGACAAGAAAAGAAATTGACAAAGAGGCAATGTTTTACAAAATAATGCCATCTGCAAGGCTGCCTTTAGCCGAAGTGTCCGAGGGCGGCGAGCCCCGCGAACGCGAAACCTCCTCGCAGATAAGCGGCATAGGCGCGCGCAAAAGTGTACTGGGCCCCACAAAAGAGGTGCACCTAAACGAGCAGCCCGAAACCGCCCCGCTTGTAAACTTAACCGAGCAAATGGTGGCGGATAAGCTTGACGATGCCATTACAAAATTCCACTGCTGCAAATGCGACAAATGCAAAAAAGACGTTGCCGCCATTGCGCTTAACAAGCTAAAGCCGCGCTATGTCGTTGCCGAAAAGGTAAAGGCGCTTTCTAACGAGCGCGCCGCAAGCACCGAGGTTATGACGGCTATAGTACAGGCTATTTTAATTGTAAAAGCACACCCGCGCCACTAGCCCCCGCGCCCGCTCAAATTGCATTACAAAAAACGCCGCTCTGCAAGCTTTTGCAGGGCGGCTGTCTTTTTATGTGCTCTGTTATCTCCCCGCCCACACGAGGCATTTTGCGTGCTGCACCCCATGGGGTAATGCTATGCAGCGCGCGGTTTGTTTAGTGCTTTTATGCCGTGGTGTTCATAAGGTAACCTATTGTACCCATGTTCATCATGTTAAAAGCACCGTTCTTTGCGTACAAATTCATAGAATCGTATGCGTTGCTTTGCGGTAGCTGTAAGCTGCCTTGATACTGCGGACCGTTTTGCAGCTGCTTCATAACGGCTAAGTCGTAGTTTATAAGGTTTTGCGGGCTTTGGCTTAAGCCGTCTGCGGCAACGCGCTTTGCGCTGCCTGCAATGCTGCTTAAAACATCTGTGGTAAGGTCTTTTTTGTCGCCCGTAAGGGCAGCCGTAAGTGCCTTTTTGTCAAGCGCAAGCGTACCGTCCGCTTTGCGGGTAATACCTGCCTGCCCCAGCGAGCTTTCGCTTGCAAGCGGCTTTGCCATGCGCTCTGCCTGCCTGCCGCTTCCGCTGCCGCGCCCACTGCCCGCTGTAGTTGTGGCAAGTGCCTTGTTGTAGGCATCTACCATTTCTTGCGTGGCGGTTACAGTGCTTGCTATGTTCTTTGCGGGGTCCGAGCCGGCTTCTCCTGCAAGTATTTTTGCCGCGCCGCCGCCTGCCAGAGCACCCGCCGTGTCTTTAACTTTTTCCATATCGGCTATGTACTTGTCAAGATAAGCGGCGGTGTCTTTTTTAAGTGTTTGGACAGTAGTGCTGTTACTCTGTGTACCGCCTGTCTGTCCAAGACCCGAAAGATTCTTTTTTTGCCCTATCATTGCGGCTTTCATTTGAAGCTGTGCCGTGCGGTAATCAAAATTCATGCTTGAAACCGAGCTTAATGAATTATTAAAACCAATCATTGTTTACTGCGCCTCCTTTCATTAAAGTGGGTGGGGAGATAACAAAGCGCCAATTTATACACGAACAGCGGCATTGACAGAACCGCGCACAGTTGCTATAATAAAAGCAAGAGGTAACCGTACCGCTCTTTGTGTGCGGTTGCCGCAAATAAGTTTACTGTCGGGCAATGCCCTAGTAGCTATCCTGCGTGCTTTGCAGGGTGGCTACTACTTTTTTTTGCAATTTATGATTATATCCAGCACTAGCGCAGCCAGTGCGATACCAAACATAAGCGCTTCATAAGTAGTCAGAGCCATCACCTCCTTTCGGAGGGGCTGGCAACCACACTGCTATACGATTATCTCTTGCTATTTGCAGTATAGCAGATTTTATCGGATT
>JAVWJP010000003.1:57044-145181 GCA_036638975.1 Hydrogenoanaerobacterium sp.
ACACTGCTATACGATTATCTCTTGCTATTTGCAGTATAGCAGATTTTATCGGATTATGTCAAACAAGCTATAGGCTGTGTTTTAAATGGAAAAGCGCCTGCCCTGTTGGGCGGGCGCTTTGTGCGTTTTTTTGGGGTTTTGCTTTACCTTGCTAATTTTGCCTTACGCTGCTAAAAGCTTAAAGTTAATTAACGAAGAAGCTGCAAAACCTGCTGTGGCTGCTGGTTTGCCTGCGAAAGCATTGCCTGTGCTGCCTGTGTAAGAACGTTGTTCTTTGTAAAGTCCATCATTTCTTTTGCCATATCTACGTCGCGGATACGGCTTTCGGCTGCTGTCATGTTCTCGCTTGTTACGCCTAAGTTGTTAATGGTGTGGTCAAGACGGTTCTGTAAAGAACCAAGTGTTGAACGTGCACCGGATACCAAGCCGACTGCGCCTTTAATCTTCTCAAGAGAACCGGCTGCAGCCTCTTGTGTGCCAAGGTCAAGACCCGAAAGCCCAAGACCTGAGGAGCTCATGTCGTTTACAGAAACTGTAACCTTGTTAAAATCGTCCGCTGTGTCGCCAACCTGCATGGTTAAGCCCTTGCCTGTTTCGGTAGAGAAGCCTACAGGGTTACCTGTAGTACCTGTGGTAATAATACCGTGTACCGCTGTTGCAGTTATAAGTGTAGCAACTGTTGCGAAGGTTTTACCGTTAGTTCCGTCTGCACCGGTTGCAAATTCAAATGTTCTGCCGCCTACTTCAACCTTGTCGCCGACTTTCCAGTTAGCATCGGTAAGGGTATATTTAGTCGATTTGTCTGCGCCGAGAGTTTCTGCGCCCAAAAGACTTGCTGCGCCTGTACCGGTTGATTTTGCAGCGGTAATTTTAGCACTTGATTTTCCGGCTGTCTGTGCTTCAAAAGAGATTACGCCGCTAGTAGCATTAGCCGTGGCTTTAAACGATTTTGCAAACTCTGCGTCAGCATTTAGCCCATCTGCAATTAACTTACCTGCTCCTTTTGCATCAGCACCGGCAGCAAATGTTATTGAAACAGTACTGGATTTACCCTGTGAATTGGTATAGGTAAGCTCTGCACCGGTAACTGTAGCGGCAGGAGCATTACCTGCGGCATAAGAGGTTTTTGTTGCCGCTACAACTGTTTCTGTAGGCTTTGCGCCGTTAATTTTAATATTAGCGGTAAGGTTGCCTGCTGCGGCAAGAGAGCCGTCAAGAAGGTTAATGCCGTTAAAGTTTGTTGCTTTAGAGATTCTGTCAACCTCGTCTGTAAGTGCTTTAACTTCGTCCTGCACCTTTGCGCGGTCGTCGTCTTTGATAGTACCGTTAGCAGACTCTGTTGCAAGCTCTACAAGGCGGTTAAGCATAGAGTGAGTTTCGGTCAATGCACCTTCAGCGGTCTGTATAAGCGAGATACCGTCCTGTGCATTAAGCTTAGCTCTGTCAAGGCTCTTTATTTGTGCGCGCATTTTTTCAGAGATTGCAAGACCGGCGGCGTCGTCGCCTGCACGGTTAATTTTAAAGCCTGAAGAAAGTTTTTCGAGGTTCTTTGTTACGTTGCCTGTGTTACCACCGAGCTGACGGTGTGCGTTGAGAGCCATAATGTTATGTTGTATAATCATAGTGAAACCTCCATGTTTTTTCTCTTTCGGCGCGTCCTTGCGCCTACTCGTCTTTTTGTTTATTTTCTTCTAATGTATGTGCTGTGCGTGTACCATGTACTTTGCCGTTTTACGTGTATTCCCGTCGGGCCCGCAACGAGTTTAAACGTTCTGCGGCGAAACACCTTTTTGATGTTCTGACTTATATATCGCACATAGGGCATATAACTTAACCGGCAAAATGTACAAACTTTAAGCTGCTTTTATATGTATATTTTAGTATGCTGCGCACAAACGGCACTGCAATACGCTTTTGTCTTGCTGCTGCCTCTTGCTATTGCGCGCAAAAAACCATATAATATACGAGTACACAAAATAGGCGGCATATAGGCTTTTTACATGGCTGACTGCCGCACAGGAGGATATTATATTGAAAAAAGAACTTGAGAAAATTTACGACCCAAAGCAGGTGGAGGACAAAACTTATAAGTTTTGGCTGGACGGCGGGTACTTCCACGCAAAGGTAAACCCCGACAAAAAGCCGTTTACCATAGTTATACCGCCGCCAAACGTTACAGGGCAGCTGCACATGGGGCACGCCCTTGACGAAACCTTGCAGGATATTTTAATACGTTGGAAGCGTATGCAGGGCTATGAAGCGCTGTGGATGCCCGGCACAGACCATGCCGCCATTGCAACAGAGGCTAAGATTGTTGCGGCGCTTAAAGAGGAGGGCACAAGCAAGGACGAGCTTGGGCGCGAAAGGTTTATGGAGCGCGCATGGCAGTGGAAAGAAAAGTATGAAGAACGCATTGTGCAGCAGCTTATGAAGCTTGGCTCGTCGTGCGACTGGGAGCGCAAGCGCTTTACCATGGACGAGGGCTGCTCGCAGGCTGTAAAAGAAGTATTTTTAAAGCTTTACGAAAAAGGGCTTATATACCGCGGCGAGCGCATTATAAACTGGTGCCCGCACTGCAAAACCTCGCTTTCTGACGCAGAGGTTGAGTACGAAGAAAAGGCAGGCTCGTTTTGGCACATACGCTACCCGCTTGCAGACGGCAGCGGCAGCCTAGAGGTTGCCACCACGCGCCCCGAAACCATGCTTGGAGATACCGCGCTTGCCGTGCACCCTGAGGACGAGCGCTATAAAAGCCTTGTGGGCAAAAACGTAATATTGCCGCTTATGAACCGCGAAATACCCATTATAGCCGACAGCTATGTAGAGCGCGATTTTGGCACGGGCGTTGTTAAAATAACCCCCGCGCACGACCCTAACGACTTTGAAGTGGGTCTGCGCCACAGCCTGCCTGTAATAAATATACTTACTAAGGACGCCCATGTTGAGGAGGGCTTTGGCAGGTACTCGGGCATGGAGCGCACCGAAGCGCGCGCCGCCGTTGTAAAAGACCTTGAGGACGGCGGGTTTTTGACTAAAACCGAGGACTACACCCACAACGTGGGCACCTGCTACCGCTGTACAACAGTTGTAGAACCGCGTGTTTCGCGGCAATGGTTTGTTAAAATGGCACCGCTTGCCGCACCCGCTGTAGAGGCGGTTAAAAATGGCGAAACAAAGTTTATACCGGAGCGCTTTGAAAAAACCTACGACCACTGGATGGAAAATATCCGCGATTGGTGCATATCGCGGCAAATTTGGTGGGGACACCGCATACCCGCTTATTACTGCGACGATTGCGGCAAGATGGTTGTTGCGGGCGACGAGCCTGCGGCTTGCCCAAAATGCGGCGGCAAAATGACACAAGACCCCGACACACTGGACACATGGTTCTCGTCGGCTCTGTGGCCGTTTTCTACCCTCGGCTGGCCGCAAAAAACTGCGGAGCTTGAATATTTTTACCCCACAGACGTGCTTGTAACCGGCTACGATATCATCTTTTTTTGGGTTGCCCGCATGATATTCTCTGGGCTTGAGCACACAGGCAAAACGCCCTTTCACACCGTGCTGTTCCACGGGCTTATACGCGACGCGCAGGGGCGCAAAATGAGCAAGAGCCTTGGCAACGGCATAGACCCGCTTGAGATAATAGACCTCTACGGTGCAGATGCACTGCGCTTTATGCTTGCCACAGGCAACAGCCCCGGCAACGATATGCGCTTCTCGGAGGACAAGGTTAAGGCAAGCCGCAACTTTGCCAACAAGCTATGGAACGCAACCCGCTTTATTTTAATGAACCTCTCGGACGATATTACAGCGCCTGAGCTGCCGAAAGCGCTTGCAACAGAGGACAAATGGGTGCTTAGCAAATACAACAGCTTAGTGCGCGATGTTACCGAAAATCTTGACCGCTTTGAGCTTGGCATTGCCGTGCAAAAGCTGTACGATTTTATCTGGGACATACTTTGTGACTGGTATATAGAGCTTACAAAGGCACGCTTGCAAGAGGGCGGCGAAAGCGGGCACGGCGCGCAGCAGGTGCTTGTGTACATTATGACAGGCACGCTAAAGCTGCTGCACCCCTTCATGCCTTTCATCACCGAAGAAATTTGGCAGGCACTGCCCAACGACTGCGAAAGTATAATGGTTGCAAAATGGCCCGTATACACAGACGAGCTTAATTTTGCCGAGGACGAAACGGAATTTGAACGCATTATGGCGGTTATAAAGGCTGTGCGTATCCGCCGTGCCGAGATGAACGTGCCGCCAAGCAAAAAGGCGGGCGTATACATTGAAACAAGCTTTACAAAAACATTTTTGCAGTGCACCTCGTTTATCGAGCGCCTTGCATCTGCATCATCTGTGCACGTTGCCGAAAAACAAAATTTGCCCGATGCAGTACAGGTTATAACCGATTCGGCGCGGGTATTTATACCAATGGACGAGCTTATTGACAAAGAAAAAGAGCTTGAACGTCTGCAAAAAGAAAAAACCGTCTGCGAACGCGACATTGCAATGTTTGCGGGCAAGCTTTCTAACGAGGGCTTTTTGGCAAAAGCACCTGCCGCTGTTGTAGACGGCGAAAAAGCAAAGCTGCAAAAGCTGCGCGAGCGTTTGCAAAAAATTTGTGACAGCATGGCGGCAATGCAAAAATGAACTACGACGAAGCTTTAGAATATATACACGCGCACAAGCGCTTTAGCGGTGCGCCCACGCTTGCCCGTATGCGCGAGCTTATGTCCTTGCTGGGCAACCCGCAAAGCTCGCTTCGCTTTGTCCACATTGCAGGGACAAACGGCAAGGGCAGCACCACCGCCATGACTGCCGCCGTGCTTAAAAACGCGGGCTGCAAAACAGGGCAATATGTAAGCCCGTTTGTGCTGTGCTTTTGCGAGCGTATGCAAATAAACGGCAAGATGATAAGCGAAAATGAGCTTGCCGAAATTGCCGAGGCTGTGCGCCGCTGTGAAGAGGTACTGGCAAAAAAAGGCGAAAGCTGCCGCCCCACAGAGTTTGAAGTTGTAACAGCAATAGCCTTTGTGTGGTTTGCAAGGCAAAAATGCGACATAGTTTGTTTAGAGGTGGGGCTTGGCGGGCGCTTTGATGCGACAAACGTAATAGAGCCCCCTGCGGTACAAATTATCACCGCAATAAGCCTTGACCACACCGCAATTTTAGGTGACAGCGTAGAGAAAATCGCTTACGAAAAAAGCGGAATAATAAAAGGCGCAACAGTAATTTGCTACCCCTTGCAGCCGACGAACGCCCTTGCGGTTATAATGGAGCAATGCGCACTGTGCGGCGCAAGCCTTATACAGCCAAATATAAACTCTGTACAGCACCTTGGCACAAGCTTTTTTGAACCTCGCTTTAACTACGGCGGTCTTACACTGCAACCCTCGCTTTTGGGCGAGCACCAAACCTGCAACGCCATAACAGTAGTAGAGGCGTGCCGCGCCTTGCGCACAGTTGGCTTTGGCATAAGTGACGAAAACATATGCAACGGAATAGCTAATACGGTTTTCCCCGCACGGTTAGAGCCTTTATCACGCGAGCCTGTTATTTTACTGGACGGCGCGCATAACCCCGGTGGTGCAGAGGCACTTGAAAGTGCACTGCTTACTTTAAAAAGTGAAGGCTGCAAAAGCCTGACGGTGCTTATGGGTATGCTTGAGGACAAGGACTGGCAGCATAGTGTAGAACGAATAGCACGCTGTGCCGACAGCTTTATAGCAGTAACGCCGTGTAACCCGCGGGCGCTCGCGGCAGAAGCCCTTGCAGAGCACGCCCGCCTGTTTTGTGCGCACGTTATGTGCGCACAAAGTGCCGCCTCCGCTGCGGAGGCGGCAGCGCGGCAGCTGCCGCGCACAGGCGGAGGTGCCCTTGTGGTGTGCGGCTCGCTGTACCTTGCCGCACAGCTTCGCCCCGTTTTACTGGCAGCACAAGCTTAATGCAAAGCAAACTGCGACAATATTAAACAAAAAAAACGCCCCTGCTTCGCGCAAAAACGCACACAAAAACCTTTATCATTTTGATAGAGGTTTTTTCTTTTTCTCTTTTCGGACAAGCCAAAGGCTTTATTGAGCTTCCGCGCGGCGGCAGTTCTCTTATTAGCTTAGCGGCTAAAAAACACCCGCGAGAGAAATTTGCACCACACTGCAAATTAATATTTTACTGTAAAATTTTTATAAATAGAAAAGAGGAGCAAAATGTCTGTAAATATTGTAACCGAAGACGGCATAATAGAAGCCCTGCTCACGGGCGAAATAGACCACCACAGCGCCGGCGAGCTGCGCGACGCTATAGACGCCGCCATAAGCAGTGTAACCCCCACCCGCCTTATACTCGACTTTAGAGGGGTGTCTTTTATGGACAGCTCGGGAATAGGGCTTGTCATGGGTAGGTATAAAGCACTTGAGGGCACAGGCGCGGCTTTAGAGCTTAGGGGGCTTTCGGCACCTGTAAAGCGTGTAATGCGCCTTGCGGGGCTTGACAGAATAGCGATTATGGACGGAGGTACAAAAAGATGAAAATTACAAACGAAATGAAGCTGCAAATTCCGGCAAAAAGCACAAACGAAAGCTTTGCGCGCACTACGGTTTCTGCCTTTGCGGCACAGCTAGACCCTACCATAGACGAAGTTGCCGACATAAAAACTGCCGTAAGCGAAGCGGTTACAAACTGCATCGTTCACGGCTATAAAACTGATATAGGGCAAGTTTACATACACGCAAGGCTTTACGATGACAACACCCTAACCATAAAAATTCGTGATAAGGGCTGTGGGATAGGCAACGTTAAAGAAGCTATGCAGCCGCTTTTTACCACCTGCACAACAGGAGAGCGCGCAGGGCTTGGCTTTGCGGTGATGCAAAGCTTTATGGATAAAGTCAGAGTAAGCTCTAAGCCTTTAAGCGGCACTTGCGTTACGCTTACCAAAAAACTTTTATCAAAGGGAGAACACAATGCCTGAATGCACACTCAGCCGCGCCGCAACAATAGAAAAAAACTTAGGGCTTGTGCACTCGTGCGCGCACAGGTTTAAAGGTCGAGGTCTGGAGTATGATGACCTTTTTCAAGCGGGGTGTATGGGGCTATGCAAGGCAGTCGATGCCTTTGACAGAAACCGCGGAGTAATGTTTTCTACCTACGCGGTGCCTGTGATACTGGGCGAGATGCGGCGGCTTTTCCGTGACGGCGGCAGTGTAAAGGTAAGCCGAAGTCTAAAAGAATTATCGCTTAAAGCCACTCGCACACGCGAAATTATAACGGCAAAAACAGGGCACGAGCCAACCATAGGCGAGCTTGCCGTACTTTTAGGGCACGAACCCGCCGAAATAGCAGAGGCAATTGCAGCGGGTGCACCACCTATTTCTCTTACCGAAAACGAGGACGAGGGCGGTGGGCAGATAGATGTGCCTATTCCCTCGCCCGAAGAAGAAATGGCGGATACAATATCGCTTAATCAAGTGATGGACAAGCTACCGTTAAATGACAAACGGCTTATAGTACTGCGGTATTACGGCGGTAAAACTCAAATGCAGACAGCCTCTATTTTAGGCATGACTCAGGTTCAAGTTTCGCGCCGCGAAAAAAAGATACTTTTACACCTGCGGCAAGAGCTTACAGGTTAGCCCTACAAAAAGGGCGGCGGGCAAACGTCCGATAGTATAACGTACATTTTTGAAAACCTATTGCTCATATATTCATTTGCAACATCGCGCACCGTAAGCTCTGCACTGTTTCTCTCGGTGCTAAGCGGCAAATAAAACACCGCCCTTGTGCCCTCGCCTTCCCGCGAAGCTACAAAAACAAACCCATCATGCTCTAAAATAATGCGTCGGCACAGCGCAAGCCCCAGCCCGTCGCCGCAAATACTCTCGGTTTTAGGGTCACGGCTGTAATAATCATCAAATACACTTGCAAGCTCGTCCTCTTTTATTCCCATTCCGTTGTCTGTAACACTTACCACGGCATATTTTTCTGTCATACTAAGGCTCACCTTAATTTCGGGTGAATCTCCTGCAAACTTTGCCGCGTTAGAAAAAATATTTAAAAGCACTGTAGCTATTTTTTCTCCGTCAAAGCTTACAGGTACAGCCGCACCCGGCAGCGAAAAATAAAATTTTACTCCCATACCCTGCATACGCACCGAAACCACGCGGCAAAGCTGCTGCAAAAAAAGCGCAATATCCTGCTCCTGCGGCAAAAAGTTTTTTTCTCCGCTTTCGTAACGATGCTGCTCTGTAATTGCCGCACTGCTTCGCAAAAGCCTAAAAGCCTGCAAAGATATTTTATTTATATATTCCTGAACATCGGGGTCACCAAATTCGTCATTGCAGCGGCTTATTCCTGCCAGAGCCGAAAATATTGTGGAAAGCGGTGCCCTTGTTTGATGTGCAAAGGTATCTATCATGCGCTGCGAAGCATCAGCCTGCGAAGCTTCGTCCTCGGCGATTTTGGGCTTATGCTCGATGCCTGCAAGCATTATGGCACAAGCGCTGAAAGACGTTTTAGAAAAAAACGGCAGAACAGTAAGCTTACAGTCGCAGCCGCAAAGCGAATAGGCAAGTATCATTGGCAAATTATCAACTATTTTGTCGTAAACTGTCGAAAGCATAGCAAAAAAAACACGCTTGTCATCATGTGACATAGCTTCGCTCTCAAAAAAAGCTTCACCGGCGGTATTGCTCCAAACGACTTTAACCTCTGCATCAACAACAACTGTCGGAATATTGCTTTTTTCATATTTTGCTGCAAAATCGTCCCACAGGTTTTTTGAACACTTTGACATAGCTTCGCCCCCTTTCGGACTTTATCATTCGTATATTATATAACATGGCACAGTTATTGTAAATAAGTTTTCTATATAAGCCCAAATAAGCTCAATTTTTAGGTCAAAAAGCATAAAAAGTAAATTAAAAATTAATTTATGGTTAAAAGTATCACAAAGTGCTTGTCATTTTTCTCAGTTTGTTATAAAATGATAGTAGATTAAAATTTAGGAGGTAATACCCATGATAAAAGTAGGTATAAATGGCTTTGGCCGCATTGGCAGACTTGTTTTCCGCGCAGGACTCAGCAACCCCGCAATTGAGTTTGTAGGAATTAACGACCCCTTTATGACACCCGATTATTGCGCTTATATGCTTCGTTATGACACAGTACACGGGCAGTACAAGGGCGAGATTTCTTTTACAGACGATGCTATTATTGTAAACGGCAAGACAATTAAATTCTATGCCGAAAGAGAACCGGCAAATATCCCTTGGGGCAAATGCGGGGCAGAATATGTAGTCGAGTCTACAGGTGTTTTCACAACAATCGAAACTGCATCTGCACATATTAAAGCAGGCGCAAAAAAGGTTGTTATCTCTGCTCCTTCAAAGGACGCTCCGATGTTCGTTATGGGCGTAAACCAAGACAAATACACAAAGGATATGGACATTGTTTCTAACGCTTCGTGCACAACAAACTGCCTTGCTCCTTTGGCAAAGGTTATTAACGACAAATTCGGCATTGTAGACGGTCTTATGACAACAGTTCACTCCACCACAGGCACACAAAAAACCGTTGATGGTCCTTCTAAAAAGGATTGGAGAGGCGGACGTGCCGCTTCGGGAAACATTATTCCTTCTACAACCGGTGCTGCAAAAGCTGTCGGCAAAGTTATACCGGAGCTTAACGGCAAGCTTACAGGCATGGCATTCCGCGTACCTACACTTGATGTTTCTGTAGTTGACCTTACCGTAAACCTTGCAAAGCCTGCCACTTATGATGAAATTTGCGCAGCGCTTAAAGCCGCCTCAGAAAACGAGCTTAAAGGCATTCTCGGCTATACCGAAGATTCCGTTGTATCGTCAGATTTTATCCACGACGAGCACACCTCAATCTTTGACGCAAAAGCCGGCATAGCTCTTACAGACAAATTTGTAAAGCTTGTTTCTTGGTATGATAACGAGTGGGGCTACAGCAACAAGGTTCTTATGCTTATAGAGCATATGGACACAGTTAAATAATTAAATTGCTTTTTGTACACAGAAAATGTCCGTCGCAGTTAAACTGCGGCGGACATTTTTTGCGTTTAGGTAAAATATCATCTGCAAAAATTTACAATGTACGACTCGATTGCTTTTTGAATAACTTCAACCGCTTTGTCGGCGTGTTCTATCTCGTCAACTGCGGTTTCTTTGTTTTCAAGTGCCTTGTAAACTTGAAAAAAATGAACCATTTCTTCAAAAATATGCGCCGGTAAGTCACTTATATCATGGTAAGTATTGTAAGTTGGGTCTTCAAACGGTATAGCAATTATTTTTTCGTCATTTCTTCCGCTGTCTATCATGTTAATTACGCCGATTGGGTAGCAACGCACCAATGTCAAAGAGTCTATAGGCTCGCTGCACAGTACTAAAACATCAAGCGGGTCAAGGTCATCGCCGTATGTGCGCGGTATAAGCCCATAGTTTGCAGGGTAATGCGTAGACGTATAAAGTATACGGTCCAGCTTAATAAGCCCTGTTTCTTTGTCAAGCTCATACTTCTTTTTACTGCCGGAGGGAATTTCGATAACCGCCATAAAATCTTTTGGAGTAATGCGCTTGGGGCTGATATCATGCCAAATGTTCATAGTTAAACCACCATTTCTTCGCTCGCTGGAAAAGCGGCGTGTATTTGTTATATAAATGCTTTACTTATAAACATCTTTAAGCAAAGCCATTGCCTTTTCCTCTGTAAATACACCGGGAGAATGCAAAAAGTTGCCTGTCGATGCACAGCGCTTTGCGACATCTGCAAGCTGCGCCACAGTAAGGCGCGGCAATTTAACAGAGGTAAGCTCTTTTATAAGCTTTATAACCTCAACATCGTCATAGCCCTGTTGGCTAAAAAGCAAGGTGTATTTTTGGGGCAGGTACTCCCTTGCCTCGCGCAAAAATGCGGGTAGATAAACCGCACACGCCTGACCGTGCGGCACCTGATATTCCTCGGTTAAAAAGTAGCCCAAAGGGTGGCAAAAGCCGGTGCCTGTAGTGTTTATGGTAACACCTGCATACAACGAGCCATAATATAAAAGCTCGCGCAAATCCAAAGAAATTTCTTTTCCGTCCGCGCTGCGCAAGCGCTTTAACGCCTGCACCAAAACCGTAGTACCGCGCCGTGCGAACAAGCCCGAGATTTCTGTAGCGGTAGATGCAAAATACCCCTCAAGCGCGTGACATAAGGCATCAAGAGCGGTGCTTACGGTAAACTCGTATGAAAGCGAGCTTGTATATTTAGGGTCTGCAAAAACAAAGCGGGCATAGCTAAGCCCGCAAGCTGCATTAAAGCTGCGCTTGCGCCCTGTTTCGTCCACAGTAAGCACCGCATACGGTGTAACCTCACTGCCTGTGCCCGCCGTTGTGCCTATTAGTACAAACGGCAACGCCACAGGCTCTATATCACCAAAAAGCTCTGCTCCATGCAATTTTCCGCTTGCAAAAAAAGCTACCGCCTTTGTAGCGTCCAGCGGAGAGCCTCCGCCTATTCCTATCAAAAAATCGGCAGCATATTCTTTTGCCCGCCGTCCCGCTTCTTCACATACCGAGAGCAACGGGTTTTGCCCTATACCGTCAAATATTTCATACTCTATAGAAGCGGCTGTAAGCGCCGCAATACAATCATCAAGTGCACCGCTTTTTTTTGCGGAATTTTTACCCGTAATGATAAAACAGCGCTTTCCCAATGTGGCAAGCACAGCTCCGGATTCGCGCACACAGTCGTTACCGCTTATTATTTTTGTAGGCAAGTAAAAATTAAAATCCATTATGTTCCTCCGTTTTTGTAATCGTGTTTCTACTATTATAGCTAATCGCACACTTTTTTGCAATGATATTTAAAACATTAACTTATATTCCGGTATTATGCCAAAGGTTTTTTTGCAGACTGTTTACCGACATACGCGTCCGGTGTTTTACCGTATGCAAACACGCAATAACCCGCATACCTCTGAACTCGCGTTCTCGCTACCGAAATATGCCTGTCCACCGCCGAAACTCCAATGCCCAGCTCGTCTGCTATTTCTGCAAGCTTCATACTTCTGTCATAGCGCATTGTAAAGCAATCGTACTGTCTTTTTGTAAGCTCATGCGCCACAGCATAGCGTGTCGCTGCCAAAAGCGCCTCCAGCATCTTTTTATTTGTGCTTTCCTCGCTAAAATTCGGTATTCCGCGCACAATTTCATCAACATCACCCACCAAAAAACTTCGCGAGGGCTTTTTCATCAGCAAAGCTTCATCTCCTCCCTTTCTTCGTCGCGCCTTCTTGAAAGCTCCAAGCGTATAAGCATAACATCACCAAGCTCCTCCTGCATTACGGTAATACGACGACGCACCGCATCTCGCTCGGCATAAGGCAGGCTTTTTGCCTGCACGCGTAAATCGGCAGCGCGTTTTCTTAAATAATCCTCCGTATTTATATATTCTCTAAGCAGTAGCGCATAATTCATTTTTATTCCTCCCTGTTTTTACACGTTTCGTGTATTTAATTCTTGTAAGATATAGACAACTTGAACATATGTTCTTTATCAATATTGACAAATCCCCTCTTACTTCACACATCATTTGCCCGTTAATTCAAAGACTAACATAAGATTTATAATCTGTCAACAAGATTTCACACGAAATGTGTAAAAATACTTCTTGCATTATTTACACAAATCGTGTATGCTGTAAACACAAGGAGATGAGAATATGCTGGCACAACGCTTACGCGAACTACGAAAGCTTAAAGGCATGACGCAGGCGCAGCTCGCCATATCGTTAGGGGTTTCTCCAAGCACTGTGGGTATGTACGAGCAGGGCAGGCGCGAGCCCGACCACGAAACATTGTCGCGCCTATGCGAGATTTTTCATGTTTCGACCGACTTTTTGCTGGGCAGCGGGGCACTGACACAAAAAAAAGACCTCAACACCATAGTAGAGGCAATGCGCGAGGCTATTTTGCAGCAGGACGGGCTTATGTTTAACGGCGAGCCTGTAAACCCTGCGGACAGCGAAAAAATCATAGATGCCATAAAGCTTGGCATAAGCTTTGTAATGGGGCAAAAAAACTGACAGAAAGGGTGAACATAGTGCAAAATATAGAAGGCTATGCAAAGCAGCTGTGCAAGCAGTACGGAACATCAAACCCATTTGCACTGTGCGAGGCTCTGAACATAGAGGTACTTTACTGTGACCTGCCGCGCGATGTAAACGGTTTTTATCTGCTTGCAGGTGAAGCACAAATTGTTTTTTTAAACGACGGCTTGGACGAGTGCGAGGCTCGTATAGTATGCGGGCACGAGCTTGGACACGCGCTTTTACACCGCGACTACAACAGCGCGTTGTTAAGCACACAAACTTTGCTAAACTGTCAAAGATACGAGAATGAAGCTGACACCTTTTGTGCCTGCCTGCTTATAGACGACGAGCTTTGTGCAGACGACGAGGTAGTAACGCTTGAAAACATAGCCAAACAGGCGGGGCTTCCGCTGCGCCTGGTACAGCTGCGACAGTTGCAGCTTAAAAATTAACATAAACGACAGGAGGAATATATGTGAAAAGAGCACTTGTTTTAGCAGGAGGAGGCTCTCGCGGCTCTTACCAAATTGGCGTATGGCGCGCCTTGCGCGAGCTTGAATGGAATTTTGATATTGTCACCGGCACCTCGGTTGGTGCGCTTAACGGCGCACTTATTGCGCAAGATGACTATGACACTGCCGTAGACCTTTGGCAGAACACTGTCACCACCGACGTTATAGACATAGACCTTGGTGCAAAAATAAACGGGCTTCACGACTTTAACACTAAGCTTGGCAAGTTTTTAAGCGAAATGGCAAAAAACGGCGGCACAGACCCCCGACCTATGGAGAACCTTGTGCGCCGTTATGTCAGCGAAGAACGCGTGCGCAATTCTCCGCTTATTTTTAAGTTTGTCACTGTAGAATACCCTACACTGGCACCCAAAATTTTAGACAACAAAAACCTTCCGGAGGGTGAGCTTGTAGATTACCTTATGGCAAGCGCGGCTTGCTTCCCCGCCATGCAGATGAGAAAAATAGGAGCCACAAAATATATAGACGGCGGCTACTATGACAATATGCCCGTAAATCTTGCTGTAGAAAGCGGCGCAGAAGAAATTGTAGCCGTAGATTTAGAAGCTATAGGGCGCAAAAAACGCGTAGAAACCGGTAATGTTCCTGTACATTACATTCGCAGCAAGTGGGACCTTGGTATTTTTATAATATTAAATGTTGATATTGCAAAACGAAATATGCAGCTTGGGTACTTTGACGCCATGAAAGAATTTGGCAAGCTGGAGGGCAACGCCTACACCTTTGAAAAAGGTGAGACTGCAAAAAATGCCAATGCTCTGGCAAGTTATTTTGGTCTTATAGCTATGACGCTGGGCATGAGCGTCAAGCATTACCCGGGCGGCGGGCTGTTGCCCGATGTTTCTTTGCGCTTGGCAAGGGTAAGCATGGGCAAAACGGTAAAGCTTAACCGCATGAGTGATGCCGATATAGCCGCAGCCGCCGAAACCGCCGCCCGCGTCTTTGGTGTTTTGCCTACAAGCTTACACAGCTTTGAAGAAATAAACAAAACCCTAATAGATGAGATTCAGGCTATCCATGCCGATGAGCTCTCTAAACTTTCGCTTTTGTTTGATAGTGTAAAAAACCCCGGAGAAGTTTTAGCCGCGCTGGGGCTTATTGATAAACGGCACATTGCAGTATTTTGCCTTTCTGAAATACGCAAGGCATATGCGGCAGGTGCTTCAAACCCCTTACTTCTGGTACTGCGCAGGCTTAGCTCAGACGAATTTATAGCAGGGCTGTACCTTTTTGCCTTAGAGCTTGCCGGAGCGGAAACAAAATAAAAAATAGCCAAGCACCCCGCAGCGCCAAACAAAAACAATGCTACCACCCATTTTAAAAGTTCTATATTCATGTTTTTACCTCCGTCGTTATAAACGTATGTTCTTTATATTTCAATAATAGCACATATGTTCGCGTTTGAAAAGGGCTTTTGCAAAAAAATATTTTTTTGCAAGCTTACCCACAACATTAAAATTATCTGCTGTTGACATTAGCCTTGCAAGCACTATATAATTAAAAGGTAGGCACAATAATTTATCTTAAAATTTTATATAATGTACAGCTTAACTTTATATTGTCACTATAAAAACCGAAACGAGGGCTAAAACATGGCAGATAAAACAGGACTTATTCACATTTACTGCGGCGACGGCAAAGGCAAAACCACTGCCGCCATAGGGCTTGCGGTGCGAGCAGCGGGTGCGGGGCTTAAAGTTGTGCTGGTACAGTTTTTAAAGGGGCAGCAAAGCAGCGAGCTTTTGTCACTTGCACTGCTGCCTAATGTAACGTTATTGCGCGAAAAACTAAGCCCCAAATTTTCTTTTCAAATGAACGACACCGAAAAAGCCGAAACAATTGCGGTACATGGGAATTACCTTAAAACGGCAGCCGAGCTTTGCAAAGAAAAAAACTGCGACGTGCTTGTACTGGACGAGGTACTGGGAGCCTTGGACTGCGGGCTTTTAGACACAGAGCTTCTTCGCCGATTTATAGACCAAAAGCCCGACGAGCTGGAGCTTGTGCTGACAGGGCGCAACCCGCCTCAATGGCTTTGCGAAAAAGCCGATTATATATCTGAAATACACAAAGTAAAGCACCCCTTTGATGCCGGAATACAGGCGCGCATCGGCATAGAAAAGTAGTCGAAATATTTTTTCGGAGGTTGACACATGAATTTGTTATGGCTTTTGGTACTTGCCGCAGTGATAGGCGGGTACTTTTGGTTTAAAAACCGCAAGGTTAAAGAGCAAGTGGTACAGGCAAAAATATCGTCAAAAACAGCCGAGGCACATAAGGCGCACGGCGATGATGATTCTATGCCCACAGATTATATCGTGACCTTCCTATGCGATGGAAAGCAGCTTCCGCTTATAGTAAACCATTCGTTTTATGACAGTGCGGCGGTTGGTGCAACAGGCAAGCTCACACATATAAAAGATGTTTTTGTGGAATTTGAGGACGATAATCCAAAGCTTTATCGCTGATAAGACTTTTCGTATATACTCTTAATAAATATACTTACAGTTGTTTTTATTGAATAACTATTTTAGCCATGCGCAAAGTCTGCTATAAAAACACAAAATCCCCTCTAAAAGGCTTTTTAAAGCCAAATTAGAGGGGATTTTATTTGTATTTTTGTGCAGTGCTGCCTTGCGGCAGACTTAATGTAAGCGGTAATATTGCCAAGCTAAGCTTTGTACTAGCCATGTCCTGCTATAATACCTAAAATAAGCGCCGCCGCAAGCGCAAAAAACAAGAACTTAATTATAAGGTCAAGCGTTGCAAGAGTGATGTGAATTTTGTCGTAAAAAAGTTCTTTTGAACCTTTTTTTACTTCGTCCTGCACCTCCTGCACAATATCTTCGGCTTTTACTTCGTTGGTGACATCACCAAAAACGTCAGCGTCTTCTGCCATTTTTGTTTCCTTTTTATTTTCCGTAATATCGTCCATTATGCCACCGCCTTTATATTTTTAGATGCAGGTTTAGTTTAAATAAAGTTTCTCCCCCGCTTGCGGCGGAGGAGAAAGCAGAGAAAGTCAATATTATTTTTTAGCGAGGTACTTTCTAAGGTCAAGCGCAACAGCGATGATGATAACAAGACCCTGTACGATATAGGTGTACGAAGTTTCGACTCCCATAAACTGCATAGAAATTTTAAGAAGCTCGAACACCAAAACGCCTACGAAAATACCCGAAACTTTACCAACACCGCCGTTTGTTGAAACACCGCCTATGGTACAACCGGCTATAGCCTCCAGCTCGTAGCCCATGCCCATATTAACCGATGTACCACCCGACTTTGCAGCAAGCAAAAAGCCCGCTAAAGCGTAAAGCATGGCAGCCAGCATATAAATAAGTATCTTTGTTTTGTTTGTATTTACGCCTGCTACCTCGGCAGCTATCTCGTTTCCGCCTATAGCATACATATACTTGCCGTGACGTGTTTTATTGTAAAGAAACCACATATAAAGTCCGCAGCCCAATGCTATAAACAAAAGATATGGCAAAAATGTAACTCCAAACAGCTTGCCACTGGCTATGGTGGTGTAGCTTGTTTTAAGACCACCTATAGGCTTTGCGCCCGTAAAAACAAGGCAAATACCGTAAACAAGCGTCTGCATACCAAGAGTTGCAATGAACGGAGGAACCTTTAAAAACGAAATTATACAACCGTTTATAATTCCAAAGACAGCGCATATACAAATTACCATGATAAGAACCACGAAGGGATTAAAATCGGGTATATTCTTAAAAAATTTGTCGCTGTAATCGGGACGCTGTAAAAGCACACCGGCAATACAGGCGCCAAGACCTACCATACGTCCGGCAGAAAGGTCGGTTCCCTTTGTAATAAGGCAGCCCGAAACGCCAAGAGCAACTATAAAGCGCACAGCAGTATTTACCGTGAGGTTTGCAAAGTTAGCCTCCGAGATAAAGTTCGGTCGAGCTATACCAACAAAAACCGCCACCACTACCATTAAAATTATTATCGCATTGTTTTCTAAAAATGCCTTTAGCTTTTTGTTTTTTGCCATTTTATCTGCGGAACTAGTTGTAGCTGTAGTAGCATCCATATTCATTATCCTCCTTATTCAAACTTTGTGGCAAGTGCCATAATGTTTTCTTGATTTGCCTTGTCGCCGTCTATAAAGCCTGTAACTCTGCCGTCGCACATAACCATTACTCTGTCCGACATACCTATAAGCTCGCCCATTTCAGATGAAATCATTATAATGCTTTTACCCTGCTTTGCAAGCTCGGCTATAATACAATATATTTCATACTTTGCGCCTACGTCTATACCGCGTGTCGGCTCGTCAAGTATAAAAACATCTGGGTCATTGGCAAGCCAGCGGCTTATAAGCACCTTTTGCTGGTTACCGCCAGAAAGCGACTGAATAAGCGTTCTACTTGAAGGGGTTTTTATGGACAGCTTAGCTACGTTATCTTTAACAAGCTGTTCTATTTTTTTTGTATTGAGCACAATGCCCATGTCAACATAGTGGTCCAGCGACGCTATAGCTACGTTATCCGCCACCGAGAGCACACCCAGAATACCACTGGCGCGTCTGTCCTCTGTCAAAAGAGCAATACCGCGGCGAATAGCATCTTGCGGGCGGTTAATATCAAAGTTTTGTCCTTTATAGCTGACAGTACCCTTGCTGTGGCAGCGTATACCAAATATACCCTCCATAAGCTCGGTGCGCTGTGCTCCGACAAGCCCGCCAACTCCCAAAATTTCGCCTCTGCGAAGTGTAAAGTTTACATCGCGGAATGATTTTGGGTTGATAGAGGTGTAATCTTTGACTTCAAAAACTACTTCTCCAGGGGTATTTTCGCGCGTTGGATAAAGGTTAGTAAGCTCGCGTCCCACCATCTTTGTTATTATCATATCTGTGGTAAGGTCTTTTGATTCCCAAGTACCAACATACTGCCCGTCGCGCATTATTGTAACTTCATCAGAGATTTGAAGAATCTCGTCCATCTTATGTGATATGTATACAATAGATACACCCTTTGCTTTAAGTGTTGCAATTATATCAAAGAGCGCTTGTACTTCGTTTGCAGTAAGAGAAGAAGTCGGTTCGTCCAAAATAAGCACTTTACAATCTGCCGAAACTGCCTTTGCTATTTCTACCGATTGCATTTGTGAAACCGAAAGTGTGCCCAGCTTTGCCTTTGGGTCAAAGTTCATTTTAACATCTTTTAAAAGTTTTTCTGTTTCGCTGTACATTTTTTCATGGTCAATTATTGGAACTCCCATAATTTTTTTCATTGGGTAACGACCGATAAAAATGTTCTCTGCTACGCTTCGCTCAGGAATTGGCTGAAGCTCTTGATGCACCATGGCAATACCACTTTGCAAAGCATTCATAGGGTCTGTTATTGTTATTGGATTGCCTTCGTAAAAAATTTCTCCGCTGTCCATTTTATAAATGCCAAACATACACTTCATAAGTGTAGATTTACCTGCGCCATTCTCTCCCATAAGTGCATGAACTGTACCGGCTCTTAATTTAAGGTTTGCACCGTCAAGTGCTCTGACGCCGGGAAAGGTTTTAACGACATTGCGCATTTCTAACCGATATTCCGCCATAAGACTACCCCCTATCTCATAATCTTAAAAAATTGCGTGTGCGCTTATAACGCACACGCAATTTAAAAATGCTTTTAAATGCAGGGAATAATTATTTCTTAACTACTTTAACGTAGTCAACGGTGTAGTTCTTCTCAAGAGCTTCGCCCGCAATTGCTTTAAGAGCTACGTCTACAGCAGTATGAGATTGACCGATATGGTCGTTAAGAACTGTACCTGTCATTGTGCCGGCTTCTACCATCTGCTGGCACTCTTCAAGAGCATCAACACCTACAAGGTAAATGTCTTTGCCAACTGTACGGCCGTTAGAAGCTATAGCCTGTGCTGCGCCAAGAGCCATACCGTCGTTGTTTGCGAAAACAACGTCTACTTTAGGACCAAACTGTGTAAGAGCTGTGTTTGTAAGCTCCTGACCTTTTGCTGTGTCCCAGTCACCGCGCTGCTCAAAGAGTTTTTCAACTTTGATGCCTGCATCGGTAAGTGCTTTGATAGAAAATTCTGTTCTGTACTGTGCGTCAACGTTCTCAGGGTCGCCAACGAGCATTACATAGCTTACAATGCCGTCACCGTTCATATCACCTTTGTTAGGTGTAGCAGCGATGATTTCGCCCTGGAATGTACCGGACTGACGTGCATCTGCACCAACGTATGCGATTTTGTCCCAAAGCTGCATATCTTCTTTGGTTGGTTCACGGTTGATGAATACAACAGGAATGCTGGCTGCTTTACATTTTTCAATAACTGTTGCGGCAGAAGACGACTGAACGAGGTTGCAAATGATAACATCAACTTTGTTGGCGATGAATGTATCAATTTGGTTTGTCTGCTCAGCTTGGTCACCTTTACCGTCTGTAATTGTAACGCTGTACTTAACGGCATCGCTGTTCATGCTTGTAAGATATTTCTCAAGCTCTGTGCGGTAAAGTGTCATAAAGTTATCATCGAATTTGTAGATGGCAACACCGACTTTTACTTCTTTTGCTGCTGCAGGTGCTTCAGGAGCAGGTGCTGCAGAGGAAGCAGGTGCCGCAGAGGAAGCAGCAGGTGCTGCAGAGGAAGCAGGTGCGCCACCGCAAGCTGCAAGAGCAAGCATCATTGACATTGCAAGAACAAGTGCGAGTACTTTAGTAAATTTTTTCATTAAATAAACTCTCCTTCACGATTCTATTATATCGTTTCTTTTTTCCTATTATAAGCCGGAACACTGAAATGAGATTTTTACTCTTCCCAAGACAGAGCTATTCCTTGCCTACGCACTCCATTATAACAGGACAACATGGCAAAAAGAAGTGAATTTCATTCGCACCTTGTTAGAAATGATACTATTCGGTTTACAAATTAAGTTTTAAAAAGTCTTTTTGTTACCGTTTTTTAACTTTTCCGTTTTTTAATAGCATAACCGTAACGGGTGAATATAAATAAGGTGAGCTTTATCAGCTAAAAGGGAAAAGTAGCTTTTGGTTCTCTGAATCGTACATATTTTCGCTTGTTATAACAGTGGTTCCAGTGTCTGTAAATGCTGTATGCTTTGTTGTTTTTTTATATTCTATAGCCTGCTGTACGCCCAAATACCCCATAGCAAAAGGGTTCTGTACAATAAGCGCGTCCAATATACCGTCCTCAAGCTGCTCTATTGATAAAACATTGGTGTCAAAGCCTACAATAGAATATTTTTGACAAAATTCCATACGTGCGTCACCTTTAAGAGGCTCCGAAAGCTGTTGCAATGCCGCACCCACGCCCAGCGTTGCCCATTCATTAAATGCAGCTATAGCATTAATTTCCGGGTGCTCCTCAAGCATTTTAAGCGTTTTTTGTTTTGGGTCCTCTATATTTGAAGCTGTATAACAAATATCCACCACCTGCATGGCAGTGTACTTTTTAAGCTCATCTACAAAGCCTTTTTCGCGCTGCATACCCACAGCGCCCGCTTCCTCGCAGTTTATAACGCCGACAACGCCCTTGTAGCCCGTGCGGAGTGCAAGCTCTGCCGCCGCCTTTGCACCTGCCGCAAGATTATCGGTGCCGGTAAACATATCTATACGCTTTGAATTTATCGGGCTGTCAATGCTTATTAATGTAATTCCGGCATCAATAGCGCTTTCTGCCATATACACAGAACGGTCATAGTCACAGGCAGAAAAAATTATAGCATCTACTTTATTGTCTATTCCCCACTGCAAAAGCTCATTTTGTGTAATATAATCGTCCTCGTTTTGCGGCGAACGTATGCTGATGTTTACATTGTATTCATTAGCAGCGGCGTGTGCACCTTTAAAAGCCGTCTTCCAAAAATTAGATGCCGAGGATTTTGCTATAAACATTATATTAAGCTTTTTGGGGGTGTTCTGTGTGAAGGTTGAAAAAGTAAGAATCAATCCCGCAGCTATAAGCACAGTTGCCAGCACACGCGATGCAACTTTAAAAAACTTACTCATGTAGCTTCCCCTCCTTTAATCTTCGGTATAGTTATATTAACGGTGGTACCTACATCGGGCTCACTTTCAAACCTTATTCCGTACTCCTTGCCAAAATATATTTGAATGCGGTGGTTTACATTTTTTATGCCTATGCCATAGCTGTTTGAAGATTCCGACTCTAAAATGTTACTGAGCACAGCCTCTGGCATACCTATGCCGTTGTCTATAACCTGCATAAGTATAGTTTCTCCGCAGTCCTTGACACGAATCTTTATTTCGCCCGGGTCTACCATTCTGTCTATTCCATGATAAATGGCATTTTCTATCATAGGCTGTAATATAATTTTAAGACAGCGAAAATCCAGCACGCTTTCATCGGCTTCAATAGTATATTTAAACTGGTCCTTGTAGCGCACCTTTTGTATTATCAAATAGCTTTCGGCGTGCTGTAGCTCGTCCTTTATAGTTATAATCTCGTTGCCCTTGCTTATGCTTATACGAAACAGGTTGGCAAGCGCCTGTACCATTACAACCGCTCCCTTGCCATCGCCGCTTTCGCACATCCAAAGTATAGAGCCTAAGGTATTATATAAAAAATGCGGGTTTATCTGTGCCTGCAATGCCCTAAGCTCACTTTTTCTCAGTTCTTTTTCCTCTGCCTTTATGCGCTCCAGCAAATCATTTATTCGGTCTATCATATGGTTAAAGCTGCGGCGCAGACGGTTCACCTCATAAAAACCGTCATATTCCGTAGCATACACGCTTATATCGCCCTTTTCAACTCTGTCCATTGTTTCGGTAAGACGCACAATTGGCTTTGCTATCCTACGCGACATCATAATGGCTATAATAATTACAATTACAACCGCTATGCCAAAAAGCTTTGCCAAAAACACTATAACCTCCGTGCGTGTTGCAGTAAGCTCATCTAAATAGCTGATGCCCACAAGCCGCCATTTTGTGTGCTCCAAGGTGCGTATAATTACCGCGCGGCTGCCGCTGTCGTCTATATATTCGCCGTCATTTTTGCCGCTTATAAAAGCCGTATCCTCTTTTTTTATATTTGCATATATCATCTGCTGCTGCGGGTGATATATTATATTGTTATTTTCATCAAGCAAAAAGACATAGCCTCGTTTACCCAAGGTTACGCTGTTGCAGTTTTCTTCTATAGAATTAAAGTTCATGTCCATAGTAAAAACCGAGTTCCCCGGAACCTCTTTATTGTAAAGCTTCAGCTTGCGGCTAAAGGTTACAACCCAGTTGTATTTGCCCTTGTATATATTTTGAACGTGCGGCGTAGAAAAATTAAGAGAAGCAGGTGCTTTTTGTGCTATTTTGTACCATTCCTGCTCTGTTATATTAATGTTGTCTTTTACCATAAGCCCATAAGGTGCCGCAGCGACTACCTCTCCGTTGCCATCAAACACGGTAATAGAAACAATATCATCGCGCAGCTTATATGCCGTGTTAAGTGTGTCTACCACGGTTTGCTTTTCACTGTAAAAATAGTCGTTAAGCTCCAGTACTATCTTGTCAGAAACATCTATGGTGCTTTCTATATAGAGGTTAAGCGCGCGCGCCACCTGGTTTACCACCTGTGACGAGTTTGTAACGACGTTTTCTGTCATAGTATTGTTAAACTTTAAAAGCATAACCACCGCAACGGCAGTCATGGCTGCAAGTGCAAAAATGCTCATCAAAAGGGTAAGCACAAACTGTAGGCTAGAGAACATTTTTTTTATTTTTTTAACATTCGGCTTCATTTTTGCACCGCCCCCCGCTGTTTTCTTTTGCTTATCAGCTCTCGTCATCAAGCTTTTGCAAAACAGCATAACGACCGGTCACATTTTCTATAAATTCATTTGCCGACTCCGAAAGCTCTGCACCCTCTGCTGTTATTATCCCAAATTCCAAATGCTCTGAGCAATTTTTTATAGGTATAGAAAGCATATTATACATAGAGTTTTGCGTTAAAAATTCTTTTATACCTATTGTATAAAAGTTGCTTGACGCTATCAGGTGCAGCAGCGTTGCCCTGCCATATACATAGGCAATTTTAGGCGAATTGTTTAAATCCAGCCTTATATTCTTTGTTGCAATGCTATATATAAAGTCTTCATACTGACCAAAATAACGCACAAAGCCATAGCCTTTAAGCGACGCTAAGGTTACCGCTTTATTTTGACGTATAAGCTCGTGGTTTTTAGAAATGCAAATGTGCGGTATCATAGAGGCTATAGGCTTAAAGCTTATTTTCTTTTCTTTAAAAGAATCCATAAGTATTTGAGCCTCGTTGCTCGCAAAATGTATAACCCCGACATCTGCCACGCCTGAGGCAACATCGTCTATAACCTCTACGGTAGTCCCCTCGTTAAGCCTGTACGAAAAGCTGTCCTTTTTTTCGTTGTTCGCGCATACCTCGTTAAAGCTTTCCATGGTGTGCGAGAATTTAGTCATAGAAACCGTAAGGCAGTCTTTGCACGTATGCAGCTTGTGCGAAAAGTTTTTAAGGTTTTCGAGTTCTTTTAATATAACGCTGGAGTGCTCTAAGAACTGCTCGCCCTCTGTAGTAAGTACAACGCCCTGCTTTGTGCGCTTAAAAAGCGGGAAGCCAACGTTTTCTTCAAAATCCTTAATAATATGGCTTAAATGCGGCTGAGAAATATAAAGTGCCTGTGCCGCCTTATTAATAGAGCCGTAATGCGCTACGGCAACAAAAAATTCCAGATGTTTAATATCCACAACCACCGCGCCTCTTTTCATTAAAAAATTTTATACACTTATTATAACACAAACGGCATTGGTTTTTACAAAAACATTGAAACAAAGCTTTAGTCAAATTGAACAAAGAATGAACATTATGTTAAGCGTTTGTCCTATACGCCAATTCTATATGCCTTATCGGTAATACATATTAGCTCTTTTAACAAAACCATGCTATAATGTTAATAAATAAAGTACAATGTGAATAAAAAGACTTACTTTATTACGGCGAGGGGGGGAGAAACATGATACAGGAAATATTAGACGACGCGCTTGAATATGCGCGCAGCTTTATACACGAAGGCCATGTGGCAACCTATATACCAGAGCTTGCAAAGGGCGACCCCGCTCAGCTTGGTATCTGTTTAATTACAAAAAACGGCAAGGCTTACCATGCCGGAGATTGGCATCAGGAGTTTACAATGCAAAGCATAGCAAAAACCATCTCTCTAATTGTGGCGCTGGAGGTTGCCGGCTACAACAAGGTTTTTACAAAGGTAGGCGTAGAGCCCACGGGCGATGCATTTAACTCTATAATAAAGCTTGAAACAAAAACCATACACCCGCTAAACCCCATGATTAACGCCGGTGCAATTGCCACAGCAAGCTGTTATGTCAAAGGCGAAAACCCTTTTGGTAGTTTTTTAGAGCGCACCAGAACGCTCTGCGGGCGCGACAGCATATCGCTTAACGAAGCTGTTTATATGTCCGAAAAAAACGCCGGTATGAGAAACCGCTCTATGGCATATTTTATGCAGAGTGAAAATATTCTTGAATGTGACGCAGAGGACGCGTTAGACCTTTACTTTAAAATATGCTCTGTCAATGTTACAACAGAGGATTTGGCGCACTATGCGGTAATATTGGCAAACAACGGGATAAACCCGCAAACGGGCGAGCAACTTATAGAAGGCTGGATAGTTCGCATTGTTAAAACACTTATGGTAACCTGCGGGCTTTATGACGGCTCCGGCGAGTTTGCAATGAAGGTTGGCATACCTGCAAAAAGCGGTGTGGGGGGCGGCATAGTCGCCTCGGTAGAGAACAAAATGGGCATTTGCGCGTTTGGTCCCTCGCTAGACTCTAAGGGCAACAGCATAGGCGGCTACCACGCGCTGGAATATCTTTCGCTTCAAATGAATCTACATTATTTTTCGGGCGAGGAATGTGTGACCGAGTAGGTAAAAGCCTATTAAAAGGAGAGCGATATATGCGGAATAAAGATTAATGCCACAAAAAAATGTAAAGAAAGAAGTGTTTTATTATGATGAAAATAGTCGGCACCATAAACGGTGTTCTCTATTACCCGGTACTTATCATTGTTCTGCTGGCGGCAGGTCTTTACTTCACTTTTAGAACAAAATTCGTCCAGTTCCGTATGTTTAAAGAGTCTATCCACGTAGTTGCCGAAAAGCCGGACAGCAAAGATAAGGTTTCGTCCTTTCAGGCGCTGATGGTTTCTACAGCCTCGCGCGTTGGAACAGGTAACATTGTCGGTGTTTCCACAGCTATATGCCTTGGCGGCTTCGGCTCTGTTTTTTGGATGTGGGTTATTGCCATAATCGGCGGTGCATCTGCATTTATAGAAAGCACACTTGCACAGGTTTATAAGCGCCGCGACGAAAACGGCGACAGCTACGGCGGTCCTGCATACTACATCGAGAGTGCCCTGCACAACCGCGGCGTAGCAGTTGTTTTTGCCGTATTCCTAATTCTTACATATGCCGGCGGCTTTAATATGCTCGCCTCATACAACCTTCAGTCCACTTTCTCTGTATACAGCTTTTACAATCCTGCTGTTACACCAATGATAATCGGCGCTATTCTTGCCGCTTTGGTTGGCTGGTGCATTTTGGGCGGCGGCAAACGCATTATAAAAACAACAAGTGCTCTTGTACCAATAATGGGTATTTTGTACGTTGCTGTTTCACTCATAGTAATAATTGCTCACTTTAACCTTATACCAAGCGTTTTTGCACGTATCTTCACAGATGCTTTCGACTTTAAAGCAATCTTCGGCGGAATCTCCGGCTCCTGCATGATGTACGGCATCAAACGCGGCTTGTATTCTAACGAAGCCGGCGTAGGCTCTGCACCAAACGCAGCCGCTGCGGCAGACGTAAGCCACCCTGTAAAGCAAGGTCTTGTACAAATGCTTTCTGTTTTTATCGACACACTGCTTATTTGCACAGCAACCGCTTTAATGTGCCTATGCTCCGGCATAGAGCCTACAGCCGAGGTTGCCGGTGCTGCTTATGTACAGTCGTCTGTTTCTACCGTGCTTGGCGGCTTTGGTCCAATATTTGTAACAATAGCCATGGTGCTTTTTGCCTTTACAACCTTGCTTGGCAACCTGTACTATGTTGACAACTGCTTAACCTTTATTAACAAAAAAGTACCAAGCAAAAAGTTTATGCTGGGCTTCAGAATCGCTGCCATTATAGTAATATTCTTAGGCGCAGGTCTTAGCATGACTGCTGCGTGGGATATGGCAGACCTTATGATGGCTCTTATGTGCCTTATCAACCTGCCGGCTTGCGTAATACTAAGCAAGGTCGCTATAGACGCTTATAACGATTATGACAAGCAGAAAAAGGCCGGACAAAACCCTGTTTTCCATTCTGCCGATATCGGACTTAATCCGGACGATTTGGATTATTGGAAATAATAAGTTTTTTGTAGCTTTTATTTTACCGCTACAGGGCTTAACCTCATACTAAACCCGCGCATACAAAAAGCCGAAGCATTCACCTTTTGGTGTCTGCTTCGGCTTTAACTTTTGCACTGTATTTTAATTTTTATCTTCGTCTTCATCGTAGATGTCCTTAGGCGCAATCTCGCCCGCAAGCTCTCCTATATCCTCGTCCTCCGCGTCCCGCAGCTCCTCCTCGGCTACATTTGCCTCGGCTTCAGCCATGCGCGCCGCTTCGGCGGCATCTTCCGCCTTTTGTGCTTTTACATCTTTGTAGACTGACCAAAACATCCATATACTCGAAACTACAAAAACTATTATACTTATTAAAACAAACAGCCGCTGGCCTTCTGCCACCTTGCCTGCTTTAAGCTGCAATATAAGCTCGTAAGCAATATATAAAACATAACCCGAAATTATTGTGCGCAAAAAAGGCGAAAGCCCTTTTCTTTTTTCATCTTTTTGTGACACCAAAATGCCCCCCCTATTTATTTTGCAGCCAAATGCTCTCAGATTCGTGTCTTTTTGGTCGTCCCATAAGCTCTATTATTGCTTCTTTGGGGCTTTTTCCCCCATAAAGAACCTTATAGCATTGCTCTGTTATTGGCATTTCCACATTCTTTTCGGCAGCAAGCTCGTACGCCGCCTTTGTTGCAAGGTAGCCCTCCACCGTCATTCCAACTTTTTCAAGTGCCTGACGTGCAGTGTTCCCCTGCCCTATATATATTCCTGCACGTCTGTTTCTTGAATGGACGCTGGTGCAGGTCACTATAAGGTCGCCTATACCCGAAAGACCGCCAAAGGTTTCGTGCTGCGCGCCCATAGCAACCCCAAGTCTTGCTATCTCGGTGATGCCTCGAGTCATAAGCGCCGCTTTTGTATTATCGCCAAGCTTGAGCCCGTCGCAAACTCCCGCTGCCAGTGCTATAACATTTTTAAGCGCCCCACCATATTCTACTCCCTGTATATCATCGTTGACATATATACGCAGAGTAGGGTTCATTAAAAAATCCTGTACACATTCCGCAGCCTCGCGGTTTTTAGATGCTGCAACAACTGTTGTGGGCACACCAAAGGCAACCTCTTCTGCATGGGAGGGACCGGATATTATTACTATATGGCATTCCGGAAGCTCCTCCTCCAAAACAAGCGAAAGCCGCTTATGAGTGGCATTTTCTAGCCCCTTTGCAACGCTTGCCACGACAGCCCCTTTTTTTAAAAGCGGGCGCAGCAGCGCAGCAGTTTCTCTTATGGCAAACGAAGGCACAGCCAAAATAATAAGCTCGCTGCCCTCAAGGTCCTCTAAGGCACTCGTAAGAAAAACCTCAGGCGGAATTTTAACCTTTGGCAGTAAACGCAGGTTTTGCCCGTCGCGCACAATCTCGGCTATCTCTGACGGGAAAGCGCTCCATAAGCTTACCTCGTGCCCCATTTTAGTGCACATTACAGACAGCGCTATTCCAAAGCCTCCCGCACCGAGTACTCCTATCTTAGCCACTTCATGTACCTCCCTGTTCAGATTCTGTCACATTTTTAGTTTTTAGTCCTGCTGAATTTATATTCTGTTCCGCTTAAAAGGCGCTTTATATTTTCGCGGTGCATATACACCACTATAAGCGCTATAGCACAGGCACATACCGTATCTACGAAAGCCGGTTTTCCGCTTAAATAAAGCACAATATATGTAACCACTGGGTAAACCACCGCACCTGTGAGTGAAGCCACAGAAACTATTTTAGATATAAACAAAACAGGTATAGCTATTAAAAGCACTATTAAAAAAACCTTCCAGTCTATGACAAGCACCATTCCAAGTGCGGTAAGTACGCCCTTGCCGCCCTTAAAATGGAAGTACAAGGGGAACATATGCCCCAAAATTGTAAAAATACCGGCAATATAGCCAATGTCAAACCACAAATCCCCAAATAAATTACCAAAAACCGCACGGCTGATTGCCACAGTAATTATACTTTTTGCAAAATCGCCGATAGTCACCGCAAAGGCGGCGTTTTTGCCGAAGGTACGCAACACATTTGTCATTCCGGCATTGCCGCTGCCAAAGTCGCGCACATCTTTATGATAAAAAATTTTAGATATTATAACCGACCAGCTTATGCTGCCCAGAAGATAGGAACAAAATGCAACAACAAGTATACCGATACCCACCTCAAACGGTATGGACATTAGAGCACCTCCGAAGAAAGTTTAAATTTAAATTTATATTTTAATCATAGCGTGTATACCGATAAAATTCAAGTATAAAGTCCAATATTTTACATATTATTCTCCGCGCTGTCGCGTTACCATACGAATGGGAGTACCTGTAAGCCCAAAGGTTTCGCGTATTTGGTTTTCTATATACCTCTGGTACGAAAAATGGTAAAGCTCACTTTTATTTACAAATGAAACAAACGTAGGCGGACGTGTTGATGCCTGTGTAATATAATAAATTTTAAGCCGCTTGCCCTTGTCCGTTGGCGGCTGCACACGCGCTGTGGCATATGCAAGCACGTCATTTAGTTTACCTGTAGAAATTCTCATGGAGTTTTGCGCGTTCACAAAGCGTATAAGCTCAAAAAGCTTTTCAAGCCGCTGCCCCGTTTTTGCCGAGATAAAAAGGAACGGAACATACGACATAAAGCTAAAATCGTTCTCAAGCTTCTTTTGGTATTCCTGCATTGTTTTGCCGTCTTTTTCTACAAGGTCCCACTTATTTACAGCTATAATACAGCCCTTGCCCTGCTCGTGCGCATAGCCCGCTATTTTACTGTCCTGCTCCGTAAAGCCCTCCAGCGCATCTATAAGCAGCACACAAACCTCGCTTCTGTCCACCGCCATATACGCGCGCAGCACAGAATACCGCTCTATATTTTCGTCAACACGGCTTTTACGGCGTATACCCGCAGTGTCTATAAACACAAATTTACCGCGCTCATCATTTATAATGGTGTCGGTGGCATCACGAGTTGTTCCCGCTATGTCAGAAACTATCATGCGTTCTTCGCCCGCTATTTTATTGACGAGAGAGCTTTTGCCTACATTCGGCTTGCCTATTATAGCTACCTTAATGTATTCCTCGTCGTATTCCTCAGGTCTGTCAAAATCTATATATTTAAAACATTCGTCAAGTAAATCCCCCGTGCCGTGCCCATGTACGGACGAAACTGCAACAGGGTCACCTAATCCCAAATTATAAAATTCATAAAAATCGGCAGGCAAATTGCCGGTGGCATCGCATTTATTTACGCACAAAACCACAGGCTTACCGCTTTTTTGCAGCATTGCGGCAATATCCTGGTCTGTTGCCGTTACGCCTGTCTGCACATCTGTTACCAAAATTATAACATCGGCGCTGTCTATGGCAAGCTGTGCCTGCCTGCGCATCTGCGACAAAATAATGTCGTTTGTTTTTGGCTCTATACCGCCTGTATCAACCAACATTACCTCTTTGCCAAGCCATTCGCAAGGCGAATATATACGGTCACGCGTAACACCCGGGGTATCCTCCACAATAGAAAGACGCTGCCCTATAAGCTTGTTAAACAGTGTCGATTTACCAACGTTTGGTCGTCCCACAACTGCAATTATCGGTTTTGACATAAAATCACTCCTCTGTAAAAGCGTTTGCCGCCTTGCTTTATTGTTCTACGCCCAAAACAGCATAAAGCAGCTCGCGCCCGTCGTTATCAACCACCGTCACCTTTACTCCCAGCTCTGCTTGCAGCTGCCTAACGGTGTAATCGTCCAAAAATTTATCCTGCTCGTGCCTAAGCATTGCCGAGCTTATAAGCAGCTCGTCACCGAGGTCTTTACCCTTTAGCTGTGCTATAAGGTCTGTCGCCGTTATAAGTCCTGCCACTGTTATATTATTACCAAAATATACATTTTGTATTACTTCTATACTGCAATTCAAGCCCTCGCATTGTAGCTGCGCCTTTTTAACAAGCCCCTTTATAAATTCGCCCGCTGCAACACCTGTTGCAATGCTCACCCTGCGCCCCACATATCTTTGCGTTTCTTCCTCTAAAGCTTCGTCAAACTCCTGCCCCAAAAGTGCTAAAAGCCCCACTCCGTTTTCAAGCTGGTTAAATTCTCCGTAATAATCGGCATTGGGTACTTCCTGCTGCGCCAGTAAAAAAAATTCATCGGCGGGGTAAACAAGCCTGTCACCGTGCCTTTTTAATAGTACATCTCCAAGCCTGTTTATTTCTAAAAGCACCTGCGAAGCTTCGTCCCTTGAGTATGTCCGCAAAGCCGTAAGCCCGTCACGAAAGCGCGTAAGCCCCACAGGGACACAGGCTATACTTTGCACAGCAGGGTAGAGGTCTGCCAAATCGGTAATAGTGCGCCTAAGCTCGCTGCCGTCGTTTATACCGGGGCAGAGCACCAACTGCGTGTTTATTTTTATATCGCACTCTGCAAGGCGCTTTAAATACCGCAGAGCCTCCCCCGCTGTGGGGTTTTTCATCATCTGCACACGCAAAGCGGGGTTTGTAGTATGGACAGAAATATTAACAGGGCTTATGTGCATCTTTATTATTCGCTCGATATCGTCGTCGCACAAGTTTGTAAGCGTAATATAGTTGCCGAACAAAAAAGACATACGCGCATCGTCGTCTTTTATATAAAGGCTTTCGCGCATATTTGGCGGCATTTGGTCTATAAAGCAAAATATGCACTTGTTTTTGCAGGTATGCTGCTTGTCCATAAGGTAGGTTTCAAACTCCAGCCCCAGCTCGTCATACTCGCCTTTTTGCACAAGCACCTCTCTGCGAACACCGTTTTTGTCCAAAAGCTCCAACAAAAGGCGCTCGTCCACCATGTAAAAGCGGTAATCCAAAACATCTGTGATAGTACTGCCGTTTATAGAGCAAAGTGTTTCTCCCGCTAAAATATGCGCCCTCTGTGCGGGGGAACGGCGCTCTACACTTAAAATTTTTACAGCCATCGCGCCGCCTCCTTTATAAAAACCCACAAATAGAAAAATAGAGAAGGATATAGCAATCCTCCTCTACCCTGTTAAGAAGCTACTACGCCTCTACCTTGATAACCTCTTTGCCTTTGTAAAAACCGCAGTTTCCGCAAACTCTGTGAGGCATTTTAAGCTCTCCGCACTGTGTGCATTTAGAAAAAGCCGGTTCGTCAAGCTTCCATACGCTTGAACGTCTTTTATCTCTTCTTGCTTTTGAAACTTTTCTCTTTGGTACTGCCATGGTAAGCAACTCCTTATATATTTTATAGTTTTAATTTTCTAAAAATTTACTTAGTATCTCAAGGCGCGGGTCTATACGCTTTTGGGTGCAGGTGCAGGACTCCTCGTTAAGGTTTACCCCGCATATGGGGCACAAGCCCTTACAAGACTCTTTGCAAAGCACCTTACTTGGTAGCTCAAGTATAACATCAGATAACGCCAGTTCATCTAAATCGAGTTTAAGGCTCGGCACAACAATAAAGTCATCATTGCTGTCGTCATTAACTTGTTTTACCAATATGTGTTCAAACTTAAACAAAAGCGGAGTATCAACCTCGGCAAGGCATCTGTCACATTCTGTTTGCATACGTAGCTCGGCGGTGTAGCTTAGGGTTACCACACCCGCACGGTTTTGCAGCTTGCCTTTTAAATGCGCCGGTTGTTTAAAAAGAGTTTTTTCACCCAGCTTTGCCTCTGAAACATCGAGTACTTGGTCTATTGCTAAGCTTTCTCCGGTTATTTCAAAAAGCTGCTTTAAGTCAATCATCTGTAAGACACCTCAAATTTAGCGCCACGCAAAATATTATACTTGCATATAGCGGCTTTGTCAATAGCATTAACGGTTTTTTGTCATATCATTCATTAAACAGGCAGTTTTTGCAGCAATATTATATTAAAATGACTATGTTTAACCGTACATATTACTATAACACAAATTTACCTTTTACACAAGCGACCTTATAAGCTCCTCTTTTTCGCCGTAAAGCAAGTCTATAACCGGTATCTCTATTAAGGTATATGCGCCCGGTGCCTGCTTTTTGCCCGCCCGCGCCGCCGCCACCATTACCTGTGCCGTAAGCGACGGGTTATTTATCTTCATGCGAAACTCAAAAAGCTGGTTTTGGGTGATGCCCGACACGCCCTTGCGCACCATTTCTACACCATGTCCCATGTCCAAAAGCGCATCGACATCTTTTACAGCCATAACATGGGTTTCATCGTGTGCAAAATATGCGTCAGCCTTTATTTTTGCGCTTACTTCCTCAAGCGTATGCCCACCTAAAAGCTCTACATAAACCATGCGGCGGTGTATGCCCGTTCCCAGCGGTATAGTCATGGAAAGCGCCTTTTTAACGCCCTCTACAGCCTTTACCGCAACTGTATGCCCCATGCTCATGCCCGGGCCGAAGTTTGTGTAGGTTATGCCCTTAGGTGCTGCCGCCTGCATAAGCGCTCGCACGATAGAATCGGAGCCGGGGTCCCACCCCGCCGAATGCACAGAAACCGCCCCGTGCGCCTTTGCGACAGGCTCAAGCTCCGCTTTAAGCTCCCATATTCCGGTGTGAATATCATAGCTGTCAACCGTGTTTATGCCAAGCTCTAAGCAACGCCGCGCCATTTTTGGCACTTCGCGGGTGGGGGTGCACAAAACTGCGACATCGGGGCACTGCGGCAATGCCGAAATATCTTCTGCAAGCGGAATACCCGCAAGCTCCGGCGGAGGGTTTTGTGTGCTTCGGCGTACAACGCCCGCAAGCTCGCAGTCCGGTGCGGCAAAAACTGCTTCTAAAACCGCTTTTCCAATATTGCCATAACCGATTATCGCTATTTTTATCATAAACATTTCTCCTTTATATCGCAAAATTTTATTTTTTAATTGCGCATATGCGTAGCAAAGCATTAGCTGTTTTATTATACGGCGCTATAAACAGACAACCCCAAAAACGCCATAAGCGTAACCAATGTATAAACCGAAAGCATCGCCGAAATATAACGCCCCTCACCCAGCTTATCCGCCAAAATGGGCATTACATATGAAGTAGGCATTGCAAAAAACAGGCAAAGCGCCATCATAATATTTTTGTCGAATGGCAGTATGGCAAAAACCAGCAGCGAGGCCGCCGCCAAAAGCACACCCATAAGAGCCGCCCTAAGCCCCACGCTTAAAAGCACAGGCTTTATAAGGTCTTTTTCAAAAGAAAGCTCATATCCCAAGGCAAGCATCATAAGTGCGCCTGTAGGGGCTGTAATAAAGCTAAGCGTACTGTTTACCACCCCGCCTAGCGGAGAGGCGGCAACAGCGGGGCCTATGCCGCTTATACCTATTATAATAGCACAGAATATTGTAATCATAATTTTATTACTGCAAAAGCTGCGCAAAATAGCCTTGCCTGAGATTTTCTCGCCCGCCGTCCTTGCAACCATGAGTGTAAGCACCGTAAACAAAAATATTCCGTGTCCTACGTCCATGGTTACAAAAAAGTGCAAGTTCTCGCTGCCCGCCAGCAGGATATAAAGCGGGTAGCCCAGCATACCCGCCTCGGCGCTTGTAAGCACAAAGGGCAAGGCGCGGTACTTAAAGCCAAGCAGCTTTTGCAGGGCAAAGCCAGCTGCCAAAGCCAAGCTCATCGCGGTAAAGCTTACTGCGGCAAGCAGCAGCATATCGGGCGTATAGTTTATTTTATAAAGAGCGTTAAACAAAACCGCGGGCAAAAATACATCAAACACCAACGATTTTATACCGCCTATTCCCTCAGGCTTTACAAGCCCTGCCTTGCGGCACAAAGCACCAAGAGCAATGGCAAAAAACACGGGAAAGGCTGTTTCCATAAGCTTTATAAAAATGTTCATGCAAGTGTTTTTTCGTCGTTTTCTTTTTTGGCAAGCGACACAAACTCATCTATACTCATTGTGCCCTTGTCGCCTGCGCTGCGGCTGCGCACCGCCACCGACAGTGCTTCAACCTCTTTGTCGCCTATGACAAGCATATAGGGTATTTTTTCCATCTGCGCTTCGCGTATCTTATAGCCTATTTTTTCGCGGCGCTCATCTATGGTGCAGCGTATACCCGCCTTTTTAAGCTTTTCCAAAACTCCGTTTGCATACTCGCTTTGCGCATCGCCTATAGGCAGCACGCGCACTTGCTCCGGCGAGAGCCACATTGGCAGCGCCCCTGCGTATTTCTCTAAAAGCAAGGCTATTGTACGCTCGTAGCAGCCAAGCGAGGTGCGGTGGATAATATACGGGTACTGCTTTGTTCCGTCCTGTGCCACATATGTCATATCAAACTGGCGTGCGAGCATAAGGTCTATCTGCACAGTACAAAGAGTATCCTCCTTGCCGTGGACATTTTTCATCTGCACGTCAAGCTTTGGCCCGTAAAAAGCAGCCTCGCCAATCTCCTCGATATATTTCATGTTCATATCGTCAAGTATATTGCGCATAAGCCCCTCTGCTTCGTTCCACATATCGGCTGTGCCTATATACTTTTCTGTATCATTTGGGTCCCATTTTGAAAAACGGTAGCTTATGTCGTTTATAAGACCTATATCCGTCATAATCTCTTGTATAAGGCGCACACAGTTCTTAAACTCCTGCTCAAGCTGGTCCGGACGAAGTATCAAATGTCCCTCCGAAATAGTAAACTGGCGCACGCGTATAAGCCCGTGCATTTCGCCCGATGCCTCGTTGCGGAACAGCGTTGAGGTTTCGCCGTAGCGCATTGGCAAGTCGCGGTAAGAATGCATTTCGCTTAAATAAACATTGTACTGGAAGGGGCAGGTCATGGGGCGCAGAGCATAAACCTCTTTGTCTTTTTCCTCATCGCCCAAAACAAACATACCGTCCTTGTAATGGTCCCAGTGCCCCGATATTTTATACAAATCGCTCTTTGCCATAAGCGGAGTGCGCGTCATAACATAGCCGTATTCGTTTTCTTCCTTATCCTGCACATAGCGGTTGAGTATTTGAAAAAGCTTTGCTCCCTTTGGCATCAAAAGCGGAAGCCCCTGTCCTATGACATCTGCTGTGCAAAAATAGTGCAGCTCTCGCCCTATCTTGTTATGGTCACGTTTTTTGGCTTCTTCTACGGCTTCAAGGTACGCATCAAGCTCTGATGCCTTTGGAAATGCTGTTCCGTAAATACGGCACAGGTTGTCGCGGGTGCTGTCACCGCGCCAGTACGCACCTGTTGTAGAGGTCAATTTAAACGCCTTAATGCGAGAAACATCGGGCAGATGCGGTCCTGCACAAAGGTCGGTAAAATCGCCCTGTTTAAAGAAGCTTATTTTTTCGCCCTTGCCCGCGTGTTCGTTTATAAGCTCGGTTTTAAATTTATTATTTTTCATAAGCTCTAAAGCCTCGGCGGGCTCAAGCTCAAAGCGGGTAAGCTCTGCGCCCTCTTTTACAATGCGCTTCATCTCAGCCTCTATTTTTACAAGGTCTTCGGCTGTAAATGGCTTTTCTACGGCAAAATCGTAAAAAAAGCCGCCGTCAACAGCAGGCCCGATAGTGCACTGCGCCGCAGGGAACAGGTTTTGCACAGCCTGTGCCATAAGGTGCGAGGCGGTGTGCCAAAACGCACGTTTGCCCTCGTCGTCGTCAAAGGTTAATATGGCAAGCTCGCAGTCCTCTGTTATAGATGTGCGCAGGTCTACAAGTTTATTGCCTATTTTGGCGGCGCAGGCGGCTTTATAAAGCCCCGCTCCCAAATCCTTTGCAACCTCTGCGGCGGTAACCCCCGCCTCATATTCTTTTACAGTTCCGCCCTTTAGTGTTATTTTTATCATACCAGCATATCCTTTCGGTTATTATTTTTAAGCAAATCTTTAAAATAAACGGTTTTTGTAGCCTTATACCTTTTTGCTTTTGCAAAATGAGATTCTGTAATTAAAAAAAGCCCCACCCCTACATAATATATAGGGGTGAAGCAATTGCTCCACGGTTCCACCCAAATTGCACAAGCCTTTTAAAAAGCCGTGCCACTTTGCTTTGTGCTTTAACGGGCACTCCCGGCGGGTATTGACCGCACTTAAAGGTGGTAACAAAACGGTTCTACGGTAGCGGCTCTTTCAGCAAGCGTCCGCCTCTCTGTACCGGCAACATATCGTTTGTCTTCCCTGTCAATGTGTTGTTATTTTAAATTATTTCTATGTTACCACTGAAAAAACAAATTGTCAATCACAAAAAAAGCTACAAATGTTACAAATTTCTTGACAGAATGCGTTTAGCGATATAAAATAGAAATAGTGTGCAAGCACGTTGCATTTTTTAGCGATTTTTGTCGCTTTTAGGATAAGATTCTTAAAGCTTTATGCAAAACACCCATTTTTAATACGATATGGGATTTTTGTCTAATATTCTATAGAATATTGTTCGCCTAAATGCCGCCTGTTTTTATACGGACGGCACATATTTTTTTGCAGAACTATGTGCACGTTCATTACACTACATTAGTATTTATCAAAAATTAAGAGAAATTCACAAAAGGAGGTTTACACGCAAATTATGGGAACAGTATCAGTTTTAGTTTACATTATCACGGCCGCAATAACGCTTGTTGTCGGCATTGTGGTTGCATTCCCGCTGGGAATAGCTTACCGCCGTAAAGTGGCGGAGGCAGAGCTTGGCTCCGCAGAAGAAGAAGCAAAGAAAATGCTGAGCGATGCCATAAAAACAGCCGAATCAAAGAAAAAAGAAGCATTGGTGGAAGCAAAAGATGACATTTACAAAATGCGGCAGGAAGCCGAGCGCGACGTAAAAGAGCGCCGCAGCGAGGTTCAGCGGCAAGAGCGCCGTTTAGTGCAAAAAGAAGAAAGCCTTGACAGAAAGCTTGAAAATCAAGAGAAAAAAGAAGAGCTTTTACAAATCAGGGTAAAAGATGTCGATGAAAAGCTTGCAGAAGCAGAAGAAATCAAAAAGCGTCAGTTTGAAATGCTTGAGAGAATATCGGGTCTTACCACAGAACAGGCCAAAGAGCATTTACTTTCAAACCTTGAAAACGAGCTTGTTCACGAAAAGGCCCTTAAAGTTTCGCAGTACGAAACAATGCTTAAAGATGAATCTGATGCAAAAGCGAGAGAAATTATCACTACAGCAATACAGCGCTGCGCCTCAGACCATGTTTCGGAGGCTACAGTTTCTGTTGTGCCGCTGCCAAATGACGAGATGAAGGGCAGAATTATCGGGCGCGAGGGGCGCAACATTCGCACACTTGAAACCGCCACGGGCGTAGACCTTATAATAGACGACACGCCGGAGGCTATAACGCTTTCGTCCTACGACCCTGTTCGCCGCGAGGTGGCGCGCATAGCGCTTGAGCGACTGATTCAAGACGGACGCATTCACCCCGCCAGAATTGAAGAAATGGTAGAAAAAGCACAGCGCGAGGTAGAGCTTAAAATTAAGCAGGACGGCGAACGCGCTATTTTAGAAACAGGAGTACACGCGATGAACCCCGAGCTTGTAAAGCTTTTGGGGCGTATGCGTTACCGCACAAGCTACGGGCAGAATGTGCTTGACCACTCTATAGAGGTTTCGCACTTAGCGGGCATGATGGCGGCAGAGCTTGGAGCCGATGTTATGATGGCGAAGCGCGCAGGTCTTATACATGATATAGGCAAAGCGCTGACCCACGAGATTGAAGGCTCACACGTTGATATCGGTGTTGATATTGCAAAGAAATATAAAGAAAACGCCACAGTCATAAACGCAATACAGGCGCACCATGGTGACGTAGAGCCCACCAGTATTGTTGCTTGCCTTGTACAGGCGGCAGATGCAATATCGGCGGCAAGACCGGGCGCAAGGCGCGAAAACCTTGAGAATTACATTAAAAGACTCGAAAAACTCGAGGAAATTGCAAATTCCTTTGAGGGTGTCGAAAAATGCTTTGCAATACAGGCGGGACGCGAAATACGCATAATAGTTAAGCCGGACATTATCTCCGACGACAGTATTACACTTGTTGCGCGAGAAATTGTTAAAAAGATTGAAGCAGAGCTTGAATACCCGGGACAAATAAAAGTACACGTTGTGCGCGAAAGCCGCGCGATAGACTACGCAAAATAAGCTATGTAATAAAAACGGAGCAGTTTTTTTAAGCTGCTTCGCTTTTTTATGCAATAAAACACAAAAAACATCTCACTTTTATATTGTAAACTAAAATAATTACAGCAATACAGCGGTTTTTCGTCAATGTTTTTGCAAAAGCACTGTACTTTCTTAAAAAATATGTTATGATAAAGTTGTTAAATTATTTCCATTTACAGCAGTTCCGCCACTTAGCAAAAACAAAGGAATTGCTTGCCATTACGAAAGAGGTGTTAATATGAAAAAATCAATATCCAAGGTTATAATGCTAACCTTTGCCGTGGTGCTTGCACTTTCGTGCATAGGAACATCATCGGTGCTTGCCGCCGATACCGCGGTCTTTATGCTTGACAGCGGCAGCATAAACATAACGCAAACCACCGCGGGCAACCCGAATATACTCACACTAATGCAAAACGGAATTGTCAAAAGTAACAACATACCCGCAACAGACACAATAGTTATAGCACAGCAAAACCCGCTTATTCCCACAACAAATAATATCGCTCTGGGCATGGGTGTTTCTGCAAATATCAAATTTAACAGCAATATAAATATTGCCTTGCTAAACGGTTCCCCCGCTATATCGGTTGCAGACAGCTCGGCGCTAAGCCTTAGCACAGCAACTGCATTTACGCAGGTTTCGCTGACCGGCGGCTCTATGTCACCCGCTGTAACCGGCTTTAACAGCACCGTAACTATAAACAGCGGAAATTTTGTGCTTAACCATGGCATACAAGTGGCGCTTACCGTAAACGGCGGGACGGCAACACTTACGCAAAACACAGACGGTATTTCGGCAAGCTCTGCCGTTAATTTAAACAGCGGCACGCTTAACCTAAACAATGGTAACATAGTTAAACCCGTTGTAATAAGCGGAGGTATCTTTAATTTAAACGACGGCAGCATAAGCTCTGCCGTTACAATAGGCGGCGGCACCTTTAACCTAAACAGCGGGACTGTTACAGGTGCTCTTACGCTTAACGGCGGTGCGCTTAATGTAAGCCAATCTGCCGCATTCCCCCAAAACCTCACAGTAAACGGCGGAACATATAAAAAAGGGAATACACCGCTTTACAAAACCACAGTCACCATTGCCGCTCAAAGCCCCTACAACGGCAATGTTACATATACCTGCAGTAACCCGGTTATAAGTACTACTGCAAACGCTGTCAATGGCATATTTACAGCATATCTGCCCGCCGGTGCTCAAACTATTACTACAGAGCTTGGCGGTATACTTTATACTGCAACCAACGTGCCTATAGTGGCAGGCGCACCAAACATTGCCACACTCACAAGCTTCGGCACTATTCGGCCTATACAGCCAATTACGAGAAAATATACAGGCACACGCTTTGAAAACCTTGGCTTGCCGTCAACCGTATATGTACAGCTTGACGGTTCTAAAAATGAGCTTAGGCCTTTCCCCGTCGTTTGGAGAAATGTGATGTATACCTCCTCTACAACAGCCCCTCAAACAATTTATGGCGATGTTTTCGCCGGCAATGTTACGCTTAAAAATGCCCCGCCTGTGGTTGTAGTTACGCTTAGACGCAGCGGTCACAGCGGCGGCGACGGCGGTAACAATTACTCTAATCAGGATTCCGAATATTCATTTTGGCAGAGTGTTTTATCAGATGTCGAAAATGCCAACAGCGGCGAAACAATATACGTCTACGCAGGTACAAATAACAATATGCCATCAACCATTTTAGAAAAGCTTAGAGGCAAAAATGTCACGCTTGAGATAAACCGAAGCAACGGTAGCAACATAATAATATATGGCAAAAATGTAAAGCAAATAGAAAAAGGGCGCGTAACTTACCCTATGTCTATGCTGTCAGAGATATACCACAACGGAGGTGCGGCAAGCAGCAAGCCCCAGCAATCTATGCCCTCTACAGCACCGTCAACCAACACAGCACCGCCTGCCACTCATCAGCCGCCTACAAACAACAACTATAAGCCGCCTGTGGTCAGCCAGTCAGTAGCCGAAAGCAGCTCTAGCGAGAGCAGCTCAAATAGTGAATCGGCAGCTTCTATTGAGGAAGATTATTCATCTCAAGACGAAATAACTACAAGCGAAGAAGAAGTCACCCCTGTGATAAATCCCGAAGATATAAAGCCAAAGCCAAAGCCAAAGTCACAGCTTTCTCCGCTGTCTATAGCTATTTTGGTTACGGTAATAGCCGCAATACTCTCGGGTATAGTCGCCTGCATAATAATACAGCGCAAAAGCAAGCACGACCAATTCTAAAATGAATTAAATTTATACAACTATTTATAAAATTAAACGCTCTCAAATTTAGCTGTTAAAAGCTTTTTTGAGAGCGTTTTTCTATTGCCGTTTACAGTTTTTTTTATAAAAGCTACCTTCGCGTTCTGGTAAAGCCTTGCTCTCTGCGGCGCTTTGCACGGTTGCGCGTAACCATCAAGATGAGGTACAAAACCGTAAAGACTGCCACAAACAGCACCGCAAATTTAAACCAAAACGAAAGCATTATGTCCTCTGCTTTATCCAACAAATACAAAAGCTCGCTTCGTTCTGCCGCAGCAGCCGTCACGAGCGGTACACGCCCTATCTCCTCGCCTGCCAAAATAAGGCGCACCTCACCCACCTGCTCTCCTTTTTTTACAGGTGCTGTAAGGCTCTCTGGCAAGTCATATTCCATAACGACACTTCCCGCATCTATGTCGTCAGGTACAAGGGCAGTAAAGCGCTCGTTGCCTTCAAGCTTTATAAAGTCGGCATCTCTGCCAAGGCGCAAGGGTATTTCGGTAAGCTCGCTACCCTTTTCCATAAGGGTTTTTATAGAAAACGTGTCAAATGCCCATTCATAAAGATGTTTAGTATCTTTAAAAGCATTATTATCAAGCTCCCTGCCGTTTTCGTCCTCCACAAGCGGCGCTCCTAAAATTACGCAAAGATAGTCAAAGCCGTCCTGTGAAGCAGTAGAAACAAAGCACTTGCCGCTTTCAGGCAAAGTTCCGGTTTTTAAGCCCTTTATAGGCGCATAGTAGTACTGTGTCCCCTTAACCATCATTTTATTTGTGGTGTTCCACGCTAAACTTTCGTGTATATTTGTAGCTCCAACCTCATAATGTGTGGTGGAGGCTATCTCTAAAAAGCCCGGTATACTCACCGCGTGCTTCGCTATAATTGCCATATCGTGCGGCGTCGTATAGTTGTTTTTATCAAAAAGCCCATGCGGGTTTACAAAGTTAGTGCCTGTACAGCCAAGCTCTTTTGCGCGGGCAGTCATCATTTCGGCAAAATAGTCTATACTTCCATCACCCAAATAATCTCCCACTATGCTTGCCGCTTCGTTTGCGCTTTGCATTAGCATTGCATAAATAAGTTGGCGCATGGTCATAGACTCACCGCGGCGGATATCACCCGTAGAAACGTTAAGCCCCGCAAATTCATCATAGATATACGACTTTGCGGTTATAACAGTGCCGTCAAGGTCCTTGCATTTTTCAAACGCCAAAATACAAGTCATAAGCTTTGTTAAAGAAGCGGGGTACATCTTTTTGTCCGCATTCTTTTGGTATAAAACATCGCCCGTGTTCAAGTTCTCAAGGTATACTCCCTCGGACAAAACCTCAAATGGCGGTGTATAGGAATTTGCCGAAGCAAAAACCCCGCAGCAAAAAAAAGCCGTAACTACAAATGCTATTAAAAAAGTTGTTTTTCGCATATACAATTGCTCCTATTTTATGTTATACTATAAGTAGTCTTTTTCTTAGTTTATTATCTATTATAACAGAATTTATTTATAAATGCTATGCTTTGCTTACGGAGGCGTTAAAAAATATGGTTCGTACCGCTGAGGTTTACATAACAGGAGATATACATGGCGAGCCTGAACGTTTTAAAGACCCTGCTATAAAACGTTTGCGCCGAGGTGACACCTTGATTATTTGCGGAGATTTTGGTTTTGTGTGGGACGGCAGCAAAGCCGAGCAGCACAGGCTTAAAGGTCTTAGCAGACGGCGCTACAACATTGCTTTTGTAGACGGCGTACACGAAAACCATGCCCTTTTAAACACTTACCCCGTAACCGAATGGAACGGCGGAAAGGTGCACAATATAAAAGGCAGGCTCTTTCACCTAATGCGCGGGCAGGTTTACAACATAAGCGGCAAAACAATATTTGCCCTGGGCGGCGGAGAAAACCCCGAGCTTAACCCGAAAAGTGCCGAGGCAGAGGCGTGTCTACCAACAATAGACGAGCTTTACGAGGCAAACGAAAACCTGCAAAAGGTAGATTATACCGTAGACTATATTGTAACTCACGAATGCTCAGGCAATGTTAAAGGCTTTATCAACATGGACGACAACAGCTACAACCATTTATATGCCTTTTTAAACGATGCGGCAAAGGTAATAGAGTATAAAAAATGGTTTTTCGGCTGTCATCACATCGACAAAGTTATTCCACCTAAGTACATATGCGTCTTTAAAGCTGTACACCTGTTAGATTAACCAAAGCACAGAAATTAAATCTATTTTTTACGGAGAATTTTATGCGCCTTAGAAGAAAACCGTGGGCAAAGCCGGAGCTTGATGCCTGCCCATTTTATACCGAGTTCCCGTCCCGACACCGCGGACGTTGGGCACAGTGGTTTGGCAACGAAAACCCGATATTCTTAGAGCTTGGCTGTGGTAAGGGCGGCTTTATAGCGCCGCTTGCCGTCTGTCACCCCGAGAACAACTACCTTGCGGTAGATTTAAAAGATGCGGTTTTGGGGCTTGCAAAACGCAAAATAGAGCTTGCTTATGCCGAAGCGGGGCAAGAACCCTCAAATATACGCCTTATGACACAGGATATAGAACGGCTTTTTTTAATGCTTGAGGACAATGTTGATGTCATAAGCCGAATATACATAAATTTTTGCAACCCATGGCACAAAATACCACAGCAAAAAAAGCGCCTTACGCACCCACGTCAACTAAAAACCTATAAGCGTTTTTTGGCTGATGAAGCCGAAATATGGTTTAAAACAGACGACGAGCCTCTTTTTAACGACACCCTGCTTTACCTTGACGAATGCGGCTTCACTGTAAAATATCAAACAAGAGATTTACGCGCCTCAGGCTTTAGCGAAAGCCTGCCCACCGAGCACGAAGATATGTTTGCCGCAGAGGGAATACCCATAAAGTTTCTTATAGCAGTAAACCATGCACAATAAACCGCCTTACTGCTTAAATAAAATCGCTCTCAAAATGGCTTAACACAGCCAAGCTTGAGGGCGATTTTATGCTTTTATGTTATGTCTGCTGTTCTTCAGCTGCATTATGCCGCATCTCGTTTGGCGAAATTTGAAAATATTTTTTAAAGCAATAGCTAAAATAGTGTTGGTCTGTGTAGCCGGTTTCTTCAGAAATTTCAAATATTTTTTTACCCGTAGAAAGCAGCAGCTCCTGTGCACGCTCCATACGTATTTTTGTAAGCACGTTGGTAAATGAATCTCCTATAGTCTTTTTAAAAATTGAGCTAAAATAACTGGGGCTTATGTGCAAATGCTCGCTGACGGCTTTAAGCGACAGCTGAGAATCGGCAAAATTTGCGCGCATATAGTCAAGCCCCTGCCCTGAGAGCACCTCGGCATTATCCTGCCTTTGCGCACTTATATACTCCATAATGCGCTCACATAGCCTTTCAAACCATTCCTTCACATCATCTAGGTTTTCGTGGCTGAATATTTCCGTCATAAAGTTAAGGCTGCTGCCAACGTTCAAATCAAAATCCGGTATAGTTGATTTTGCCGCACGCACAACAACCGAAAACAGCTCTATAATATATATTTGGTAGTCGGACAAAGATGCCTTACTGCGGCGCATTTTTTCAAAAACATCATTTATAAATTGTGACGCCTGCTCCTTTGTCCCTGTTTTTATAATATTTTTAAGCGCTGTTTCGCTGCTTTCATCAAACAAAAAACGCACATTTCCTTCAGGCTCTATATCCCCTATATGAATAATCATGTTTTTATCAAAAAGCAGGCGATACTCAAGAGCCGAAATAGCGCTTTCATAGGCAAGGCGCACTTTACCTGCCCCTTTAAATTTTTCGCTTACGCCTATAGTTGAGGCAACCCCATAAAAATGCTCCAAATTTTGCTGAATCTCACGCATAAGAGCCTCGCTGCTTTGGTCTATTTTTGCTTCTGTATCAGAAAGTATAGTTATGATATGGTCTGTGTGCCAAAAGGTTTCGTGTAAAACATGGCGGTCGGCTATCTGTATAATAAGCTTCGAGATTGATGCCATCAAAAGGTCGGTGTCATCTACGCCCAAAACGTTTTCTTCCAAAGAACTTTTACCCGGCCTTGTAACAAAAACAAGGCTGCACTCGCCGTATATATGCAAGCCAAGCTTTGCCCCCGCCGAGGCTATATATTCTTCTGTCATGCCGCCCGCAATAAGCGCGTGCAAAAAGCCCATACGCATTATCTCGTGGTCGGTTTGGTAGCTTTGCTTCATGCGCTCTATAGAGCGCAGCTCTCCACGTTCATCGTCAAGCTTTTCGCGCACAGAATTTAATGTTTTTATAAGATTATCTGCCGAAATAGGCTTTAACAGATACTCCATAACATTATATTGTATTGCGCTTTGTGCATATTCAAAATCGTTAAAGCCTGTAAGAAACACTATTTTTGTAATAGGATTATCTTCTCTTAGCGCTTTTACCATTTCTATACCGTCCATAAACGGCATTTTTATATCGGTGATAATAACGTCAGGGTTAATTTTTTCAGCCATATCAAGTGCGTCCCTGCCGTTTTCGGCTTCGCCGACCACCTCGAAGCCAAGCTCGTTCCATGGTATGGTTTCCAAAATTGCCTTGCGAACATCATGTTCGTCATCAACAAGCATTAAAGAATACATTAAAGCTCCTCCGCGCCTACAGCGCCAGTATTCTGCCTATAAGCACTATAACCAGCAACGCGCTAAATCCGCCGCAAAGTATCATATACACACGCCGCCCGCCGCGCGAGCCCATATTGCCCGCCAAAAGCCCGTAAAGCACGCAAGCAACAACCAGCCCCGCAACATCAAACGAAACTCGTATAAGCGGCTTAGAAAATACCGAAAAAAGCCCACCTATAAAGCGTGACGATGGACCGCCCAGCAAGTGAAAAACCGGCACGGTAATAAGCGGCAATATAGCTACCGCCTGCCCTGCTCTGCCTGTTCTGGAAATCACATAAGCTATAATAACTATAAGAAGTATAATTGCCCAACATTCAACTACCAATTAAGCCACGTCCCTCTTTTTTTTGCAAAGCTTGCCTCTAGCTCAGCTTTTTGTCTACAAGCTTTTGCGCCGCCGCAAAGTCATCTGCAACAACCACTACAGTATAATTTCCGCTTGTTTTTGTAACGGCATTTTCTATTTTCTTTACCTCAGCAGGAACATATGCTTCAAATTGCAGTTTTAAATCTTCAAGCCGCATAGCAACTGCCTTTTTCACAGCTTCCGCCGCATCTGCGTCCTTTGCCTTAAACACAGCAAGCTCCTCGGCTGTTCCGCCGGAAGCACCCTTGTACATTTTAAAGCTATCAAGTGTCGAGGCGTCCAGAGTGGGGTAATAATCGTTAATACGGCTTTCGGGCACCTCGTTCATCTCATCTTTAAAGCTCAGCCCTTCGTTTAGTGCCTGCGCAACTGCGCTTACATCAACCTCGGCAGCGGCTTTTTTGCCGCAACCCGCCAGTACAGTACCTACAGCTAAAATAATAACCATTGCTCTGGTAGCAAATTTTGTTTTCATACTCATTCTCCTTAATAATTGTCAAATTTACGCCTGTAAGGTATGTGTCTTTAAATAATCAAACCATTTTTGATAATAGCTTGTCCCAAAGTGCATTCCATCATTTGTTGCCTCTGACGGCATCTCAAGGTTTTCATCGCGAAAAGCACTTGCAACGTCCAAATAATACGCCCCCGCGCTCTTTGCAATGGCTGCAATTCCCTTATTATAGTCCCTTATTTTCTCATTTGTAAGCGGCTGTGAGGCATAGGGACCAGCCTTAAACTTTGCACCGTTTATAGGCAATATTGACTGAACATAAAATGTTGCGTCAGGGTGCTGCTTCATCGCACTGCGCAAAAACTGCCCGTAGCAATCCATAAAAATCTCGCGTTCCATCCATGCCGCACTGTTTGCCCCAAGCATAATATATATCTTTTTGGCATTTGGGTACTGCGCCATGGCATCGGGTATACTTACAAGGTTACCCGACGCATCGCGAAAAACCTTTTGGCTGCGTATACTGTCGGGGTTAATGCCTGTATGAGATATTACTGTTGTGTTCTGCATAAGCTGGTATGATAAAATCCCGTTTGTAATAGAATCTCCCACAAACATAGCATCATCAAAATATGTGCTGGGCACACGCTCGCTTTTGCCTATTACAGAAGCGACAATGTCCGGCGAGCCTGTTTCTTCGGGTGCTGCGGCGCTACTTTGCGACGAGCCGCCGGCATCGGCTGTACCGCTGCTGCCCGACTCTGTGCTTTGCGGCGCAAGGCTGCTTTCGCTTGCCGTAGCCGACGCGCTTGAGCTTACGTCCTCCGGTGGTTTTGCCGCACTGTTTAAAGCCTCACTTTGGCTTTTATGCAGTGCTTCCTTAATCTCAAGCCTTTGTGTGTCACCGCTTATTGTCTGCCATGCAAACGCGCCCGAGAGCGCCATAAGACCCGAAACTGCCAAAACTGCTATAGCAGGCAAAACAGTGCCTTGCTTTTTTTTACGTCTGTTCACAAATACATCTTGTTTTCTTGCCATGCTCTGTTCCCCTTTTGCGCCGCTCAAAATGCGGTGGTTAAAATACGATACAACAATTATTATACTACAAATTTGTCAGCCTGACTACTTAGTTTTTACTATATTCTTTTAACAGCTGCTATAAGCATAGCATTTTTACAGTCTAATATTAACATAACACACTTTATAAATCAACAAGAAAGCCCCGCACGGGCGTAACAGCCAATGCGGGGCTTGTGCTTATTTTGTGTGAATAAGATTATTCTACATCGTAGAGCTTAGAAAGCCTTTGCAGATAAGCCCATTTTTCTTTAGCTACTGTGTTTGCCTTTGCAAACAGCTCCTCTGCTCTTTCAGGGAAGGCGCGTGTAAGCGAGGTGTAGCGGACTTCATTTTTGATAAAGTCCTCATAGCTTGCTGTCGGAGCCTTGGAATCGAGCTGGAAGGGGTTCTTTCCTTCTTCTGTCAGACGTGGGTCAAAGCGGAAGTTGTGCCAATAGCCGGCGGCAACTGCGTTTTTAATCTCTGTCTGTGCATTTACAAGACCGCCCTTAATGCCGTGGTTAATGCAAGGTGCATAGGCTATTACTATAGAAGGACCGTGATAGCTCTCGGCCTCTACCATTGCTTTAATGCACTGGTTATAGTCTGCACCCATACCAACCTGTGCCACATAAACATAGCCGTAACTCATTGCAATAGCGGCAAGGTCTTTTTGCTTAACTTCTTTACCTGCGGCGGCAAACTGTGCCACAGCGCCTGTAGGTGTAGCCTTAGAGGACTGCCCGCCTGTGTTGGAGTATACCTCTGTATTAAAGACAAGAATGTTGATATCCTCGCCCGAAGCTATAACGTGGTCCAATCCGCCAAAGCCGATATCAAATGCCCAACCGTCACCGCCGAATATCCAGTTGGATTTTTTGGCGAGGAACTCTTTGTTTTTGAGTATCTCTTTGCCTTCATCGCAGCCGCATTTTTCAAGCTCTGCAATAAGGTTTTCTGTAGCTGCAAGGTTCTCATTGCCATCATTTAATGTTGCAAGGTACTTCTCGCAAGCTTCCTTCGCGGTGCCTTTGCCTTTTTCAGCAAGAGCTTTTACTCTTACTATAGCTTGATTGCGAAGTGTTGACTGTGCAAGGAACATACCGTAGCCAAACTCGGCGTTATCTTCAAACAAAGAGTTTGCCCATGCGGGGCCAAAGCCCTTGTGGTTTACCGTATATGGTGTAGAAGGTGCAGAGCCGCCCCAAATGGACGAGCAGCCTGTTGCATTTGCAATGTACATTCTATCACCAAAAAGCTGTGTAACAAGCTTTGCATAAGGTGTTTCGCCGCAACCGCCGCAAGCACCCGAGAACTCGAGCAAGGGCTGTTTAAACTGGCTGCCCTTAACTGTTGTTTCTTTAAACTTGTCCATAACCTCTGCTTTTGCAGGTAAGGTTTGTCCGTAAGAGAAGTTGTTCTGTGCTTCAAGGTTGTCATCAAGCGGCTTCATAACAAGGGCTTTTACACCCTTCTTGCCCGGGCAGACATTGGCGCAAGAGCCGCAGCCTGTGCAGTCGAGCACCGACGGAACCATTGCAAACTTGTAACCGGGCATACCCTGCATATCGACAGTCTTCATGCTCTTTGGTGCTTTGTCAGCCTCTGCCTCTGTCATAACTATAGGGCGTATAACAGCGTGCGGGCAAACATATGCGCAGAAGTTGCACTGTATGCAGTTTTCGGGCTGCCATACAGGTACATCTACAGCTATGCCGCGTTTTTCGTATGCCGCCGAGCCCTGCGGGAATGTGCCGTCTTCTGCACCGTTAAATGCAGAAACAGGCAGTTTTTCGCCGCGGTGTGCATTTACAGGTGTTTCGATATTATTTACAAAATCAATAAGGTCTTTACGTGGACCTACAGCCTTTGGTGCTGCCGGAGAGTCGGGGGCGTTCTTCCAGTCGTCCGGAATTTTAATCTCGTTTACTGCGCCCGCACCCATGTCTATTGCTGCATGGTTCATGGCTACTACTTTTTCGCCCTTTTTGCCGTAAGAAGCTGTCGCCGCGTCCTTCATGTACTTAATGGCATCTTCCTGCGGAATAATATTTGCAAGCTTAAAGAAGGCTGCCTGCAAAACTGTGTTAATTCTTGTGCCAAGCCCCAACTCTTTGCCGGCTTTTACGCCATCTAGTGTATAGAACTTAATGTTGTGCTGTGCAAGATAGCGCTTGTCCTTGCCCGGCATTCTTGCGTTAATCTCGTCCATATCCCAGCCGCAGTTAAGAAGGAATGTACCGCCGTCTTTTAAATCCTCTACCATGTCATATTTGCCGATGTAAGAAGGATTGTGGCAGGCAACAAAGTTAGCCTTGTTAATGTAGTAGGTAGAACGTATGGGTGTATGACCAAAGCGCAGATGCGAAATGGTTATGCCGCCAGATTTTTTAGAATCGTACTCAAAGTAAGCCTGCGCGTACATATCGGTATGGTCACCGATAATTTTAATGGAGTTTTTGTTTGCGCCGACTGTTCCGTCAGAACCAAGACCCCAAAACTTGCAGCTTGTTGTGCCTGCAGGTGTTGTATCCGGGTTTTCTCCGTCAGAAAGCGAAAGGTGTGTAACGTCATCGTTGATGCCGAGTGTAAACTCTTTTTTGCCTTTTGTTTCTGCATTTTTGTAAACCGAGATAATCTGTGCGGGGGTGGTGTCCTTAGAGCCTAAGCCGTAGCGACCGCCAAGCACTGCAATATTTGTAAACTCGGTGTCTTTAAGGGCAGAAACAACATCTAAGAACAAAGGCTCGCCCTGACAACCGGGCTCTTTTGTTCTGTCAAGAACAGAAATAACCTTTGCTGTTTTTGGTATTGCGCCGACAAGTGCCTTTGCAGAGAACGGACGGAAAAGGCGAACCTTTACAAGACCGACTTTTTTGCCGTTTGCATTAAGATAATCTATAGTTTCTTCTATAGTGTCGCAAACCGAGCCCATTGCAATTATTACATTTTCGGCATCGGGTGCGCCGTAATAGTTAAATAAATCGTAATTAGTGCCGATTTTCTTATTGACTTCGTCCATATAGCCCTTTACGATAGCGGGAACAGCATCGTAAAACTTGTTGCAAGCCTCGCGTGCCTGAAAGAAGATGTCGCCGTTTTGTGCAGTACCGCGAAGCACAGGGTGCTCCGGGTTCAGTGCGTTTTTACGGAATGCATCAACTGCGTCCATATCGCACATTTCTTTAAGGTCGTCGTAATCCCAAACTTGAATCTTCTGCAGCTCGTGAGAAGTTCTGAAGCCGTCAAAGAAGTTTAAGAAAGGTACGCGGCTTTTTATGGCAGAAAGATGGGCTACGGCGGTTAAATCCATAACCTCTTGTACGTTGCCCTCGCAGAGCATAGCAAAACCTGTTTGACGGCAGGCGTAAACGTCTGAGTGGTCGCCAAAAATGTTAAGCGCATGGGCAGCCACGGTACGAGCCGAAACATCTATAACCGCGGGGAGAAGCTCGCCTGCTATTTTGTACATATTGGGTATCATAAGCAGAAGCCCCTGAGAAGCCGTAAATGTCGTTGTCAGTGCGCCCGCTGCCAGCGAGCCGTGAACTGTACCGGCGGCACCCGCCTCCGATTGCATTTCTACAACCTTTACCTTTTGCCCAAAGATATTCTCGCGGCCGCCCGCAGACCATTCGTCGGCTGCCTCAGCCATAACCGAGGACGGTGTAATCGGGTATATCGCCGCAAGGTCGGTAAATGCGTAAGAAACGTGTGCAGCGGCATGGTTGCCGTCCATGGTTTTCATTTTTCTTGCCATGTTTAAATTTCCTCCTTAGAATTATTTATACTAATTTAGTTTATAAATAGAATAAACCTGATGATTTCCCCCGACAAACGTTAAGACATAAGAGAAAATGCCCATTAAAATAGATTTAAAGCTAAATCAGTATTACCAAGCGTTAGTAAACACTTTACTCCATAAATTCTATCACTTTTAAAGTGCCGTGTAAAGGGCAAAATAGCTTTTAGCGTGTTTTTAACCATAAAAATACGCTAAGATATATTTTTATTTTGCAGCAGCTTTAAAAAACCTAAAAGCATTTTCGTATGGTAAATTGACAAATTGCCAAAAAAACGGTATATTATAGAGGAATACAACATCAATTAGCTGCGAGCGGCAAAGCCGCCGTACAAGAGGAGTAGAATTTTAAATTATGAGTGATGCCGGAGGAAATATTTGGGTATATATTGCCATATTGTTGTTCCTTATTTTGACAAATGCCTTTTTTGCAATGAGCGAGCTTGCCGTAATAGGTATAAACGATGTACGCCTTGCCCGCATGGCAGAGGCAGGCGACAAAAAAGCAAAAATTTTAGTGCGGCTAACGGCAATGCCAAGCCGTTTTCTTTCGACCATACAAGTCGGTGTTACACTATCGGGTATGCTTGCCTCCGCCGTGGCGGCAGATACCTTTGCAGATATGATAGTGCGCTCTGTAAGCATACCCGGTGTTTCGGTGCAAATGCTTAAAATCGCATCTATTATAATAATAACCTTTTTACTTTCGTTTGTAACAATAGTTTTCGGAGAGCTTGTGCCAAAGCGCATAGCCATGAAATACCCCGAAAAAGTCGCGTTTGCCATGTCCGGCGCGCTTAATGTGTGCTATATACTTGAAAAGCCCTTTGTTATTTTGCTATCGCTTACGACTAATGCAGTGGTGCGCCTTTTTGGTATAGACCCCACCTCCGACGGCGAGCAGGTTACCGAGGAGGAAATACGCATGATGGTAGACGTAGGCAACGAGCGCGGGGTTATAGAGCAAAGCCAAAAAGAGATGATAAACAACATTTTTGAGTTTGACGACCGCACTGCGGGCGAGGTTATGACGCACCGCACAGAGGTTACCGGCGTTGAGGTGGACGTAACAATAGACGAGCTTGTGCGACTTGCCGTAGAGGACGGGTATTCGCGAATACCTGTATATGAGGACACACTTGACAATATTGTAGGTATAATATATGTAAAGGATTTGCTGAGCCTTGTCAAAGAAAATGCACCTCAGCACTTTGATGTACGAGATTATATGCGGGCGGCGCTGTTTGTGCCCGAAAGCAACCGCTGCCGCGAATTATTCTTAGAGTTTAAGACAAAAAAGGTGCAAATGGCTGTTGTGGTTGACGAATACGGCGGCACCAGCGGAGTTGTCACAATGGAGGACTTGCTTGAGTCAATAGTGGGCAACATTCAGGACGAATATGACGATGAAGAAGAAGAAGTAAAGCAGCTCTCTGACACCGTGTATACTCTTGACGGCTCAATTTCGCTTGATGAGGTTGAAATCCTTATGAAAATAAGCATACCCGATGATGTCGATTACGACACACTGGGCGGGCTTATAACCGACCTTTTGGGCAGAATACCAACAGAGAACGAGCACCCGAAAATACAAATAGAAGATGTAGAATTTACCGTCTTAGAGGTAGAAGACAGGCGAATAGCAAAGGTCAAAGCCGAAAAACTAACTTGACATCAAACAATTCCACAATTGCACAGGCAGTTGTGGAATTGTTTTTTTAAGCTCAGCGCAAATTTAATTTACATTCTTGCAAGTGCCTGTAACATAACAAAGCAAATTATAAGCACAAATGCAACTATGCACACTATGCCGATAATGCGAAACTTTTTATTTCCGCGGGCAATCCCCACGGACGTAAGCACAACGCCCGCAACAAGTGCCGCAAGTGCCAAAAGCGGAAGAATCTTAAATATAAAAACCGGCATAACGCACCTCACATTCAAAAAAATTTACAAAGACATTAAATATTCCAAAACATTATCACAGTCAATAGAATTTTGCGCCTCTGCAATATCCCACAGGTAATGTGCGTCGGAATCGTGCATAATAAGCGCTGTTTTAGGGTTTGGCAGTAATGGCAAAACTCGCGCAAGCGCCGCCTTGTCCTTAACCTCATATGCCGTAAAGCCGCATTCCGGCGGCACCATACCAAGGCTTGACAAAATGCTGTACGAGCTTTTGTCTATATGTGCGGGGAAGGCATAGCCGCCAAAGCTTTTTACAAGAGCCGCAAGCTCCATAACGCTTATACTTACAGCGTTTATCAGAAGCTTAGGCTCGTAACCTAACAGCTCGTCATTTTCATCAAGTATGCGCTGCTCGCCAAAAATTTCGGGGTCATTTTTAAAGTCGGGCAGCCTCGCGTAAACATATTCGTCAAAATCCAGTGCTTTTTGCAGGCTGGAAAAAAGGCAGACCGCATGTGCCTCCTCCTCGGTGTTAATCTCCATTCCGCATATAACATTAAGCCCGCTGCCCGCTGCCGCCTTTACAAATGCAGGGCAGTTTTTGCACGAATTATGGTCTGTTAAAGCTATTGTATTAAGCCCCTTTAGCACAGCCATGTTTACTATATTGTTCGGCGTCATGTCATTGTCCCCACAGGGCGAAAGCGCCGAATGTATATGCAAATCGTAAAAATTGTTCATTTTATTGCATCGTATATTACAAGCCCCGCTTTAAATTCCGACAGCGACGTCCGCAGCACTGCAACACCCTCTGCGGTGGCTTTTGCACTTGCGGCTTCGTCCGCATTGGCATTCTCCGCAAGGACAATACACGCGCAGTCTGCAAGCACAGCCACTGCTACGGCATTAAGGTTGCCCATTACGGTAACCCACGCGCCGTCGGTAGGGGCGCGCCCCATTGCCCAGCTTAAAAGGTCACAGCAAAATACATCAGTCACCTCGCGGCTAAGCCCCGCTCCGCCGCACAAAATTTCAAAGTTGCACTTTTTCGCAATCTGCTCTACTGTCATATAAACACCTCTTGCATTTTTGTTTTGTAAAATAGCTTAATCTTATGGGTTTCCCCACGTTTTTAGGTTTGCCGGTATGTGCCCCTCTAAGGTGGCAATAGAGGCGGCAATCTCCTGCATATGGCTTTTTAGTCGGAACACGCAGTCATCTGCCGAAGCATAACCGCGCACAATGTCCTCGGCAAGCGCCTTACAGCTGGGCGCGCCGCAAGCCCCGCAGTCTATACCCTGAAAGGTGTCGGCAATTTTTTGCAGCTCGGCAAGCTTCTCCATAGCTGTAGAAACGTCCGGGTCAAGCTGCAACACAGGCTCGTACTCAAGGCGTATATCAAACCTTGCATATGCCGGTATATTGTCCCCCATTTTGTTGCACGAAACAGGCAGGTATTTGCGTATGCGCTTTAGCTTTGCCTTTGCTATGTACGGGTTTTCTACCGTCAAAACCCCGCCCACGCAGCCCGCTGAGCAAGCATTAAGCTCAACGAAGTCCAAGTCGCGGTAACGCTCGTCCTCTAAATCCTCAAGCACCTTTATAACGTTTTCTATCCCGTCCGCGGCAAGATACCTGTCATTAAGCAATGAGTATGCCTCTCCGCCGCTGCTGCCCCAGCCAACGCCCATGCGCCCCACCGAAACAAGCTCCTCTTTAAGCGGCTCTGCGGCAACCTCCTTCATGGCGGCAATAAGCTTTGGGTAGAGGTCGCTTATCGCCATAACACCGTCTATCAGGCTGCGCCCCGTGCCCATAGGCATTTTAGCGGCTGTCACCTTTGCGGGGCAAGGCGAAATAAAGAACGCACCGACGTCCTCCGGCTTATAGCCCAAATCCTCAACAGCGTGCTTTTTTGCCATTCTTGCTGCTATCTCCGCAGGTGCTACAAGCGGCAGTACATTTAAGAGCAGGTCCGGAAAGCGCACCCTTATAAGCCTTGTCACCACAGGGCAGGCAGAGCTTATAACAGGGCGCTGTAGCTGCCCCTCCGCCATAAGTGTACGCGTTGCGTCCGACACCATTTCGGCAGCCTTTGCAACTTCAAATACATCGTCAAAGCCCAGCTTTAAAAGCGCACCCAAAACAATGTCAATATCGTCAAGGTTGTTAAACTGCCCATAAAGCGCGGGGGCAGGCAGAGCTATTTTGTATTTATAATTTTTTATTACGTCTAAAGAATCGAAAACCGCTTTTTTTGCGTGATGCGGGCAAACTCTAATACACTCGCCGCAGTCTATACAGCGGTCGCTTAATATTTTTGCCTTTCCGTCGCGCACCCGTATAGCCTCTGTGGGACAGCGCTTAATGCAGTTTATACAGCCATGACAGGCATCTTTATCTAAGGTGACCGAATGAAAAAACTTTGTTTCCATAAATGCTCCGTTCCGCCGCCTGACTTGACACAAAATAGTGCCTTAAAGCAGCAAAATTGCTTTGTGCAAAAGCTTTGCCATAAAAGCCTTAGGGCTTTACATGGACAAGCATTCTTACCGTTGTGCCCACACCCACTGTGCTTTCCAGCGTCATTTCGTCGGTGTAGCTTTTCATGTTTGGCAGCCCCATGCCCGCCCCAAAGCCCAGCGAGCGCACGTCCTCCGGCGCGGTGCTCCAGCCCTCGCGCATTGCAAGCGCTATGTCGGCTATGCCGGGGCCCTTGTCGGTAAGCGTCATTTTTATATCGTCAGACGTAACCTCTATGTTTATTTTGCCGCCATTTGCGTGTATAACCATGTTTATTTCGCCCTCGTAAACAGCAATGGCAACACGCCTTATAATATCCGGCGCTATACCTATTTGTTTAAGGGCTTTTTTAATACTTGACGAGGCCTCTCCCGCACGGGTAAAGTCGTCCCCCGGCACTGTATATTCAAATGTCATTGCATTTGGCACTAGTTATCGTAACCTCCTCCAAGCCCCTTTTCATACAAAAGCCCGCAGGCTAAAAACATACGGCAGGGCGAGGTAAGAACAGAAATTCCGCGTTCATTTGCAAGCCTTACAATAGCTTCGTCAGGCGCTTTGCCGCGCACAAAAACGATGCACAAAATATCCATCATCTCGGCAGTTCGCACCACCTGTAGGTTTACAAGCCCCGTAAGCAGAACAGACTGGTCCTTTACAAATGCCAAAACATCACTCATCATGTCGCTTCCGCAGGCATTATGTACCTCACGCTCCAGACCGTCGCCCTCACACAAAACATCTGCTTTTAATATCTCTTTAATATCTCCTATTGTCATAATGACCCCGCCTTACTGTTTTTTTGTTTATTTCACCATGTGTAAACCCGGCTTAGGCACTTTAATTTACAGATATCGTCCACATAATCCAAGTTACCCCGCTATGTCAATCAAACAAGACCCGCTATATACATTATAATGTTGCGAGGCACTAAAAGCAAACAAAACCTCAGCTTCCGCAAAATAAAAACAATACAAAAATAAACTTGAAAACAGTGCATAATAACGAAGCTTTTTGTCGGTTCTTCCATCTTTTAGACAGATAAAATGTAAATTTGCCTTTTTTTTAAAAACTTAACCTTAAAGCAGTAGATTTTTTTCTCATAGTCTGGTATAATTTTAACAAATATAATGTTGCTTTTGTGTACACCGCCATAACTTTTAAAACAAAAGCACAATAATACCAAGGAGGTTTATTTGATGGCTAAAACAAGTGTTCCCTTCCAAGGCACCAAGGAGCAAGAAGCTGCGCTTCTTAAAGTAATTGCGGACCATAAAGAGCAAAAAGGTGCTCTTATGCCTATTTTACAAAATGCGCAGGACATTTACGGGTATTTGCCAATTGAAGTACAAAAAATAATAGCACTTCAGATGGATGTACCGCTTGAAGAGGTTTACGGCATTGCAACTTTCTATTCTCAGTTTGCATTAAACCCAAAGGGCACGTACAAGGTTTCTGTTTGCTTAGGCACTGCCTGCTATGTTAAGGGCAGCGGAGATGTCTATGACAAGCTGATGAAAGTTTTGGGGATAAAGGGCGGCGAATGCACACCGGACGGAAAATTTTCGCTTGACGCCTGCCGCTGCATAGGTGCTTGCGGGCTTGCGCCTGTTATGACTATAAACGACGATGTTTACGGGCGTCTTGTACCGGACGAAATAGACAACATTTTGGCAAAATATGCCGACAAATAGCCGCTATGCAAGAGCTTTCGCTTAACATTTTAGACATTGCGCAAAACTCTGTAAAGGCAGGCGCCACCAAAATCATCATTGCTGTGGCAGAGGATACAAGCGCCGACACGCTGACCATTGCAATTACAGACAATGGCTGCGGCATGACAAAAGAGGTTGTTGCGCGAGTGACAGACCCTTTTTACACCACAAGGACAACACGCAGAGTAGGGCTTGGCATACCGTTTTTTAAAATGGCTGCCGAAATGACAGGCGGCAGCTTCGAGATAAAATCTGAAGTTGGCGCAGGTACAAGCGTACTGGCTGTGTTCGGGCTTTCGCACATCGACAGAATGCCGCTTGGTGATATGCCCGAAACAATTTGCTGCCTCATAAGCTGCAACCCCCAAATAAACTTTATTTATACATACGAGGTAAACGGCAAAAGCTTTACCTCATCGACAAACGAGTTTAAAGAGGTTTTGGGCGATGTCCCGCTTAACATTCCGCAAATTATGGAATTTATAAAATCGTACATAAAAGAAAACACCGAAAATTTGGACGGAGGTATATTAAACACATGAAAACTTTAGCAGAGCTTCAGGCGCTACGCGACCAAATGAAGGCAAGCATGGGCGTTCGCCATGATGATACAGACAATATCCGCGTTGTAGTAGGTATGGCAACCTGCGGAATAGCAGCAGGTGCTCGCCCCGTTTTAACTGCTTTTTCAGAGGAAGTTGCAAAGCGCGGGCTTACAAATGTTACCATAGCACAGACAGGCTGCATAGGCATATGCCAGTATGAGCCCGTCGTAGAAGTGTTTGTACCCGGCAAAGAAAAAGTAACTTATGTCAAAATGACTGCCGAAAAAGTTGCAAGAGTCGTAGGTGACCATTTAGTAAACGGTGTACCCGTTAATGAATATACAATAGGAACATTGGGTAATTAAGAAGGGAGGAAGCGAGATATGTATCGTTCTCATGTACTTGTTTGCGGCGGCACCGGTTGTACGTCGTCAGGCAGTGAACAAATAATAACCACTCTTGAAGAACAAATTAAAAAAGCGGGGCTGTCCGAAGAAGTAAAAGTAGTAAAAACAGGTTGCTTTGGGCTTTGTGCCTTAGGCCCTATAATGATTATCTACCCGGAGGGCGCATTTTATTCGCGCGTAAAGGCAGAGGATATAGCCGAGATAGTTTCAGAGCATCTTGTAAAGGGGCGCATAGTTAAACGCCTTTTGTACGACGAAACCGTCCATAAAGATGATATCCAGTCGCTTAACGAAACACAATTTTACAAAAAACAAAACCGTGTTGCACTTAAAAACTGCGGCGTTATAGACCCCGAAAACATCAACGAGTACATAGCCTACGACGGTTATCAGGCGCTGGGCAAGGTGCTTACCGAAATGACGCCGGACGGTGTTATACAGCTTATAAAAGACTCCGGTCTGCGCGGACGCGGCGGAGCGGGCTTCCCGACAGGGCTTAAATGGAGCTTTGCAAAAGCGTCTGTAGATGACCAGAAATATGTTGCCTGTAATGCCGACGAAGGCGACCCTGGTGCGTTTATGGACCGCTCGGTTCTTGAGGGTGACCCGCACGTTATAATAGAAGCTATGGCTATAGCGGGCTACGCAATAGGCGCAAACCAAGGCTTCGTTTATGTACGTGCCGAATACCCCATAGCAGTAAAGCGTTTACAAATTGCCATCAATCAAGCAAAGGAAAACGGGCTTTTGGGCAAAAACATTTTAGGCACAGGCTTCGATTTTGACCTTGACATACGCCTTGGCGCGGGCGCTTTTGTATGCGGCGAAGAAACAGCTCTTATGACATCTATAGAAGGGCGCCGCGGCGAGCCTCGTCCACGTCCCCCGTTCCCTGCTGTCAAGGGTCTTTTTGGCAAGCCCTCTGTACTTAACAACGTAGAAACCTACGCCAACGTACCGCAGATTATTCTTAAAGGTGTAGATTGGTTCCGTTCTATGGGCACAGAGAAATCGGCAGGCACAAAGGTGTTTGCTGTCGGCGGCAAAATACACAATACAGGTCTTGTTGAAGTACCTATGGGCACAACGCTTCGCGAAATAGTCGAAGAAATAGGCGGAGGCATACCAAACGGCAAAAAGTTTAAAGCCGCACAAACAGGCGGTCCTTCTGGCGGCTGTATACCTGCCGAGCATCTCGACATAAAAATAGACTACGACAATCTTCTGTCCATAGGCTCTATGATGGGCTCAGGCGGTCTTATTGTAATGGACGAGGACACCTGCATGGTGGATATTGCAAAGTTCTTCTTAGAGTTTACCGTGGACGAAAGCTGCGGAAAATGCGCCCCCTGCCGTATTGGTACAAAGCGTCTTTATGAGATACTTGACCGCATAACAAAAGGACAAGGCGAGATGGAGGATATTCAGCGCCTTAAAGACCTTTCTGTTTTCATCAAGGAAAACTCGCTTTGCGGGCTGGGACAAACTGCACCAAACCCGGTGCTTTCTACACTGCACTTCTTTGAGGACGAATATATAGCACATATTAAAGATAAACGTTGCCCTGCGGGCGTATGCAAGAGCCTGCTGCAATATTCAATTATAGCCGACAAATGCAAGGGCTGCACACTTTGCTCGCGCGTTTGCCCAACCGGAGCCATTACCGGTGAGCTTAAAAACCCGCACAGCATAAACACTGCAAAGTGCATTAAATGCGGCGCCTGCATGGAAAAATGCCGTTTCGGCGCTATTGTAAAAAGATAAGAAAGGAGTGTACCACAAATGGATATGGTCAATATAAAATTAAACGGTATGCCCTTGTCCGTGCCGAAAGGTTCTACTATACTGGAGGCCGCACGGGTTGCCGGAATAAATATTCCCACATTATGTTACCTTAAAGACATTAACGAAATAGGCGCGTGCCGTATATGTATGGTAGAGGTTAAAGGCGCGAAAAGCCTTGTAACTGCCTGTGTTTACCCTGTAAACGAGGGCATGGAGGTCTTTACAAACAGCCCTGCGGTGCTCGCCGCCAGAAAAACCAACTTAGAGCTTGTGCTTTCAACACACGACAAAAAATGTCTTTCGTGCATACGCAGCGGCAAGTGCGAGCTGCAAACCCTGTGCCAAGAATTTGGCGTAGAGGACGAGAGCCGTTTTGCAGGCAGCATGAACGAGTACGAGCTTGACACCTCGGCTGCACATATGATACGCGACAACAACAAATGTATTCTTTGCCGCCGCTGTGTAGCTGTTTGTGCAAAAAACCAAGGTGTCGGAGTAATCGGTCCGAACGAGCGCGGGTTTAAGACACAAATTGGCTGTGCTTTTGAAGCAAAGCTGGGCGAAACCACCTGCATAGGCTGCGGTCAGTGCATTACAGTTTGTCCAACGGGTGCTTTGTACGAAAAAGACGGCACAGAAAGAATACGTAAAGCACTTGCAGACCCCGAAAAGGTTGTTATAGTACAAACAGCACCTTCTGTCCGTGCGACACTGGGCGAATGCTTCGATATGCCTATCGGCACAGATGTTGAAGGCAAAATGGCAGCTGCCCTGCACCGTTTGGGCTTTGACAAGGTTTTTGACACAGATTTGGGCGCAGACTTTACAATTGTAGAGGAAGCAAACGAGCTTGTAGAGCGTGTAACAAAAGGCGGCGTACTGCCAATGATTACCTCTTGCTCACCGGGCTGGGTTAAATATTGCGAGCACTATTTCCCGGAGTTTATCCCAAATCTTTCGTCGTGCAAATCTCCTCAGCAAATGTTTGGTGCGCTTATTAAAACATGGTACGCCGACAAAGCGGGTATAGACCCCAAAAACATAGTAAGCGTAAGCGTTATGCCGTGCACAGCCAAAAAGTTTGAGCTTGCGCGCAACGACCAAAAAGCGGCCGGCGTTTTAGATGTTGATATCTCTATAACCACACGTGAGCTTTCCCGCATGATTTCTCGCGCGGGCATAGATTTTGTAAACCTGCCTGACGAAGAATTTGACGACCCGATGGGTGAATCTACAGGTGCGGCAGTTATATTCGGTGCAACAGGCGGCGTTATGGAAGCGGCACTTAGAACAGCAGCCGAAACAATTACGGGCAAACCGCTTGAAAATGTCGAGTTTAAAGATGTTCGCGGCATAGAGGGCGTAAAAGAAGCAAGCTACAAGCTTGGCGATTTAGAAGTGAACGTAGCTGTAGCCTCCGGCACTGCAAACGCCAAAAAAGTGCTTGAAGCTGTCAAACGCGGCGAGAAAAACTACACCTTTATAGAAATTATGGCGTGCCCCGGCGGCTGTGTAAACGGCGGCGGACAGCCACAGCAGCCCGCCTCTGTGCGCAACTTTACAGACCTTAAAACCTTGCGCGCAAAGGCTCTTTACAAAAACGACGAAGCAAAAACCATTCGTAAATCTCACGAAAACCCATCTCTTAAAAAGATTTACGCCGAGTACTTTGACGGCAAAGCAGGCGGTCATCGTGCACACGAGGTTTTGCATACATCTTATGTAAAACGCGAACGCTTCTAATGGCAAGCAGATAATCACTTTACGAGGGACGGTTTCCGAACATATCAAAGGCAGGTGGCTTCACCGTGCTTTGAGTAAGTGCGGTTGCCGTCCCCGTTTTTTTAAAAGGACTGATAAAATGAATGGCTTTGCATATGATTTTTACAAGGATATACCAAGCTTTTTGTGCTCAACCGTGCAGTCGCACAAGGGACAGCTTGTTTTTGGAAAGCTTGCGGGGAGCTGCATGGTATGTATATCCGGTCGCTTTAAAGCGTTGCTGCGCGAAGCCATAAAGGAGATGTAAAAATGCTGTACGAAAACATCACGCTTATAGACGAAAACTACGAAGCACAGCCAAATATGTATGTTTGCACCGAGGGTAAAAGCATAACGCACGTAGGCAAGGCAGCCCCGCTAAATTACTGCGGAGAGCGCTACAACGGAAAAAATAAGGTGCTTGTCCCCGGGTATTTTAACCTGCACTGCCATGTGCCAATGGTACTTATACGCGGCTACGGCGACGGGCTTCCATTACAGCGCTGGCTGCACGAGAGAATGTTCCCGTTTGAGGCACTTCTAACACCTGAGGATATGTACTGGGGCGGGCTTTTGGGAATTTCTGAAATGCTTGCAAGCGGCGCTGTTTCGTTTAGCGATATGTATATGGAAATGGACGGGATTTCTAAAGCCGTCGAAGAAAGCGGTATAAAGGCTAATCTTTCTCACGGCTGCTCGGCTTTTAGCGAGGACGTACATTTTGCCGACATAAACGGCTGGCACGGTCTGCATTACCTTATGGATTACATGAAAACGGCAAAGGACGACAGAATAATTGCCGAAGCCTCGCTGCACTCTGAATACACCACCACCGAAACTCTGGTGCGCGAGGTGGCACAATTTGCCAAAGAAAACAAGCTTCAGCTTCATACGCACATCTCAGAAACAAAAGCAGAGCACGAGGAATGCAAGGCGCGGCACGGCGGAAGAACCCCCACACAATGGCTTGATTACTGCGGAGTATTTGAAGTACCTGTTACAGCGGCTCATTGTGTGTGGGCAGAACCCTGTGATATAGAAATATTTGCAAAAAAAGCAGTCAGCGCCGTAAACTGCCCCTCAAGCAACCTAAAGCTGGGCAGCGGCATTGCGCCTGTGCGCAGTCTTATAGATGCAGGTGTACGCGTATGTATAGGCACAGACGGTGCGGCAAGCAACAACAACCTTAATATGCACGAAGAAATTACCCTTGCCTCAATTCTGCAAAAAGGCGCTGCAAACGACCCGCTGTTTTTGTCACCGCATGATATGCTATGCCTTGCCTGCAAAAACGGCGCAGAAGCACAGGGCAGAGCAAGCTGCGGTGCTATAAAGGTGGGCAACCGTGCCGACCTTTTGGTTTATGACATGGATAAGCCGCATCTGCTGCCTGTTTACGACGTGCTTTCAAGCCTTATGTATTCGGCACAAGCAAGCGACATCTGCCTTACCGTAGTAGATGGCAAAACGGTATATAAAAACGGCGAATACACAACTATTGACATAGAAAAAGTTAAAGCAAATGTATGCCACATAAAGGACGAAAAGCTTGCTAAGCTGCAAGCCTAAAAAAACCTCACGCTTGCCTTATTTTAGACAAGCGTGAGGTTTTTTGTGCTTTTAACAAGTATTATAATATTGTCGGGATAAGCTCTGCAAGCTTTTCGGCAAGCTGCCTATGTCCATTTGGGCACAGGTGCATATAATCTATGGTGTTGCTCTCGGCAAAAGCGGCATTGAGGTAATGACAGCCGTTGTTTTTTGCCACTGCCTCAAAGACAGAGTGCAGCTCGTAGCTTTTTTCGCTGCAACCCGCGCCCATCATTGGGTAACAGTCGGTTTTTTCGTAGCCTTTTAGTATAGGAGTAGGCGTTATTATTAAGATATTGTATGTTCCCTTGCTCCAGCACTCTACCGACCTCGCTTTTTTTACAAGCCGCTCCAGCCCCGAAGCAATGTTTGCGGCAGTTGCGGAAAAACGCTCTTTAACGTCGTTTGTGCCAAGCATTATTACCAGCAAATCTACAGGCTCGTGGCTCATAAGCGTGGGGTATATTACAGAAACTCCGGACAGCCCCTCAAAGCATGGGTCCTCAAAGCAAGTGGTGCGCCCCGAAAGCCCTTCCTCCACAATGTTATACCCATCTCCCAAAGCCTTTTGCAAAAGCTTTGTCCAGCGAGTGTGCTCGTCAAAGCGTTTTGTATCCTCAGCGCGGTAACCATGGGTATTACTGTCGCCAAAGCACACTATATTTTTTTGCATTACACTAAGCCTCCAAGATATTACCAGTTTTTCGTTTCTTCTATGGTAGCATTAATATCATTATTAAGCTTAACTAAAACAGGGTCGGTGCTAGAAACAGGCAGGAACGGTAGCCTCGGCTCTCCGCATTCAACACCGTTTATGCGCAAAATAGCTTTAACTGCACCATAAAGACCTATATCGCACAGGCGATATATCAAGGCTGTTATCTTCCCTTGCAGCTCAAGAGCCTTGTCAAACTCGTTGCCGCGGCGGATTATTTCTTCTATTTTTAAGTAAAGCTCCGGCATTGCACCATAGGTACCGCCTATTCCTGCGTCCGCACCCAAAATGCGCCCCGCAAGGTACTGCTCGTCACAGCCGCTGAACACTATAAAGTCTTTGCCGCCGGCTTGCTTAAAGCGCAAAACGTCCTGCGCAGGGTCGCTAGAGCACTTAATGCCCGCAACTCGCTCGTTTTTAAGCATTCTGTTGAATAAATTCATGCTGAGGTTAAAGCCTGTCAGCTGTGGGATATTGTATATAAAAAATGGTATATCGGCAGCCTCGGTTATACCCTGCCAGTGACGATAAACACCCTCCTCGCTGGGGCGGTAGTACACACACGGGACAGCACTTGTCGCATCTGCACCCGCTTTTGAGGCATGTGCGGCAAGCTCGCTTGCAAACTTTGTAGAGGCATCGCCTACATGAACTATAACGTTCATCTCGCCGCCAACCTCATCCATTACTGCCTCCACAACTTTTTTGCGCTCATCATGGCTCATTAAAAAGCCCTCGCCTGTAGAACCGCACACATAAAGCTGGTGAAGCCCCTTATTGCAAAAATATCTCGCTAGGTTTTTACAACCTTTAAGGTCTACCTCTCCGCTTTTATCAAAAGGCGTGTTAAAGGCAACCGTTACATTTCTAAATTTGGACACATCATATTTGGACATATGTATTCCTCCATCTTAATTTGTTTTACCGTTTTAAATCCATGATAGCACCACAATGAGTAAAAATCAACAAAATAACGGAAAAAAATTTTTTGTTTGTTTACTATTGAAAAAAACTTTCACGTGTGCTATTATGAAGACATTGAATACATTTTACATAAAAGTTTATACAGGGGGTTGAGCATTTGTGGGGAATGTTGTATTAGATAAAATTAAAGGCGGGCTGATAGTTTCGTGTCAGGCACTTAAAGAGGAGCCGCTTTATTCATCTTTTATAATGTCTAAAATGGCATATGCGGCAATGCTCGGCGGGGCTGTAGGCATAAGAGCCAACACGGTCTGCGATATTGTCGAGATAAAAAAGCTGGTTTCATTGCCTGTTATAGGCATAATAAAAGAAGTTTACAGTGACAGCGACGTTTATATAACACCTACAATGGCAGAGGTAGACGCTTTGGCAGCGTGCGGGTGCGACATAATAGCTATGGACGCCACAAACCGTCTGCGCACAAAGGGACAAACCCTTGAAGCTGTTTTTGGTGCTGTTCGCAAAAAGTACCCAAACCAGCTTTTTATGGCAGATTGTTCATCGTATGATGAGGGAATTAACGCGGCAAGCATAGGCTTCGATATAATAGGTACAACCATGAGCGGTTACACAGCATATACAAAGGGTGCCCCCATGCCTAACCTTCCGCTTATGGCGACACTTAGCAAAAACTGCGGTAAGCCTGTCATTGCAGAGGGCGGAATATGGAGCCCCGAGCAGCTAAAAATGGCTATGCAGTGCGGTGTTCACGCAGCGGTTGTCGGAACAGCTATAACGCGCCCTATGGACATTACAAAAAGGTATGTAAGCGCCATCAAATAAGCAAGGGTCTTAAAATGTTTTACTTGCAGCTTAGTCTGTTTAGTAAATATATTATTGTCTAATAAAAAAGGAGGATTTTATTCTTATGAGAAAATTTTTAGCAATGTTACTGGTACTTACACTGTGCGTTGGTCTTTTTGCAGGCTGCGGCGGCAAAGCACCGGCTTCCTCGGCGGCACCGGCTTCTTCGGCGGCACCCGCAGCTTCTTCGGCAGCACCTGAAGCAGCACCCGCAGGTCTTACCGGCGAAATTACATGGTGGGCGTTCCCAACATTCTCTACAACATACGCTGCTGGCGAATACGAGCAGCAGATGGTAGATGCCTTCCAGGCAAAGAACCCCGGCGTAAAAGTAAAAGTAGAAATGATAGACTTTACTTCAGGTCCTGAAAAAATCGTTTCTGCCATACAGGGCGGCACAGCACCGGACGTTTTGTTTGATGCTCCCGGACGTATTGTAGACTACGGCAAAAACGGCAAGCTCGTTTCTTTGAACGATTTATTCACAGATGACATGAAAAAAGACGTAGGCAACGAAAACATTTTGGCTGCTTGCTCTGACGGTAAAGACTACTGGATGTACCCGATTTCTTCTGCTCCTTTCATCATGGCTGTCAACAAAAAGGTTCTTGAAAAAGAAGGACTTTTAGACATGGTACCACAAAAAGGCGAGCGCACATGGACAACCGAGCAATACACAAAGCTTAACGAAGCTTTAAAAGCAAAAGGCTACAAAAACGGCATAGTGTTCTGCTCCGGACAGGGCGGCGACCAAGGCACACGCGCATTTATTTCTAACCTCTATGGTTCTTCAATAACAGATAAAGCACTTACAAAATACACAATCAACGATGCAAACGGCGTAAAAGGCTTGCAGTATGTTGCAGACCAGGTAAAAGCAGGCAACCTTGAAAACGGTGTTGCATTTAACGGCGGCGAGGCTATCGAGCAGTTTGTTTCGGGCGCTGTTACAACCACACTTCTTTGGGCACCTGTAAACGCTGTAAACAATGCTCCTACAATGGAAGCAAACGGCGTAGAGGCTCTTGCACTTCCGCTTCCTTCAGAGAGCGGCAAACCTAACCTCGAGTACCTTGTAAACGGCTTCTGCGTGTTTAACAACAAAGACGACAACAAAGCCGCCATTGCAAAAGAATTCATCAAGTTCCTCTGCGACGATGCAGAGTGGGGACCTAAAAACGTAGTTGCAACAAAAGCATTCCCTGTACGTCAAAGCTTTGGCGACTTATACCCCGGCAACGAGGACATGGCTTTCTATGCAAGTATGTCTAAATACTACGGCACATACTACAACACCATCAACGGTTTTGCAGCAATGCGTCCCGAGTGGTTCTCTAACCTACAGGCAGTTATGTCAGGCGACAAAACTGCACAGCAAGCAGCCGATGACTTTGTAAACAACTCTAACAAAGCCATAGAAGCAGCTAAAAAATAAGCACTGTTCTTATAACTGATTTGTATTTATACGAGCCGCCTGCTCATTGCTTAGTGGGCGGCTTGTACTTTTAAAAAGCAATGTTTTCTTTTAAGGAGGCTCTAAACATATGGCTACACAAGTTGCAAAAAACACAGGCGGGGGCGCAGCTGAAAAACGCGGCAGCTGGTACTCGCGTCTTCCTATACGTATGCGCGAAACCATAGTTTCATACATATTTCTTCTTCCGGCACTTGGGTTTTTCTTTCTATTTGTGGTTTATCCAATGTGCCGCGGCGTTTTTACCAGCTTTTTCAACTACACAATGAGCGATATGACATTTATAGGTCTGCAAAACTACACAGAGCTTTTCCAAAATGCGAACTTTTTAAAATCGCTTAAAAACACCTTACTTTTAGTTGTAGGTGTCGTACCTATCATTGTTATTTTCAGCGTTTTTGTTTCGATGACTATTTACGAAAAGAGCCCGTTTGTACGCAGCCTTTTTCGCGGCATTTTTTACTTGCCTGTTGTCACGGGCACTGTTTCTGTAGTGGTTGTATGGAAATGGATATTCCACCCAATGAGCGGTATTTTAAACTACGTCCTTATGAATATGAATATTATTGATAAGCCCATTATGTGGCTGGGGGATAAACGCTTTGCGCTTATTTCCATTCTTATTGTTTTGCTTACTACCTCGGTGGGGCAGCCTATAGTACTGTTTGTGGCTGCACTCGGCAACCTTGACACCTCACATATAGAGGCTGCAAAGATAGACGGTGCCAACGATTGGCAGGTATTCCGCCATGTAAAGATACCGGGCATAATGCCCACCATGCTTTATGTAGTGGTTATTACCACCATAAACTCATTCCAATGCTTCTCGCTTATACAGCTTTTAACCTCAGGCGGTCCAAACTACGCCACCAGCACCATAATGTACCTGCTTTATGAAACCGCCTTTAAGCAATACCGCTTTGGCTATGCCAACGCAATGGGCGTAATACTTGCCATTATCATTGCCATTATAAGCTTTGTCCAGTTCAAGTTTCTTGGCGACGATATTGACTATTAGGGGGGCATACTGTATGAAAAACAAAAGCTCCGTCGCAAGCATATCCTCAATGATTTTACTGGTACTTCTGACAGTTATATTCGTCTTCCCATTTTACTGGGTAGTTACAGGCTCGTTTAAAGAGCAAATGGTCACCGTAAAAATACCTCCGGAGTGGTTTCCGCTGACGCCTACGCTTAACAACTACGCCACACTTTTTGTGCGCAACCCCGCCATGAAATGGTTTTTAAACACCGTTTTTATCTCAGGCGTTGCCATGATACTTGTTTGCATAGTTTCTACCATGGCAGGCTATGTTTTAGCTAAAAAGCGCTTTTACGGCGGTACAATACTATTTGCCATGTTTGTGGCGGCAATGGCTTTGCCAAAGCAGGTGGTACTTGTTCCACTGGTACAGCAGGCAAGTCAGCTCGGTCTGCACGATTCCTTATGGGCAGTAATATTGCCCACCGTCGGCTGGCCGTTTGGTATATTCCTAATGAAGCAATTTAGCCAAACTATACCAAAAGAGCTGCTGGAAGCCGCCAAAATAGACGGCTGCAACGAGTTTCAAATATTCACAAATATAGTTATAACCATGGTAAAGCCGGGCATAGGTGCTCTTGCAATATTCACCTTTATTAACACATGGAACGACTATTTTCTGCAATTGATTATGCTGAGCAGCCGCGAAAACCTAACCTTGCAGCTTGGCATAGCCACATTGCAAGCAGAGCTTTCTACAAACTACGGCGTGCAAATGGCAGGTGCAACCTTCTCTGCAATCCCTATAATACTTGTGTTTGTCCTGTTCCAAAAATCGTTTACACAGGGCATTACAATGGGTGCGGTAAAGGGCTGACAAAATAACAAAAAGGCGGTCACAATTTTAGTGACTGCCTTTTTTACTATGTTATACAAAATATTTTTATAACGTGTAGCACCTTTGGAATTATAGAGCAGTATTACAGAGCCGCCTTGTAAAGCTCGCTTTTTTTATAGCCGGTTTCCTTAGCAACTTCTTTTGCTGCGGCTGTAAGCGCCTGCCCGCCCGCCGCCAGTTCCTTAATCATTGCTACGGCTTCTTCAAATGTAAGCCCTATTTTTTTTACAGCCTGCGCACCCTCTATAACAATGACATATTCCCCGCGCGGCGCTTTTTCTTCGTAAAGCTTTATTGCACCGCTAAGAGTTGTACGTATAACCTCCTCGTGCAGCTTTGTAAGCTCACGCGCAAGGGCTATTTTTCTGTCACCCAAAGCCTCAAGCATATCTTGCAATGTGTTTTTAAGCTTATGCGGCGCTTCGTAAAACACAAGGGTATGTCTGTCGTTTTTTACACTTTCTAAGTGCTCTGCACGGTTTTTGCGGTTTACCGAAAGAAAGCCCTCAAAGGCAAAGCGCGAGGTGCTAATACCCGAAATTGCAAGTGCAGAAACAGCAGCAGACGCCCCCGGCACTACCACAATTTCAACCCCGTTTTCGGCGCACAAACGCACCAAATCCTCGCCCGGGTCCGATATACACGGCATACCTGCATCGGTGACTACAGCACAGCTTTCGCCCGCCAAAATACGCTCCGTAATCTGCTCGCTTACAGCCTCTCCGCTGTGGCGGTGGTAGCTTACGGTGTGTTTTTTTATGTCGAAGCGGTTTAGCAGCTTTTGTGTAACGCGTGTATCCTCCGCAGCAATAAAATCAACAGCACGCATAGCCTCCACCGCTCGCGGGGTCATATCTCCGAGGTTGCCTATGGGTGTACCGACAACATAAAGTTTACCGCTCATTCTTTACCCCCGCCATATATTTTAAGCAGCTCGTCGCTAAAGCCGTCGCGCCCGCCGCCCTCTATTATAAGCGGCTTTTCTACCTTTAGGCAAGGCTTGCCGCCCTTTTGCCCACGCACCAAAAACAACCACGGTGCTTTGTCACCGCGCTGCTGTACAAAGCGCACAAGCTTTGGCTCTACAGCATTTTTGCGCATTGCCTCCAGCACATCTAAAAGGCGCTCCGGTCTTTGGCACAGGCACAAGCGCCCGCCAAACTTTAAAAGCTGCGCCGCCGCCGCGCAAACATCGTTTATATTACACATCACCTCGTGCCGCGCAATCTGCTCGGGTGTGCCCTCGCTTAAAAAGCCCGTGCCGCAAACCTTATATGGAGGGTTACAGGTGACAAGGCTAAAGGTACCAACGGGCAAGGCACCGCCCAATGCTTTTAAGTCGCCCAAAACAGGTTTAAGCCGTGTGCCCAGCCCGTTTAGCTCTACGCTTAGTTTAAGCTGTTCTATTGCTTTTTCTTGTATATCCACGGCATATACCTCTTTTGGAGGCTCGTTTTTAAACCACAAAAGCGGGATAATCCCACAGCCTGTGCCGAGGTCGCAGGCTATATCATTGCGGCGATGTGCAGAAAAAGACGAAAGCAAAAAAGCATCGGTGCCAAACTTGTGCTGCGGCGTTACGCATACACTTATACCCGCTCCCAAATCCTCTGTTTCATAGTTAAAGTCCATATATCCTCCGCAAAGCAATTTTTTACTTAATACCGCTTAAACATAGCTTCTGTCAACATTTATGACAGTGTAATATTCGGGGTTTATATTGCTCATTTTTTTTGCAACTGCATTTTTTACGTCATCATCACTCATCTTAGTTTCCATTGGGACACATATATCGAAAATAAAGTTCGTAAGCGTTCTGCCCTGCACTATGCGAAAATCGTGGATAGTAAATTTGGGGTTTACCTCCTGCACCTTTTCCAGCGTTATGACGTGCATTTGGTTGGTTTTTTCGCAGTCGGTTTCTATAGGGTCAAGATGTATCACCATTTCTACGTTTAAATCCTTTGCTATTGCGCGCTCGGCACGGTCTATAACCTCATGCGAAAATATAATATTACTGTGGACAGAAACCTCGGCGTGTAGAGAACCGAAGCGGCGGCTGGGTCCGTAATCGTGCACTATAAGGTCATGTATGCCAAGTATTCCGTCAAAGGACATCACTTCCGCCTCTATATTTTTTAGAAGCTCCGCATCGGGCTTTACGCCTAAGAGCGGGTTGAGGGTGTCTTTTGCAATGCCGTAGCCTGCTAAAATTATAAGCGCTGCCACCAGCACACCCATAGCACCGTCTATAGGCAAAGCAGTAAACCGCGCCGCAACTACCGAAATAAGCGTCACCGTGGTTGCAAAAACATCTGTAAGGCTATCCACGGAAGCAGCTTCTATAGCCGATGAGCCTATCCTCCGCCCCAGCTTCTTGTCAAACAAGCTCATCCATATTTTTATAACTATAGAAATCACAAGCCCTATTATAACAACAACACTAAACTCCACAGGCTCAGGGTTAAAAATTCTATCTATAGAGCTTTTTCCTATCTCAATGCCCACCCGCATTACAAAAAACGAGATTATGACGCCGCTTATATATTCTATTCTGCCATGTCCAAACGGGTGTTTCTTGTCCGCCGGTTTAGATGCCATCTTAAAGCCTACAAGCGTCACCACCGCAGAAGCGACATCAGAAAGGTTATTAAAGGCATCTGCAGTAATGGCAATACTTGCAGAAATTGCGCCGAGTATAAGCTTTGTAATGAACAAAAAGATATTGCAAAAAGCACCGACCATGCTGCCCAAAACGCCGTAACGCTGGCGAACATCGGGGTTTTTGGTATCATCTGCGTTCTTTACAAAGCATTTTATTAAATAGTCTGTCAAAATAATTCCTCCTGTAGTTAAAACCGATTTTATATATTTGCGGTATTCTCTTGAACATATGGTTAACCCCCCGTTTGCGGCGGGGGGAATACAAGCTCTGCTTTAGTTTTTTGCTTAATACTAATCCTTGTGGAATATTGCCGGAGTTTGTATGCACAGCCGCTTTAAAACAGCGCCGTAAACCGCCTGTGAGCCGCTTGTGTATATGTTTAAGCTATGCCCTTGCTTTGTGTTTAAAAGCCCACGCACAGCAAGGGCGCGCGCCGCCTGCGCCGCCTGCTCCTTGGCGGGGTTTATAAAGCTTATGTCCGGTGCAAGCTGCTTAAAAACCTCGTTTACAATTGGGTAATGTGTGCAGCCGTGTATGATGTGAGTAAGCGGATATTTTGCCAAAAGCGCGTCTAAATGCAGTTTAACCTCATCTGTTATAGCGGGTATATCAAACTCGCCGCTGTCAACAAGCGCCGCTAAATTATGGCTTGCCTCACCATATACCACAATATTGGGGTCGTTCTCGTTTATAATGCGAGTATACGCACCTGTTTTTATAGTAAGCTCGGTAGCTATAACGCCTACAGCAGGCAGATGCAGCGATGCAACAGAAAGGCACGCAGGCTTAATTATGCTTATTATAGGGAATGGATATTCACCCTCGAAGCGCTCTATGAGCGACGATGTGGTATTGCACGCCACCACCACTGCTTTTACGCCGCAACTTTGCAAAAAGCCTATGCTTTTATGTGCTAACTCCACGATGTTTTCTGCTGTGCGGTTACCATAGGGGCAATTTTTATTGTCGCCGTAATAAATTATGTCTTCGTTTGGCAGTAAGGCTTCCAGCTCTTTTACCACGGTAAGCCCGCCCACGCCGGAATCGAGCACGCCTATTTTTTTGCCTGCCTCGTTCATATGTAAATCTTCCTTTGTGCTTTATTTTTATGTGCTATAAAAGCAGCAATACCTCGCCAGGTGTTTTTGGTACATAGCAAGGCGGTACTTCATCTGCATTTAAGGCGCCCCAGCCTGCAAGAGCAAAAGGAACACCTGCACCTGTGGCACATTGATAGTCATAAACTGTGTCGCCAATGTACAAAACCTCATCTGCCCTAACACCTGTGCGGCTTAAATAAAGCAGCATAGGCTCCGGCTTTGGCTTGTGCTCCGTGGTATCGTCTGCCGAAACTATCTCGTCAAAAAAATGCAGTATGCCTTCAAGGTTTGGGTCTATGCCCATTTCGCTAAAGCAGCGCGAGGTTAAAAGCCCCAGCTTAACACCTCTGCGGCGCAGTTCTGTAAGAAGCTCTGATACACCGCTAAAAACCTTTGCTTCTACATCTATTATATCGTTAAAATATCCGTTCCATTCATCAAGTATGTCTTTTGTGGGCGCAAGCCCAAAAGCGGGCAGCGCGTTTTCGCTTGTCATACCAAAAGCAAAGTCGCATTCCTGAGGCGAAATAACACGCCCTGTGCGCGAAAGCACAAGCCGCTGTAAAGATTTTTGGCAGACTGATGCGGTGTCTATCAGTGTTCCGTCAACATCAAAAACAATATGCTTATACATAAAATTAAAAGCCCTTTCTATCTGTCCCATTTGTCGCAAAGCGAGTTTATTTGGTCGGCAAAGCGTGCAAGCTCTTTGTTTGCAAGCCCCTCGTTGTGGCTTATTACAACAGCAAGACGACGCCCCGCTGCAACAAGGCGTGTAAACACCTCTGAAACATGGCGCATAGCAGCGCCCTCCGGTACAGCCTTTTTAATGCGGGTTTTAGTACCTTCATCAAGGCAGGTGTTACTTATAAGGTCGTATATCCCACCGGTATACGGCGCAAGCGCAGAATAATGATATTCGTCATTTAGGCAGGCAGTAAAGCTCTCGCACGATTCTTCATCGCCGTGCACCACAAATACGCGTGTCGGGGCGGGAGAAAATGCTTGCAGCCAGCTTAGCAGACCTGCTTTATCTGCGTGCCCGCTTATGCCCTCCAGCCGCTCTATTTTTGCGCAAACTTCTATGCTATCGCCAAAAAGCTTAACCTTTTCTGCACCCTCAAGTATACTTCTGCCCAATGTTCCTACTGCCTGATAGCCCACAAAAAGCACCGTGCTCTCTTTGCGCCACAGGTTGTGCTTTAAGTGGTGCTTAATGCGCCCCGCCTCGCACATACCGGACGCCGATATTATTACCTTTGGGTTAGTGTCAAAGTTAATTGCTTTAGAATCATCACTTGTGACCGAAACATTAAGCCCATCAAAAGATATCGGGTTTATCCCGCGGCGAACAAGCTCCTGCGCTTCTCCGTCAAAATATTCTAAGCTGTTTATGTTAAATATATTTGTCGCCTCAACCGCAAGCGGGCTGTCCACATATACAGGGAAGCAACCATGCCCCTTTACAAGCCCGTCCTCCTTTATCTTTCTTATAAAATAAAGAAGCTCCTGTGTGCGCCCCACCGCAAACGAGGGTATAACAAGGTTGCCGCCGCCGTCAAGTGTGCGCTGAATGATGTCGGTTAAAGCTTTAATATAATTTGGTCGTTCGCCGTGGCTGCGGTCGCCGTAGGTTGCCTCTATTATGACGTAATCTGCCTCGCTTAAAGTTTGCGGGTCGCGTATAAGCGGCTGGTTAAGGTTGCCCACGTCACCCGAAAACACAAGCTTTTTTGCGTTTCCGTCCTCGTTTACCCACAGCTCTATAGCAGCAGAGCCTAAAAGATGCCCAACATCTGTAAAGCTAACTTCTATGCCCTCGCAAAGCTTAAAGCGCTGCGCATATTTGTGCGGAACAAAGCATTCGAGTGCGCCTATAGCGTCCTCCATGTCGTAAAGCGGAATAAACTCCTCGCCGCCTGCGCGCTTTGCCTTGCGGTTGCGCCACTCTGCCTCAAACATTTGTATATGTGCGCTGTCTTTAAGCATTATACCGCAAAGGTCGCTTGTTGCCCCTGTTGTATGAATTTCTCCGCGGAAGCCGTTTTTATACAAAAGCGGCAGCTTTCCGGAATGGTCTATGTGAGAATGTGTAAGCAAAACATAGTCTATCTCGGCGGCGTGTATGGGCAGCTCTTGGTTTTCGTACTCGTCAGGTCCCTGCTCCATACCGCAATCTACCAAAATATTCTTACCGCAAGCCTCCAAATAATGGCAGCTACCTGTTACTTCGCGGTCTGCTCCCAAAAAATGCAGCTTCATAAAAAACGCCTCCTTATTTTTTAAAGCTTAATTGCAGCATTAAGGTGCTGTACAAAAAGCTCTTGTATGGCGGGTTCTTCACCCAGCCCCTTTAGTGTAATGTAAGTTTTAAAGCCCTCGCGCAAAAGTACCCTGTTCCATGAGTCATCTTCGCCCGCTAAGTCTTTAACTGCGTGTTCACCCGCCACAAGCATAAACGGCCGCAGCCGTACAGCTTTTATATCATGCTTTTTAAGCCTGTCCAAAACATATTTAATAGTCGGAAAGCCCTCCACAGTGCCAACATAGACCCGCTCGTGCCCCTGTGCCCTAAAGGTGTTTTCAAGCTGGCAGTAAGCGGCATTTGCAAAGTGACCCGTGCCGTGCCCCATAAGCACCAGTGCTTCGTCCTGCAAAAGCGGGGGCATAGCTTCGGTTATAATTTTACAGCACCGAGCGTAGTCGCTTTCTTGCGAGAGCAGGGGTGCACCAAGCCTTAACGAAATAAATTTCGGCGATATTTTTTGTGCTTCATCGCGCAGTTTTTCGTACTCTGCGCCGCTTATAATATGCGTTGGTTGGCATATTACCTCTGTAAAGCCCTGTGACAAAAGCTTCTCAAAAACCTCTGTCGCCGAGGGCACAAAAACGCCTTTTTTCCTTAACCGCTCTATGACCATACGCGAAGTAAAAGCCCTAAAAAATGCGTAATCGGGTTTTTCGTCTTGCAGCCGCACCTCTGTCTGAGATATTGCTTTAAGCGCGTCCTCGTGTGTCGTACCAAAGCTTACTGCAACCAAAGCCTTTTTGCCCATTGGCTCACCCCTCGTAGTATATTGGCTGTTCTAAAGTTCTTAAAGCTTAAATTTATAAAGCTAATTTATTGGTATTTTTAGAAATATCTTATTTTATTTTACAACAAATGATATCGCTTGTCTACATATAAAAGAAAAAGCCGCCAAAAGAGCGGCTTTTTTACGCCTGTTTTTACAAAAATGTTGACAAAGCTGTAAGTATGTCGTTTGCCGTGTCCTGTGGCGTGTCGCTGTTAAATATCTCGTAGTCTGCCGCCGCACGGTAAAGCAAAAACCGTTCCTTATAAAGTACTTCTGCCTCGTCGCGGGTTTTACCCTGCAATAGCGGTCTGTCCGTAAACGCCGCGCGTTCGTAGCAAAGCTCGAAAGGTGTATTAATAAATATTATTTTACCATTTTGTTTTGCCAACCGCACATTGGAGGGGCGCAAAACAAAGCCTCCTCCTGTCGCTATAACCTGTCCGCTGCCGCACACCAGCTCGCTTAACGCCCTCGCTTCAAGGTCACGGAAGGCTGCCTCGCCGTCCTCGCTAAATATTTCTTTAATGCTTTTACCCGCAAGCTTCTCTGCACACTCATCGGTATCGTTAAAGGTGTAAAAAGTGCGCAATGCAAGCTCTTTTCCTACGGTTGTTTTACCACAGCCCATAAAGCCGCATAAAAAAATATTTTTTTTCTGCATTTACTAAGCCTCCGTCTGTTTTTTTGCCAAAAGCTCCGTCATATCTTTTATAAGCTCTTTTATATCTTCGGTTTTATACCGCGAGCCGTCATATATCTCGTGTGCCCGCACAGCCTGCCACACAAGCATAGCTATTCCGCCTGTTACGGTACAGCCCGCCGCTTTTGCCTCGCGCAGCAGTGTGGTTTCAGTCGGGTTATAAACCGCATCAAAAACGAAGCGGCAATGCGGCAAAAAAGCTGTGCTCACAGGGCTTGCCGCTGTGTGAGGGTACATACCCACAGGTGTTGCGTTTATAAGCAAATTAAAGTCCTCGTCCAAGGTCTGTAGACGAGATATTTCGACAATGCGCACATTTGCTTTTTTGTTTTGCTCACATATTCCGCGCTTTACCTGCTCGGCATCTGCTAAGCCCTCGGCGCGCACGGCAAGTGTTACAGCGCCGCCATTCAAGGCAGCTTCTTCGGCAAACATACGCCCTACTCCGCCCGCACCTAAAACGCAAACACTTTTGTCAAGACCGGCGCCAAGCTCTGCGGCTGTTTTTGCAAAACCATAGCAGTCGGTGTTATACCCGCAAAGCCTGCCGTTCTTTACAGTTATAAGGTTTACTGCACTGCAACGCTGTGCGCTTTCGTCAAGCTCGTCCAAAAAGCGCATAACTTCAACCTTATGCGGTATAGTAACATTTATAGCCGCAAAGCTTCTAAAGCCGCTTGCAAAATCATTTAAAGCGCTTGACGGAACCTCATAAATTTTATATTCCTCATTGTGACCGCAAAGCTCAAAAAGCCGAGTATGAATTTGCGGCGAAAGCGTATGTCCCAGCGGGTAACCCAATATTCCGAATTTTTTCATATTTTTTAGGCTCCTTTTACTTTTACAGCGGTTACAGCTGCTATACAGGTGTGTTTTTGCTGTACTCAATGCTAAATTATCTCTGTATCACTTAGCATAGGCGTTAAATGCCTCCGCAGTATCTAAATTAACAGTGTCACTGCCCTTAATAATCTTTTTAACAAGCCCCGTAAGCACCTTGCTCGCGCCAAACTCTATATATTGCGTTACACCGTCTTTTTGCATGGCATTAACCTCGTCTGTAAAAAGCACAGGCGAAATCATCTGCTGTGCAAGGTACTGCGCGATATTGCTAAAATCTGTCATTTCGCCGCCTGTAACATTGCAAAAAAACTTTGCGGCAGGCTTTGGGTTAAGCGGCAGCGTTTTTAAGCTTTCGCACAAGCGCTGCGAAGCCTCCTTTAGCCTTACCGTATGAAACGGCACATTTACAGGCAGCATCATACACCTTGCGCCCTGTTCTTTTAAAGCAGCTACAGCATCGTTTACTGCGCCTTTATCGCCCGATATTACAGTTTGCGACGGCGCATTAAAGTTGACAGGCAGCACAAAGCCCCCTGTTTTTTGGCAAGCCTCTGCCACTGCCTGCGGTGTAGCACCCAAAACAGCGCACATGGCGCCCTTTACTGCTTCCGAGGCATCGTCAAGGTACTGCGAGCGCCACTTTAGCGCCATAAAGCCCTGCTCACAGTTAAAAACCCCGCACGCGCTAAGCGCCGCCATTTCTCCCAGAGAATGCCCCGCAAATGCCACAGGCGTAGGCAAGCGCTTTGCGGCTACCGCAAAAACACCCATTTCAAAGGCGTATATAAGCCTGTGAGAAACTGCTGTAGCGCTAATTTCTTCGCTTGTAGCATTAAATGCAGTTTTTGCAACGTCAAAGCCAAAAATATCACTCGCGCATTCATAAGTGCGCTTAAACTCCGGGTACTGCTCATAAAAATCGCCGCCCATACCCGGTTTTTGCGTGCCTGTTCCACTAAATATAAAAGCACTCTGCTTTGCTAATTCTACCACAATAAAGCCCCCATATTGCAAATTTTTATAATTTTATTTTTTAACAAAAAGCTTCTTTGCTCTGCACCGCCGTGCCGTAGCAGCAAACACTTTTGCATTTGACAGTTAGCCATACCCCGCTCCCCCGCCGAAGGCGGGGGAGCAACTATTTTTAAATTTAATAAAATGTTCATTTGACAGTTAGCCAAAAAGCAGGTATTATTAAAAATAAAGTGAAACACTTGTTACATTTAATAATATCATAAAGCGCCGGTGTTTTCAAGGGGGAAAAGATTTGAATGGAATAAAAGTACTGGGCACAGGGCAGTATTTGCCCAAAAATATTGTATGCAATGATGACTTTGCCGACATCGTAGAAACCTCTGACGAGTGGATAACAAAGCGCACCGGCATGAAAGAACGCCATATTACAGCGGGTGAAGAAACATGGGCTATGGGCGCATTTGCGGCAAAGCAAGCTTTAGAGGGCGGCAGTATAAACCCGCTTACAATAGACCTGATTTTAGTTACAACTGTTACACCTGATTATTTAACGCCAAGCACAGCTTGCCTTATACAAGCCGAAATAGGCGCATGGAATGCCGCCTGTATGGACATAAATGCAGCATGCTCGGGCTTTGTTTATGCACTTGACATGGCTAGGCGGTATCTTGCCTTTGATGACATTAAAAGAGTACTTGTAGTTTCAAGCGAAACCCTCTCTAACATAACCGATTATACTGACAGAGCGTCTTGTGTACTTTTTGGCGATGCCGCGGGGGCGTGTATTTTAGAGGCTGCGGAGGGCTTTTTTGTAAGTGAGCTTGGAGCAGACGGGCGCAGTGCACACCTGCTTTACTGTAAAAACCACTACAACATAAATAACCCGTTTATAAAGCCTGTTTTAAAGCCGCAATATACACAGCGCATAACGCCCACTACAGGTTTTTTACACATGGACGGCAAGGAGGTTTACAAGTTTGCCATTAAGGCAATGCCTATGGCTCTTTTGGCAGCCTGTAAAAAAGCGGGTATCACGACCGATGAACTCGATTGGGTTATTCCGCACCAGGCAAACCTTCGCATAGTTGAGTCAGCTGTAAAGGAGCTGCATATACCTACCGAAAAGCTTTATGTTAATTTAGAAAAGCACGGCAATGTTTCAAGCGCCTGCATACCCATCTGCTTAAACGAGCTTTCGCGCAGCGGCAAACTTTTGCGCGGGCAAAAGCTGGCACTTGTGGGCTTTGGCGCAGGGGTTACTCACGCAGCCTGTGTCTTTAGCTGGTAGACACACTACTATTTTAGGGGGATTTTAAATGAAGATAGAGCCAAAAGTAAGGGGCTTTGTATGCACAACCGCGCACCCCGCGGGCTGTGCCGAAAATGTACGCCGACAGGCAGAGTATGTAGAGGCACAGCCTTGTATTAAAGGCGCAAAAAACGTGCTTGTGCTTGGTGCTTCTGCGGGTTATGGGCTTGCGTCGCGCATTGTAGCGGCGTTTGGCTGCGGTGCGGCTACGCTTGGCGTAATATACGACAAAGCCGCAAGCGGGGGGCGCACAGCCTCGGCGGGCTGGTACAACACAGCAGCCTTCGAGCAGCTTGCCGCAAAAAACGGGCTTTACGCAAAAAGCATATGCGGCGATGCTTTTTTAAAAGAAACAAAAGACAGAACCATTGATATTATAAAAAAAGAAATGGGCAAAATAGACCTTATTATATACAGCCTTGCAGCCCCGCGCCGCACCTTGGCAGACGGCAGCACAGTAAGCTCGGTGCTTAAAACGGTGGGAGAAGCCTATACCAACAAAACTATAGATTTGCGCAGCGGTAATATAACAGAGGTTACCGTCCCGCCCGCTGACGAGGACGAAATAAATAACACCATGAGGGTTATGGGCGGCGAGGATTGGAGCGACTGGCTGTATGCACTAAAAGCGGCAGACCTACTTGCCGATAGCACTTTGACAGTAGCATATTCATATATAGGTCCATCGCTTACACACCCGCTGTACCTCAACGGAACTATAGGTATGGCGAAGCGGCACCTGTGCAAGACAGCCGCTGTGCTTAGTGCAAATATAGAGGGAGTACAGGCATATGTTTCGGTTAATAAGGCACTTGTCACACAGGCAAGCGCCGCTATACCTGTAGTTCCGCTTTACATTGCACTGCTATACAGGGTTATGAAGGCGCAAAAGCTTCACGAGGGCTGCATAGAGCAAATCTACCGTCTTTTTTCGACAAAGCTGTACGCAGACAAAATACAGACGGACGAGCAGGGTCTTATACGCATAGATGACAGGGAAATGAAGAGTGAAGTGCAAAATGAAGTAAATTATCTTTGGAATAAAATAAACAACGAAAATGCAGCCGTGCTTGCCGACATAGACGGCTATTGGCAAGATTTTTATGAGCTTTTTGGTTTTCGCGTGCCCAATGTGGACTACGGAACCGAGCAAAACCCAAACGTTTCTATACCTAGTATTTCGGAGGAAAAAACATGAAAAAAACAGCACTTGTAACAGGCGCGGCAACAGGTATAGGGCAGGCAGCGGCACTGCGGCTTGCGCAGGACGGCTGCAATGTAGCGGTAAATGTGCATGGCACTGCAGGTGATGAAACCGTACGTCTGTGCCGCGAGGCAGGCGCTGTTTGCGAAAGCTTTGGCGCAGATGTTTCTGACTTTGAGCAGTGTGCGCAAATGGTTAAAGCCGTAACTGCGCGTTTTGGCAGCTTAGACATTTTAGTTAATAATGCGGGCATTACAAAGGACGGTTTGCTTGCGCGCATGAGCGAAGCGAGCTTTGATGCTGTTATTGCCGTCAACCTAAAGGGTGTGTTTAATATGTGCCGTCACATAAGCGGTGTTATGATAAAACAGCGCAGCGGCAGAATTATAAACGTAAGCTCTGTGGTGGGGCTTTACGGCAACGCGGGGCAGTTTAACTACGCCGCAAGCAAGGCAGGAATTATCGGAATGACGCTTACAGCCGCAAAAGAGCTGGGCGGACGCGGCATTACGGTAAATGCAGTTGCACCGGGCTTTATAGAAACAAACATGACCGCTTCTTTACCGCAAAACGTTAAAGAAGCAATGCTGGGACAAATTTCTCTTAAACGCTTTGGCAAGCCGCAGGACGTTGCGGCGGCAGTTGCCTTTTTTGCCTCGGACAGCGCCGCATATATAACAGGGCAGGTTTTGGCTGTAGACGGCTGTATACTTATGTGATGCTTTTGTCGGTGCAAAAGCAAATTAACAAGATTCTTTATTAAACGGAGGTTTACTTGCATGAAAAGAGTGGTAATAACGGGCACAGGGGTAATTTCGCCTATAGGCAACAGCACAAGCGAATTTTGGGAGAGCCTTAAAGCGGGCAGGCACGGCATAGCCCCTATAACAGAATTTGAGCGCGACACACTGCGCACAAGCCTTGCCGCAGAAGTTAAAAATTTTGACCCGTTAAGCTTTGGAATAGACAAAAAAAGCTCTCGCCGTATGGACAGATACTGCCAATTTGCACTTGCCGCGGCAAAAGAGGCGGTGGCTGACGCAGGCACAGAATTTAAAGATATAGATCCGTTTCGTGTCGGAGTAATAATAGGCAGCGGAATAGGCGGGCTTACAAGCATAGATGAAGAACATACAAAATATATGCAAAAAGGCTCGAACCGAATTTCTGTGTTTTTTATACCAATGATGATTTCTAATATGGCGGCGGGTGCAGTTGCTATGGAATATGGCTTTAAGGGTGCTAATTTTAGCGTGGTTTCTGCCTGTGCCTCCGGCGCACATTCTATAGGCGAAGCTTTTCGCGCAATAAAGCATGGCTATCTGGACGCGGCAATTACAGGCGGCGCAGAGGCATCGGTATGCGAGTTTTCTATGGGCGGCTTTGAGAACATGGGTGCGCTGTACATGGGAGAAAACGCAGACAGAGCATCTATTCCCTTTGACAAAGAGCGCAGCGGCTTCGTTTTGGGCGAGGGAGCGGGTATTATTGTTTTAGAGGAATACGAGCACGCAATGGCACGCGGCGCCAAAATATATGCAGAGCTTACAGGCTACGGTGCAACCGCAGATGCTTATCATATCACAAGCCCCGACCCCTCCGGAGCAGGCACAATGACAGCCATGAGGCTTGCTATGCAGGAGGGCGGCGCAGAGCCGTGTCAGGTGGGCTACATAAACGCACATGGCACCTCTACAGGTGCTAACGATTCTTGCGAAACAAGGGCTATAAAGCTTGCCTTTGGCTCTTATGCAAGCGCTGTGGCGGTAGGCTCTACCAAAAGCATGACAGGGCATTTGCTGGGTGCTGCGGGCGGGGTTGAGGCTATAGCGTCGGCGCTGGCACTGCGTGACGGGGTTTTGCCGCAAACTATAGGCTACAAAGTGCCCGACGAAGAATGTGACTTAGACTATATTACAGAGGGAGCACGTAAAACGAGCACCGAATATGCCCTTTCTAACTCGTTGGGCTTTGGGGGACACAACGCCTGCCTTTGTCTTAAAAAATACAGCAAATAATTTTTTAATTAAAGCCACTATGAAGGAGAAAAGCTATGGGATACACTACAAAAGAGATAACGGAGCTTATGGAAAAATCGGCACAGCTTGGTGTCAGCGTAGAAATTATCGACAGAGATTTTACCGTTCGCATAAATAAAAAGCAAGACGACAGCTGTAATGCAATGCCGCAAACAGAAAAAAACGAGAAGAACACAGCGAAGCGGCAGGACGAAGCCGAATATTCTACCGCAGTAAAGTCGCCTATAGTCGGCACGTTTTACGCCTCGCCCTCGCCCGAAAAAGCCCCCTTTGTAGAAGTAGGGCAGCATATTAAAAAAGGCGACATACTGTTTGTAATAGAATCTATGAAGCTTATGAACGAGGTTCAAAGCGAATACGACGGCACTGTTAAAAAAATACTCGTACAAAGCGGACAGCCTGTCGAATATGGGCAGACCGTTCTATTAATCGACAATTAAAATAAAACACATTTTAAGGAGCATCTATTATGCCGCTTTTAAACAAAGAACAAATAAAAGAGATTATCCCGCACCGCGACCCTTTTCTTTTAATAGACGAAGTGACAGAGCTGGAGGCGGGCATACACGTTGTTGCGCTTAAACACCTAAAAAAAGACGAATACTGGTTTGCGGGGCATTTTCCGCAAGAGCCTGTTCAGCCTGGTGTGCTCACTATAGAAATGCTGGCGCAGGCCGGTGCAGTATGTATGCTTTCTCTGCCCGAAAACAAAGGTCGAATGGCATATTTTACAGGCATAGACAAGGCAAAATTCAGGCGCAAAATATCCCCCGGAGAAACAATAACCTTAACCGTTGATATTATAAAGACACGCGGTGCAATAGGCATTGGCAAGGCACTTGCAAGCGTTGACGGAAAGCGCGCGGCAAGTGCAGAGCTTAGCTTTATGCTTGGCGACAAAGTACCCAAAGAGGTGTAATAATGTTTAAAAAAGTTTTAATAGCAAACCGCGGCGAAATTGCCGTGCGCATAATACGCGCCTGCCGCGAGCTTGGTATTCGCACCGTCGCAGTATGCAGCGAGGCTGACAAAATGGCTTTACACGCACAAATAGCAGACGAAACAGTGTGTATAGGTGCGGCGGCAAGCAGTGACAGCTACCTTAATATGCAGGCAGTGCTGGGCGCTTGCGAAACCACAGGGGCAGACGCCTTGCACCCCGGCTTTGGTTTTTTGTCCGAAAACAGCGGCTTTGCCCGCCTTTGCGAGCGCTGCGGAGTAAAATTTATAGGCCCGTCTGCAAGCTCTATAGAGCGCATGGGTGACAAAGCAAATGCAAAAACCACCATGAAAAATGCGGGCGTACCTGTAGTACCCGGCTCTGACGGCGCAATAACCTCTATGGCACAGGCAAAAAGCATAGCAAAAGAGGTTGGCTACCCTGTTATGGTAAAAGCCTCCGCAGGCGGCGGCGGACGCGGTATACGCCGCGTAGAGGAAGAAGCAGGACTACAGGCGGCAATAACTGCGGCACAGCAGGAATCGCTCAATTTTTTTGGTGATGACACTATATATCTTGAAAAATTCATAGTAAACCCACGCCATATAGAAATACAAATTATGGGCGACGAGCATGGCAATATTGTACATTTGGGCGAGCGCGACTGTTCACTTCAGCGCCGCAACCAAAAAATGATAGAGGAATCGCCCTCACCGTCCCCGCTTATGACAGGGTCTTTGCGCTCAAAGATGGGTGCGGCTGCCATTAAGGCCGCAAAAGCCGTTGGCTACTACAATGCGGGAACAGTAGAGTTTTTGCTGGACGCCACCGGCAGCTTTTACTTTATGGAAATGAACACGCGAGTACAAGTAGAGCACCCTGTCACCGAGTTTGTGACAAACACCGATATTGTACAAGAGCAAATTAAAATAGCCGCGGGGTTAGAGCTTAGCTTTAAGCAAAGCGACATAACCATGCGCGGGCACGCTATAGAATGCCGCATTAATGCAGAAAACCCTGCCTTTAACTTTCGCCCCTCACCGGGCACAGTTACTGCGTTGCACATACCCGGCGGTCCGGGCATACGGGTAGACAGTGCAATGTATGCGGGCTATACCATACCGCCATATTACGATGCTATGATAGCAAAGCTTATAGCCTATGCCCCCACGCGAAAACAAGCGCTTGCAAAAATGCACTGGGCACTTGCCGAATTTTTGGTGGAGGGTGTTGACACTAACATAGATTTTCAGTTAGAGCTTTTGCGCGACGAGGAGGTTATAAACGGCAGCTTCGACATAGGGTATATCGAAAGGCGGCAAAGCACAGGTCTGCGCAAGTAAGCGGTTATATTTCTGTATTATATCTAAAAACGGAGGTGCACTGTACAGTGCTGCAAGACATATTAGGCAAGGTTAAAACACGCATGGAGGACGGAAAAACGGTTATATCAGAGCTAAGCGGCAGGTTTACCGCCGCTGCCGACTTACTTTTTAAGTGCCCCCGCTGCGGCAAGGTAAGCCCCGCCGAGGATCTGGAGAAAAGCTTAGGCGTTTGTCCGAGCTGCAATTATCATGCAAGAATATCGGCAAAAAAGCGCCTTGAAATAACCGCAGACGAAGGCAGCTTTTGTGAATACGACAAAGAAATGAACAGCAAAAACCCTATAAACTTCCCCGGCTACGAAGCTAAGCTAGCGGCATTACAGTCGTCAACAGGTCTGCGCGATGCGGTTATTACAGGGCAATGCACAATAGGCGGCAACGCCTGCTGCATAGGCGTTATGGATTCTAACTTTATGATGGCGTCCATGGGCAGTGTTGTAGGCGAAAAAATAACCCGCCTTTTTGAAAAAGCAACCAAAAAAGGCTTGCCTGTGGTACTGTTTACGGCATCGGGAGGTGCAAGAATGCAGGAGGGTATGGTGTCGCTTATGCAAATGGCAAAAACAAGCGGTGCGGCAGCGCGGCACAGCGACGCGGGGCTTTGCTACATCACAGTGCTTACCGACCCTACCACCGGCGGTGTTACCGCAAGCTTTGCATCACTTGGTGACATTATACTTGCAGAGCCAAAGGTACTTATAGGCTTTGCGGGCAGACGAGTTATAGAAAGCACCATAAAACAGCGCCTGCCTGACGATTTTCAGTCGTCCGAGTTTTTATTGGCACATGGCTTTGTAGATGCTATAGTAGGACGAAATGAAATGCGCAAGGTGCTTTCGCGGCTGCTTGCTATGCACAGCAATAGGGGGGCGGCTAAAAAATGAGTACGCATAAAACAGCGTGGGAGCGCATAGAACTTATACGGAACAAAGAGCGTCCCACTGCAAAAGATTATATAGACCTTATCTTTACAGATTTTACAGAGCTGCATGGCGACCGCTGCTATGGTGACGATGCGGCGATATGCGGCGGGATTGCAACACTGGACGGCGTAACTGTAACGGTTATAGCACAAATTAAGGGTAAAACCTTGGCAGAAAACCAAAAATGCAACTTTGCCATGCCGCACCCGGAGGGCTACCGAAAGGCTCTTAGGCTTATGAAGCAGGCGGAAAAATTTTACCGTCCCGTAATATGCTTTATAGATACCCCGGGGGCTTTTTGCGGTATAGCCGCCGAAGAACGCGGGCAGGGCGAGGCAATTGCAAAAAATATAGCGGAGCTTATGCACCTTAAAACCCCTGTAATTTCGGTGGTGCTTGGCGAGGGCGGCAGCGGCGGTGCTTTGGCGCTTGGGGTATGCGACGAGCTTGCCATGCTGCAAAACTCCGTTTATTCTGTCATATCTCCGCGCGGTTTTGCAAGCATATTGTGGAAGGACGCCTCGCGCGAGCAAGAAGCGGCAAACCGTATGCGTATTACGGCAAAAGATTTAATTACACTTGGTATAGCCGATGAGATTATAGAAGAACCCAACGGGGGTGCTCACCTATCACCTCAAATTACAGCAGAAAATATATCTGCATTTCTTAAAAAAACTATTAAAAAATATACCGCGCAACCTATTGACCTGTTGCTTCAAAAACGCTATGATAAGTTTAGAAAGATTGGCGAGTTTACAGAGTAAGATATTATATTAAAAGGAGGAAACTTTTTATGGTATTCGAGAAGGTAAGAGAAATTATAACCGAGCAGTTAGATGTTGAGGAGGACGCGGTTATAATGGATGCGAACATCATCGACGACCTTGGCGCTGACTCATTAGACGTAGTGGACTTAGTGATGAGCCTTGAGGAGGAGTTCGACACAGAAATTCCAGATGAAGAAGTGGAGAACATCAAAACCGTTGGCGACATCGTAAAATACATTGAAAGCCAAGTTTAAACCACAGTAACCTGTTTAAAAAGAGAGCAACTGCTTTATGAACAGAACCAAGAAAAATGGACATTGAATAAAAAGACCTCCAATCGTAAAATA
>JAVWJP010000004.1:0-52712 GCA_036638975.1 Hydrogenoanaerobacterium sp.
TTTTGGTTTGAGGCACGAGATGAGAACAGGCAGCAAGTGCGGCAAAGCCGCACGCAAACAGTCTGCCTGTGGCAGACTGTTTCTGCCGCGGGTAGAATCTCCGGTGGCAGTTACCCGCAATTACCGCTAACAATTAACTCACTCGTCTTACTGCTTCTCTTTTTGGCTTGAGGCACGAAAGCCTTTAAAGCCTATTTTCTCTTTGCCTCTGCAAAAAGAATAAGACCAAAGAATATCAGCGGCACTTTCCCCGTGTTGGCGAGCGCGTGTCCCGAACCGACCTTCATAGGACAAAAATCTCCTGCTTTTACGCTATGCGTTTGATGGTCGGAATCTGTAAATTCCCCCTCGCCCGAAAGTATATAGTAATACTCCGCTTCCTCTTGATGCTCGTGCCAGCCCACTACATTACCGGGCTCCAAAACCAGCCGTGCAAACATTCTTCCGTCACCAAGAAACTCATCTTCGTTCATAATATGATGAATCTCAACTTTTCCTGCTCCTCCGCCCACGTGTTCTACATAAACAGCCTCTTTTTCTTTTCTCATTTCCATATTATTTACCGTTCCTTTCACTTTGCTCAAGGTGCGTGCTTTAAAAAACCGTCCTGCACAGCTTGAGCTTTATTTTTATTCCGGTTGTATTCAAGGAGAAATGCACCCAAAAGTTAGTTTCAGTATACTCTGTACTGTCTGTCCTTTGGGTGCAATTTAAACAAGCGACAGCCCTTTAACTTTCATTAGGGCAAGATAGCTTCGTTCCCTTATTTTTTAGAAAGTCTGGCTCCATGCGTACCAACTACATCTGCAAGGTGATGTGCCCAAACTTTTATGCTAAAGCAGAAATCGTCACCGAACTCTTGATTGTTATAATTAGCAAAGATATTTTTCATCGGCTCTTTAATTTCAGTATTAAAGGTATAAATGCCCTTTTCCAGAACGCCGCCCTTTGTCGCATGGCAGCTTTGGTCATACTCAATATCTTCACGCTTCATTAATTGATGCAGCTGCGAATGAATGGCAAATTGCGGTGTGATAATGCGGTCTGCAAGCTCCGGCTCCATACCTATTTCTACATAATATTGTTTACAGCCCTCGTACCAGTTATATGCAACCTTCTGCAATGCATCATACAGCTTGGCGTCAACGTCCTTGTCAGAGCACGGGTAAGCGTTTGGAAGTACAAAGTTTCTCTGTACCTGGTTTGCATAGCGCAACGCACTTGCAATATCCTGATACCTAACATCTAAACCGGCTTCTTTAAGACCATCTGCAATTGTAAAAATAACCTGCGAAAGATTATGAAATATTACAATACCACCCAACATCTGAAGCACCAATTCGGGCACCATTGGAATCACCTCTCCTATAGGGGCAAAGAAACGCTTTAACCTGTCCACATTCTCTTGCGGCCACGGAGCTTCATTTGGGAAGGTAGCATTGTTATAGCATTCTGTAGCAACGTCCTTACCATTTATTACGCTGGTCATGTTCGGCAGCAAATTGCAAACATGAATATCATTTCCGATAGTATCAAGATAGTATTTTCCCGGAGGGTTCGGAGGAAAAGCAAAAAGATCCGGCAATAATTCGCCTTTTTTGCGAAGCTCTGCATAATAAGGCTTCAAAACAGTTTCTGCCAGCTCCGGCGCAACAGACGGTGGCGGAGAGAACATTATAATGTCAGGGTGTACTTCATCTAATGCCTTTCTGTTTTCATTTAGCAATACCGGAAAACCACAGACCTCATTTTTTCTTTCCAAATCTTTTCCGTCAGCCGTTACACCAACAACCTTATGTGCTAAATCTCCACCCAGTAAGTTAAGGTAACACGGTCGCAGGTACTCAGCCAAAAAGCCCATTCCAATAATTACAATTTTCAAATCCTTGTCCGCTTTCATAAGTTACAACAACCTTTCTGTTTTTTATTTTTTAAGAACCAAGGTATGCCTTTTTAACATCATCGTTTACCAATAATTCCTTGCCTGTGCCTGTCAGCACCACCTCGCCGTTTTCCAACACGTACGCTCTGTCAGAGATAGAAAGAGCCATAGAGGCATTCTGCTCAATCAACAAAATAGTAGTTCCTGCCTTTTTAAGCTTCAGCATCAGTTCAAAAATTTCCTCTATCACCATTGGAGCAAGACCTAGAGAAGGTTCATCAAGCATAAGTATTTTTGGTGAATTCATAAGACCGCGTGCAATTGCCAGCATTTGCTGTTCTCCTCCGGAAAGCGTACCGCCAACTTGTTTTTTACGCTCTTTAAGTCGGGGGAATATGTCAAACATCTCCTCTTGCTTTACAAGAATTTGGCTTTTACTAAGCCCTTTTTTAGATATACTGCCCATCATCAAATTATCTTCTACCGATAAGCGCGGGAATATATGACGTCCTTCAGGCACATGGCTTACCCCGTCCATAACAATGTGGTGGGGCTTTCTGTTTGTGATGTCTTTTCCGTCAAACTCTATAGTGCCTTCTGTTTTGTCTACCATGCCTGAAATAGCCATTAATGTTGTGGTTTTTCCTGCACCGTTCGCGCCAATGAGAGAAACAATTTCATTTTTTTCTACGTGCAATGAAATTCCACGCAATGCGGATATATATCCATAATTTACTACCAGCTCATTTACCTTCAGCATTTTTCAAACCCCTTCATACTAACTCTTAGCGTCCATGGCCATCATGCCTTTTCCAAAGTAGGCAATGTGTACTTCCTTGCTCGCTTTAACTTCATCGGGAGTACCCTCGCATATTTTTTGCCCAAAGTTAAGCACCATGATTCGATGACAGAGATTCATAATAAACTTCATATCATGCTCAATTACGACAATAGTATATCCATCTTGATTGAGCTGTTTTACAAAATCTGAAAGCTCCTGTGTTTCATTTGGATTCATACCGGCAGCAGGCTCGTCCAACAAAATAATCTCAGGGCTAAGCGCCAGACAACGTGCAATTTCAACCTTGCGCTGAATCCCATAGGCTAAATTACCTGCCATTACATCTTTATATTGTGTCAAATTAACCTTTTCAAGTATTTTTAACGCACTTTCATGTACTGATTTTTCTTGCGCTTTGTAGCGCTTTGTCCTAAGTAAAGCGTCTGTAAAATTACTTTCGTTGGAAATATGAAACCCTATCTTAACATTTTCAAGCACAGTCATATAACGAAACAGCTGTATGTTTTGAAAGGTTCTTGCCATACCCAAACGAGCAATCTGCTCAGGCTTCATGCCTGTTATTTTTTGTTCTTTTAAGTAAACATCTCCCGAGGTAGGGTGGTTGATACCGGAGCAGGCATTGAAAAATGTTGTTTTTCCTGCACCGTTTGGTCCGATAATACCAAATATTTCACCCTTTTCCACTGACATATCCACTTTTTCGACCGCATGAAGACCTCCAAAATACTGGCAGACTTGTTGGCTTTTTAAAATCTCCATTATTTTTTCTCCTCCTTGCGGCTTCTTTTAATCTTCCAACTGCGCTGCCTGTTACCGGCAAGAATACTGTTGCTGGCACCCACAAGCCCTTGTGGACGGCACCACATCATCAGAATAATTAAAATCGCGTAAAATACCATTCGATATTGTTCTGCAAAACGGAAGAGCTCTGTCAATATGTTTACAATTACCGTACCGATAATCGGACCTACCAAGGTGCCCTGTCCGCCAATAATAACCATCGAAATAATATTGAAGGTTTCATCAAGTACAAACATATCCGAGCTGATGTATCTGTAGAAATATGCCATAATACATCCGCCGACTCCCGCAAAAAATGCTCCAACAACAAATGCAAGACATTTATACTTAGAAATTTCTACACCCAAAGAGCTTGCCGCAAGCTGGTCTTCACGAATCGCAATCCATGCACGCCCTATTTTGGAATGTATCAAGCGATACATTATAAGCAAGGTGATAACCAAAATGCCAAGGCAAAGGTAGTAATAGTGGTTGGTTTTATTAAGTACAATGCCAAAAAACACCGGCGGCGGAATATTCTTAATACCCATAGCTCCACCTGTCAGAGACTCCCAGTTAAGGGCGATAAGACGCACAATTTCTGAAAAGCCGAGAGTTACAATAGTAAGATAAATTCCACGAAGTTTAAGTGTTGGCAGCGAAATAAGGTAGCCTATTATTGCAGACATAAGACCTGCCATAATAATTGTCACCCAAAAGCTCCAACCAAGCTTTGTTGCAAGAATAGCCGCCGTGTAAGCACCCACACACATAAAGCCTGCGTGCCCCAGGCTAAACTGCCCGCTGTACCCGTTTATAATGTTCATGGAGCTTGCCAAAACACTGTAAAACAATATTTTTACCATAATGCTCTTGTAATAATCGTCCTTATAAACAATAGGTAAAATTATAAGAAAAGCCAATAAAACAAGCAGCGCAGTATTACGATGTTTTACCACAAAATCTTTAATTTTGTAAAAAAAGTTTATCATTTATCTCTGCGCCCTCCTTTTTTTGCAAACAAGCCCTGTGGTTTAAAGACTAACACCAGCACTAAGAATACAAACGCCACGGCATCGCGCAAGCCTGTGTCAATAAACGCAATACCCACGTTTTCTAAAACGCCAAGGGTTAGCCCGCTGAGCGCTGCGCCGGAAATACTGCTCAAGCCGCCCAAAATAGTAGATATTAATGCCTTTAACCCGATAGTAGAGCCCATAGTCGGTACCACCGTGGTATAATATAAGCCCAACATTACACCGGCTATACCGCCAAGTGCGCAGCCTATACAGTTGCCCATAAGTGTGGTTTGGCGAACATTAATACCAACCAATGCCGCGGCTCTTCTGTCTTGGCTGACCGCACGCAGCTTTGTGCCCGTTCTGCTGTAATTTAAAAATATAGTAAATAAGGCAGTTGAGAGTACTACGCAGCCCATAATTACCAACTGCAAATTGCTGATTCTAAACCCCCAAAATGTATAGCTTTGAATCTTAAATACTTCCGGCAGGGGTTTAACGTCACTTCCAAACGCAATTTGAGCCAAATTCTTAGCCAACATACTAAAGCCGATTGTACATACCATTGAGATATGAGGAGGCGAATCCAAAAAGCGCTCGTAGCAAAGCTTATACACAAATATACCCAGCACCGCAGAGCAAATTGCGCCGAATAAAATTCCGACAAAGAAATTCCCCGTGGCAAGAAAAGCATAATATGAGCCAAAAGCTCCAATCATTACTGTTTCGCCGTAATTGAAGGACACCAAACCTACAACGCCGTAAATCATGGTATACCCAATTGCCATTAATGCGTAAATAGACCCTTGGCAAAGCCCGTTTAATATTTGCTGCAATAGATAAAATAAATCCAAAAAAGCCAAACCTCCTCCTAGTATATGCGTTATAACAGTGACTGAAAAATTACTCGTCCATAAATGAATAGTCGGTAAGCAGCTTAAAGTTGCCGTTTTCTATTCCGCATACAAGACGTTTACGGTTGATATCTCCCGCAGGCTCAAACTTTGTCGGTCCCGCATAGCCCTTATGGTCGGTTTTTGCCATTTCATCGCGAATACCCTCTCGTGTCAGGTTTCCTGCATCATCAGCACGTTTTACAGCGCTTAAAATAATATTCATAGAGTCATAACCAAACTGTGAGAACTGGTTGGCTTTATACCCCGCACGGTTTTTAAATTCGTTCAAAAATGCCTGCTGTTCAGCATCATCATCTTTTACATAGAAAACCGTGCAAATATATGAGCCATTAAGCTCGTCGCCGCCCAGTTGCAGCAGCTGCTCGGAATATGCACCGGCTGACAGGCAAATCTCTACATCTTTCCAGCCCGATTGACGAATTTGCTTTGTTAGCAGCGCAGAATCTGCGGCTTGCGCAATTATACAAACAGCCTGAGGGTTACTTTGCCTTATTTTAGCTATAAGTGCGTTGTAATCTTTTTCGCCCTCCATGAAAGCTTCCGTTGACAAAATTTTAAGCCCGCATTCTTCTGCGGCTTTTTCAAAGTGAGCTTGCCCTGCCTTGCCCCAGTCGTTGTTTACAACAACCAATGCGCAATTATCTTTCTTCAAATACTTTTTAGTCATATACTTCGCCAAAAACTTAGACTCACCATCTTGACGTCCCGGGAAGCAGAACATATACGGGCTCATAGCGGCAAGGTCTGGGTGCGAGCCCGACGGCGCAAGCAGTGTCAAATGGTTCTCATCGTAAATAGGAATTGCCGCCATGCAGCACGAGCTTGTAAAGTCGCCCATAACCGCCATTATTTCATTATTGGCACTAAATTTTTTAGCTATCTCACTGGCTTCCTTAGGGTCGCCTTTGCTGTCCATAACCACTAATTCAATTTGCTTTCCGTTGATACCCCCCTTGGCGTTCCATTCATCAGCCGCCATTTGACCAACAATGTTATAGGTTTTACCATACTCAGCGTTGTTACCGGTCATAGGAAGAGTCATGCCGATTTTCACAGTCCCCGCCTGGGCCTCTGTAGGTGCCGTTGTTGATGCTTGTGCTTCTGCTTTAGATGAAGATGCAGGGGCCTCCTTTGGTTTTCCACAGCCAGTAAATAATGATGCCACCATAGCTGTTGCAAGCATTGCAGAGAAAAGTTTTTTACTCATGTTATAAATCCTCCTTTTTTTATAGTGGTTATCTTAAAATTCGTCAGACGAATTTTAGTCCTTTATTACAGAAATAAAAAATACTTACGATGATAATTTTTTCTTAACACTTGTCATAGTATACAAATAGTGTTATTTATGCAATAGTTTTTTGTAAATTTTGTTTTTATTACAATAATAAGTGTATTTTTTGTACATCTTTTCTAAAATTTGAATATTTTGAAGTATGTGTATGTTTTTTATTGTTCTATATGTTAGAGGTATTTATTGGTAAAATAATTTTTTAGTGTATTAATAACTATTTCTCAATATCGTTATTTTACATAGATATTTTGTAATAAGCAATAGATTTCTATAAATTTTGTTTTTCTTACAATAAAACGACAAGGTTTTTGTGCAATTTTAATTGTGCTACTCACAATTATTCCAAAGCAGAGTGTACTTTTTTGGAAGAAAATACAAAAACGAAAAATCTCCTTGCTTTTTATTTTATTATTTGATAGTATTTTCATTATCAAGATAATAATTTATTATTCTAAATTTTTTAATGTCTTACATTCACGGTTATGTCAAGCTCTAATCTCCTTCAAAATGTAACTGTAACTGTACGATACTCTTAAATTGTACTTAATTAAAAATAAAACTGTAAAGAGGGCGTATCGCAATGCACTCATTCCTAAAACAATGGTATACTGTTCACGACACGGAAATAAAAGATTTAGCAAGGCATATTTTTGACTTTGCAGAAACCGCCGATGAAGAATTTAAATCCATGAATCTTTTTAGCAGTTATTTGGAGGAAAATGGTTTTTGCGTAGAAAAAAACGTTGGTAACACTCCGACCGCTTTTCGCGCTGTTTGGGGTAACGGCGCGCCGGTCATTGGATATATTGCTGAGTATGATGCTCTGCCCGGTTTAAACCAAAAAGGTGGTGCCCCATATTTTCATGGGGACACCACCAAAAACGGGCACGGCTGCGGACACAATCTACTTGGCAGTGCTTCTGTAGGAGCCGCTGTAGCACTTAAAAATATGCTGGAAGAAAACAAACTGAGCGGCACAGTTGTTTTATATGGTACTCCAAGCGAAGAAACCTTAAAAGGGAAAATAGCAATGGCAAGAAACGGCTGCTTTAAAGAACTGGACTGCGCACTTTCATGGCACCCGGACACAGTCAATCGCACAGGTGACATGGTCTATCAGGCTATGGATTCTCTTCAGATTTCTTTTTATGGTACATCTTCACACGCTGCACTTTCCCCAGAGCTTGGGCGCAGTGCGCTAGACGCCGCCGAGCTTACTAACGTTGGTATAAATTACCTGCGCGAGCACGTAAGCAGTGATATTAGAATTCACTACAGTTATATAAATGCAGGTGATAAACCCAATATTGTACCGGAATTTGCAAAGGTCTGGTATTTTATACGCGGAAAAACCCGTGACACCGTAGAAAATGCCACCTCACGCGTAATTAAAATTGCAAAGGGCGCAGCCATGATGACCGAAACCACAACGAAATTTGAATTTCTTACTCATGGGTATGAAACCCTCGTCAACTTTACGCTTTGCGACGAGGTCTACCGTATTATGTGTGAAATCGGCGCTCCGCAGTTTGGAGAAAATGCCTTGGAATTTGCAAAGGAGCTTAAAAAAAACCTGCCGGAGCTTAACCTTTCGTCCTGCTATAGCGACAGCATTATTCCTCCGCGTGACACCGTAGAATACATTTGCGGTTCATCGGATTTTTCAGACATCAGCCAAATTGTACCAAGTACATACTTTTTTGCGGCGTGTGCACCAATGGGTCTTCCACTGCACCATTGGTCATTTGCCGCAAGCGCAGGCTCACCTGTAGGTGAAAGCGGTATGCTGTTTGCTTCCAGAGTTTTAGCGGAATGCGGCATGAGCCTAATTGATAATCCCGCTCTTTTAGCAAAAGCAAAAGAAGAATTTAAACAAAGCTCTAAGGGGTGGGAATACCCCGAAACAAAAAATTTTGAAAAGGAGTAGAGCAATTTATGAAAGAGAATAGTTTCACTGCACCTACAGAACTGACAATCGAGCATCACGCCATTATGTTTGCACTGCTTGCAAAATATGCAGATAAAGAATGTGCACAAAAGGGCTTAGATGCAATAGGCGCCGCGGTTTCGGAGTATGGCCGTGAACGCGGGGGGCGCATGGCAAAGCGTGTTTTAAAGGACGGCTTACCGCTTAATATGCAAAACTATCTGGTGTACGGAGAATGGACATCAAAGCCGGGTCAAATGGACACCCGAATTGTTCAAAAATCGCCCGTACAAATTACCAATATTCACCTGTGTGAATGGTGTACAAGTTGGAAAAAACATAATCTTGAAAAATATGGTTCATATTATTGCGATTTTGTCGATATTAACCTTGTAAAGGGCTTTAACCCTCAAAACGATTTGCAAATTGACCAGGTTTTGTCTAAAAATGCACCTTACTGCATTTTCCATTGGCTGGGGTATAATGCCACACCGGAGAATGAAGCTGTATTTGCCGCAACAAAAAAAGCAATAGGCAGCAGTTGTATCCGCGACTTCAATTACCATACCGCACACCTTTACTTTACAATGTCGCGTGTTCTGCGCAATATTCTGCCAAAGCAGGGCGACAAAATTGTAGAAGCTGCTTTAGAGGAATTTACCTCAAAATTTGGCGAAGCTGCAACAAACGCAGTTCTTGCCTTAAAAGATGTCGATTTTAATGAAATTTAAGCTAAAAATTTGCAAAACCCGCTCAGACTAAAGCTTAGCCCTAAAACCCGCACTGACAGAGCTTGTTTTTTATTAGCTGTATTTTATTGTTGCTATGAATAAGAAAGGGGATTAAAAAATGGAGCCTTCATTGCTAAACCACGCCAAAACATTAGTTGAATTTCTCAGCCAGGTATTAGGTCCCGATTATGAAATTGCATTACACGATTTACGCAAAGACCCGTCCACCGTACTGGTTGTCACCAATGGTCATGTTACTGACCGCAAAGAGGGCGACTTAATGTCGGATTTGGTACTGGATATCATTGAAAGCGGCGAGTGGGAAACACAAGATTATTTATATAACCACAAAGGTATTTCAAACGATAATAAAAATCTTGTATCCTCCACTTTCTTTTTTAAGAATAAGCAAAACCAACTAATCGGTATGCTGTGTATCAACTATGATGTCAGCCGCTATGTTGAGCTAAGCCAACAAGTACTGGCTTTGGGTAATTTAATCCCCACAACATCTGAAACGGCAGAAGCCGACATAGAGTCTTTGCTCCTAACCGATAACACCGATTCCGCTGCCGAATCATTGCAAAGCTTAATTAAGGCTGTGGCAAACGATGTGCTCGGCTCCGATTCTATCCCGCTTGACCGTTTAACGCAGGGAGAAAAGCTTGTAATAATCGAGCGTCTTTATCAAAAAGGTATATTCTCATTAAAAGGTTCGGTAACTCATGTCGCTTCTGCTCTTTTTTCTTCAGAGGCAAGCATTTACCGTTACCTCGGCAAAATTAACAAAAGTCCTGTTGCGTAGCTTCTTTATACCTACGCACACAAGCTGCAACAGCAACTACAAATTCACTAAGCAAATTATTGCTTTAAGAAAAGAGTGATACAGCAATGCAAGAGCAAAAAATAATAAACCTGCTAAAAAAAGAAATGGTGGTGGCAATGGGTTGTACAGAACCTGCCGCCGCAGCGCTTGCCGGTGCAAAAGCCAAAGAGCTTTTGGGCAAATTACCCGAAAAAGTTACCGTCTACTCCAGCCGCGACATGATTAAAAACGCAATGGGAGTTGGTATTCCCAATTGCTCGCTACATGGAATACAAGCTGCGGTCTGCCTTGGCATTTGCGGTGGAAGCTCTAAAAATGGTCTTAGCATCTTGTCTGTTGTAACCGCAGAACAGCAAAAAACAGCCGCAGAAATGGCAAAAAACACAACGCTTGAAATGGCAAGCGGAGTTCCTCCCGTATATATTCGTGTTCTGGTTGAGGCAGGCGGAAAAGTCGCCGAAAGCACAATCAGCCATGAGCACGACTGTTTCACCTCGCTTATATGCGACGGTGTACAGCTTTGTAACAACAGCACAAATGCAGAGGACGCTAAAGCTGCGCTTGAATGTATGTCCTTTGATGAAATCTCGAACCTAAGTATTCAGGAGATACTTGATTTTGCAAACAATGTTGACCCAGATGAAGTACAATTTGTTTTAGACGGTGCTAATATAAATATGGCACTGGCACAGCATTCTATTGACAATGCGTATGGCTTGTTGGTTGGCAAAACAGTATTAAGCGGCATGACAGAAAAAACGCACAGCATTACAGAGGCAATTGCGCGAGGTGCAGGTCTTGCCGCCGCCGCATCTGATGCACGAATGTCCGGCTGTGCCGAGGCTGTAGTCATAAACTCCGGCAGCGGCAACCAAGGCATAACCTGCTCGGTGCCCGTGCTGACGCTTGCAATGTACTTATGCAGTAGCCGCGAAAAAACCATACGCGCGCTGTGTATAAGCCAAATTATAGCGCTCTCGCTCACTGCAAAAAAGGACAGGCTCTCTGCCTTATGCGGCGCTTTTACTGCTGCTATCGGCGCGGGCTGCGGGTATGTCTACCTGCTTGACGGCGGCGAAAAAGAAATGGACATGACCTTACGCACCATGGTAGCAAACTTAATGGGCATTGTATGTGACGGCGCAAAGCAAACCTGTGCGCTTAAAATTTATTCATGTATTGAAGCCGCCGGTCTAAGCTGTCGGCTCGCGCTAGAGGGCAAAGCACCAAGCAGCGAGTCCGGCATTGTAGGCGGAAATTCGGCTCAAACCATAGCTCATCTGTCTAAAATAAGCCACGAGGGAATGTTAGAAACCGATAAAACAATTTTGGAAATTATGCTTGCTTCCGGTCATAAGCCTCAAATATAGAAAGGCTAAATTCAAACAAAATAAGGGTTGCGGGAGATTAATCCCACAACCCTTATTTTGTTGTTACTCCACAGCCTTATCTACAGGTAAAGGGACATATCCCCAGCTTCCGTCGGTATATTCTATATAAAACAGGGCATTAGGGAAAGTAATTGCGTTGCGGTTGGGCGGTGGGAAATCTGCAAAGCCCATACCTGCTCTTTCCTTTTCGTGCCTTAAATGGTAGGACATCTGGGCGCCGCCGGCAGTCATTCCATTGGGGTAAATGCGCCTAGCCCACCCCGGCGCCATTTCTCCATAAATATTCATACGGCTAACCTCGTATATCCAAGCGCCCTCAGACGTAAACCAAACGGCATTGTTTGCTTTTGCCAGCTCTGCTCCCGGCGTGTTTTTAGGCTCTGCGCGCCACTTATAGCGAAGAAAGGTCTTGTCCTTTTTAAATGGCTCATACGGTATAGCGGTGCCTATGGTGCTTCCTGTGCTGTCAAAGGGGAATATCAATGTTATTTCCATGTTTTCGGGGTCTGTAGAGCTCTCATAATACGAGTCTGCCCATCCACCCAAAAGAGGCTCCCATGTATAATTATTCTCAAACCAGTTTGGCTCGTAGCTGTTAATTTTATCGCGAAATTCTTTAATAGGAAGCTTGTCAATATCAGGCTCAGGCTGCCCATACCATGTGCCCATCGGGTTTTTATAGGTTCCTATGCTGTCAATTGGACCAAATATCGGGTCGTAGTAGTGCTTTATCTTTTTCCCCTTGATAGACGCTGTGCCAAGCGGCAGTGCCTGCTCGGCAAGGCTTGGCGCTGCATAGGCTGTTACACTGCCCGTAAACACTATTAGTAGGGCAACTAACAAAGCTGCTGCACGTTTTTTTAACATTTCTGCACCCCTTTAATATTTCGTCTGATTAACACGGTCAAATTACACTTACATCTTAACATCTTAAAAAATATCTGTCAACACACATCGCTGCTTCGGTAATGGGTAAAAACGGTATAATAAGCGCATTTTTGTACCATAATTTGTATTGTTAAGTATTTCTTCACATTTAGTTAGCATAAATAGTTTGACATAGTGCTTTAAGCCCTGTAAAATAGATAGGTACGCGAATGTTTTGATTACAAATTTTTTTAATATACAGGCTGCGAGAGGGGATTCTTTTATGGGGATATTCGACAAAATTTTTGGCTCTTATTCTTCGCGAGAGCTAAAGAACATCACACCTATTATGGAGGAAGTACTGGCGCTTGAAGAAAAATACCGCGCCATGAACGACGATGAACTTAAAGCAATGACTCCAAAGCTGCGCGCAGAGCTTGCTGCGGGCAAAACTACAGACGATATTTTACCAGATGCCTTTGCCGTATGCCGCGAGGCAAGTGACCGTGTTTTGGGTATGCGTCCGTTCCCCGTACAAATAATAGGTGCTATTGTTCTTCACCAAGGGCGCATAGCCGAGATGAAAACCGGCGAGGGCAAAACCCTTGTGGCAACCCTGCCCTCGTACCTCAACGCGCTTTCCGGCGCAGGCGTGCACATTGTAACTGTCAACGATTATTTGGCAAAGCGCGACAGCGAATGGATGGGCAAGCTGCACCGCTTTTTGGGGCTTTCGGTTGGGCTTATTGTACACGATATAAGCCCCGAGGACAGAAAGGCAGCCTACAACTGCGACATAACCTATGGCACTAACAACGAATTCGGCTTCGATTATCTGCGCGATAACATGGTGGTTTACAAGGATAATCAAGTACAGCGCGGGCACAATTTTGCCATTGTGGACGAGGTTGACTCCATCTTAATTGACGAGGCGAGAACCCCTCTTATAATCTCCGGCCCCGGCGATAAATCGACAGAGCTCTACGGCAGATCCGACAAATTTGCAAAGACACTAAAAATGCTTAAAGTGCGCGAGCTTGACGCAAAAGAGGACCACGATGACGTTGACGGTGACTATATTGTTGACGAAAAAGCAAAGACTGCAACGCTTACACCACATGGTGTTAAAAAAGCCGAAAGCTATTTTGGGCTTGCAAACCTAAACGATTCCGACAACAACACCATTTTACATCATATCAACCAGGCTATACGCGCAAACGGTATTATGCACCGCGATATTGACTACGTCGTAAAAGACGGCGAGGTTATTATAGTAGATGAATTTACCGGCAGACTCATGCTTGGACGGCGCTACAACGAAGGGCTTCATCAGGCAATAGAGGCAAAAGAGGGCGTTAAGGTAGAAAAAGAGTCGCAGACACTTGCCACAATAACCTTCCAAAATTATTTTCGTATGTACAAAAAACTCTCTGGCATGACAGGTACGGCAATGACTGAGGACGGCGAGTTCCGCGAGATATACAGCCTTGACGTAATAGAAATACCCACCAACAAGCCCATAGTTCGTCAGGACTTCCCCGATGTTGTATATAAAACAGAAAACGGCAAGTTTACTGCAATTATCGAGCAAATTATAGAATGCCACGAAAAGGGTCAGCCTGTGCTTGTCGGCACAATTTCTATAGAGCGCTCTGAGCTGCTTGCCTCGATGCTTAAAAAACGCGGGATAAAGCATGAGGTGCTAAACGCAAAATACCACGAAAAAGAAGCAGAGATAGTTTCGCAGGCAGGTGTGCCCTTTGCCGTAACCATTGCAACAAACATGGCAGGGCGCGGAACCGACATAATGCTTGGCGGCAACGCCGAATTTATGGCGAAATCCGAAATGAGAAAACAGGGGCTTGACGAGGAGCTTATCCACGAGGCGACAAGCTACGGTGACACAGACGATGACGACATTTTGGCGGCGCGCCACCTTTTCTCTGAGCTTAATGCAAAGTACAAGGCTCAAATAGCACCGGAGGCTAAAAAGGCAAAGGACGCGGGCGGTCTTTACATCATAGGCACAGAGCGGCATGAATCACGCCGCATAGACAACCAGCTGCGCGGACGAGCGGGCAGGCAGGGCGACCCTGGCGACACACGCTTCTTTATATCGCTTGAAGACGACCTTATGCGGCTTTTTGGCGGCGAGCGCATACAAAACATGATGGATACCTTGGGTGTCGACGAGGATATGCCTATAGAAAACAAGCTGCTTTCAAACTCTATAGAAAGTGCGCAGGCTAAGGTAGAGGGGCGCAACTTCGGTATTCGTAAAAATGTTTTGCAGTTTGACGATGTTATGAACAAACAGCGCGAGATTATCTACGGGCAGCGCTGCAAGGTGCTTGACGGAGAAAATATCCGCGATTATATACAAAAGATGATTTCGGATTCTATAGACAGTGCCCTTGCACAGTATTTAGGCACAAGTGACATACGCGACGAGTGGAACATGGACGGTCTGCGTTACCACTTTATAGGCTGGGTACTGGACGACAGCGACTTAAAATATGACATGAAAACGCTTGAAAACACCTCTCGCGACGATATCCGCGCAATAATACAGAAAAAAGCGGACGAAAAATATGCACAGCGCGAGGCACAGTTTGGCGAGCAGCTTATGCGTGAGCTTGAGCGCGTTATTTTGCTTAAAAATGTTGACAGGCATTGGATAGACCATATCGATGCGATGGACGACCTGCGCAAGGGCATATATCTGCGCAGCTACGCGCAAAAAGACCCTGTAGTCGAATACCGCATAGAAGGCTTTGATATGTTCGACCAAATGATAGAATCCATACGCGAAAACACCGTTAAAATGATGATGACCGTGCAGGTGCGCACGGACGACCCAAATGCACAGCCACAGCGCGAGCAAATAGCGAAGCCGGGCATGACAGGCGGCGACGGAAGTGTTAAAAAAACACCGGTGCACAAAACAGCGGCCGAAAAAATCGGGCGCAACGACCCTTGCCCTTGCGGAAGCGGCAAAAAGTACAAAAAATGCTGCGGCAAATAACACCCTGCATTGCTGATACAGTCGATAATAAAGAGGAGCGTATAGACAGATGAAATGGATGGGACTCAACGAAATTCGCGAAAAATATTTGGCATTCTTTGAAAGCAAGGGGCATACGCGGCTGCCCAGCTTTCCGCTGATACCTATAGACGACAAAAGCCTGCTGCTTATAAACTCCGGCATGGCGCCTATGAAGAAGTTTTTTTTGGGGCAGGCTGTGCCGCCTAGCAAGCGCGTTACAACCTGTCAAAAGTGCATTCGCACACCCGATATTGAAAACGTCGGCAAAACCGCGCGCCACGGCACTTTTTTTGAGATGCTTGGAAACTTCTCGTTTGGAGATTACTTTAAGGTAGAGGCTACCGCGTGGGCGTGGGAATTTTTAACAAAAACTATGGAGCTCCCCGCCGAACGCCTATGGGTAACTATATATGAGGACGACGACGAGGCATTTGAGATATGGACCAAAAACGTTGGCATACCGCCCGAAAAAATTGTTCGCATGGGTAAAGAGGATAATTTTTGGGAGATAGGCTCGGGGCCCTGCGGACCGTGCTCTGAAATTCACTGGGACAGAGGCGAAAAATTTAGCTGCGGCAAGCCAACCTGTGCCTTGGGCTGTGACTGTGACAGATATATGGAGATTTGGAACCTTGTATTCTCGCAATTTGACGGTGACGGCAAGGGCAACTACGAACGCCTCGCACACCCAAACATCGACACCGGAATGGGGCTTGAGCGCCTTGCCTGCGTTATACAGGAGGTCGGCAACCTCTTTGAGGTTGACACCGTACAAAATATAATGAAGCACATAAGCAAAATTGCCGCTGTAGAATATGGCAAGGATTACAGCACCGATGTTTCTTTGCGCGTAATAACCGACCATATACGCAGTACAGTGTTTATGATAGGCGACGGGGTTATACCCTCCAACGAGGGCAGAGGCTACGTTTTGCGTCGGCTTCTGCGCCGCGCGGCACGCCACGGCAGACTTTTAGGCATAGAGGACGGCTTTTTATATAAGGTATGCGAAACCGTCATAAAAGAAAACGAAACGGCTTACCCAGAGCTTTTAGAGAAAAAAGCTTATATAGAAAAGGTAATAAAGGTTGAAGAAGAGCGCTTTGCCAAAACCATAGGCACAGGTATGCAGCTTTTAAACGAGCTTATGGACAAGCTTGACAAAGCGGGCGGCAGCGAAAAGCTGCTTTCCGGCGAGGACGCATTTAAGCTATACGATACCTTTGGTTTTCCCATAGACCTTACAAAAGAGATAATTTCTGAACGCGGCATATCGGTTGACGAAGAGCAGTTTAAGCAGCTTATGAACGACCAGCGCGAAAGAGCACGCACCGCAAGGCTCTCCGGCAATGTTATAAGCTGGGCAGACGACATATTTGCCGACCTTAAAGCGGCAAAGGTTACCTTTACCGGATATTCAAAATACAGCGACAGCGGCAATATTATAGCTATAGTAAAGGAAAACGAGATGACCGACAGCCTGCACATGGGCGAAAGCGGGACTATAGTTTTAGACGAAACCCCGTTTTATGCCGAGAGCGGCGGGCAGACAGGCGACACAGGCGTACTGCTTCTTAACGGCGCTGTGTTTAATGTGCTTGAAACAAAAAAAACGCAAACAGGGCTGTTTTTGCACAACGGCAAAGTAAGCGAGGGTATGTTTGCAATGGGCGACTGCGTAAAGGCAAAGGTAAATGACGAGCGCCGCCGTGCTATAATGCGCAACCATACCGCCGCCCATCTGCTGCAAGAGGCACTTGTGCAGGTGCTTGGCAGCCATGTACAGCAGGCGGGGCAAAGTGTGGACGAAACTCGTGTTCGCTTCGACTTTACACATTTTAGCGCCCTTACCCCCGACGAATTGCAGCGCGTAGAGAACATTGTAAACGGGCTTATTATGCAGGCTTGTGACGTTTGCATAAAAGAAATGCCTATAAAAGAAGCAAAAGCATTGGGCGCAACTGCGCTTTTCGGTGAGAAATACGGCAATATTGTCCGCGTTGTTAATATCTCCGGTGAAAGCATAGAGCTATGCGGCGGCACACATGTTTCTAACACTGCAAAAATAGGTCTTTTCAAGATAATCTCAGAAAGCTCTGTAGCAGCAGGCGTACGCCGTATAGAAGCCGCAACAGGCATGAACGTGCTTGAGCTTTTGCACGAGGACGAGGACATTATGCAAAAAGCGGCAGAGGCTCTAAAGGCAGGCAGCCCGCACGAGCTTGCAGCAAAAAGTGCACAGCTTGTGGCAGAGCTTAAAGAAAAAAGCCACGAGCTTGAAGCGCTCAACGCAAAAATTGCCGCACAGCGCTCGGTAGAGCTGTTTAGCAAGGCAAAAGAAATCTGCGGAGTAAAATATATCTGCGCATCATTTACAAACACAAAGGCCGAAACTATCCGTGCAATGTGCGACAACGTACACGCCGAAGCACCAAACATGGTGTGTATGCTTTCTACCGTAATAGACGGCAAAGCATCTATATTTGCCACCTGCGGCACAAACACCGTCGCAAAAGGTATGCACGCAGGTAAGCTGCTACAGGCAGTATGCGCAATGGTAGGCGGCAAGGGCGGTGGCAGAGCAGAAACAGCACAGGGCGGCGCTGCCGAAATATTTAAGATAGACGAGGCATTTGCACAGGTTCCATCACTTATAGAACAAATGCTGGGTCAGCACTGATTATATTTAATATTATAATTGCAGGGAGGTTATATAGTGGACTGTTTATTTTGCAAAATAGCAGCAGGAGAAATCCCGTCAAAAAAAATTTACGAGGACGATGAGCTGCTGGCATTTTACGATATCGACCCGAAAGCACCTGTGCATTTTTTGGTGATTCCAAAGGAGCACATAGCAAGTGCCGATGAACTTACACCGAAAAACAGCACTGTTGTGGCACACGCATTTGTCCTAATTGCGCGACTTGCAAAGGAGCTGGGGCTTAAAAACGGCTACCGCATTGTAAACAACTGCGGCGAAGATGGCGGACAAAGCGTACAGCACTTGCACTTTCACATACTCGGCGGGCGCGGTCTTGCATGGCCTCCGGGCTGATTGCAAAATATTGCAAAAGTTAGCTGTATAAAAAGGAGCTGTAAACATGGATAAATTTTTTAAGCTTGAGGTTGCAGGGCTTAGCCGCGACCTTAAAATATGCTCGGTAAACGAGCACCTTGATATCGCCGCCTTTATAATGTTTGGCGATGTTGAGATAACTGTAAAATGTGCCGAGGAAATACTAAAGCGCTCGCCGGAGTTCGATGTGATTCTTACAGCAGAAGCAAAAAGCATACCTCTTGCCTATGAAATGGCACGGCAATCGGGCAAGCTGTATATACCCGTGCGCAAGGGCAAAAAAGCATATATGACAGACCCTGTCTGTGTCAATGTAAAGTCAATAACCACAGCAAACACACAGGTGCTTTACCTCGACAAAAAAGACCTTGACATTTTAAAGGGCAAGCGGGTTTTGATAGTTGACGATGTTATAAGCACGGGTATGTCGCTTAAAGCGCTTGAAGAATTTGTAGAAAAAGCTGAGGGTATAATAGCCGCAAAGGCTGCAGTTCTTGCCGAAGGCGATGCCGCCGAACGAAACGATATTATTTATCTTGCAAAGCTGCCTGTTTTTCCTAAATGATTATATTTGCGGCGACAGCCTGTATAAAATAAACTTAATACAAGAAACGCCCCCGAAAATAGCTTTTTACGGCTAAAATCGGGGGCGCTTTTTTATAAGCTTTTTCTGCGCTGTAGCTGCGCGCGGCAGCTCTTGCATTGTGCAGCTTTATCATAGCGGCTTTGCAATAAGGAGTATCGCGTTTTCCTCGTTCGTCCATTTAAGCTGATGCGATGAAACCTCCACCCAGCTGTTATTTTTTTCTATATACCTTCTTGTAGTTTCGCCGCTGTCACAGCTCTCTAAGCCGCAATTTTTACAAGGGCTGTCAAGACCGAAAATTAATTTATAACAGCACCCTCCAAGCTCCATGCCGGGTATCTCCGTCTTCATTTTACGGTTAAAAAACAAACATTTATATGTGTTTTTATCAACCACAAAGCTATATGACTCAAAAGCATTTATCGTGGCAAGTGCCGTCCTTTTAGAGGATTCTGCCAACGCAAGCGCCCTCATTTCGGATATAAAAACGCCCAAAACCTTTGCAATATTTTGCATATCGTCTATATCACTTTGTGTGAACATACGCTGATTACCGCGGCACCTGTCAAAGCCCAAAAAACCAAAAAAGCTGTTGTTACTGTTAAACTGAAAATGTATTGTAGCTATAATATCCGGACGTAAAAGCACTTTTTTTACAAGCTTCAGCCGCAAATCAGAGTCTTTAAGCCACATCATTCCATTTTCATTAAACATAGCCTGATATGCCGCTATAGCGCCAATGGATAAGGATTGCAGCTTGGATTTTCTGCGCATTATACCCTTGTCACACCATTCAAAGGTGTTTTTTATATTGCCGGAAAATGTTTTTTCAAAAATATACGCGCGGCTTACATCATAGTGCCTGCCCAAAAGCTCCAGCACCGATGCTATAGCAGAAAGCTTATCGGTGGAATCGTACAATATTTTAAATATATAAGAGCTTATATTGTAATCGAAAGAGCTGCTTTCTATAAGCCTGGCGTCCTCCACCTTCATAATATCCGTGCCGCCCGTGCCGCAATCCTTGCTATAAACACAATACCTGCCTCTGCCGCTGTTTTTAGAAAAATAAAGTGCTGCATCTGCCTTTGCATAAAGAGATTTATAATCGGTGCCGTCAACTCCATAAAAAGATATTCCTATGCTCGCCGATATCCTGTGTGTCCTACCCTCACTGACATAGCTCTCACTTATACCGCTTTGCAGCTCCCGCGCTTTTTCAAAAACAGCATCGGTGCTTTGTATGTTCTTCATAAGCACCAAAAATTCGTCCCCGCCCACGCGCCCGCAAATATCATCATTTCTGAATATTATTTTCGTCTTGCGGCCTATCTTTGAAAGCACAACGTCACCTATAACATGACCTAAATTATCATTTACCGCTTTAAAATAATCTATATCAAACATTAAAACAGCGTGCATTCCCCTTTTGCCTTCTTCGGTGGCAAGGTAAGCATTAACGGCTTTTTCGGTTGTTATCTTGTTATAAAGCTCTGTTAAGGCATCATGCTCCGCTTTATAGTGCAGCTCTAGTTCATCAAGCTTTTGCTTGTTTATGTCCTTTACGTAGCAAAAGCCCTTAATCTCAGAGGTTTGCGGGTCCTCAAAAAGGTGAATATCGCACATACGCCAAACATAATCTCCGCTTTTTTCTTTGCGGCGGAACTCAAGCCTGATTTCGTGCTTGCCCCTTGCAAAATCGAGTATAAGGTTTTTGCGCAAAAAACTTTTCTTAACAAAAACAGAATCATCGGGGTGAACTATTTGCTCTGCAAGCTGCCCTATCATGTAAGAATATGAGTGGTTCATCTCTATTCCAAACTTTTCTTGCCACTCCGAAAATCCCGATAAAACAGTATCTAAAGAAATATTAGCCTCGTAGACACTAGCCGAGTTAAGCACCATAATTTCGTAAAAGTGCTGTTCCTCCTGCGCTCTAAGCTCTTTTTGCTTGCGCTCGTCGACGGTACAAATATAAAGCCGCGCCATAATATCGCCGCTTGTTTTATCGCGTATAATGTTCATTGTGTTTTCAACCCAGCGATAGGTATTCTCGCCGTCAGCACGCAAATACTCGGCTACTCGCTGTGTATTCCCCGCATTAAACCACGCCTCTAGAGCGGTTTTGTCAAAAAAATTGCGAAAAACCGCTTCGTAGCTTGGGTGTATAATATTTATACACATATACTCTATCATTTCATCAAGTGCTTTAAAATCCGGCATACATATTTTTTGCAGCCATTCATAGTTTGTATCGGTAATAATGCCTCTTGTGATGTTCACTTCGTTGGCGTATGTCTTGCCGGAAGTCATAGAATTATTGTATTCTACAGCATATTCATACATTTTTTTGCTTGCCAAAAGCTCTGCTTTTACGCTCTCTGACTTTTCTAGCTCTTTCCGCTCTTTAGTTACATCAAAAAGTATACACTTTAAAAAAGCATTTCCGTCTTCGTCAATATTTTTTACTCCACGAGAAAATATCCATTTTATTCCGTTGTTTTTTGTATTAATTCGGTATGTGTTCTTGGTTGCATTGCCTGCCTCAAGCTGAAGCGCAAGCGTGTCATGCAGCGGTAACAAATCTTCATCATAAATTATTTTTGAAAAGCAACACGAGTAAAGCACAGCAAACTCGTGTTTACTGTAGCCTGTAAGACAATAAAAGCCGTCGCTGGCATAACTGATGGTATATTCGCTGTCAAGCCCGCAAGTTATAAGAGCTGCGTCTATATCGCGTGCAAATGCCTGTAGCTCCACTGTTTTTTCTAAATTTTCGCATATATCGCACTGTCTTTTACTTTTGTCGTCCTTCAAGCCGTCACCCCCCAGGTTTTTATAAAAATAAAGCCACCGCGCAGAATTACAGATACAAAAACAAAATATGGTACGCCAAAGCCATAAAACAGCCGATATTTATAATAACACGTAGGTTTAAAATTTAATGTGTCAATTTTTATCATTATATACTATATAAGAGGACTTTTCAAGTTTTAATTTATAAAGATTTGCTAAATACATACGAGCTATAATCTTTACTCCGCTATCATACCGCGTTTAAATATAAGCAATTAAAATTTAACTTGACACGATGGCATAATATATTTTTTAAAAGGTCATAATTCATATTGACAAGCAAGCATATGCGTGATATATTGAATAAGAAGTAATAACAATTCTTATTATTGTAGTTTTAAAAGGGAGTGTAATCGTGAAGTATTCGAGGCAGCGCGAGCTTGTAATGAATGCAGTTGTTAATAACCCCGTACACCCCACTGCCGATTATGTCTACAGCCATCTTCGCGAAGAAAACCCAAACATCAGCCTTGGCACCGTTTACCGCAACCTCAACCTTCTTGCCGAGCATGGTCTTATACACAAAATACCCATACCAAACGGCAGCGACCGCTTCGATTTCCGCATTGATGAGCATTACCACATTATATGCGAAAAATGCGGTGCAGTGCTAGATGTTGAGATATCGGAGCTGTCAAAGCTTGACAAGCAAATAGAGCAAAGCACACATTTTGAGGTAACAGGACACTCAATAATCATTAGCGGATTATGCAAAAATTGTCAATAAAATTTAGAAAGAGGTAATTATTAATGGAACTTAAAGGCTCAAAAACAGAAGCTAACCTTCTCTCTGCTTTCGCAGGCGAATCTCAGGCACGCAACAAATACACATTTTACGCATCTAAGGCAAAAAAAGACGGCTTTGAGCAAATAGCCTCCTTTTTCACAGAAACAGCAGCCAATGAAAAAGAACACGCCGAAATTTGGTTTAAACTGGCTCATGGCATTGGCACAACTGCAGAGAACCTAAAAGATGCTGCTGCCGGCGAGCATTTTGAGTGGACTGATATGTATAAAGGCTTTGCCGAAACCGCAAAACAAGAGGGCTTTGACAAAATCGCCTTTTTGTTTGAGTCTGTAGCTAAAATTGAAAAAGACCACGAGGACCGCTACAAGGCTTTGCTTTCTAATGTTGATTCCAATGCAGTCTTTGAAAAAGACGATGAGATAACATGGGTATGCCTCAACTGCGGGCACATTCATCAGGGTAAAACTCCTCCGGAGAAATGCCCCGTATGTGACCACCCGCGCGCATATTTTGCCAAAAAGGTTATAACCTACTAATTACAAGCATAAAATTACAGGGGTCGATATTACATCGACCCCTGATTTCTATTCTGCACTCTCAAGCTCATCTAAAAGCGCGCTGCAATCCGCATCAGACGGCATACTAAAGCGTGTTCCCAAAAGGTTTACCTCTGTAATTGCCGCAGCATCGGGCGCACAGCTTCGCTTAAACTGTGAGGCGAAAAAGCGCTTTATAAACATTTTCAGCTTATCTTTTACTTCTTCGGGTGTAATTTTTGTGCCAAATGCTATACAGGCATAGCGGTAAAGCTTTGTCGGGCGAAAGCCATATTTTATAAAGTAATATGCAAAAAAATCGTGCAAATCGTACTTACCTAAAATCTCCTCGGTTTTTTGTGTGGTTTCTCCATTTTCAGTCGGCAAAAGCTCCGGACTTACAGGGGTAGCTAAAATATCGCACAAAATTTCTTTTATCTCGCCTTCGGCACAAAGCTCTGCCCCGCCCGACGCGACATATTCTGTAACGGCACGAACCATATTTTTTGTGAGGCACACATTTACATTGTAGCCCGCAAGCTGGTCGCCCCCAAAGGTACACCAGCCCAGTGCCTCCTCCGATAAATCTCCGGTACCAAGCACCAGCGCACCCAGCTTATTTGAAGCATCAAATAGCACCTGCGTACGCTCGCGCGCCTGTGCGTTTTCGTAAGTTATATCATGGCAATTTTCGTCCTGCCCTATATCTTTAAAGTGCACAAGACAGGCTTCTTTAATAGATATCTCCGTTTTTGTGCAGCCGATAGCGTCCATCAGCGATAAAGCATTTTGGTAGGTTCTGCCCGTCGTTCCAAAGCCGGGCATGGTAATTCCGTAAATATTCTGCGAGGGCAGCTCTAGGCACTGCATTGCCTTTGCAGCCACAAGCAGTGCAAGGGTGCTGTCCAATCCGCCGGAAACGCCAACGACAATTCGCGTAAAACCAACATTTTTAAGACGCGACATAAGTGATGACACCTGCATAGAAAAAACCTCGGCTATATACACATCGCAGTTTTTATCGGCTAAAAACGGGTTTTGTTTAATTTTACGGAGTATCCCTTTTTTGCCCTGTGCTTCTTCGGCGCAGGCGAACGGCGCAGTATAGACCCCGCCCTTTTTTTGTGCCGCAATTATGTCAAGGTCTATATCCGCCGTCACTATATCGGCAAAATTTTTATAGTCGGTGTTTTCGTGCTTTACAAAGCACATCTCGTCCCCGCACTCATATATTCCCGCAAAGCCATTGTAAAAGCGCGGATGTGAGCTTTCGCCGGTGCCCCCGTTACATACTGCGACTGCACAGCCAAGTGCGCGAGAAAGCACCTGTATGCTGCTTTGTGCTTCTTCTGTATAGCCCGCATACACGGGCTGTGCGCATGGGCAAAGCACAAGGTCGCAGCCTGTGGCAAGCAGCTCTCCGGCTTTAAGCGGCAGCTCCTGCGGCGGGGCAGAGCATACGGTAAAACGGCACTTTCCCATGCCAAAAACAGTGTCACAAGGCAGTATCTTATCGGAATAATTGCCGTCAAAATTAAGACCTAAACCGGACTGTGACGGCACATACCCCAGAACCTGTCCATGCAAAAGCACAGCGCACACAGGTGCGGGCTTTCCCCAGTCGTCCACGGCAAGCCCCACAACAATATAGCCCTCCATGTCAGAGCTGGCAATACACAGCTCCTCCAGAGCAATTCTTGCGCCGTCTAATAAAGCGCTGTTGCAAAATAAATTGCCGCACTCGCACGAAGTAAGCGCCAGACTTGGCAAAAGCACTATATCGGGGGCAGACTCGCGCAGTTCTTCCAGTGCCGCAATTATATTGGCAAGGCTTTTTTGCGGATTAAGCACAGCCACGCGGTTGGACACGCACGAAACACGAATTAAAGAGTTCATCGGCTTCAACCTTTCAGTTGTCACAGCTTGCATTTTAACTAAAATTACCCGCAAGCACTAAACAAAGCTGCATACAACACATGATATTAAAATTCTGTAAAAAAATAATAAAATAAAAATCAATTTCCCACTGTAAAAGTTTATATAAATATGCTACAATAAGCTAATAGTATTTTAAACAAAAAAAAATTATATTGTTAGATATTATCATACATTACGCCAAGAAAGAGAGCGACCGCCATGTTTAATAACATATTTGACAGCCACACACACAGCGATAATTCCTTTGACGGCACACATTCTGTCATGTTTATGTGTGAAGCGGCAATACAAAAAGGGTTGCTCGGTATTTGTATAACCGACCACGCCGACATAGATTTTTTAGAGGAGCACTGCTTTTTACAACGCCTGCGTCAATCGTATTTTGAGGTTCGCAAGGCACAGGCGGCGTATGGCAACAGCTTTATAATATCCTCTGGGGTAGAAATCGGGGAGCCTGATGCAGATTACAGCTTATCTGAACAAACTCTTGCACTTGCCGCATTCGATTTTATCATAGGCTCGGTGCATACTATAGACAATAAAAACGATTTTTATTATACCGATTTTAAAAAAACCAGCCCATACACCGTTTTAGATAAATACTTTGCACGTATGCTCAAGCTTGTGAATTGGAACAAATTTGATGTTTTAGGGCATCTGACATACCCACTGCGCTACATGGCGCGCGACGGTGTAACTGACATAGATTTAAGCCGCTACGACGATATTATAGATGAGATACTGCGCACCATTGTACAAAACGGCAAGGGTGTAGAGATAAACTCGGCGGGGCTTAGGCAAACAGTAAATTCACTTACTCCGCCGCTTAAATATCTAAAGCGTTTTAAAGAGCTTGGCGGCGAAATTATAACCATAGGCTCTGACGCGCACTGTGCCGACGACTTAGGCAAAGGGATATCTGAGGGCATGGAGCTGGCGCTTGAAGCAGGTTTTTCGCGATTCGCCTTCTACAAGGCACGTCAGCCGCGAATGCTCTCTATTTATTAAGACTTTATTTATGATACAGCTTTTTTGTTTGATATTGCGGCTCGCAGGTTAAATTCATTCCAAGCTTTTTAAATACCAAATCGTCAACCTGCGAAAGTATTACAGACGAATGTGCCTCGCACCCGCGCAATTTTTCAAGCTGGCGCATGGCAAGCTCTGCCGTGGGGCTTGTGGCGGCGCTCATAGAAAGCGCTATAAGTGTTTCGTCAGTGTGCAGACGCGGGTTTCTGTTGCCTAAATGGTCAATCTTCAGGTGCTGTATGGGCTCTATAATTATCGGCGAAATTAAATGAATATCGTGGCTTATTCCGCCCATATATTTAAGCGCATTAAGCAGTGCCGCCGAGGACGCACCCAAAAGCGAGGTTGTCTTACCCGTTATTATAGTTCCGTCCGGCAGCTCTATAGCGGCGGCAGGCATACCCGTGTCTTCGGCTCTTTTGCGGGCAAGCACGCCCACAGGTCTGTCGGTTATAGCTACCCCCGCTTGGTTCATCAAAAGCTCTATCTTATACACAGCGGCTTCGTCCGCTCGCCCTATACGCCTGTCGCACAGTGTGTGGTAATATCTTCTAATAATCTCCTGCTTACTTGCGGCTCTTACAAGGTTATCGTCAGTAATGCAGTAGCCCGCCATATTAACGCCCATATCCGTAGGCGATTTATACGGGCTTTCGCCGAATATTTTTTTAAAGATGGTATTTAAAACCGGAAATATCTCAACGTCGCGGTTGTAATTTACGGTTGTTATACCGTACGCCTCTAAATGGAAGGGGTCTATCATATTTACATCGTTAAGATCCGCCGTAGCCGCTTCATATGCAAGGTTTACAGGGTGTTTAAGCGGAAGATTCCATATCGGAAAGGTTTCAAACTTAGAGTAACCGGCTTTTATTCCTCTTTTATACTCGTGGTAGAGCTGCGAAAGGCATATTGCCATTTTGCCGCTGCCCGGTCCCGGTGCCGTCACAACGACAAGCGGGCGGGTAGTTTCTATATACTCGTTTTTTCCATATCCGTCGTCACTTACTATAAGCGGAATATTTGAAGGATATCCGGCTATCGGGAAGTGCAAAAACACCCTCATGCCCAAGCCCTCAAGCCTTTTTTTAAACACATCTGCCGCAGGCTGCCCCGAGTACTGAGAAATAACTATGCTGCCAACATACAGCTCTATGCCGCGAAAAGCATCTATAAGGCGCAAAACATCAAGGTCGTAGGTGATTCCAAGGTCGCCGCGCACCTTGTTTTTTTCTATATCAGCCGCATTTATAACTATAACTATCTCCGCAATGTCACGCAGCTCCTCAAGCATCTTTACCTTGCTGTCGGGCGCAAAGCCCGGCAATACGCGCGAAGCATGAAAGTCATCAAACAGCTTTCCGCCAAACTCCAAATAAAGCTTATTGTCCGATTGCTCTATGCGCTGTGCTATCTGCTCTGCCTGCATTTTTAAATATTTTTTGTTGTCAAACCCTACCTCCGCCATACTTTCTACCTCCGTCACGCTATAAGCGCTCTGTTTACTATTATAGAGAATTTAAGCAAGAAAAGCAAGCCGCACACGCAAAAACAAGGGGCTGTACCGCAAAGTACAGCCCCTTGTATAACGTGCTATAAAAAATAAATTAGATAAGCTCAATAATTGCCATCTCAGCGGCGTCACCGCGGCGCGGACCAATGCGAACTATGCGAGTATACCCGCCGTTTCTCTCCTTGTATTTAGGAGAAATCTCGTCCATCAGCTTTTTTGCCACGTTCTCTTTTGTTATAAAAGAAAATATCTGACGCTTGGAGTGGAGATTGTCTTGTTTGCCTATTGTAATCATTTTCTCGGCCATAGCACGAACTTCCTTTGCCCTTGTTACTGTAGTTTCTATCTTTCCATTTTCAAAAAGATAAGTAACCATAGCTCTGAGCATTGCTTTTCTTGAGTCGGACGCTCTACCGAGTTTTCTGGTACCTGGCATCGAAATTCACTCCTTTACCGGTTTATGAAAATACATAAACGAAGTAATTATTCTTCTTCCTGGTTAAGGTCAAAGCCCAGCGACTTTAGCTTGGCTATAACCTCCTCCAGAGATTTTTTACCGAGGTTACGAACCTTCATCATTTCGTCCTCAGATTTGCTAATAAGGTCTTCCACCGTGTTAATGCCTGCTCGTTTAAGGCAATTGAAAGAGCGAACAGACAGGTCAAGTTCTTCAATGGTCATCTCAAGAACTCTTTCCTTCGCGTTATCATCTTTTTCTACCATTATTTCGCTGTGATACGCGTCATCAGAAAGATCCACAAACAGGTTGAGATGCTCGTTGAGGACCTTGGCTCCAAGAGAAACGGCCTCTTTGGCAGAAATTGTGCCATCGGTCCATATCTCAAGAGTAAGTTTGTCGTAATCGGTAATCTGCTCTACGCGAGTGTTTTCTACCGTGTAATTCACTTTTAACACCGGCGTATAAATGCTGTCTACCGGTATTACGCCCAATGTTTGCTGCGCAGCAGGCGCCTGCATTGCTATTTTATTACGCTCTGCCGAAACATAGCCTCTGCCATGGTCAAGCGTAATTTCCATATACAGCTTTGCGCCCTCGCCCAATGTAGCAATATGCATATTTGGGTCTAATATATCAACCTCTGCGTCCTCTTTTATAGAGCCCGCAGTAACCTCACACTCGCCGCTTGCATCTATGACAACCGTTTTTGGTCCGTCGCAATACAGCTTAGTAGTAAGCCCCTTGATGTTTAAGACAATCTCTGTTAGGTCCTCTTTAACACCCGGAATAGTTGAAAATTCATGCTGCACGCCGTCTATCTTTACAGATGTAGCGGCAACACCGGGAAGCGAGGAGAGTAGCACACGTCTTAGGCTGTTACCTAATGTTGTACCAAAGCCGCGTTCGAGAGGTTCCACAACAAATCTGCCGTAGGTTCCGTCGGATTTAATCTCCGCTGTCTCAATTCTTGGCTTCTCTATCTCTATCATTTAAAACCCTCCTTATATGACGGATGTGATTAGTACCCGCCGTCTTTTTTCGCGCCCCCATGCCAATTGGTCTGTGCTTATTACTTGGAGTAAAGCTCGACTATCAGATGCTCTTCCACCTCAAGGTCAATGTCCTCGCGGTTAGGAAGCGACACTACGCGAGAGGTAAGCTTTGTGCCGTCTACCTCAAGCCATTTGGGGAACGGACGAGAGCCGTTTGCCTCTAGTATTGCCTTGCATTTGTCGGTGTTTTTAAAGTTATCGGCTACAGCTATTACTTCTCCGGCCTTTAAAAGGTACGAAGGAATATTAACTTTTTTACCGTCAACTGTAAAATGTCCGTGCAACACTAACTGACGTGCTTCTTTACGAGAGCAGGCAAAGCCCGACCTGTAAACGGCGTTGTCTATGCGGGTTTCTAAGATACGAAGCAGGTTTTCACCTGTTATTCCGCTCTGACGCTCTGCCATTTCGTAGTATTTATAGAATTGTCCTTCTAAAACACCGTAAAAACGTCTGGCAGTTTGTTTAGCGCGAAGCTGTAGTCCGTATTCGGACACTTTTTTGCGGCTTTGGCCATGCTGACCTGGTGTTAATGAATCTTTCCTTGCATTAATGGCGCACTTGTCCGAATAACATCTCTCGCCTTTAAGGAAAAGCTTAGCACCTTCGCGTCTGCATAATCTGCACACCGCACCGGTATATCTTGCCATTTGGTTACACCTCCTGTTACTGTGTGATTAGACGCGTCTTCTTTTTGGTGGTCTGCAGCCATTATGCGGAATGGGGGTAACATCTTTAATCATGTTTACCTCAAGACCTGCTTGCTGAAGCGCACGAATAGCAGCCTCACGTCCTGAACCCGGTCCTTTAACAAAAACCTCAACCGATTTTAATCCATGTTCCATAGCTGCCTTTGCGGCAGTTTCTGCGGCTGTTTGCGCAGCAAACGGTGTAGACTTTTTAGAGCCTCTAAAGCCCAAGCCGCCCGCACTCGCCCATGACAACGCGTTGCCCTGAACATCTGTGATTGTTACGATTGTGTTGTTAAATGTGGACTGGATATGTGCGGCGCCACGTTCTATGTTTTTCTTTTCGCGGCGACGTCGAGTGGCTTTCTTTGTAGTAGCAACTTTTGCCATCTCTTTGATCCCTCCAGTTGGATTATTTCTTCTTGTTGGCCATGGTCTTCTTCGGTCCTTTGCGTGTTCTTGCATTTGTCTTAGAACGCTGTCCTCTTACAGGCAAGCCTTTTCTATGACGTCCGCCACGATAACAGCCGATTTCTACCAGCCTTTTGATGTTGAGCGCCACTTCACGACGAAGGTCGCCCTCTACTTGGCAGTTTTTGTCAATGTATTCGCGAAGCTTAGCCAAATCATCTTCAGATAAATCCTTGACACGAATGTCAGGGCTTACACCTGTAGCTTTAATAATATCTCTCGCCTGTTGACGACCGATACCGAAGATGTAGGTTAAGCCTATTTCGATTCGCTTCTCGCGAGGCAAATCGATACCAGCTATACGAGCCATATACTTGTTGCACCTCCATTATATAGTCTTAAAACTATACCAGTTCTCATCTGCAAGCCCTAGCCTTGACGCTGCTTGTGCTTAGGGTTGGAACAGATTACCATGATACGACCTTTGCGTTTGATGATCTTGCATTTTTCGCAGATGGGTTTCACTGAAGGTCTTACTTTCATTTGAAATTACCTCCTTAGTAGCTGCCGCTTAAAGCAGCGCATTGGCTATATTACAAAAGCACTACTTAGAGCGCCATGTAATGCGTCCCTTTGTGAGATCGTACGGTGACATCTCTACCGTAACTTTATCTCCCGGCAAAATGCGAATGAAGTTCATACGCAGCTTGCCCGAAATGTGTGCCAAAATAACGTGTCCGTTTGGCAGCTCAACTTGAAATTGAGCGTTTGGCAGGGCATCAACGACTGTTCCTTCAATCTCAATTACGTCTTCCTTAGACAAGTGTTTTTACCTCCCTTGGTGGACGGGGCTAAACGTTTTGGGGGTTATTGTAAGCCCTAAGCGCTTGCCTAATCTGATTGTTTGTAGTTAAATCTTCCACAGAAAGCACCGTTTTGGTTGGTTTTAGATGTTTTTGGTTTTTACGTTTGGGCTTTTCAATCCTTCGCAGCTTTCCGTCACAGATAAATGCAAAGTCATCTTCCAGCTTCATTACGACATAAAACCTGTCAGCATCATGCCCATAAGCCGATTTAACCACACAGCCTTTTTCTATAAGCATTCGCGGTTCCTCCTTAAGCTCTTGTCAAAATTACCGGTCCATTTTCGGTAATTGCAATGGTGTGCTCAAAGTGCGCCGCAAGGCTTCCGCTTTTGCTAACCGTTGTCCACCCGTCGGCAAGAACTTTTACGTCCTCTCCGCGTAGGTTTACCATAGGTTCTATAGCAATTGTCATACCGGGTACAAGACGAATGCCGTGCCCCGCCGTCCCATAGTTTGGAACCTCGGGGTCCTCGTGAAGCTTTGTACCTACACCATGCCCCACAAATTTACGAACCACCGCGTACCCCTGTGCCTCTATATAAGTTTGCACGGTACTTCCGATATCGCCCAAGCGAGCACCGGGCACCGCCGCTTTTATAGCAAGATACAGGCTTTTTTCAGTTGCGTCCATCAGGCTTTTTGCCTCCGGCGAAACATTACCTGCGGCATACGTTGCTGCATTATCTCCGTGGTAGCCATTATAAAAAGCCCCCACATCTATGCTTACAATGTCACCGTTTGCAATCTTCCGCCCAGAGGGTATGCCATGAATTACTACCTCGTTTATAGATATACAAGCGCTTCCGGGGAAGCCTCCGTAACCTAAAAACGAAGGAGTCGCGCCGCTTTTAACAATAAACTTTTTTATAATATTGTCGATTTCGCGGGTTGTTATACCCACTTCCACCGCCGCTCCTCCGGCTTGCAGTGCCTGTGCCGACAGCTTGCAGGCCTCTGACATAAGCTTTAGCTCACCGGAAGTTTTAAGAGAAACCATTTTTACGCCTCCAGCGCGGCAAATATAAGTTTTGTCGTGTCCGCAATTTCCTCTTGTCCCTCGACTATAACAAGCTTACCTGTTTTTTCGTAGTAGGCTTTAAGAGGTTCTGTTTGCTCACTGTAAACTTTTAAACGCGCACGAATTGTTTCAGGCTGGTCGTCCTTGCGGATTATAAGCTTGCCGCCGCATTTTGCACAATCGGTATCGTTGACAGATGGATTATGCACAATATGGTACGAGCTGCCGCAGGCTTCGCAAACCCTGCGTCCGGAAAGCCTTGTTTCAATTTTACCAAACGGAACTTCAATATCAATTACCTTATCAATGCGAACTCCCATGCTGTCAAGGGCCTCCGCCTGTGGAACTGTTCTTGGAAAACCGTCCAGTATAAAACCATTTTTGCAATCATCTTTAGCAAGACGCTCTTTTATAATTGCAATAACAACCTCGTCCGGTACAAGCGCACCCGAATCCATAAAGGATTTTGCGCGCAAACCCATTTCTGTGCCGTTTTTTAGAGCTTCACGAATCATATTGCCGGTACTTACGGCGGGAATAGCAAATTTTTCACAGATAAAATCAGCCTGTGTCCCTTTGCCTGCGCCGGGTGCTCCGAGTAAAATCAGATTCATATCTACACTCCTATTCTAAGAAACCTTTGTAGTGACGCATCATCATTTGAGATTCCAACTGACGCATCGTGTCAAGCGCAACACCTACAATGATAAGAATGCTTGTGCCGCCCAGCGAAATATTCATTTTTGTTATAGCACCAAGGCCTATTGGCAAGATGGCGATAACAGCTAAGAACAAAGCACCGATAAGCGTAATTTTTGAAATAACCTTTGATATAAACTCTGACGTTGGACGACCCGGACGTATGCCCGGAATGCCTCCGTTGTTTTTTTGAAGGTTATTTGCCATTTCAATCGGATTATACTGAACAGCTACATAGAAGTAGTTGAACGCTATAATGAGAAGGAAATAGAGCGCCGCATATGCAAAGTTGTTGTAATTGAACATCGACAAAAACTTATACAAAAACGACTGTGTTTGTTCCATTGTCGGAGCTGCATAGGCAAACCCCTTTATTGTACCCGGTATAGAAAGCAGCGCAGAAGCAAAAATTATAGGAAGCACGCCCGACATATTTACCTTTATGGGGATATGTGTGGACTGCCCGCCGTACATTTTGCGCCCGACAACACGCTTTGCATATTGCACCGGAATGCGTCTTTCGGCATTTGTCATAAGAACTATAAAGCCTATTATAGCCACAAACAAAATGAGAACAAGCGGAACTAAGAAATAGTACTGTGTTTCGCCCTTGTTTGCAAGCTCTATATACTGCCAAAGCTTCATAGCGGCCGAAGGACCTCTTGAAACGATACCCGCAAACAGCATCATAGATATGCCGTTTCCTATTCCGTTTTGGTCTATAAGCTCGCCCAGCCAAATTATAAGACACGCGCCTGCCGTAAACGTAGTAACAATAACTACAGCCGAAAACCAAAAGCCAAAGCCTGTGGGGTGTGTAAGCGCTCCGACGTTTTTAAGCATAAGAAAATATGCTATAGCCTGAACAAGTGCAAGCCCCACCGAGGTATAACGGGTAATTTTGTTAATTTGCTTTCTGCCCTCTTCGCCCTCTTTTGCCAGCTTTTCAAGCGCCGGTATGGCTATTGTTAAAAGCTGAATTACGATTGAAGCCGTAATGTAAGGCGAAATAGACATTGCAAAAATTGTAGCGTTTGCAAACGCACCACCGGTCAGAATATCAATGTAGCCCAAGAGGTTACCCTGTGTGGACACCATTTCTCTAAGTGCGGTAGGGTCTAAAAATGGCACGGGTATAACCGAACCGATTCTGAATATTACGAGAATCATTAAGGTGTAAAGCAACTTTTTGCGAATCTCGGCTACACGCCAAGCATTTCTTAAAGTAGCAAACACTTATTTCACCTCCGCCGTTCCGCCCGCCTGCTCTATCTTCTGCTTAGCAGAACCAGAGAAAGCTGAAGCGGTAACAGTAAGCTTTTTTGTAAGCTCGCCGTTGCCAAGAACTTTTACTCCGTCCAGAGTTTTTTTAACAAGACCCGCAGCAACAATTGCCTGTGCATCTACAACAGCGCCGTTTTCAAACTTGTCTTCAAGCTCAGAAACATTTACTGTGGCATAATGTGTAGCAAAAATATTAACGAAGCCTCTTTTAGGAACACGTCTTTGCAAAGGCATCTGTCCGCCTTCAAAGCCCGGCCTTACGCCGCCGCCCGAACGCGCTTTTTGCCCCTTGTGCCCTTTACCGGCTGTTTTGCCGTTGCCGGAACCCGCGCCTCTGCCCTTACGGTAACATTCTTTGTTGGCGCCGGGAACCGCAGAAAGTTCATGCAGTTTCATAGTACTCGCACCTCCTTGCTTACTCTTCGGTTACCTCAATGAGGTGGGAAATTTTTGCAATTTTACCCCTCGTAGATTCATTATCCGGTTGGATAGTGTGGTCTCCGATTACACGCAGACCCATGGAATTTGCAGTTGCAATCTGGTCGTTTTTTCTTCCAATAAAACTCTTAATCAGTTCAATTCTAAGCGCCATACTGCACGCCTCCTATCCTAAAATTTCCCCCGCTGCTTTACCACGGGTTGCCGCTACCTGCTCTAAGCTGCGAAGCGACGAAAGCCCGTTAATAGTGGCTCTTACAACGTTGCATGGGTTGTTTGAACGCAAGCACTTCGTTCTTATATCGCGGATTCCCGCTGTTTCTAATACAGCACGAACGGGACCGCCCGCTATAACACCGGTACCTTGAGGAGCCGGCTTCATAAGAACTCTGCCTGCGCCGAACGCACCGATAACTTCGTGCGGAATTGTAGTGCCCTTCAGCGAAATTTTAATTAAATTTTTCTTTGCATCCTCAATTCCTTTGCGGATAGCATCCGGAACCTCAGAAGCTTTTCCCAATCCAAATCCGATAGTGCCGTTACCGTCACCGACTACGACAAGCGCAGCGAACTTGAAGATTCGACCACCTTTAACCGTTTTAGAAACACGGTTGATGGCCACCACTCTTTCTTGCAAATCGAGTGTAGAAGCATCTATTCTTGCCAAAAGTATCCCTCCTTGTTAGAAATTGAGTCCGCCTTCACGCGCACCCTCCGCCAAATCTTTGACACGTCCGTGGTAAATATAGCCACCGCGGTCAAATACGACGTCTTTTATACCTTTTTTAAGCGCACGCTCTGCTATGGCTGCTCCAACTTTATGAGCAGCTTCCTTGTTACCGCCTAAACCTTCAAAGCCCTTATCCAGTGTGGATGCTGCTGCAAGTGTTACACCACTTACATCGTCGATAAGCTGAGCGTAAATGTGTTTGGCGGAGCGGAATACATTAAGGCGTGGACACTCGGCGGAGCCGCTTATTTTGTTACGGACTCTGTAGTGTCTTTTAAGCCGTGCCTTGTTACTGTCTGGCTTTTTCACCATGATACAACACTCCTTTCATTACTTCTTGCCCTTACCGGCTTTACCCTCTTTGCGGATAATTACTTCGTCTACATACTTGATGCCCTTGCCCTTATATGGCTCCGGCGGACGTAATTCGCGAATCTCCGCGGCAAACTGCCCAACTTTTTGCTTATCTGCGCCCAAAATAATAAGCTTGTTCGGTGCCGGAACTTCAACAGTTATTTCATCGGTATCATCAACAAAAACTTGATGAGAATAGCCTAAAATAAGTGTTACGCGTTTACCCTGCTTTGCAGCACGGTAACCAACGCCGTTAATCTCCAGCTCCTTTTTAAAGCCGTCTGTAACACCCACAACCATGTTAGAAATGAGTGTGCGGGTTAAACCATGCAGGCTTTTGTGCAACTTATCCTCTGACGGGCGAGTTACAATAATCTCAGCCCCTTCGAGTGTGATTGCCATATCCTTATGAAAGGATTGTGTCAGGGTGCCTTTTGGGCCCTTAACAGTTACGGTGTGCCCGTCAATTTTTATATCGACACCGGCAGGTACCGCAATGGGTTTTCTACCTATACGAGACATTAGTGCACCTCCCTTTTTACCAGATGAATGCGAGGATTTCTCCGCCTACATTCTCTTTTCTTGCTTTTTTGTCTGTCATAACGCCTTTTGAGGTGGAGAGGACGGCTATTCCCAGCCCCTTCATTACCTTTGGCATTTCTTCGCAGTTAGAGTAAATGCGAAGCCCCGGCTTAGACACACGGCGCAAGCCGTTTATAGCCTGAGTTTTGTTTGGTCCGTATTTTAAAGTAACACGGATGATACCCTGCTTTCCGTCTTCAACAACGGTGAAAGACTTGATATAACCTTCATCCAACAGAATCTGTACGATTGACTTTTTCATATTAGACGCCGGAATATCAACCGTATCATGTTTTGCAGAGCTTGCGTTTCTTATTCTTGTCAGCAAATCTGCAATTGAATCAGTGATATGCATACAGTCAACCTCCTTACGCTTTAAGCTTTTACCAGCTAGCTTTTCTCACGCCCGGAATTTGCCCTTTGTAGGCAAGCTCCCTAAAGCAGATGCGGCAAACGCCGAACTTGCGGAGATATGCGTGTGGTCTGCCGCAAATTTTACATCTGTTATAAGCGCGAGTAGAGAATTTAGGTGCCAACTGTTGTTTGATTTTCATTGACTTTTTAGCCACTAAATTACCCTCCTTATTTAGCGAACGGAGCGCCCATCAATGTGAGTAACTCACGAGCTTCTTCGTCCGTTTTTGCGGTGGTTACAAAACAGATGTCCATACCGCGTACCTTGTCTATTTTATCGTAGTCTATTTCAGGGAAAATAAGCTGTTCGCGAAGACCCATATTGTAGTTGCCGCGTCCGTCAAAACCGTTCGCGTTAATTCCTCTGAAATCTCTTACGCGCGGCAGTGCCACGTTAAAAAGACGGTCAACGAATTCATACATATAGCTGGCGCGCAGTGTTACCTTTGCACCAATGCTTTGTCCCTCACGGAGCTTAAAGTTTGCTACCGATTTCTTTGCCTTGCAAATAACCGGTCTTTGCCCGGTAATCGCTTGTAAATCGGTGATGATAGCGTCAATCATTTTCTGATTATCTCTCGCCTCGCCGCAACCTACGTTTACAACGATTTTCTCGAGCTTCGGAATCTGCATGACACTTTTGTAGCCAAACTTTTTCATTAGCGCCGGTGCTACATCTTTGCTGTAAAAATCTTTCATTCTAGCCATGTTTTTTCCTCCTCTTTAGAATGTTTCGCCGCATTTTTCGTTTTTGCAAGCGCGGAGCTTTGAACCATCCGGCATGATTTTATGCGCCAGTCTTGTCGGTTTGCCGCATTTAGGACAAACAAGCATTACTTTACACGCATACATCGGGGCTTCAGCCTTGACAATTCCGCCGGGTTCGCCCATCTTGCGGGGTTTAACGTGCTTTGAAGCCATGTTAATTCCCTCTATGATAAGCTTTTCCTCACGCAGGCTTACTTCAAGAACCTTGCCCTTCTTGCCTTTGTCTTTACCAGACAAAACGACGACCGTGTCGCCCTTTTTGACGTGAATTTTGTTCACTACAAGTGCACCTCCAAATTAGAGCACCTCGGGTGCGAGGCTTAATATCTTGAGGTAGTCCTTATCACGGAGTTCCCTCGCTACCGGGCCAAAAATACGTGTGCCCTTAGGGTTTTTGTCTTCCTTAATTATAACCGCTGCGTTTTCGTCAAAACGAATGTATGAACCGTCGTCGCGCCCCAAGCCCTTTGCCGAGCGAACAACAACTGCCTTTACAACCTCGCCTTTTTTGACAAGACCGCCGGGAGCTGCTTTTTTAACAGAAGCAACAATTACATCGCCGATGTTTGCATATCTTCTGCGGGTACCACCCAAAACACGAATGCACATAATTTCTTTTGCACCGGTGTTGTCGGCAACCTTCAGATAAGTTTGCATCTGAATCACAAATATTCCTCCTCTCTGAGCTACGCCCAGAAGTATGAATGCGAGCCTCGCCCGCTTTATTTTGCCTTTTCGACTATTTCAACAAGTCTCCAACGTTTATCCTTGGATATAGGACGTGTTTCCATAATCACAACTCTATCACCGATGCCGCAAGCGTTGTTCTCATCATGAGCCTTAAACTTAACGGTTCTTTTGATAATCTTTTTGTAAAGGGGGTGCTTTACGCTGTCTTCGATAGCGACAACAATTGTTTTATCCATCTTATCGCTGACAACTTTGCCAACCCTAGTTTTTCTCAGGTTTCTTTCCAAAGCGTTTATCCTCCCTTCAATTACTGCACGTTTTTCGCTTCCAGCGCGTGCATAACCGTTTTAACGCGGGCGATGTCTTTTTTGACAACGTTTATGCGCATTGGGTTATCAAGCTGGTTTATTGCGTGTTGAAAGCGCAGATTGAAAAGCTCGGATTTAAGGTCGATAAGTTTTTGTGTAAGCTCATTTGCATTAAGCTCACGAATCTCGGCAGCCTTCATTACTTTTCACTCTCCTCTTCCTTTTGTTTAAACACAAATTTGCATTTGATAGGCAGTTTATATGCTGCAAGACGCATTGCCTCACGGGCAAGCTCCTCGGTAACACCGCCAATTTCAAACATAACTCTGCCCGGTTTTACAACCGACACCCAGTACTCGGGGGAACCTTTACCGGAGCCCATGCGGGTTTCGGCGGGTTTTTCGGTTACGGGTTTGTCCGGGAATATTTTTATCCATACCTGACCGCCACGCTTAATGTAACGAGTCATGGCAACACGGGCAGCCTCTATTTGATTAGAAGTTATCCATGCCGGCTCTGTTGCCTGCAATCCAAAATCTCCGTAGGTTACTGTGTTGCCGCGGGAAGCAACACCTTTCATTCTGCCGCGGTGTACTCTGCGGTACTTAACTCTCTTTGGTAGAAGCATTATTGGTTGCCTCCTTCCTTACGGGGCTGTCTTTTTACATCAGAAAGAACATCTCCGGTGTATATCCAGACCTTTACGCCTATTTTACCGTAAGTTGTGTTTGCTTCGGCAAAGCCATAGTCGATATCGGCACGCAGTGTCTGCAGAGGAATAGTCCCCTCGTGGTAATGCTCTGAACGAGCAATTTCCGCGCCGCCTAAACGACCTGAAACCGCGGTTTTAATACCCTTAACGCCAAGGCGCATACTTCTGCCTATTGCCTGTTTCATGGCGCGGCGGAAGGATACTCTGCGTTCAAGCTGCGCTGCTATGCTTTCGGCGACAAGCTGCGCGCTTTTGTCGGGCTGCTTAACTTCAACTATGTTGAGAAAAACAGAAACCTTGTTTTCTTTGCCTTTGTTTATGAGATTCTCGCACTCTAGGCGAAGCTTCTCTATGTCTGCACCTGCTTTACCGATAACCATACCGGGGCGGGCACAATGAATGTGGATTCTTACCTTGGTTGCATCACGCTCGATTTCGATGCGTGGGACACCGGCCGCATACAAAGTCTTTTTCAAGAATTTGCGTAGCTTATAATCCTCAACGAGGATATCGCCGAAAGCGTTGTCCTTAGCAAACCAGCGGGAATCCCAATCCTTGATAACGCCCACACGAAAACCATGTGGATTTATTTTTTGTCCCATTAGATTTACCTCCTCTTTCAGCTTATTCCTTCTCTTTTAGGACCATTGTAACGTGAGAAGACCGTTTTAAAATCTGGAATGCGCGTCCCTGTGCTCTTGGTCTTATTCTTTTCATTGTAGGACCCGGGCACACAAAGCACTCTGCAACATAAAGACTTTTCTTGTCCATGTTGTGGTTGTTCTCTGCGTTCGCCATTGCCGATTTAAGCAGCTTCTCCAGCGGCTCACAAGCAGCCTTAGGTGTATGCTTTAATATTGCCATCGCAGTATCAGCAGGCTTGTTTCTTATCAAATCAAGCACTATCTGAACCTTACGAGGTGCAATACGGGCGTGTCTGAGATAAGCCCTTGCTTCCATGTGTAAACCTCCTTTAGGTCTGCGTTTTTTATTTAGCGCCTGGTGTTGTCTTTTTAGCGCCTGAATGACCTCTAAACGTTCTTGTCGGTGCAAATTCGCCCAGCTTGTGCCCTACCATGTCCTCAGTCACATAAACCGGAACGTGCTTGCGTCCGTCATGAACAGCAAATGTGTGCCCTACAAAATCAGGGAATATTGTGGAAGAACGGCTCCAGGTTTGAAGAACCTTCTTTTCGCCGGCGGCGTTCATCGCAAGAACTCGTTTTAGCAGCACCGGCTGTACAAATGGTCCTTTTTTAACACTTCTACCCATTATTCATCTGCCTCCTTTCACGTTCGCATTACTTAGCATCGCGGCGTTTTACTATAAATTTATCGGAGCTGTTGTGTTTTGCTCTTGTCTTGTAGCCCAAGGTTGGTTTACCCCAAGGAGTAACCGGTCCCGGACGTCCTACAGGTGCTTTACCCTCGCCGCCGCCGTGCGGATGGTCGCAAGGGTTCATAACAGAACCGCGGACTGTTGGACGCCAACCCATGTGACGCATACGTCCTGCTTTACCGATGGAAACGTTCTCGTGGTCTATATTACCCACTTGACCGATAGTCGCCATGCAGTTAGCCATGATGTTGCGAAGCTCGCCTGAGGGTAAACGTACAAGTGCATAGCCGTTTTCTTTAGCCATAAGCTGTGCCTGTATGCCTGCCGCACGGGCAAGCTGTGCGCCTTTGCCCGGGTGAAGCTCTACGTTGTGTATAAATGTGCCTACAGGGATATTTTGCAGCGGCAGTGCGTTGCCCGCTTTGATATCTGCATTAGGACCGGAAACTATTACGTCGCCTACATTAAGCCCGTTAGGAGCTAAAATGTAGCGCTTTTCGCCGTCCTCATACTTTAGCAGTGCAATATGTGCCGAGCGGTTCGGGTCGTACTCAAGTGTTGCCACTGTTGCACTTACACCTGTTTTATCACGTTTAAAGTCAATTATACGATACTTTTTTCTTACCCCGCCACCGCGGTGACGTACGGTAATTCGGCCCAGGTTGTTTCTGCCGGAGTGCTTCTTTGAAATCTCAAGTAAAGACCTCTCCGGTGCAACCTTTGACAGCCCCGAGTAATCGGTCACGCTCATTTCGCGACGCGAAGGGGTAGTCGGCTTATAGTTTTTTATAGCCATTAGGTTTCACTCTCCTCATAAATTGGTTTGCGGGATTTTATGAGTAATCCCATCCTTTAGCCGGGTGGCGATTACATCATGCTCTCGAAGAACTCTATCCCTTTGCTGTCTTCTGTGAGAGTGACAATGGCCTTTTTCCAATCGGGCTGGTAGCCCTGATGAATACCCTGCCTCTTTGCTCTACCGTTTACATTAAGTGTATTTACTGCTTTTACCTTTACGCCAAAAGCAATCTCAACGGCTTTTGCAATCTCAATTTTGCCTGCATCTTTTGCAACCTTGAAGGTATATTTTTTCATTTGCAGATTAGCCATGCTGGCCTCTGTAATGATTGGTTTAATGATAACGTCATGTGCCGTCCTCATTATGCATACACCTCCTCAATCTTTGCAAGCGCATCTTTTGCAATAATCATCGTGTCGTAATTAAGCATATCGTAAACATTAAGTTCGTTTACCATTGCCGTTTTTACACCCGGTACATTGCTTGCGCTTTTAATAACCATTGTGCTTATCTCCGGCATAACTATAAGCGCTTTTTTGCCTGCGCCAACTGCCGTAAGCATTTTGATTATTGTTTTGGTTTTAAACTCTGTCATGTCTATTTTATCAATGACAATGATGTTGTTATCGAGCACCTTGGAAGACAGCGCCGATTTGAATGCTAATCTCTTAACCTTTTTGTTTAAAGAGTAGCTGTAATCGCGCGGCTTTGGGCCTAAAGCTATTCCGCCGTGTCTCCACTGAGGAGCGCGGATTGAGCCTTGCCTTGCGTTACCTGTGCCTTTTTGCTTCCAGGGCTTGCGACCGCCGCCGCTTACCTCTGTTCTTGTCAAGGTAGATTGTGTGCCCTGACGTTGGTTTGCAAGGTAGTTTACTACGACTGCGTGCAGTACAGCTTCATTTGGCTTGATGCCGAAAACAGCGTCAGAAAGAGTAATTTCACCAACAGCCTTGCCGTCCATGTCGACCATGTTAATATTTGGCATAGTGCTTCCTCCTCCCTTTAAGCCTTAACGCTATCAGTGATGTAAACTATTCCGCCCTTAGGACCGGGAATAGCACCTCTTAGCGCTATCAGGTTGTTTTCTGCATCCACTTTTACAACGTCCAGGTTTTGAATGGTAACTGTTTCCACGCCCATATGGCCGGGGAGCTTTTTACCCTTCATAACGCGTGACGGGTCGGAACAGGCGCCCAAAGAACCTTGGTGTCTGTGGACAGGACCGGTGCCGTGGGTATCTTTAAGCGAGTGATGACCGTAACGTTTAATAGTACCGGCGTACCCCTTACCTTTAGATGTACCGCTTACATCGACCTTGTCGCCTGCTGTGAATGCGTCCGCTTTGATTATGTCGCCAACAGAAAGCACAGAGCAATCGTCAAGTCGGAACTCTCTGAGATGCTTTTTGCAGGCTACGTCGGATTTTGCGAAATGTCCTTTGTCTGGTTTGTTTACTCGTTTCTCCGAAACCTCACCGAAGCCAACCTGAAGCGACTCATAACCGTCGTTCTCGGTTGTTTTCTTTTGTACAATGACACACGGACCCGCCTCGATTACTGTAACCGGAATGATTTTGCCTTTTTCGTCAAAAAGTTGTGTCATACCAATCTTTTTGCCCATAATGCACTTTTGCATACATATACCTCCTTAGGTTATTGGTTGGCACCCGCCAACATGACCCTGCCTGCCTAAAAACGAACAGCTGCTTTTTTGCACCCCGCCTATACAAACTATAATATGAATTTGTACGGTTCGGTGGCTGCCTCACATTGCTGTGCCGCTTGCATTAAAGCTTTATTTCAATTTCTACGCCGGCGGGAAGCTCAAGACTTTGAAGCGCTTCCACTGTTTTGTTGGAAGGTCTTAAAATGTCGATGAGTCTTTTGTGGGTTCTCATCTCAAATTGCTCACGGCTGTCCTTGTACTTATGGACCGCGCGCAATACTGTTATGATTTCTTTCTCGGTAGGAAGGGGGATAGGACCGGAAACACGGGCACCTGTGCGCTTAACGGTTTCTACAATCTTTTCTGCCGATGCGTCTACCAATTGATGGTCATAACCTTTGAGTCTGATTCTGATTTTTTCTTTGACTGCCACTGCCATCGCCTCCTTATTTTTCGTTTGCTTTTGGGACGAAGAACAAAAAACTGAACACCGTGCCGTGTGTTTCGTGTTAAGACATTTAAAAACCGGATGAACCCCACGCCTTGTAATAAAGCGCAAAGCTCCCCCGGGACCTGACATGGTAAAATGTCATAAATACGACTCGCAGCGGCTTAAACAGCGGCTTTATGCCACTGGCTACGTTGTATACAGTATTTGGTCGCCCGGTTTAAAATCGGACATACTCCGCGGAAATTCCCCACCACAAGGGTGGCCACCTCCCGCATCTACGCATATCTGGCACGTTTTTCTCGTGCCTGTGCAGTCACGCTTAATTATAATATCACAAACCCTACGCCAATGCAAGCTTTTTTTTCGCGGTTTTATCATTATTTTTTGATGTAATTAAAAAACCTCTCTAACAAATGGCAAAATTATGAATTTTATTAAAACTTGTTTCATAAGGCATTTTGAAACAGCCCGCAATATGCTATAATAGATACAGATGCTTATTACAGCATATTTTTTATGCTACGATAAGTAGAACTAAAAAAATGGAGGAACACCTATGAACGACTTTTTCTACTATCTTATGAACTTCTTCCCCTACCTTGTTGCAATTGCGCAGTGCATCATGTATATTTTTGTAATAATACTGCTTGCAAAAGTAACAAAGCCGCTTGTTGCCGCACTTAAAGCGTATGCGGTAAGCAAAAACGAAGGCTGCTGCACCTGCGTAAGCGAAGAAGTTATTGAAGTAACCGAGCCAACAACCGAAGCTGCGGTTGAAGCACCAAAAGCAGAATAATACTTATAACGGCATAAAACCGCCGCTGCACTTTAAAATGCGGCGGCGGTTTTTTATTACTTTTCTTTTTTATCGCAGTCCTTATTCTCACATAAAAAAACTGCTTCTTTGTTCGCATCTTCAATATACATTTTTTCTGTTTCGCACTGTATTTTTTGCAATTCTTCTATTGTATCCGTAATTTTATTAAAAAGCACCGCATACATTTTTTTATAATCAGGCATATAAATCACCTCGCAGTGACATTTTACTACCAAACAATAGTATAGTCAATACTATTGTTTGGTAGTATCTTATTATTTAACTTGAGGTGAAGCTTTATGTATTACCCAAGATTAAAAGATTTACGCGAAGACAAGGAGCTTATGCAAAAAGAAGTTGCAGCCATTTTAAAAATAGACCAACGAGTGTATAGCAATTATGAAACCGGCAGACGAGAAATCCCAACTAAATTTGTCGTTGTACTTGCCGCTTTTTATAACACGAGCACCGACTATATTTTAGGGGTAACCAACAACCCTGCACCCTGCAAAAAATAAACCGCCGATAATCAATTTTTGAAATATCAGCGGTTTTTTATTACTTTTCTTTTTTGTTTGTAGCTTTCATTCTAAGGTTATTGTCGAGTATTTTTTTGCGCAAACGAATGCTTCTGGGGGTTACCTCCAGCAGCTCATCGTCGCCTATAAACTCCAGACTGTCCTCAAGGCTCATGCGGCGCGGCGGAATAAGCTTTAAAGCATCGTCGTTGCCCGAAGAACGAGTGTTTGTCATTTGCTTCTTTTTGCACACGTTTACAGCCATATCGTCGCCCTTAGGGTTAGAGCCTATTACCATGCCCTCGTACACAGGCACACCCGCACCTATAAAGAGCACGCCGCGTTCCTGCGCATTGTACAAGCCGTATGTTATAGACTCGCCGGACTCGAACACTATAAGAGAGCCGGAAGCACGGCTTGGTATGTCACCCTTGTAGGGCTGATAATCGTGAAACACCGCGCTCATAATACCCTCGCCGCGTGTATCCGTCATAAACTCGCTGCGGTAGCCAAAAAGCCCACGTGATGGTATAAGAAACTCTACCTTAAAGCGGCTGCCCACCTGCTGCATATGCGTAAGCTCGCCCTTGCGGCTGCCCATTTTCTCCATAACAGAGCCCAGCGATTCCTCGGGGACATCTATTACAAGTTCTTCTATAGGCTCATTCATTTTACCTTCTATTTCTCTGTACAGCACCTTAGGCTTGCTTACTTGGAACTCGTAGCCCTCGCGACGCATTGTTTCAATTAAAATTGAAAGGTGCATCTCACCTCTGCCGCAGACATAAAAGCTGTCTGTATTTTCGGTTTCGGTTACTCTAAGCGAAACGTCCTTTAAAAGCTCGCGGAACAAGCGGTCGCGCAGCTGGCGTGAGGTAACAAACTTGCCCTCGCGCCCCGCAAACGGGCTGTCGTTTACAGAGAAGGTCATTTCTACAGTCGGCTCTGATATTTTAACAAACGGAAGCGGGTCTACTATGCCCGATTGACATATGGTGTCACCTATCGTTATGTTTTCTATGCCGGAAAAACAAACTATATCGCCTATAGATGCCTCTATACAGGGTACTCGCTTTAAGCCCTCTATTTGATATATATTTGTTATTTTACTTTTAGAAACAGGGCGTTCCTTGTGGTAATCACAGATAGTAACCTCTTGGTTTTGCTTTAAAGAACCGCTTTCTAGGCGCCCTATAGCTATTCTGCCGACATATTCGTTATAGTCTATAGACGAAACAAGCATTTGCAGCGGCTTTTCGGGGTCACCCTCAGGCGGCGCAATATGTTCCAAAATAGCATCGAACAGCGGTGTTAGGTCAGCACCCTCCGCGTCCGGGTCCATGTTTGGGTCGGTAGAAGCAGCGCCTGTCCTGCCGGAGCAATATATGGCAGGGCTGTCAAGCTGCTCCTCTGTGGCATCAAGCTCCAAAAGCAGCTCCAGCACTTCGTCGTAAACCTCGGCAGCGCGTGCACCTGGCTTGTCCACCTTGTTTACAACTATAATTATTCTGTGTCCCAAATCCAGCGCTTTTTGCAGCACAAAACGTGTCTGCGGCATTGGTCCCTCAAAGGCATCAACCAAAAGCAAAACTCCGTTTACCATTTTTAAAACACGTTCTACCTCGCCGCCAAAGTCGGCGTGTCCGGGTGTATCTATAATATTTATTTTTACGCCCTTGTAATGAGCCGCCGTGTTCTTTGCAAGAATGGTTATGCCACGCTCGCGCTCAAGGTCGTTGTTATCCATCACTCTGTCGGCAACTACCTGGTTATCGCGGAACACACCGCCCTGCTTTAACATTTCGTCCACCAGTGTGGTCTTGCCGTGGTCAACGTGCGCTATAATAGCGACGTTGCGTAAATCTTCTCTAATCAAATTCGATTACTCCTCAATTCAGACTTCTGCGTTTTCTATTCATAACTTATATAATTATATTCTTTTTTTCGTCATTGTGCTACACTATGTTAAAAATATCTTGTTTTGACTAAACAAAATGTATTTGTTTATTATGTTTTTGTGTACTTTTGTGCCGATTTGGTGTAAAATTACGGTAGTTCATATAAAAGGAGGCAATATCTTGTCTAAAAAAGCTATCAAAATATTTTTAACCGCAATACTCCTGCTTTGCCTCTGCTCGTGTAAGAGCTCTACTTCGCCCACTCAGAGAGTACCTGTCAGCGGAATTACCGGTTCAGAGGCATATACCAATTTTATTGATAATTTAGAATCGGGAAATCTGCGCAAAATACACTACAGCTTTCATTCTCTGTACGAATTTTGCACGTCCGAAGCCACCGTCATTAAATTTAACACAAATGATGCCGGAAAGCGCGAGCTGCTTTACCGCCAAAGACACCCGTTTGTACTTTGGGACTACCCCCCGTATGATTATTACGACGGCGACACATATTACTATAAATATAAAAACGACTGGTATATAGATGAATTTAACAAATACGAAAACGTCCAAAAGCAAGACTTTGTTGCTATAAAAGAAACTTTTTTTACCGGCAATGACGTGCTTTTTGATGTAATCTACCACGATGTAAACGGCTATAGTGCCGAAGCCACCGTGCAAAGCCACGACAAAACCATTTACTATGCTTTTAAAGCAAAGCTTAACCGCAATTTCCAGTTTAATTCCATCAAAATAACCGAGCACAGCTTTAACTATGAAACAGGCAAGTTCGAGCCACTAGCCACAAGCCTTTATTATTATACCCATATAAACAAAGACATACCGGTTGCCGTACCAAAAGGGCTTGACATAAGCCAAGTTGAAAACAGCTATAACGAAATTACAAGCTAGTAGCTTTTGTCAGTTTTCGCCTATAGACAGCACCGTGTAGCCCGCCTCGGTCACAGCCGCTTTCAGTTTTTCGTCACTTATTTCTTCTTTGCTTGTCACAACAGCCATTTTAGCGTCCAGCTTAACAGCCGCGCCGCTTACCCCCGGCACTGCAACAAGCGCCTTTTCCACAGCCATTTTGCAGTGCTCACACATCATACCATCTACCGTTAATATCTTTGTCAATGTTTTATTCTCCTCTTTTTTTATTACTTCGCGGGGTTGCTCCTCCGCTGTAAATTTAGGGCGGAAAAGCTTTAGCCTAAGCGCATTTGTCACCACGCAAACAGACGAAAGGCTCATAGCCGCCGCGCCGAACATGGGGTTAAGCTTCCAACCGAGAATGCTGTAAAAAACACCCGCCGCAAGCGGTATGCCTATAGAATTGTAAAGAAGCGCCCAAAAAAGGTTTTGCTTTATATTTTTTATAACCGCCTTAGAAAGCTGTATTGCGCTTACAACGTCCAAAAGGTCGCTGTGCATAAGCACTATGTCTGCCGATTCTATTGCAACGTCTGTGCCCGCACCTATAGCTATCCCAACATCTGCCCGTGCAAGCGCCGGCGCGTCATTTATTCCGTCACCGACCATAGCAACCTTTTTGCCCTCGCTTTGCAGACGGCGCACCTCGCGCTCCTTGTCCTGCGGCAAAACCTCTGCTATAACCTGTGCGATACCCGCCTGCCGCTGCATTGCGGAGGCGGTTTTTTTGTTGTCACCTGTTATCATCACAACATTTATGCCCATTGCGGTAAGCTCTCGCACAGCAGCACGGCTGCCCGCTTTTATTACGTCTGCGACAGCCAAAAGCCCCAAAAGCTTAGTGCCGTTTGCAAAATACAGCGGCGTTTTGCCGTCCTCCGCAAGCCTGTCCGCTTCGCCCTCAAGCGTACCCGTAGCAACGTTTTGCTCAAGCATAAAGGTTTTATTCCCCGCAAAATAAGTTGCACCGTCAATTACTCCGCGCAGCCCTCTGCCCTCTATTGCAGTAAAGTCTTGGGCGGCATTTGGCTCTTGCCCTGCTTCGCGTGCCGCATCAATTACAGCAAGTGCAAGCGGGTGCTCCGACGGTTTTTCAAGCGCTGCGGCAGCTGCCAAAACCTCGGCTTTGCTTACACCCTGTGCCGTAATTATATCTGTCACGCGCGGCTTGCCCTCGGTAACCGTGCCCGTCTTGTCAAGCACCACAGTGTCTATGCTGTGCGCGGTTTCAAGCGCCTCGGCAGATTTTATAAGGATACCGTTTTCTGCACCCTTGCCTGTGCCCACCATAATAGCTGTGGGAGTTGCAAGCCCCAACGCACAGGGGCACGAAATCACAAGCACCGCTATACCTATTGATATCGCAAACTCGCTTCCCGCCCCTAAAACAAGCCATATCAACACCGAAAGCAAGGCTATCCCCATTACTACAGGCACAAAAACACCGCTTACTTTGTCGGCAAGCTTAGAAATAGGCGCTTTAGAAGCACCCGCCTCCTCCACCAGCTTTATAATCTGTGCAAGGGCTGTATCATCGCCAACCTTTGTGGCTCTTAGGGTAAAATATCCTGTTTTTGTTATGGTAGCACCCGTAACCCTGTCACCAATATGTTTTTCCACAGGCATACTTTCACCGGTAATCGCCGCTTCGTCAACAGCGGCACTGCCCTCGATGATAACGCCATCGACAGGTATGCTCTGCCCCTGCTTTACCACAACAAGGTCACCGACTAAAACATCTCCGACAGGTACCTCGGTTTCTATGCCGTCACGCAAAACAACAGCCGTCTTTGGTGCTAAATTTACAAGCTTCGTTATAGCCTCTGAGGTTTTGCCCTTAGAGCGCGCCTCTAGGTACTTCCCGACAGTGATAAGCGTTAATATCATAGCTGAGGTTTCAAAATAAAGGTCCATCATAAAGCTGTGCACCATATGTGCGTCGCCGTGCCCCAGCCCCCAGCCTATTTTATATATTGCATATATTCCATATATAATAGCGGCGGCAGAGCCTATTGCTATAAGTGAATCCATATTTGGCGCGCGATGCCACAGTGCTTTAAAGCCGACGCGAAAGTATTTTTGGTTGGCAAAAATAATGGGCAAACACAAAATAAACTGTGTAAACGCAAACACAAGCGCATTCTCACTGCCCAAAAAGACCTCAGGCAAAGGCCAGCCTGCCATATGCCCCATAGAGAGGTAAAACAACGGAAGCATAAAAACAACCGACACTATCAGCCGCAGCTTCATGCTTTTAAGCTCGTCACGCACCGCCTTAGGCGCCCCTGCCGTCTGTGTAGAGCTTTCAGCCGCTTTTGCACCGTACGGCTCTGCACCATAGCCCGCCGCCTGCACAGCCGATGTAATCTGCTGCGGCGTAAGCGCTTTGTCGTCATAGCTTACATTCATGCTGTTTGCAAGCAGGTTCACCGCCACGCCGTCTACCCCCGCAAGCTTCGCCACAGCCTTTTCAACGTGTGCCGAGCACGCCGAGCACGTCATGCCCGTAACAATAAACTTTGTTTTTTGCTCCATTCTTTTTCCTTTCGTATAAGCCACACTAAAAAACCGACAATAAACCAACACAAATATAATATTCTTATATTGTGTGTAACACACGGCTTAGTTTTATTGTTTTAGTTTAAAACTCCAGCTTGCTTTCTATAAATGCCGCAAGCTCGGCTATAGGAAGGCGCTGCTGCTCCATGGTGTCGCGGTCGCGCACAGTAACACAGCCATCTGCTTCCGATTCAAAATCGTAGGTGATGCAAAAAGGAGTGCCTATTTCGTCCTGCCGGCGGTAGCGTTTACCTATAGAGCCCGAATCGTCGTAATCGAGCATATATTTTTTAGAAAGCTCGGTAAATATTTTTGTAGCGTTCTCGTTAAGCTTTTTAGAAAGCGGAAGAATGCACGCCTTGTACGGTGCAAGCGCGGGGTGCAGGTGCATTACTATGCGGGTATCCTTTTCGTCAACGGTTTCTTCGTCATATGCCTCGCACAAAAATGCAAGCACTACTCTGTCAGCGCCAAGCGACGGCTCTACAACATACGGCACATACTTTTCGTTAGTTTCGCTGTCAAAATACTCCATGCTCTTGCCAGAGCATTTTTGGTGCTGCGTCAAGTCATAGTCTGTTCTGTCCGCTATACCCCACAGCTCACCCCAGCCAAAGGGGAAAACAAACTCGATATCTGTAGTTGCCTTTGAATAGAAAGAAAGCTCCTCTTTTTCGTGGTCGCGCAAGCGAATATTCTCGTCCTTTATGCCAAGAGAAAGCAGCCACTTGTGGCAAGTATCCTTCCAGTAATAGAACCAATCCAAATCCGTGCCCGGCTTACAGAAGAACTCAAGCTCCATCTGCTCAAATTCGCGTGTGCGAAAGGTAAAGTTCCCCGGAGTAATCTCGTTGCGGAAGCTTTTACCCACCTGTGCCACACCAAACGGCACCTTGCGGCGGGTGGTACGCTGGACATTCATAAAGTTTACAAATATACCCTGAGCAGTTTCGGGGCGCAGATAAATCTCGTTTTTACTGTCCTCTGTTATGCCCTGAAAGGTTTTAAACATAAGGTTAAAGTTGCGGATATCCGTAAAGTTTCTGCTTCCGCAATCGGGACATTTTACAGCTTTTTCAGCAACAAAAGCCTGCATACGCTCAAAATCCCAGCCCTCCGGCGAAACGCCTGTCTGCTCCTCTATAAGCTTGTCCGCGCGGTGGCGTGTTTTACAGTCCTTACAGTCCATCAAAGGGTCTGAAAAACCCCCAACATGGCCGGACGCAACCCACACCTGCGGGTTCATAAGGATAGCGCAGTCCAACCCGACATTATAGGGGTTTTCCTGCACAAATTTCTTCCACCAAGCCTTTTTAACGTTGTTTTTAAATTCCACTCCCAATGGCCCGTAATCCCATGTGTTTGAAAGCCCCCCGTAAATCTCCGAGCCCGCGTACACATAGCCCCTGCCCTTGCAAAGTGCAACAATTTTATCCATCGTTTTTTCCGAATTTTTAAGCATTGCCTGCCTCCGTCCCGCCGCAAAGCGACGTCATAATAATACTTCATACTGTTCTATTTTAAATGTGCAGACAGTATAAGTCAAGCAAAAAAAGCCATTCACAATCTTTTTTAAAAAAATCTTTGTATTATCAGTTGACATTTGCATTAAAGTATACTATAATAACTCTTGCACTGTTAATTATGTAGTTTGTGTCAATTGCGCAAGTTTAGTCAGGGTGTAGTGGCAAAAACCTTTTGATGCAAACAGGTACAGCCTAATCCTCGGTGCAACGACGAGGCGTAGCTCAGTTTGGTAGAGTGCTTGGTTTGGGACCAAGATGCCGCAGGTTCAAGTCCTGTCGCCTCGACCAGTTACCCTACCTTTAGCTTAGCTGAAAACAGGATAACTTTTAGCGCGTACAATTTAATATGCGTATTCGGTTTTATTATTAAAAATGCTGGTGTAGCTCAGTTGGTAGAGCAGCTGATTTGTAATCAGCAGGTCGAAGGTTCGAGTCCTTTTACCAGCTCCATTTTTTTCACTAAAAATCGAATATGGGAGAGTTCCCGAGTGGCCAAAGGGGGCAGACTGTAAATCTGTTGCGTTTCGCTTCGATGGTCCGAATCCATCCTCTCCCACCAAAAGCAAATGCACCCAATTTTGGGTGCATTTGCTTTTGTGGCTGAGAGGGTGAGATGAGGAAGAGCAGTGGAGCGGTGCATAGCAGCGCGACACAAAGGCTGCCTGTGGCAGGCTTTGTACTGCGAGGACCGAATCCATCTCTTTGTCACATCATCTTTTACAACTAAATGCACAAGATAAGAAAAACCAAACCCATCTCTTTGTCACATCATCTTTTACAGCTAAATGCACAAGATGAGAAAAACCGAATCCACCTCTTTGTCATATCATCTTTTACAGCTAAATGCACAAGATGAGGAAAACCGAATCCATCTCTTTGTCATATCATCTTTTACAACTAAATGCACAAGATAAATAGCAGCAAAAAAGCGAAGTCAACCTAACTAAAGGCTGCCTTCGCTTTTATATACT